>JASHNU010000065.1 GCA_030041475.1 Candidatus Sulfotelmatobacter sp.
CGACGCGAATGCGGCGGTAAGAATCGCGGACTTTGTCGCGGAAAATCCTGGTCGCGACCACGATGAACGGAAGCACCGCGAAGGTGATCAGCGCCAGCTTCCAGTTCATGCACAGCATGATGCCCAGAATCCAGGTCAGGGAGAATATGTCATCGAAAATCGAGACCACGCCCGAGGTAAACATTTCGTTCAACGCGTCTACGTCGGTCGTGACGCGGGTGACCAGGCGGCCTACGGGATTGCGGTCGTAAAAAGCCACGTGCATGCACTGCAGGTGGCGGAAGATCTCGCTGCGCAGGTCGAACATCACCTTCTGCCCAGTCCACTGCATGAAATAGGTTTGCAGGAACTCGAACACAAAAGTGAGCACGAGCAGAGTCAGGTAAATGCCGGCAATCTGCGCAATGCCGGTGAGTGGGCGCGGGCTGAGCCAGTTCCACAGGCCGGAAGCCGCGCCCCGCACGGGCGCGAGATAGCGGTCCACGGCGACCTTGACCAGGTAGGGCCCGAGCACGTCGGCGAACGACTTGAGAATGATGGCAACGAGGGCAATCGCGACTTGCCAGCGGTAGGGGCGCAGGTAGGTCAGGAGCCGGCGCATCAGGCGGCTGTCGTAGGCTTTGCCTAATACTTCTTCTTCCTGGGCCATGGTTGCAAGGAAAAGTGAAAGGCGCAGCGCGCGCGAAACGCGCCCTTAACAGGTTAACTCAAATAGATGGCGAAAATGGCCTGCCGGATGGAAAAGGTTGGCGCAAAGCGCGCATCATAAACACGCGCTCGACGATTGTCTGGGCGGATGGAGAGAACGCCGCGAACAGCAGGATCCAGGCAAGGACCAATCTTGCCGAATTCATAGCGCGGGATTATACCGTCTTATCTCGGCTTCGCATGGCGCAGGCCACGAGAAAAGCAGTTCCACTCTCCGCCAGTGCGCGCGCTGCACTTTCTATTTCATTTCCCTCTTCTGTATAGGGATCGGCCATCGCGCGGGGAATGTGGAGAGTAATCACCCAGAGAAGAATCATGGTACCCAGAAGCGTGGCCATAAGCCTCAACCTGATCTTAAAAATAATCGCGGTGCCTGAACCGATAAGGGCCACACCGGCAAAATAAGTCCAGAAGCGGTGCCACGGAATCCAACCCGGCACCAATGTGTCGATATATTTCGAATAAAGAAAGTGGCAGATACCAAATGTGACAACGGTAGTGCAAAAGAAAATTCTGCCGAAAGGGATCAATCTCTCCAGCAGCCGTAGGAGAAAACGCTTCGATCTCCCGTTTACGTTGTCTTCAGGAAAAGATCCCGCAACTACAAAAGCACATCCTGCCAAGGCCAGTGTGTTGAACGCATCAGCCCATGCGCCCAACCGGGTGGGGTGGGGGCTTACGAGCAGCATGTAGGGGACCTGAAAAAGAGGAATAAACGCAAGTAGCAGACCTCCCCAAACGAGGGCAACCGCCCTCGCTTTTTTCTTGATCAGGATGGCAGCGCCGGACACAACCAGGGCCACACCTACAAACCGGGCACAAATGGCAAGTCCAGGTAACCATGAAGGCCATGGCGGCAAGATTTGAGGGCGAAAATCCGCATAAACAAGCTGAAGAATTCCATTTGTCGCCAGGCAAACGGCATAGGAGGCCTGCGCGGCTTTAATCAGTTTTGGGTAGACCGCATCCACGCCTCAGTCACCTGATCTCCGCTTCTGCGTGCCGTCGTCTTGTAGAAGCTTGCTGGTTACTGAAAGGAGCGCGCCCGAGATCCGTCCAACTAAATCACGAAAGCCCCCGACCGCGCCAGAGAAATGTGCGCTCTGAATCTTGCCTGTTGGGATCGGCTTTCCTTCGATGTGATAATCACGGTGGGATAATCACAACTTGGCGTTTGGGATTTACAT
This sequence comes from Candidatus Sulfotelmatobacter sp., assembly GCA_030041475.1. Classification (GTDB taxonomy): domain Bacteria; phylum Acidobacteriota; class Terriglobia; order Terriglobales; family Acidobacteriaceae; genus Sulfotelmatobacter. The sequence continues at coordinate 1,896 of JASHNU010000065.1, forward strand.
TTCGGTACCCTTTTGCCGCACGAAGTGCAGCTACTGCAACTTTGCGTCCGATGTGTTTTCGCGGGCGGTTTTTGAGCGCTATGTCGATCGAGTTTGTGCAGACATCGCCAACGCGCCGGCGATGGCAACAGAGGCCGGCGGCCTGCTCGAGCCAGATGTCGATTCGATTTATTTGGGCGGCGGTACGCCGACCGTGCTTGATGCTCGGCAGTTACAACGCATGTTTGAAGCGGTACGACGACAGTTCCAGGTGCACCCTGGCGCGGAAATTACCGTCGAGTGCGCTCCCGGAACGCTTTCGCCCCAGGTCCTCGACAGCTTGCTCGAGTGCGGCGTCAACCGCGTCAGTCTTGGGGTTCAGTCGTTCGTGGATGGTGAGGCTGCGGCCGTAGGGCGCCTGCACAAGCGCGAAACAACGTTGGACGATATCGCACGGCTGCGTGCGGCCGGGATCTCGAATATCAACATCGATCTGATTGCCGGCCTGCCTCACCAGGCCGAAGCGAGCTGGCACGAATCCCTGGCGCAGACGATTGCGACCGGGGCGCCGCACGTGAGCGTCTACATGCTTGAAGTGGACGAAGATTCGCGGCTGGGACGGGAGTTGATCGCCGGGGGCACCCGCTATCACGCCCATTTCGTACCCGACGAAGACACGACAGCGGATTTTTATCTCGCGGCCTGCGAGACGCTGGCAGCGGCAGGAATTGCGCAATACGAGATCTCCAACTTCGCCCGGCCGGGATTCGAGTCGCGGCACAACCTGAAGTACTGGACGCGGCAGCCGTATCTGGGCTTCGGCGTAGACGCACATTCCATGCTGTTTTCAGCTTTGCCTGCATTCGAGGCAGTGCGCTTAGCCTCTCCGGATGTGCTGGAAAAGTATGTGGCCGGATCATCGCTGCAGAGGATGGCGGTCTCGCAGACCACCGCGCTGGAAGAGACGTTCTTCCTCGGGCTGCGATTGAATCGAGGCGTAGAGATGCGCGAGATTGCGGCGGCATTCGGTGCAAAGGCCCTCGACGATCTGCGTTCCACCATCGCCGAAGCCGTTGCGAATGGCCTGATTACGCAGGACGGTGGTTGTCTTCGCCTGACCGCGCGCGGGCGTCTTCTTTCCAACGAAGTTTTCCAGGCATTCGTCGCCACGGCTGAGACGTCGGACGAAGCTTGACAAGACCGGGAGGCGTATAATCAGCCACGGATCGTCAACTGGGACCTGCAGCGCTGGTTTCCGAAGAGCGGCGCGGTGTGATCGGCAAACCATCCGGTCGGTTGGGTGGCGCATCGAAATCCGCAGAATCGCCAGTGTTCATGCGGTTTTTGCCACCTCTCTCCTTTCCTTCCGGCGGTAACTTCTTCCCCTCCCAGCGCTGTGTTCTAATCAAAATTCGGGCTGATTGAGCATTCACTCAATCGAGTTGCCAGCAGTCGCATCTGAGTGCCCGAGCGCTCCGGAGGAACCTTGGATTTCCTGCTGAACGAAGAACAACTGCAATTGAAGAAGAGCGTTCGTGAGTTTGCTGAGCGTGAGATCAAGCCGCACGTCATGGAGTGGGACGAAGCGGGCCAGTTCCCGCTGTGCACCATCAAGGAACTGGGCAAGCTGGGGCTGCTGGGGACGATTTTTCCTGCCGAATACGGCGGGGCGGGCATGGGATACGTGGAGTACGTCACGGCAATCGAGGAGCTTTCGCGCGTGGATGGCTCGGTCGGAATTATCGTGGCGGCGCACACCTCGCTCTGCACGAACCATATTTTTCTCGCCGGCAACGAGGCGCAGAGGAAAAAATATGTCACCAAGCTGGCGACCGGCGAGTTCATCGGGGCGTGGGGTTTGACCGAACCGTCCTCGGGCTCCGACGCCGGCAGCGCGCGCATGACGGCGATGCGCAAGGGCGGCAACTGGGTGCTCAATGGCACCAAGACTTTCTGTACGAACGGGCACTATGCCGATGTGCTGGTCGTCCTTGCCGTGACCGACCGCACTGCGCACACGCACGGGCTTTCTGCGTTCATTGTGGAAAAAGACACAAAAGGATTTCGTCCCGGCAAGAAAGAGAACAAGCTCGGGCTGCGGGCCAGCGATACGGCCGAGTTGATCTTCGAAGACTGCGTGATTCCTGCGGAAAATCTTCTGGGCGCCGAGGGCCAGGGATTTCCTGACGCCATGCGTGTGCTCGACGGCGGGCGCATCTCGATTGCGGCCCTGTCGCTGGGCATGGCTGAGGGCGCGTACGAATGCGCGTTGAAATATTCCAAGCAGCGCCGTCAGTTTGGGAAGGCGATCAGCGATTTTCAGGCCATCCAGTGGAAACTGGCGGACATGGCCACCGAAATTGATGCTGCCCTGTTGCTGACCATGCGCGCCGCTTCCATGAAAGACGCTGGGATGAAGACCACGCAGGAATCTTCCATGGCGAAGCTCTATTCCAGCGAAGTAGCCGTGAGATGCGCCAACGAAGGCGTGCAGATTTTCGGCGGGTATGGTTTCACCAAGGATTATCCCGCCGAAAAATTCTACCGCGACGTGAAGCTGTGCACGATCGGCGAAGGGACGAGTGAGATTCAGCGGCTGGTGATTGCGAGACAGTTGCTGAAGGATTAGCGGGCGATAGG
>JASHNU010000066.1 GCA_030041475.1 Candidatus Sulfotelmatobacter sp.
ATCGCCCACCAGATCCTCAGAAACTCAATCAGGAGATAGCGGATGTCGAAGGTCTGGTTGATGCTCACGTTCGAAAACCGTTAGCTGGCAGATTCCCCATCGTCGCCGACAAGACGTTTGATTTGCACCTATTCTTGAGCGCCTCGGACCCGAAGAATCAGCAGAAACAACTTCTCGATAAAGCCCAGGAGCATCTCTCCGACATTCAGAAGACCCGGGCCAATCTGCAGGATAGCCCTTCGCGAGCGTGGCAATTCGATTTGGCAATGGCGAGGGCTCGGCACGCTCTGAGAATCCACGAGGACTCTATTTTCGACCTCATTATCAAAGATCGCATAAAGAGCAATCAGGCAGACGAGATGTTTAGGAATCTGCTGATCGGCGCTTTGGCAATCGGTGCTGGTCTCCTTACGTTCGGCGAGGGCACAGTGGCTGTGTTGGGTGCCGCCGCGGCTGCTGGGATTAGCGCCGGCACTGCAGCCGCGCACGTTAAAGAATACCTGGTCGAAACCGAAGCGCATGGGACTGCGTTCGATGAAGCGCAAGCCATTTCTTCCCAAGACCCCGGGCTGTTCTGGCTTGCGCTCGATGTGGCTTTCGCGGTTGTCGATCTGGGCGTCGCTTTCCGGGCCTTTCGCGCTCTTAAGACAGTTGCCGAAGAAGTAAAAGCCGTAGGCGATGTTGAGAAGTTGAGATCTCCAGCTAAGGCCTTTGCTGAGGGCGAGCAGCAACTCGCCAAGCAGGCTGATCCGGTCGCGGAGCAGATCGTAGCCGGAGCCAGAAAACATTTCTCCCGCCAGGAATTCATTGCGGGAGCGGAGAAGACCGACGCAGCCGCAGTCAAAGCAGTGCGGGCCGTGGTCACGGACGAAAGGGCAGTTTCAGGGCTGCTGCATATCGAGCCCGGCACACGAGCAAAACTACTCGCTGCTTTTTCCAAACAACCAGCGGTCGTTGACCGTCTCGGCCGATTCGTAGATGAATCGAAGGAATTCGCAACCACGATAGAACACTTGTCGGCGAAGTTCCCTCCCGAGCAATTCAAAACCATCTTAGCCAAGTACATGCTCACCCGAAGCGAGCAGGCCCCTTACATCCTGCGCGCCATGGCCGACGCGGGCTTGACCGAGGAGGATTTCAAGGCCATCGCTGACAGCCTAGCGACGACTCGATCGACACGCCAGGTAGGAAAGAAGTTTGCCACTCAGGCGATTGACAAAATTGCCGAGCGCCTGCCAAAGGGACCCAAGGGGATTGCCGATCTGCGCAAGGCAACCGCCGGACTACACCCGAACCAATCGGGTACGATCTTTGAAAAATGGGCCGCGAAAAACATTTTTGGCAAAGCGCAGGAGCGCTTCGCAAGCAGCACGAAGTCACTCGCGGAAAAATTCAAAGCTCTGAATCCCAAGTTCAATGACTCGAAGATCGTACTTGACGACATGCTCTCGCTGGGCAGCAACCGGGTCAAAATTGTCGAATACAAGCATTATCAGTTGGGGGGTGCTTTTGGCGAAGATGCGGTTACACAACTCGAAGACATGGCAGAATTAATTCGCATCGGCGCCAAAAACGACAAAGGCGAGGTATTCTCCTCAGTGGAATACCTCTTCAGCACGCAGGAGGCAGCTGCTAAGAATGAAGCGGTAATCCGCCGAATTCTGGGCGACCGCGCAACCATCAAGTTCGTCGATGACACGGGAACCGTCGTAGAACTTGCCAAGGCAGGAGCAAAGTAAATGAACGATGTGCCGGATAAGGTAAACATCTGGATCAATCGCGACGATACTCAACTTCAGGGTTCGCAAGCGTTATGGCCCGTGCTGCAACGGCTTGAGAATTCCTTTCTTGCTCGCCCCGGAGCACTCGAGGTGACAGGTCTATCAGATCGGCCGATAAAAAGTTATGTCGATGACGCGGTCAAGAAGGCGCTGGACCGCCGCAAGCACTCGGTTGATCTCCTCGGAGACGGCGTGCGGGTGGGTGTCACCCAGATGCGCAGCCGGACGGCAATAGGTGTGGAGTTCCCTTCTGGCCCGCCTGCAAGCGAGATTCGGAGGCTATTCCTCGACTTGATTGCAGCGATCAAACCGACCTATGCACGCGCTCACCTTTCCGGGCACGCGCAAGAGCTGTTTGAGAAATACTACAAACAGAAAGATCGGTCTTTCTATGCAAACGGCCTATATTGGCTTAACTTTTTCGGGTGTGATGAAGAAGTTCGCCAAGGCAGGGGTTTGGATCAAAATCCCCATGCTCACGTAGAGCGCCTGCCCCATGGTTTACTCATCGAGGTGGGATCTAGCCCGCAAGAGGCTGCGACCCCCGAAGGCGAGCGCCGACTGCTGGCCGCAACCGCAGCTCTACCGCCGATGCCATCCGCTGAGGCCCTACCTGAGGAGTCCGAAAAAGAGCAACCCGCACCGACGAAAACGGTTAACGGAGTACGCGGGTTTCTCGACGCAGCCGACCACAGCTTCTGGGTGACCAAGCACTTAGGGCCGGACGAGGAACTGGACCCCAAGACCATTGAGAAACTTCGGCGCCTTATTGGCCAAGGATCACCAACGATTACGGGTGTGCATGTTCTCTTTAGCGACCAAGCGTCTGCTCTCAAGAACCAGGGAGGTTTGACTCGGGCTAAAATCCGCGTCTGGTACGTCGATCCAGCTACCGGAGTACCGACGGAGGCTTGAGTGATGGAGAGTTTTGAAAGAGTGCGCAGTTCGGGTTCCACGTCCAGCAAGCTCGCAACTTATATCCCGCTGGTTTTCCTTCGTGGCAAGCGTTGCCTAGCCTTCAAACTCTGCGGCTACACCGGCTTCCTGCTCAGCTTCGTGCAGTCTTTCGTGCTGGTGCGGCACCTCGGCCTTTCGCAACTCACGCTGCTCGGAATCACAGGAACCGTGATCCTGACCTTCTACGCCTTGATGATGATCACCAAGATTCTCGCCAATGGCGAGGTCATCATCTACTATCACCACGAAATCGCCGTCATTGCCACGTCTGCGGTTTTTCTCCGGCTGACGAAACAACCAGTGCTGCCTTATCTCGATGTCGTTGTTCTCGGCCTCGGGGTGTTTCTGGCCTGCGGCCGCATCGGCTGCCTGATGGTCGGCTGTTGTCACGGACGTCCGTGCAGGTGGGGCGTGCGCTATGGCAGCGATCACGCTGACGCCGGGTTTCCCCGCGACCTGGTGGGCGTAAGGCTCTTTCCCATTCAAGCTGTGGAATCGGCGCTGGCGTTATGCATCGTGACTGCCGGATGGCTTCTTCTTCTCGGTCGGCACCAGCCGGGATCGGTGCTCGTCTGGTATGTCATCGCGTACGGCTGTGGGCGGTTCTGCCTCGAGTTCTTTCGCGGAGATGCGGGGCGGCCGTATCTTTGGGGCTTTTCCGAAGCACAGTGGATCAGCGTGATTCTTGCCTTGGCTGTGTCGATTGGGGCCAGCGCCCGGATTCTCCCAGCCTCGAAATGGCATTGGATCATTCCAGCTTCTTTTGGGATCGTCATGGTTCTGCTGGCCGCCTGGAGACTCCTTGACCGTGCGCGCCGGTTCGAACTGCTTCATCCCCACCACCTTCGGGAGATTATTGGCGCGCTCAACCACCTCGACCATTCCTTCTCCGGTGTGAGTTTCGATGGCAAGTCGCGCCGCTATGCGATTCATGTCGCGGAAACATCGCGAGGCTACCGATTTTCAGTCGGAGAAACAATTGCGACCTCCGGCCCTGTCAAACACTATTCCGTGTCGAACAGTAATGGCGTACTGTCGGTCAGAGCGGTACGAACATTAGCTCGGCTCATCTCGAGTCTTCAAGGACGTCCAACATCGTGCGCACTCGTCGAGGGAAACGCGGGCGTGTTTCACATCCTGCTGAATGTTGCTGGCAGGTTTCCTCAAAAAGCTTATTCCTCTGAACGAGCTGGAGCACAACTCGATTCGCTGCCGGCGACGACCACTTTCCCCGGCTTGGCTCAGTCTTCTTAAGGGCTGATGAAAAAAGTCATCGAGACGAGCGCTTGAATCCAAACGCGCCAACGACCGATCGTCTCAATAGAAGGGTTCAGAAAACCAACCGCTTATTGCTGTACCACCTGGCCGGCGTGCGGATGGACCTGCTCGTTCTGAATCTGGCCGGACTCCCAACCCCCGCCCAGTGCTTTCACCAGATATACAGAGCTCACCATCTGCTGGCCGCGTAACTGCGTCGCGAGGCGTTCATTTTGCAGAAGCGTGGTCTGTGCGGTGATGACGTCGAGGAAATTAGTGACTCCGCCCACATAGCGGTTGTTCGCGATCTCCAGAGCACGGCGCGCGTCTGCGACTGCGGCATCCTGCGTGGAAAGCGCCTGCGCGAGAGTGCTGAGATTGCTGATTCCATCTTCGACCTGCTGAAAGGCGGTCAGCACGGATTGTCGATAGTTCGCAACAGATTGATCGTAAGCGGCACGGGCGGCGGCCAGATTGGCGCGGTTTCGCCCACCCTGCAAAATTGGCTGCAGGACATCCGCTCCCAAGGACCAAAACAGACTGGGTGCGTTCAACAGGGAGGTGATGTCGGTACTCTGCCAGCCGCCCGAAGCGCTCAGAGTGATGTGCGGATAGAACGCGGTACGCGCGAGGCCGACTTGTGCGTTCTCATAGGCCATTTCGCGCTCCGAAGTGGCAATATCCGGCCGGCGTTCCAATACATCGGAAGGCACTCCGAGCGGCACCGGCGGTGGAGTGGCGCGCAAGGCTGCGACAGGAACACTGAAAGTGGTAGCAGGTTGGCCGACCAGCACCGCGATCGCGTGCTCATATTGAGCGCGCGATTCCTGCAGAAGCGCCGCTTGCGAAATCGTGGAGTCGAGCACTGTCTGCTGCTGCGCGACCTCCAGTCCGCTGGCGATTCCGCCATCATGCCGTTTTTGGACGAGGTCGAGGTCTTTTTGCTGAGCGGCAACCTGTTGCTCTACGACCTGATATTCAGCATCGAGTTCCCGCAAACTGAAGTAGTCGGCAGCCAGCTCGGCGGTCAGGACCAACTGCACATTCCCCAGATCGGCTGCGGTGGACTGCAAATTGGCATTGGCCGCTTCCAGGCTGCGCCGCACACGACCGAAGAGATCGGCTTCATAACTCAGGGAAAAAGGAATCGTATACACGCTTTGGGTATAGGGAGGAACGGGCTGTACAACTCCGTTGATTACGGTCCGCGCCTCGCCATTCAGCGGGCGGTTGCCAGATCCCCGTTCTCGATACCCGCTGGGATCAGCCGATAGTTGTGGAAAGTAATCTGCTGTGGCAACGCGAGCCAGCGAACGCGCCTGGTTCAAGCGATCCTGTGCAGCCAGCAGAGATTGATTCGCCCGGAGCAGCTGATGTTCATAATCATCCAGCGTGGCGTCGTGAAACACCTGCCACCACGGTCCCTTGGGAATTTCATCTTTTGGCGCAGCCTGCTGCCATGGCGGTTGCGCCTTCCAGGCGTCTGGCGCGGGCGTCGGAGCCGGCGGCCGGCTGTAACGCGGACCCACCGTGCATGCCGCGGCAAAAATAAATAGCCCGAGAACGGGGACGATAGAAACTCGTCTCACTGCGCATTTCCCTTCTGCTGAGGCGGAGCACTCTGTTGCGGTCGAGATGGCTGACCTTGATCTTCCCCTGGCGGCGCAGCAGTTACATTTACCTGCTGCCCTTGTTCGAGAGAATCAGGAGGATTGATCACAACCTGATCGGCGAGTGCGACACCGGCGAGAATCTCCAGGCTCGTTCCGTAATCTTTTCCGATGTTGATCGGGTGCAACTGTATCTTATTGTCCGGGCCAACGACCGCCACCTGCGGACCCTGGGCGCGGAACAGCATTGCATTCACCGGCACGGTAACCTTGTTCACGTTCGAGCCCACGGCAAAGTGCACTTCTCCGAAGGAACCGGGCAACAGCCTTCCCTCTTTGTTGGGAACGTCCACCTCGGTCAGCAGAGTACGCGTGTTGAGATCAATTGCGTCTGCGGTCCGCACAACTTTGGCTTTGAACTTTTCCCCCGGAAACTCCTGCAACGTAATGTAGGTTTCAGCCCCCACCTTGATCATCGGCGCGTAGGCCTGGGGAACGCTCGTGTAAACCCGCAGAGGATCGATTCGAGCCATATCAAAAAGCTCGGGGCCGTAAGTTCCAGTGGCGGCAGCTCCATTTCCGGCAGCCCCGGACCCGGCATTGATGAGCGCTCCGGGATCGACGTTACGCTTGGTAATTACACCCGAGAAGGGAGCATAAACTTTCTTGAAACCCTCGAGTTGCTCAAGCCGGCGAACGTTGGCATCGGCCGCAGCCAGATTGGCCTGCGCCTGCCTGTATCCGCTGGTCTGCTGATCGGCTTCCTGCGCTGAAACCGAGTCGGTCTTGCGCAGATTTTCCCAGCGCTCGGCGCTGATTCGTGCCAGGTCCAATTGTGCGAGGATCTGCTGGCGCGTGGCGCGGCTCTGATTGAGTTCCTGATCCACTTCCGGCGTGTCAATGGTCGCCAGCAACTCCCCCTCGGTTACGCGGCTGCCAATATCTTTGTACCAGCGCACGAGATAACCGCTGGTTCGCGCGTAAATGGGCGAGGTTTCGTAGGCGAGCAGCGAACCTGGCAGCACAAGTTCTTCATCCGGCTTTTCCGCCAATGGATGAACCACAGCGACGGTCGGAATCGTTTCGCGTTCCGTTTCCATCGCCAGCGCGCGGTCGTGACTTGCATGACCGATCAGAGTGACTGCTCCGGCAATCAGCAGAACGGACAGCGCTACTGCCACAAGGATGAGAGCCTTGCGCGGAGGCGCAGCCGGAATCTCGGGCGGTCTCTGGATGGTCGGCGGCTGATGACGGGAGCGCGCCTGGATCGCAGCGATTTCTTCGTCCCGCTGGGCTTGGGCACTATGCGCTCGAAGCGGCTCATCCTGATCCGATTGAAGCTGTCCGGAGCTGCCATTGCCCCCGGTCGCTGGTCGCGCCGGACTTTTTGTGGTTTCGTTCTCGCTCATGCTTGACTCCGATGAATCTCAAACACCCACTATAAATTCTGCCTATCCCGCTGTTCTCGCGCACGCCTGGCTTGCAGGCGGCCGTGAAAGATAACAAAAACGCTGGGCACGAAGAACAAAGTTGCCACCGTGGCAAACAGCAATCCGCCGATGACAGCACGGCCCAGAGGTGCATTCTGCTCTCCGCCTTCTCCGAAGCCGAGCGCCATGGGTACCATCCCGATAATCATGGCCAGCGCCGTCATCAGTACAGGCCGCACGCGCGTATAACCCGCGGCCACCGCGGCTCGTATCGCAGGGGCGCCTTCGTCCATCTGTTCGCGGGCAAAGCTCACCATCAAAATGGAATTCGCTGTCGCTACGCCCATACACATCACCGCGCCAGTGAGCGACGGCACACTCAAAGTTGTGTGCGTCAGCAATAAGAACCAGCAGATTCCGGCTAAGGCCCCCGGTAAAGCTGCGATGATGATAAAAGGATCCAACCACGATTGAAAGTTAATGACGATCAACAAGTAGACGAGCACAATGGCTCCGATCAGTCCTGCTCCCAGGCCAAAGAACGAAGAGCGCATGGTCGCGACCTGCCCACGCACCACGATGTGGGTGCCGCGCGGCAACTGTTCATCGAACGTCTTGAGGACTTTATCCGTAGCGGCGGCGACAGCGCCCAGATCACGATCCTGCGTGCTGGCATAAACGTCGATCACGGGCTGCACGTTGTAGTGGTTTACGGTCGCGGGTCGCACGGTCGGACTGATCTGCACCAGGTTACCCATCAATTGCGCTCCCTGGGGAGAGACCACCGGGATGTTCATCAAGTCCTGCAGATTGGTCATGCGGTATTGCGGCGATTGCACCGCGATCATATAGGTCACTTCGTTGCGCGGGTTGAGCCAGAAATTTGGCGCGGTCTGAAAACTGCCACTCAGCGAGACCAGCGCACTCTGCGCAACCTGGCCGGCCGTGAGTCCGACCTGAGTGGCTCGCGTACGTTGGATGTCCATGTACAGAGACGGCAGAGAAAGCAACTGCTGCACGTGCACGTCGGCGGTGCCGGGGATATGGCGCATCTTGTTCGCGATTTGCTGCGCAATCGCATAGTTCGTCTGCATGTTCGTGCCTACCACCTGCACATCGATGGGAGCGGGCAACCCGAAGTTCAAAATTTGCGTTACGATGTCGGCGGGCTGGAAGAAAAACTCTACACTCGGAAAACGCCTTGGCAGGTAGTCGCGCAGATGCCGCATCAGGTCGGCGGTGGGAACATGATGCTCGGGGTCGAGTCCGATCAGGATTTCGGCATCGCTGCTACCAATCGTTCCATTCGAACTGTAGGATTGATTGATGCCGGAATTGGGCAGACCGATGTTGTCGAGAATCGTCTGCAGTTGACCTTGAGGAATCTGCTCGCGCAGAGCACCTTCAATTTCGTCGCAGAGACGTGCGGTCTCTTCTACACGCAGTCCCGGACGCGCGCGAACATGAAGTCGCAGCAGTCCGGCGTCGACTTGCGGAAAAAAGTCCTGTCCGAGGAACTGGTATAGACCCAGCGAAAGCACACAAAAGATCAAGAAACAAACAACGAATACTCCTCGATGCTCAAGTGTGGTTTCGAGCAATCCCTCATACCCTCTCCGGAAATCCTCGAACTTGCGCTCAAAGCCCCGCTGAAAACGGCCAAGAGGAGACTTTGGCGCCTCGGCGCGATGCTCGTGGCCCCGCATGATGTACATCACCAGGGTTGGAATCAACGTGCGCGAAAGCAGATAGCTGGCCAGCATGGCGAAACTCACAGCCTCAGCCAGGGGCACGAAAAGAAATTTTGCCACCCCCGTGAGAAAGAACATGGGCACGAACACAATGCAGATACTCAGGGTCGAGACGAAAGCGGGCACCGCAATTTGCTGAGCTCCATCCAGAATGGCCTGCCTCATCTCCTTGCCCATAGCCAGATTTCGCTCAATATTTTCGATTTCCACCGTCGCGTCGTCCACCAGAATGCCGACCGCGAGGGCCAGTCCACCCAGTGTCATGATGTTAATGGTCTCGCCAAGCGCGCCCAGCAGGATGACCGACACAAAAATCGAGAGTGGAATGGAAATCGAAATTACGATCGTAGGGCGCCAATCGCCAAGAAAGATAAGAATCATAACCGCGGTCAGGGCTGCCGCGATGATTGCTTCCCGGACCACTCCTTCGATCGATGCCCGCACAAACAGAGACTGATCAAATAGCGCACTGATCTTAAGCTCTGGCGGCAATGCCTGCGCCGCTTGTTGTACGACGCTCTTCACTCCGGAGACGATTTGCAGCGTCGAAGCTTTGCCGTTCTTGTAGATCGACATCAGCGCCCCGCGGTTTCCATCCTGGCGCACGATATTGGTCTGCGGCGCAAAGCCATCACGAATATGCGCGACATCCCTCATGTAGAGCGTGGCGCCGTTGACGGTCTTGACAGGAAGATCGTTTAATCCAGCGATCGTCTCCGGAGTACCGTTCATTTCCACGTCATATTCAATCGGCCCCAACTTGATCGTGCCGGTAGGGAGAACAATGTTCTGCGCATTGACGGCATTGACGATGTCACTCGGCGAAAGCCCGTAGGCCTGCAGCTTCGGAAGATCCAGATCGACTTGAACCTGGCGAATCTTGCCGCCATAGGGATACGGCGTGGCCGCTCCGGGAACGGTCGCCAGGAACGTGCGTAGAAAATTCTGGCCCAGATCGAACAACTGATGCTCAGCCAGAGTTTTGCTGCTCAGCCCGAGCTGAATGATCGGAGTGGTTGAAGCACTGTAGCTGATGACTAACGGTGGCGTGGTGCCGGGTGGTAAACCGCGCACCGTCGTCTGGCAGATGGCTGTGATTTGCGCGACCGCGCCGTTTACGTCCGTGCCAGGGCGAAAAAATACCTTGATGACCCCCAATCCGTATACGGACTGGGATTCCATATGTTCGATATTGTTAACGGTGGTGGTAATTCCACGCTCGGAGTTGGCCACAATCCGATCGGCCATATCCACCGGCGACATGCCTGTATAGAACCAGAGGACAGACACGACCGGAATGTTGATGTCGGGAAAGATATCCGTGGGCGTCCGCAGGATCGTGATGGGGGTCAGGATGATGATGACCAGCGCCATCACAATGAACGTATAGGGACGTCGGAGGGCTAGGGCAACAATCCACATGAATCAGCACCAGCACAGCACCCAACCGCGGAGATGGAGGAGCGTCCAAAGCAGGCTCCGCAGATAGAATAGATTCGATACTAAGCGTATCGGATTCTAATAAAACCCACAACCATTATATGGTACCGTAAGACCATGCTGCAGAAGTCGTCAGTAAGGGAACATGGCCAAAATGGAAGCGGCAAGCGCCCTCCAGGACGCCCGCGCAGCGAACAAGCTCGCCTGGCGATTCTTCGCAGCACCCTCGAAATCCTTGGCGACAGCGGCTTTTCTGACTTCACTATCGAGGAGGTCGCCGATCGTGCCGGTGTGGGAAAGGCTACGGTATATCGCTGGTGGCCGAACAAGGGAGCGCTGATCGCGGACGCTTTTGCCCAGAGCACGACCCGCAAATTGCGCTTTCCTGATACCGGATCGGTCTATACCGATATGAGCCGGCAAATGCGCCAACTGGTGAAGATTTTCGCTGGTCCGATGGGACGAATCGTCTCCGCCATTCTGGCTGCGGGACAAACCGAAGAGGAACTGATCGCCGCATTCCGCGAGCGCTTTCTCAAACCGCGCCGGCGGGAGGCTTATGCGACGTTGCGGCGCGCCATCCTGCGCGGCGAGTTACGCCGCGATGTTGATCAGGATCTCCTTCTCGATTCACTTTATGGCCCCATTTACATGCGATTTCTCATCCGCCATGATCGCATGACCCCCGAATTCGTCGACCCCCTCTGCGCGCTGGTGCTGGGCGGAGCGCGGCCTCGTGATCGACGGAGAAGGCGGCGCAGCAACGCCCGTCTATCAAAATGAACTGGCCACTGAGGCTGGTCATTCCGAAAAACAAGTTCTGGTTCTACCGAGCTAGGTAAGCAGGGCGAGATTTCGGCGGCGTGCGCGGCAATTCTTCAGAGATTGCCTTACGATCGTTGACGCACTTCGGCAGCCAGCCCTTGTGCACTTTCGCTGGCTGCGGGGCGGCGAGGGGGCAAGCGGTCGGCAGCGATAGGCGGGCGGTGCTCAATCGTCCCGATTACCGGCACTTCGTCCATGCCGTCGGCGTAGGCCATCGAGACAAAACGCTGTTCGCTGCACAGGCGGTCGATCAGCCGTTGTTGCCATACGCTGAGGACGGCGTGTGGAAGAATGGGAAAGTTGCGGAACATCCAGAGCAGATACACACGCTGGACGAAGGATGGCATTACGTATCGCGGTCCAATCGGCGTTTGCACTTGCACCACACCGGCCGCGAGTTTCTCGATCCACATGCTAAGGGCCCACCTGGAACCTGGAAATTACCAGAGCACTTCTAGGGCCGACATTATTGCACCGAGGTCGATGCAATGGGAAGTCCTTTTTTCCTTTTTTTCACAGAGTTCTGGGGAAAACGCGGCCTGAATCCGATGTCCGGGTCAAAGGCGTGAACATTTTGGGAGCCGAACCGGGAAATTCGTCCTGAATCGGGCTACCCCTATGCACGATTTTGCCGTAGTTGCCAGCTAAATCGGGCAGAACGAGCTAATCACACCGCCATTTCCGGCATAATGTCCATCCGGCGAATCTGCGCCGCCACGCCAAACTCGGTCCCCTCTTCCTCCACCCGCACAATCGTCGCCTGGCAGCACACCCAGCACTTTTCGCCGGAGGTCAGTTCCGGGGGCAGGATCAGCACCAGCTCCACGTC
>JASHNU010000067.1 GCA_030041475.1 Candidatus Sulfotelmatobacter sp.
CGTCGGCGGAACCTTCATCCAAATGGAAGATGAACTCGCCGCGTCGATCGCGCTCGAAGGCGGTGTCTGGGGCGGGGCGAAGGCATTCACCGTCACATCCGGCCCGGGCTTTTCGCTCATGATGGAGCACATCGGCTACGCCGCCATGACCGAGACGCCGTGCGTCTTCGTCGATGTGCAGCGCGGCGGGCCATCGACCGGACTGCCCACTCTTCCCGCCCAGGCCGACATGATGCAGGCGCGCTGGGGATCGCACGGCGACTACGAGATCATCGCGCTGTGCCCCAATTCCCCGCAGGAATGCTTCGATCTGACGATCAAGGCTTTCAATCTGGCGGAGGAATTTCGCATCCCGGTCATGTTCATGATGGACGAAGTGGTCGGGCACATGACGGAGAAGGTGGTAATTCCTCCCGCCGACCAGATTGACGTTGTGGCCCGCAAGCACACCCACAAATCAGTCGAAGAATATCTTCCCTATGGCACCAACGGCGACATGGTGCCGGAGATGGCCCATGCCGGCGAAGGCTACAAGTTTCACGTGACGGGGCTGACGCACGATGAGCGGGGCTATCCCAACATGACGCCACAAACACAGGACAAGCTGGTGCGGCGTTTGCAGAACAAGATTCGCGCCGCTGCCGACCGCATCGGCATGTTCGAGGAAGAGGAGTTGGACACTGCCGACGTTGTGGTGGTTTCCTACGGCATCACTTCGCGCGTGGCGCAACGCGCCATCGATCTGGCGCGCGAGCGCGGGCTGCAGGTCGGCAAGTTGCGCCTTATCACGGCATGGCCCTTCCCCGATAAAAGGATTGCCGAACTGGCCCCGCGCGTAAAAGCATTCGTAGTGCCCGAGCTCAACCTTGGTCAGATGGTGCGCGAAGTGGAACGTGCCGCCGCCGGAAAAGCGAAGACCCTCGCGGTACCACACGCGGGCGGCGGGGTGCACAATCCGGATGAGATCCTGAACGCGATCGTGGAGGCAAGCCGATGCTGAATGTCCTCGAAGACAACACTATGAATCCCGTAGAACCATTCCTCCGCACTGACCGGATGCCACACATCTGGTGTCCGGGATGCGGCATCGGTACTACCGTGAACTCTTTTGCCCGCGCCCTGATCGAGTCGAAGATTGATCTCGACTCGATCGCGCTGGTTTCGGGTATCGGCTGCACCGGTCGCGTCGCCGGATATGTCAAGCTCGATTCGTTTCACACAACTCACGGGCGCGCCATCCCCTTCGCGACAGGCCTGAAGCTGGCGAATCCCAAGTTAAACGTCGTGGTCTATTCCGGCGATGGTGATCTCTCGGCGATCGGCGGCAATCATCTGATCCACGCTGCGCGACGCAATATCGATCTGAAGGTGATCTGCGTAAACAACCTGATTTACGCCATGACCGGCGGCCAGACAGCGCCTACCACGCCCGGGCACGCGACCACGTCGACCAATCCCTACGGAACCTTTGAGCCGGCATTCAATCTGCCACATCTCGTGGACGCGGCCGGTGCTGTCTATGTCGCCCGCTGGACGACCTTCCACGTGCGGCAGCTCTCGCGCGCGATCAGCGAGGCTTTCGCGAAGAAAGGATTCTCTTTCATCGAAGTCATTTCGCCCTGCCCCACGCTTTACCAGCGGCGCAACAAGATGGGCGACGGCCTCGACACGATGAAGTACTACAAAGACAAGAGCAAGGTGAAGAACAGCGCGCCCACAGGCGAAGTCGGACTTACTTTGAATGGCGAAATCGCAGTCGGCAAATTTGTGGATCGCGAACGCCCCGATTATCAGACCCTGATGCGCGCGCAGTATGTGGAATCACTGGGCGAGCGCTATATCGAAGTAACCGGTGAAGCAGTGCCAGAAATGGAGTGCGCATGCGGCTAACAGAGATTCGTATCGCAGGCTTCGGTGGCCAGGGAGTTATTCTCTCGGCAGTGGTGCTGGGCAAAGCGGCTTCGATCTATGAAAACGGCTTTGCCACCATGACGCAGAATTTCGGCCCGGAGGCGCGTGGCGGGGCGTGCAGCGCCCAGCTCGTCGTTTCCGACTCGCCGGTGCTCTACCCCTACACAACACGGCCCGACATCATGGTGATCATGTCGCAGGAAGCGTACAACCGCTTCGCCGGCGAACTGAAGCCCGGCGGAATGCTCATCATTGAAGAAGACCTCGTACGCGTCGCCGATCTCAAGCGTGATCCCAAGATCTATGCCATCCCGGCAACACGCTTCGCCGAAGAACTCGGCAAGCGCATGGTGCTGAACTCGGTGATGGTCGGCTTCTTCACTGCGGTAACGAAGCTTCTCAGCGCCGATGCCGTGCGCAAAGCCGTTGCCGATTCGGTACCGCCGAGCTTCCGCGACCTGAACCTAAAGGCTTTTGAGAAGGGATACGACTACGGAATCGAAGTCCTCGCCGCAGGTCCGAAACGGCCGGAGTTGGAAGCGGTGACTGTCGAGGAGTAGAGCTTGATTCTTCAATTCCGCTGGACCGCGCCCGATCTCAAAGGCGCGGTTTTGCATTTGACTGCGGTGTAGTGGCCGCCGCAGCAACCCAGTAGTAATCTAAATCCTGGGGGGCGTAGTGGCCGAGGAACGAAATGTGCCTCCCAGCTGTGCGCTCATTTACAAAATCACGAGCGGAGGGAGGCGCCACGAGCAGATGTTCCCCAGCCGGCACCATCCCCGACTCATACCGCGCGATAGGTTGGTTGCGGTAGAAAGCCAGCCCATATTCGAGGTCGCGGGATGCGCCACAAACTGCAACCGGCAATCGATGTGTTTCTACCGCGGCTAACTCGCTCGCCAGCGGACGCGCCGAAAGCGACTCATCCATCGCGGTTGCACCCAGCTTTAGTACAGCCGCCACAGCCAGGAGCACTGGGATCAGCGTGATGAAGCGCAACATGCGCAGTCGCATCCGGCTTACGAGTGTCAGAGCTATGGCCGCGCCGAGCACGAACACAATTGCGAGCGCGACCAGCATTGGACGGCCGGCGGGCAGGCGACGTTGGCTGATTAAATAGGCAATGAGCATCGCCGGCGCAAATGGCGCGGCGACTATGAGCGCATGCAACACCGCGAGCCACTTCAGCACAGGCTCATCCTTCTTGAGATTGCGGCGAAGATACTCAGCCAGCGACACGGCGCCAGCCGGAGCCACAGGCAAAATGTAACCGGGAAGCTTCGACTGCGAGAGCGAAAAGAAAATGACCGGTACGATCAGCCAGACCGAGGCAAACACGCTGAACTGTAGTTCGAGATCGAGCTGAGCTGATTTTCTTTCGCCCCACCAAGCGCGTATCGATTGCGCTACAGCGACCGCGACGAACACAATCCACGGCATCAGCGCCAGCACCGTGACCGGCAGGTAGTACCAGAACGGCTCGGGATGATGGTAAAGATTGGTCGAAAAACGAGCCAGATTGTGCTGCAAGATGAATTCGCGAAAAAACTCCGGGTTCCGCATCTGCACTGCCACATACCACGGCAGCGCGACCACGCAGAACAATAGAATTCCAGGCAGCCAAAGTGTGCGCGCGATCGTGCGCCACTCGTGAGTTGCAGCCGCATAAAGAACAATTACGGTCCCGGCGAGAAATGGCGCGACCGGTCCTTTGGCCAGCATCCCCAGCGCCACAAGCAGGTAAAACGACACGAGGCAGATCTTCTTCTCACTCTCACGCCACGCCCACCACGCGAGTAGTGCAATGGCAAACGTTGCCGTAAGCGCCATATCCATCGAAGCAGCGCGAGCGTAGCCGATCACTCCTGCGCACGAGGCCGTGATCAGTGCGGCATCAACCTCCACGCCGCCGCGAAAGCGTCGAAAGAAGAGATACACGGCGACCACCAGCAACGTAGCGTCAACTGCGGATGGAATCCGTGCTGCCACGTCGCTCACGCCAAACAGGGAATATGCCAGCATCGCCTGCCAGTAATACAGTGGAGGCTTTTCGAGCCAGGGATGCCCGCTCAGAACGGGCGTGATCCAGCCGTCCATCTGACCTCGCCGCTCAAACATTTCACGCGCTACCTGTGCATAGCGCGGCTCATCCGCCCCAATCAGTCCGAACGAACCGCTCCCATAGAAGAAGACAAAGGCGCAAAAGCAGGCGAGCAGCAACATGTCTGTACGGGTGCGGAGGGTCATCGCAAATTCAGATTGTAGATTTTAGATTTCAGATTAAAAACTGATGCGCGAAGAAATCGGATTCTAAATCTGCCATTCCACACCGGCAGTCTGCAAAGGGCTATTGTACGGAGGGTCCGCAGCGAATCTGGAGGAGCACCTGCCGTACGGCCTCGGCGAGCGGGCCGTCGACCGAGCAACCGCTGGCGCATTCGTGGCCGCCGCCGCCGAAAGTCTCAGCGATATGGGCGACGTCCAGTTTGCCCTTGCTGCGCAGGCTCACGCGGAATCGGTTGTCCGGCAGTTCGCGGAAAAATACGGCCACCTCGACCCCGCCGATGGAAAGAACGTAGTTCACCAGCCCTTCGCAATCTTCCTCAATGGCATTGCAGCGCTCCATTTGTTTCTGCGTCACCCACACATAGCCGATGTGCCCGTCGATACTCAGATTGCGCAGGGCTTCTCCGAGCAAGCGAATCTTTGCCACCGAGTGCGCGAAATAAATTCCCCGCGCGCAGTGAGCGGGGTCGGCACCAGCCAGCGCCAGCTCGCGGGCCAGAGCGAAAGTATTTTCATTTGTGCCCTGGAACATGAACGATCCGGTATCTGTCATGAGCGCAGTATACAGACAGGTCGCAATCTCAGGTGAAAATGGAACTCCCGCTTCGCGCGCCAGGCGAAACACCATTTCCGCCGTTGCGACCGCGTGCGGATCGATCCAGTTGACGTGCGCGAAGGGGCGTCCGCTGGAATGATGATCAATGCTGATAAGAAACCGATCTTCCAGTCCCTCAAGACGAGTACGGTGAATGCTATCGCATTCCAGGATAATCGCGGCCTCGTATGGTCCAAGGATCCGGCTGGACTGCACCACCTGGTCCGCGAAAGGAAGTGAGCGATAGATGCGGGGCACACCGTCGTGCAAAACGACATCGGCCTGCTTGCCCATCGCGCGTAGGACTTGACAGCAGGCCAGGGCCGACCCGACGGCGTCACCATCGGGCCGCGCATGCGAAGTCAACACGAAGCGCTCGCGCTGTCCGATCTGCCGGAGAACATCTTCGAGCATGTCGCTATGCCTTGTCTCCACTGGCTTCCCTGTTCTCTTCCTTGGCAGTCTTGCTGCGTTTTTTCACGCGTTCCAACAACTCCTCGACTCGTGCCTTCTCACGTTCAGAACGATCAAGCCGGAAGAGTAATTCCGGCGCGCGCCGCAGGCGCAAACGATCGGCCAATTCGCGCCGGATGTAGGCCTTCGCCGCATCCAGGCCCTGCATTGTGCGTTCTGCTTCTTCGTCGTCGCCTTCGACATCGACGAGAACCTGCGCCGAGCGGCCATCTTCGGCGAGTTGCACGCCGGTCACACTCACCAGTCCAATTCGCGGATCGCTAAGCTCGCCCTCGACCAGGGTTTCGATCTCCTCGCGCAAGGCTTCGCCCAAACGCCCGCGATGATGCTTGACCCCACGCCTCTCCACAGCCGGCACCTCGGATAAAACGCATGAGAATATCAGAAAATCATGCTCAGGTGTTGGCCCGAAAGCGCTATTGTCACGCCGTTTCACACACTGCTGGTAAGTACGGAAGTAACAAGACGTTAGGCGCAATCCGTGGCGAATATGTCGGTGACAACCTGGTCACAACCGACAGGCCCGACCAACCTACAATGGCCGTGAGGATTGCGATGGGCGCGTTTGCCGGAGGAACCTGGTTGCGGCGTGGAAGATTGTTCCACCTCGCACTCATCGGTGCCTTGCTGATTTTGTTGGCTGTGGTGGTGACCGGTTGCGGTTCAAATCCTGGGCCCCCAGCCGGGCTAAATGTGGTCACCGCAACCGATCTCGGAACGATCCCCACTAATCCCGACATTCTGGGCCGAGACGGCGCATTCAGCGCGATGTTTCAGGGTTACTCCGTCTGGCTTTATGGCGACACATTTCTCGCAAGCCCGAATGCCGAGGGTCGCACGCTGATCAGTGACTCCTGGTCGTACACAACAGATATGAATGCGCAAGATGGAATCACAGGTTTCCAGGAGCGGCTGGATTCTGCCGGCGCACCGACCATGATTTTGGTGGAAACTTCCGCCGAGTATGCTTTCAATCAGGCGCACAATGGCGATCCTTGCCAGGTACAGCCTTGCGGCGCGCGCTGGGCACTGTGGCCCGCGACGATAGTAGCCGACAGTGCCCATAATCAGGCGCTGGTTTTCTACAATCTCGTTTACGCTTTGCCCGGAGCCTTCAACTTTCAGGGCATTGGGAACTCGGTCGCCATCTGGCAAGACTTCAACCAGCTGCCGCAGCGGCCCACGTTCAATCCGCCGATTGTGCAAGATCATCCGGATCTGATGTTCAATCAGAATCAACCGAATTTCGGATCAGCGGCATTTATCGCGAACGGAACTCTATACGTTTATGGTTGCGGAATCCCGAGCAACAGCAGCGACAAAGGGTGCAGGTTGGCCCAAGTGGATCCCGCCAGTGCGGTTGACCCCTCGGCCTGGACATACTTCGCCGGCAACGGCAACTGGTCTACTCAGATCGGGGATGCGGTGTCGGTTTTTGACGACGCAAACATATTGAGCATTTCCTGGAACAATTACCTGCAACAATATGTCGCCGTCTACAGCCAATTATTCTCGCAAAATGTCGTGATGCGGACTTCGCCTGACCCGGAGGGCCCGTGGTCGCGGGAAGTAATTGCATTTGTTGCGATGCAGCCCTCGTCCGGCAACGTCTACGATGCGCACTCTCATTCGGAGTACGACCTTGACGGTGGGCAGACAATCTTCGTGACCTACTCGCGGGCGACGGGGCTGTTCACCAGCGAAGTGCGCCTCGTCTCGGTCAAACTGGCGCGTCCATGAGGTTGGCGGCGCTAGAAATATTCCACGAAGGAATCAGCCACATCGGCGCCGTGATTGTTGGCGATGCGAGCAGCGGAGCACTCGACCTTTTTCATCAAGCCGTCGAGGTAGTCTCGCGAATCCGAGATACTGACCACACCGATGGTAGCGCGGTTCCACAAACCGCTGGAATCAAGTTCCGCGACCGACACATTGAAACCCGCACGCAGCCGGTCTTTCAGGCTGCGCACAACCTGCCGCCGATCCTTCAGCGATTGCGCGCCTTCGATGTGGAGTTCGAGGGTAAGGAAAGCGATCATTTGGGGATCAGCGAGCAGAGGTCAGGGGCCAGTCTGACTCTACTGACCTCTAGCCCCTGACCCCTGTTTCACGCAATCACTTCCGCCGCAATTCTCTCGGTGGCGAAAGCTTCGATCACGTCGCCGATTTTGATGTCGCCGTAGTTTGCAATCGAAATGCCGCACTCCATGCCGTTGTGCACTTCTTTGGCATCGTCCTTGAAGCGCCTGAGCGAAGCGATCTTGCCCTTGAAGACAACCACGTTGTCGCGCAGCAGGCGAACTTCGGAATCGCGCTTGATCAGTCCATCACTGACGCGACACCCGGCGACAGTGCCGACTTTCGGAATGCGGAAGGTCTCAAGCACCTCGGCGCGGCCGTGATAGGTCTCTTTGATAGTCGGTTCGAGCAGGCCGCTCATGGCGCGCTTTATCTCGTCCTGCAGTTCGTAAATGATCGAGTGCAACCGGATGTCCACTTCTTCCTGCTCGGCGAGTTCCTGCGCCTTGCGCTCCGGCCGCACATTGAAGCCGATGATGATGGCGTTCGACGCCGACGCCAGCAAAACGTCTGTCTCGGTGATGGCGCCTACGCCCGAACGCAGCAGCTTCAACCGGACTTTGTCATTCGAAAGTTTCTGCAGCAGATCGCTGAGCACTTCGACGGAACCGTGCACGTCGCCCTTCAGAATAACATTCAATTCCTTGGTGCCCGCGCTCTTCACCTGCTCCGCCAAACCTTCCAGCGACACGCGAGAACTCTTGGCCAGCGCGGCTTCTCGCGCCTTCTGTTCGCGGTATTCGGAAATGCCGCGGGCCTTGTCGCGATCCGCCACCACCACGAACTGGTCTCCCGCCTGCGGCAAACCTTCCATGCCAAGAATCTCGACAGGCGTCGAAGGTGGCGCGGATTCCAGCGCCGCACCGCGATCGTCAAACATGGCGCGCACTTTGCCATAGACATTGCCCACCACGAAATTGTCGCCGTCGTTGAGCGTACCGTTCTGCACCAGCACGGTCGCGACCGGTCCGCGGCCACGATCGAGTTTCGCTTCCAGCACGACCCCCGATGCCGCACGATCTGGAGTCGCTTTCAGTTCCGCCAAGTCCGCCACCAAGCAAATCATTTCGAGGAGCAGATTCAGGTTGGTTTTTTTCTTCGCCGAGACGTCGACGAAAACCGTCTTGCCACCCCAGTCTTCCGGCAGCAGGCCGCGATCGGCGAGTTGCTTCTTGACCCGGTCGGGCATCGCCTCCGGCTTATCGATCTTGTTCACGGCAACAATGATGGGAACTTCAGCGGCGTGTGCGTGATCGATGGCTTCGAGCGTCTGCGGCATGACGCCGTCATCGGCGGCCACAACCAGCACCACAATGTCCGTCGCCTTGGCGCCGCGTGATCGCATGCGCGTGAAGGCTTCGTGGCCAGGCGTGTCGAGGAAGACGATTTCGCGACCATAGGCCGGCGACTCGGGATCACTGATGCGGACTTTGTAGGCGCCGATGTGCTGCGTAATGCCGCCCGCCTCACCCTCGGCCACATTGGTTAAGCGAATCGCATCGAGCAGCGTGGTTTTGCCATGATCCACGTGGCCCATGATCGTGACCACCGGCGGACGGGGAGTGGCTTCGACGGCGGTTTCATCACTAGCCGCGGCGGCAGCGTCGATGTCTTTTGCCGCCTGCTCCTCGAAGGTAATGACATTTGTGTCCGCACCGAAGAAGCGGGCCATTTCGCTCGCCAGTTCTGCGTCAAGCGTCTGGTTGATGGTTGCGAAGACGCCGCGCGCCAGCAGGCGCGAGATCAGGTCCTTCGCTCGAATGTCCAGCTTCTCTGCCAGGTCCTTTACGCTGATGCCCTCGGTGATCGTGATGTTGCGCGTGATCGGCAGCGGCTCGTTCGACACCACCATGCGTGGCGGCGGAACGTAGCCCTTCATCGGACCTTCTTTTACACCGCGCGGAATGTAGCGCTGGCCGGGCCGTCGCGCAGGCGCGCCAGGACGGCTCCCGGGACGAACGGGTCCCGGAGGAGGCAATCCAGGTCCAACGCCGATCGGACGAGTCCCCGCAGGCGCCGAGCGCGTGGGATGCATGGGACGGCGCTCACCTGGTCGCAGGGGACGCAGCGCGCCAACACCCGGCGCAGCCGGACGGGGGCGCTGAAAAATGGGCTGCCCAGGCACTGGACGACCGGGCGCAGGACGCGCCGCAATCGGCGTTCCTGGCTGCACGGGAGTTGCCTGGCGCGGCGGCGGAGCCTTGTACACCGGTCGCGGCCCGGTCTGGGGAACAATCATGCGCGGCGCAGGAGTCGTGGGCGCGCTGGCGACAGGCGGCGCAGCGGGGCGCGCCGGCACAACAGGAGGCGCTGCAGATGCGCTCATCGACGGGACTGCGGGCTGGGGCGGTGCTGCGCTAGACAGCGGCGGAGCAGGAGTTGGGCGCGGCTCCGCCATAGGTGGAGGCGCGACGGGCTTCTCGACAACAGGAGCCGCAACCACCGGACGCGGCGGCGAAGGGGCAACAGATGGAATAACCGGAGCAGAAGGTGGCGCTTGCCTAGTCACCGGCGGCGCAACCGCAGGCTTGGCGGCGATTGGCGGAGGCGGCGCCGGACGCGCCGGAGGAGCCGCAGCTTCCTTCTGCTGCGTTATCGCCTTCAGCACATCCCCCGGCCGCGAGATGTGCGACAGATCAATCTTGGTCTTGATTTCTTCTTCGCCGCGCACAGAACGCGCAGTCTTGGACACCGCGGCGGGCGATTCGGCTGCGCCGCGGATGTGGGCACGCACCTTTTCTGCTTCGTGCTCCTCGAGAGAACTGGAGTGCGTCTTCTTCTCAGTCACTCCGACGAGAGGCAGCACGTCGAGAATGGCCTTGCTCTTGACTTCCAGCTCTCTCGCGAGATCGTTAATCCGAACCTTGCTCATCCGGCCTTTCTTGTACTCCGCCTTTGCCTTAAGTCTTCATCGTAGCCTCACGGAGTTCAGCTTCTGATACGCACCGACAGTTGCAACGTGCGTGGACTACTCAGTCTTTTCTGGTGCAGAACCGGCTTCGGTCTCAACTGCAGGTTCCCCCTGCCCAGGCGCCACGGTTTCTTCCGCCGCACCGGCAAGTGCTCCAGGTGCTTCTTCTGCACTCTCGCCAGCCTCTGCAGAGGACTCGCCCGCCACGACTTCTTCTGCAACAGCTTCGCCCTCGGCCGCTGGCGCAGCGCCGGCTTCCAGGCTCGCGAAATAATTATTGACCGCGAGGCTGATTTTTTCCACCGTTTTGGGCCCGATGCCCTCTATAGCTTCAAGCTGTTCGGGCGTCATGTCGGCCAGGGCTTCCACCGTGGTAACGCCGGCTGCACCCAGTTTCTCCACCAGCCCTTCGCCCAGGCCAGGAACATTTTCGAGCGGAGTCGTCGCCTGCGGCGCCATCGCAGCCATCTGCTGCTCAACTTCCTGCCGCTTCTCTTCCTCGCTCTTGATGTCGATCTTCCAGCCCAGCAGCTTGGCCGCCAGGCGCACGTTCTGCCCCTTCTTGCCAATGGCAAGCGAAAGTTGGCTGTCATCGACCACGACTTCCAGGTGTTTTTCCGCGCTGTCGATGACCGTGACGCGGCTGACCTTGGCCGGCTGCAGCGCCTTCTCGGCGAACGTAACCGGATCCTCGTGATACTCGATGATGTCGATTTTCTCGCCGCGCAGCTCGCGAATGATCGACTGCACACGCATTCCCTTCATGCCGACGCATGCGCCCACCGCATCCACGTCCTTGTCTTTGGACATGACCGCGATCTTCGTGCGCTCGCCCGCCTCGCGGGCGATGGCGCGGATCACGACTGTGCCGTCGTAGATCTCGGGAACTTCGGTCTGGAACAGGTGCTGCACCAACTCAGGCGCGGCGCGCGAAACCACCACGCCTGGGCCCTTGGCGGCTCGCTCGACACGAGCGATGACAACTCGCACACGTTCGCCAATGGCAAACGATTCCAGCCGCGACTGCTCTTTGCGCGGCATGCGGGCTTCGGCCTTGCCGATGTCAAAAATCACGTCGGGGCCTTCCACGCGCTTCACCGTCGCATTGACGATCTCGCCCACGCGCCCGATGTATTCGTTGTAAACCGTGTCGCGCTCGGCCTCGCGCACCTTTTGGAAGATGACCTGCTTGGCCAGTTGCGCGGCGATGCGCCCGAGAATCCCCTCAGTCGTGCGCGGGATGTGCAGCTCGCCCCCGACTTCGAGCGCGGGGTCAACTTTGCGCGCGTCTTCCAGCGTGACCTGAAGGTTTGGATCTTCCACCTGCTCTGGGGTCTCCACGATGGTTTTCACCGCGAAAGCAGAGATCTTGCCGGTTTCCTTGTCCAGCTTGGCGCGGAGATTCTCCTGCGACTTGTAGTACTTGCGCGTGGCCATGACAATGGCGTCTTCTACCGCGCTGACTACAATCTGCGGATCGATGCCCTTTTCCCGGCTGACGCCTTCGATGATGTTGTAAAGCTCACTTGCCATAAAAAATCAACTCAATTACAAAATTACTCAATCTCTCTAGATTTCCGGCACCAAGTTCGCCTTCTCCACATTGGCGAACTCGATTTCAATTCTCTGATCTGCTGCCGCGCCCATTTTCTTCCGCGACTTCTTGCTGGCCACGCTTAAGTCCAGAGTAAGGCGGCCATCGTGAAAACTCTCGAGCCGCCCTTCAAAATACCGGTTGTTATTCACCGGCTGGCGCGTCATCAATTTCACGCGACAGCCCACGAAGCGGCTGAAATCAGCCGCCTTGGTCAGCTTGCGATCCAGCCCCGGAGACGAAACTTCCAGCGTGTACGAGCCGCCCGGCACCGCATCTTCCACGTCGAGAATCGTTCCGAACTCGCGGCTGAAATTCGCGCAATCCTCGTGCGTCACGCCGGCCTGCACCGCCGAGTGCACTGCATCTCCCGCTGTCGAGCCCTCCTCCGCTGAATCAGCTACTGTCGAATCTGCGTGCGCCGCAGGCTTGTCCAAAAAAACCCGCAGCATCCGCGCCTTGCCTCTGCCGAGGAACTCGATTTCGACTACTTCGAGCCCGCTGGAGGCCGCTACTCGATCCGCGATTTGCCGCACACGTTCAACGTCAAACGCCATGAATGCAATAGCTTACAGGCGATGGCTGCCACACTCGCGGGCTCCAACTAAAAAGTGGGCTTGCGCCCACTGGTGTGCTTCGCCAAATGCCGGTACACAGCAGTTCTCAGTTAATTAATATACGCCCGTGGAGGGGAAAAAGACAAACCCGCTACGGAGTCAGTTGGGAGGTTCTGGTGGGGCGGCTCAGCCTTTGACCTCGCGGGAAAAACCAATGAAACTAGTTGCCCCACTCTTCGCGTCCGTTGCGCGTCCGTTGCGAGGGGTGTATAACAATGCCGCACACAGCCAATTCGCTTGAACCTCGATCAGCCCGCAACTATACTTCGTGGGCGTTCCCCCAAGCACCTTCTCATTGGTCCTCCGAGGTTCCTTTGAAAAGGAGAACTTATGCACTCCCTCTCCGGCTCCCAGCATCAAAGTGAAATCGCGCGTCGCACGCGCTCCATTCAATCCGGCGGTATTCTTTCCAAAAAGAAAGTCATTGCGGCTCACGAACGACACATTCGGGAACGGCAAGCAAACCTCAAAGCACGAATCGCATTGCAGCGGGCCATGCACAAATTACAACGGGAAGCCGCCGCTGCTCTGCTTAAAGACAATCCCTCTCTGCGTTCCACCTCTAAGGCGGTTCGCAAGCTGATGCCCCGCACAAGAAAGAAAATTACCTATCCTTCATATCCAGAGGTACACCCGCGAATTTCTGCCGGTTCAATTCTCACCTTTCTGACGCCGAGGTACTCGAATATCTGGGTCTCCGCATCACCTCCAGACTCCAACGGCAATGCTAACAGCAACGTTGGCACCTTTGGGTCCAATGCGACAGGGGATGGCTCCTGGAACACCGGGTATGGGGGTGTAGCCGGCGCGTACCTTCCCATCTCCGACTCGCCGATGGGACACTTTCGCCCGTACATCCTCTTCGACTTTAGCTGGCTGGATCTTTCGAACCTCGATACAGCGCATAGCGACGGTTATATCCACGCTGCGGTATATGACTTCAACTCGAGCGGGAACATTTCAGTGTGGCCCCCTGCAGAGCAAACCGTCACTGTCTGGCAGGACGGAACGGCGTGGGTTCAGGCTGATAGCGGCAACGGCAATAGCGTTTGGGCGGGCGTCATTGACGTTGCCTTCCCGCTGACGCCGGGGCACTCTTATACCCTTTGGATGTGGACCGAAGTCCATGCCGACGACGGAGGACTCAATTGGCCCGCCTGGAGCCTTGCCGAAGGCATGATTGGCGCGACTTGCCCGTTTATTGTGGTGGAGGAGTCGCAGACGTAGATATCGTTCTGAGCGCTGAGCGGCGGCCTCTAGGCCGCCGTTTTCCTGCCCTTGCAAAGAATGCCAGGAGGGGTAGCTCCCGCCATCTGCTGATTCTCGCTCTTGCATTTGCCTGATTTTCCGCCCCTCTCTACAATAAAACCTTCACCCATGCGGCTGGGCGAATCCCGAAAAACTTATGATTCATTTTCCAGTTCCCGAGGCTCTCACTTTCGATGACGTTCTCCTGCTGCCCGCGCGCTCTGATGTCGTCCCGGCGCAGGCCAGCACGCAGACGCATTTGACGCGCGAAATCAGCCTGAACATTCCGATCGTCAGCGCTGCCATGGACACGGTAACGGAATCGCACATGGCCATCGCGCTGGCGCAGCAAGGCGGACTCGGGATCATTCACCGCAACCTGTCGATCGAGCAACAGGCTAACGAAGTCGATAAAGTGAAGCGGTCGGAAAGCGGCATGATCGTCGACCCAGTCACGATGCATCCGACCGACCGTGTCTCAGACGCGCTCGAGGTCATGCGCAAATACAAAATCTCCGGCGTCCCGATCACTGAAAACGGCCGCCTGGTGGGCATCCTCACTAACCGGGATCTTCGCTTCGAAACTCGCTTCGACATCCCGATCGACAACGTGATGACCAAAAAAAATCTCATCACCGTGCCCGTAGGAACCACGCTCGAAGACGCGGAAAAAATCCTGCACCAGCATCGCGTCGAAAAACTTCTCGTCGTCGACGAAAAATACAACCTGAAGGGCCTGATCACGGTCAAAGACATTCAGAAGAAACTGAAGTATCCCAACGCGGCCAAGGATTCCCACGGCAGATTACGAGTAGGCGCGGCGATCGGCGCCACGGGAGATTTCCTGGAGCGCGCACAGGAACTCGCGGAAGCGAAAGTGGACGTGCTCGCCGTGGACAGCGCGCACGGGCATTCGACGAAGGTTCTGGAAGCGGTGAAGATGGTGAAGTCGAAACTTCCGGAAGTGCAGTTGCTCGCCGGTAACGTGGCCACGTTTGACGGCGCCTGTGAGCTTGCTCGCGCCGGCGCCGATGGAATTAAGGTGGGCATTGGGCCGGGTTCGATCTGCACCACGCGCGTCGTGACTGGCGCGGGCGTACCGCAGATTACCGCGATCGCAGAGGCCTACCGCGCGACGAAAGATTCGGGGGTTCCTATCATTGCCGACGGCGGCATCAAGTATTCCGGCGATATCACCAAGGCTCTGGCCGCGGGCGCGAGCGCAGTCATGATCGGGTCTCTCTTCGCCGGCACGGACGAAAGCCCCGGTGAGTTGATTCTCTACCAAGGCCGCTCCTTCAAGTCGTACCGCGGCATGGGATCTCTCGGCGCCATGGTCCAGGGATCGAGCGAACGGTACTTCCAGAGCACCGAAGGCGACTCGTCGGCCGCCACGACCGCGTCCGACGGCGAATCGAATCGCCTCGACAAGCTCGTACCAGAGGGAATTGAGGGTCGCGTTCCCTACCGCGGCTCGGTGGCCATGATCGTCTACCAGATGGTCGGCGGGCTGAAGTCCGGCATGGGCTATTGCGGGTGCGCGACAATTCCCGAGTTGCTGCAGAAGACGCGCTTCGTACGCATCAGCGGCGCCGGCTTGCGCGAGAGCCACGTACATGACGTAATGATCACCCGCGAGGCTCCGAACTATGCCATTGAGTAGGGGACGACGGCCCTGAGTTCCGATCGTCACCAGCTTCTCAAGGCGTGGATCGCGGCGATTCTGTGGCTGATTGTCATTGCCATAGAATCGACCCAGTATCTGTCTGCCCATAACACCAGCCGCATTCTTTATCCAGTGCTGCACTTTCTGTTCGGCGTGGACTGGGACCGCTTTGCGATCTGGCACTTCTACATTCGCAAGGGCGGCCATGTTTTCGGTTACGGCTTGCTCAGCATTCTGCTGTTTCGGGCTTGGAGGGAAACTCTTCCCACCGCGAGCGGCGCCACATGGACTCGTCGCTGGACGAACATTGCCATCCTCGGAACCGCGCTGGTGGCGAGCCTCGACGAGTGGCACCAGAGCTTCATTCCCTCGCGCACCGGGACGGTGCGAGATGTAATTCTCGACACCTGCGCAGGAATCGGAGCGCAGATTCTATGGTTTTTCTGGGTGAGATGGTCTTCAGGACACCGTGGAGTAACTTCCGTCTCTGCTCGGGAAACCAACCAATAACAGCACAGCCACTACTGCAAGCATAGCTGAAACGTAAAAGGGAATGCGCGCGCCGTAGTGACTCCATAACTCCCCGGTAATCAGGCTGGCAGCGAGTGTGGCTACGCTGGTCACGAAAAAATATATGCCTAAGGCACGTCCGCGCATCTTCTGCGCCACAGTTTCCACTACCAGTGCCTTCAGTACGGGTTGCGTCAGCGCGTAGTACAGGCCATAGACCGCCATCGTGATCCATATCGCGCTCGTGGAAGGAGCGCGTCCGAAGACAAAGTACACGCCGGCAAAAATCAGATAGCCGGCCGCAGCGATCCATTTTCGCGAAAAGTGATCGCTGAACCATCCCGCAGGCCACGAGCCCAGCGTGTAGGTCACATTGAAGACCAGGCCCAGCAACGGCGCCATCGCCGCCTGGATGCCGACGTTCTGCGCCCGCATCACGAGGAACATGTCGCTGGAATTTCCCAAAGAGAACAGAGTCACCGCGACGAGCACAACATAGAAAGACGCTGGCAACGAACTGGCGTGCTGCTGTTCTACTGAAAATGTGCGAAGGCCTTTTTCAACATCGGCGCTTTCAATGGTTACAGCGCGACGTTTCTCCCGAACAAAAAACAGTGCCACCAGCACTGCCAGCACTCCAGGCACGGCTGCAGCCAAGAAGACGCCCCTCATTCCGACCTGCCGCTGCAGCACCAGCGCCGCCAGTGGGCCGACAATCGCTCCCGCGGAATCGAACGACTGAATCAGTCCATAAGCAGAACCCAAACGATCTTTCTCCACCGATTCCGCGACCATCACATCGCGCGGCGCACCGCGCACCCCTTTCGCAAGTCGGTCGGTGAACCGGATCAGGAGAATCTGCCACCATGCCGTCACCAGCGCGAGCAACGGTTTTACCGCGTTGGCGACGAAGTATCCGGCCACAACTAGAGGCTTGCGCCGATGAATGCGGTCGGTGAGATATCCCGAGAACAATTTGGCGAAGGAAGCAACGCTTTCAGCAATACCTTCGATCAATCCCAACTGCGCCGGCCCTGCTCCCAGAGAAACCAGAAATGCTGGCAGCACCCAGTACGCCATTTCGGTAGCTGTGTCGTTGAAGAACGATGTGATGCCGAAGGCGTAGACGTTGCGGGCTGCGGATAGTTGCCCCTCAGCGGAAGTTGCCGACATGAAGCATTTTTATCATTTCTGGTGGGTACATCCTAGGCAGCTAGCTCTCTACTCGATGTGGAGGGTTCACTGAAAATTGATCCCCGGCAACTGGGACTGGTCAGTACATCGCGTCGTACTTGCTGACGATCCATTCGATGCCGTGATGTTCCATGGTGAGGGTGAACAAATCCTGATCGATTCCGGGGTGGTCCGGGCCGGCGTTGCTCGGACGTTTACCGCGGTAGTGAAGGATAACCAGCGGTGGAGCATCTTCCCAGTCGACTAACTCCCAAGAGAGCAGCGGGTGCTCCGCTTCCGATTTGCAGATGTAGCGCGCGTACTTTTTGTGATAATCGTGCTCCCACTTGGCGAGCAGATCGTCGCAGTGGCCGTCGCGAAGCTCGCGCAGAAACTTATTCGCCGCTCGCTCGGTGGAGCGATCGCGCAGCGGATTCATCTTGATTGTAAGCGGTAGCCCAGTGAGAGGATCGTGATCTTCCGAACGCGCCAGCACCGGCCCCTGATTGCTTAGCCACCACAAGTAGCCCACAAACACGCCCACCAGCAACACCCCTGCACCCACGGCAATGCCGACCTGTGTCTTGGTGAAGGCCATTACTGAAAGTTTAAGAAGGGGTTAACTCATGCAGCAAGATTACCAGCGGGAGACGCAAGAGGACATGTACGATTGCGGCAGCGGCGAACTGGTAGCTTGTCGTCAGTGATATTTGGCACGAGAGTACAAGAAAAGAAAGGCACGGCCAGAGCCGTGCCTCGGGACAGCCATACCCAAATCGCTACTCCTTCTTATCCTCGGTCGGAGCCGATTCTTTCTCAGCCTGTGCCTGCGCCTCCGCCTCTTCCATGGCTTTCTTAGCTTCGGCGGCTTTCTTGGCGCGGGCTTCGGCACGCTTCTCGCGCTTTTCGTCAAGGATCTTCTCGCTGCCAAGAAGTTCGAGAAATGCCTTGTCGGCACCGTCACCCTTGTTCCACTGCGTGCGGATGATGCGCGTGTATCCGCCGTTGCGGTCGCCGAAGCGTGGTCCGATGGTGTCGAACAGCTTCACCAGGGCTTCGTCGGTCATCAGATAACCGGCAGCCAGGCGACGCGCAGAAAGATCGCCGCGCTTGCCGAGCGTGATCATCTTCTCGACCAGCGGCCGCGCGGCCTTGGCCTTGGGGACGGTCGTCTCGACGCGCTCTTCCACAATTACCGAAGTGACCAAGTTGCGCAGCAGCGAGCGCCGGTGCGCCGTGTTTCGTCCGAGTTTGTATCCTGCAACTTTGTGGCGCATGAGAACCTCAGCGATCTGTGAATGTGGATGCGTCCCTTTGGCGCTTTATTGCTCGCATTCGCTCGCGCGCCAATTGGGGCGCCCAGATCCTTCACTCGGCAAGAAGCACCTCGTTCAGGATGACAACTCTTCTTACAGCGTGTCGTCCGGTCCGTAAGCAGACGCAGGCAACGGTACGTTCGAGGTCGGTCCGGGCACGGCATTGCCGTGTTCGTCGATCTTCATGCCCAGACT
Source organism: Candidatus Sulfotelmatobacter sp. (assembly GCA_030041475.1). Lineage (GTDB taxonomy): Bacteria > Acidobacteriota > Terriglobia > Terriglobales > Acidobacteriaceae > Sulfotelmatobacter. The sequence goes on from JASHNU010000067.1 coordinate 18,576, forward strand.
CAAGCCCATCGAGGAGAGGATCTCCTTGATCTCGTTCAGCGACTTGCGGCCGAAATTCTTGGTCTTGAGCATCTCGGCCTCCGTCTTCTGCACCAGCTCGCCGATGGTCTGGATGTTCGCGTTCTTCAGACAGTTGTAGCTGCGCACGGAAAGCTCGAGTTCTTCAACCGAACGATTCAGGTTCTCGTTGTGAATCTCAGGCTTGCGCTCTTCGCCTGCCGTCGTACCGGTTTCGATCTCTTCCTCGAAGTTGATGAAGATGTTCATGTGATCCTTCAGCAGCTTCGCCGCCAGCCCGATGGCATCGGCCGGCGTGATGGAACCGTTGGTCCACACTTCGAGGGTGAGTTTGTCGTAGTCGGTGATCTGCCCCAGGCGCGCGGCTTCAACCGTGTAGTTGCACTTGCGCACAGGCGAGTGCACCGAGTCGATCGGAATGAAGCCGATGCCAAGGTCCTCGTCGAAATTCTTGTCGGCGGAAACATAGCCGCGCCCGCGCTTGAGGCGCATTTCCATGTCAAGCTTGCCGCCCTCGCTGACGGTCGCGATGTAAACGTCTTTATCAAGCACTTCGACATCGCCGTCGGCCTCGATCATGCCGCTGGTGACGACGCCTGGCTGATCCGCGCGCAGGTAGATCGCTTTCGGCGCATCGCCGGCGAGCTTGAACGGAATCTGCTTCAGGTTCAGGATGATGTCGGTCGCATCCTCGACGACGCCGGTGATGGACTGAAATTCGTGCAGGACGCCTTCCATCTTCACCGCGGTGACGGCCGCGCCTTCAATCGAGCTCAACAGCACGCGGCGCAGGGCGTTGCCCACGGTCGTGCCGAATCCGCGCTCAAATGGCTGCGCCCAGAAAATGCCGTACTTGTCGGTGAGAGTGTACTGATCAACTGCAAGACGTTTCGGTTTCTGAAAACCTTTCCAAAGCATGTGTTTCTCCCTTCGGCCGTTTGGCTCGATTCCGGCTCGCTGAGCGGTCCAACTCAGCTCAACGTCAGAAAGGGCTGATCTGGCTCGAAATGTAAAAGACCAAAATCTCCTGAGCGAGCCTCCAAAGATCCTCCGCTTCGCTCAGGATGACGCCAGCGAGGCTCAGACGACTCGCGAAACGGCGTCACTTACTGTACAATTCCACAATCAACTGCTCATTCACCGGCAGCTGAATGTCTTCGCGCTTGGGCAAGTTCAGGACCCGGCCTTTGTAGTTGTCGCGGTCCACTTCCAGCCAGTTCGGCAGCGTGCCATGGCTGGAAAATTCCTTCGCCAGCTCGAGCACAGCCAGCTTCTTGCTGTTCTCACGGATCGAGACTTCCTCCCCCGCGCTCACTTCATAGGAAGGAATGTTGACCTTGCGGTTGTCGACGGCGACGTGCCCATGACGCACAAGTTGCCGCGCCTGGCGCCGCGACTGGGCGAATCCCAAACGGAAGACCACATTGTCGAGACGCCTCTCCAGTTGCTGCAGCAACTTCTCGCCGGTAACGCCACGCGAGCGCGCTGCTTTCTCAAAGTAGTTGCGGAACTGTGCTTCCTGCGTGAAGTAGATCCGCTTGGCCTTCTGCTTTTCGCGCAGTTGCAGGCCGTAGCCCACCACTTTGGCCTTGCGGTCTTTCCCATGTTGTCCGGGAGCAAAGTTGCGCTTCTCGATGGGACACTTATCGCTGAAGCACTTTGCGCCTTTGAGGAACAGCTTCATGCCCTCCCGGCGGCACAGACGGCAGACTGCATCGGTGTATCTCGCCAAGTTTCCTTCTCCTTTTAGATGACCGGTTTACGGGTTTGGCTTCACCCTTCGTCCCGGACGAAAATCATCGGCTGCTGATTCGCAACCAGCCACCGACCAGTTTTACACGCGGCGACGCTTCGGCGGACGGCAGCCGTTGTGCGGAATCGGCGTGACGTCGCGAATGGAGCGCACTTCGATTCCCGCCGCCGCCAGAGCGCGCACGGCCGACTCGCGGCCGGAACCGGGCCCGCTCACGCGCACATCCACACTGCGGACGCCGTGATCGCGTGCCATGTTGGCCGCGTTCATCGCCGCCTGCTGCGCGGCAAACGGCGTGCCCTTGCGCGATCCGCGGAAGCCGAGCGATCCCGAACTCTTCCACGATAGAACGTTGCCGTTCATGTCGGAAATGGTCACGATCGTGTTATTAAAGGACGCCTGCACGAACGCCAGACCATGTGGAACGTGCTTGCGCTCCTTCTTCTTGAATGTCTTCTTCTTGCCTTTTTTCTCGGGAGTCGCCGGTGCACCGGCGCCCGCTGCTGCTGCTGGTTTTGCCATGAATCAGTCCTTGGTCGTTAGTCCTTGGTCGTTGTCAAATCTCACAGGTCGGTCTTGGCTAACGACCAACAGCCAACGACCGACGGCCGGCTTTAGGTCTTCGCTGTCGCCTTCTTCTTCTGTGCGACCGTTCCCTTGCGCGGACCCTTCCGTGTACGGGCATTCGTGTGCGTACGTTGCCCACGGACAGGAAGGTTGCGGCGATGGCGGAATCCGCGATAGGAGCCGATTTCGATGAGACGCTTGATGTTCATCGAAACTTCCTTGCGCAGATCGCCCTCGACCATGCCTTCCGACTCGATGACCGTACGAATGCGGTTGACCTCTTCCTCGCTGAGGTCCTGAACCTTTTTCATCGGGTCCACCTTCGCCTCATCGAGAATACGTCCGGCGCGCGGATTCCCGATCCCGTAAATGTAGGTCAGCGCGATGTTGATATGTTTCTGGCGGGGAAGATCCACGCCTGCAATACGTGCCATTCCTTGACTCCTGCGTCGGGCGTTATCCCTGGCGCTGTTTGTGTTTCGAATTCACGCAGATCACCCGCACCACACCTTTGCGGTGGATGATCTTGCACTTGTCGCAAATTTTCTTTACCGATGCCCTGACTTTCATAGCTGTTCCAACTTCCTTCTCACTCCCCGCGAGATCCTTCGCTTCGCTCAGGATGACGCCGGCGAGGCTGAGATGCCTCGCTAAACAGCGTCACTTATAGCGGTACACGATTCTGCCGCGATTCAGATCGTACGGCGAAAGCTCTACCGCAACTTTATCCCCCGGCAGGATGCGGATAAAGTTCTTCCGCATCTTTCCTGAAACATGCGCCAGCACCTGGTGCTTGTTTTCCAGTTCCACCCGGAACATGGCGTTCGGCAGCGGCTCTAGAACAACTGCCATCACCTCAATCGCGTCTTCTTTGCTCATGCACTCCTTGGCAACTTAATTGCTGAGATCCCTCGCACAGAGCGCTCGGGATTTCGGCTGCGGGCTCCCGCTTCGCTCACGCCCGCAAGACGCCTCAACCTCAATCGCGTCTTCTTTGCTCATCGACTCCTTACGCTGTTGGCTCTTAGCCATTGGCCCTTAGCTAACAGCCAAGAGCTAAAAGCTAACAACTACTTTACTGCGTCAAAATCACCGGCCCCTCTTTCGTCACTGCGACGCAGTGCTCAAAATGAGCGCTGCAGCTTCCGTCGGCAGTGACGGCCGTCCATTTGTCGCCCAGCACGCGCGTCTCGGGCTTGCCGTAGTTGACCATGGGCTCGATGGCCAGCACCATGCCTTCGCGCAACTTAGCGCCGTGACCGCGGCTGCCAAAGTTCGGGACTTGTGGCTCTTCGTGCAATCTTGTTCCGATGCCGTGTCCCACGAACTCACGTACTACGCTGAAACCCGCGGCTTCCACGTGCTCTTGTACTGCCGCACCAACGTCGCCAACGCAATTGCCGATCCGCGCCTGCTCGATGCCGCGATACAACGATGCTTCGGTCACGTCTAGAAGCTTCTTGATCTCCGGCTTTACGCCGTTGCCCACCGGGACCGTGATAGCAGCGTCGCCGTAATAGCCATCGAGCACTACGCCGCAGTCAATCGAAACGATGTCACCTTCTTTCAGCACCCGCTTTTCCGACGGGATTCCGTGCACGATCTCTTCATTCACCGATGTGCACAATACGCAAGGGTAATCGTAGTATCCCTTGAACGCCGGCTTGGCTCCGAGTTCCCGGATCATCTTATCGGCGGCACGCTCCAGATCCATGGTGGTGACGCCCGGCGCCACCAGCGCGCGGACATGATCGAGCACTTGCCGCACGATGTGGCCGCTGTGCCCCATCTTCTCGATCTCGCTCGCCGATTTACAAACAATTGCCATGATCTGATGATCGACCCGTCAAAACCGGTTCATTCGTGGTGTTCTTCGATGATCCGGTAAATCTGCTCCGTAACGTCGTCCATGGGCAAGTCACCATTTACCGAGACCAGCCTGCCAGTGCGCCGGTAGTAGTCCACGACTGGACGAGTTTGCTCCTGGTACGCCGCGAGCCGCGGCTGAATCACTTCCAACCGGTCGTCATTGCGGGTCACCAGCTTGCTCCCGTCAGCGTCACAAAGCTCATCTTCGCGGGGCGGCTGGAAGTGGACGTTGTAAATCCGCCCACAGGTGGGACAAGAACGGCGTCCAGTGATCCGGAGCAGTAATTGATTATAGTCGACGTCCAGGCAGACCACAATCGGCCAGGCCCGCGTCGGACGCGAATTGTCAAAGAGCTTGTCGTCGAGCAGCGCGTCGAGCCACCCGGCCTGGGCCGCGGTTCGCGGAAAGCCATCCAGAATGTATCCGCGCTTGCAGTCCGGCTGCGACAGCCTGCACCGCACCATGCCGCAAACCAGGTCGTCCGAAACCAGTTCGCCCCGGGCCATCACCGCCTTGGCGGCCAGGCCCAGTTCCGTTCCCCGGGCCACGTTGTCCCGTAGCAAATCTCCGGTCGACACCTGGGGAATGCCGTAACGCTCCATGATGCGCTTGGCCTGAGTGCCCTTTCCGGCACCCGGGGGTCCAAGCAACACCACGGGTCCCACATCCCGCGAGGTTTTCTGCTCCATCGGCTGGCAAACGCCTCCCGATCTCAATTTCCCCGGCGCCCCAGACGGCTGAATTTACTCCAAATTCAGTCCACCAGCCGAGGTGCAGCAACCCCACAACCTACAAATCTTTTTCGGCGTCCTGCTACCACGTGCGGCGGCCGCGAATTCGTCCGCTGCGTGGCGTGAATCCGTCGTAGTGGCGCATAATCAACTGCGCTTCGATCTGCTGCACGGTATCCATGGCCACGCCTACGACGATCAGCAGCGACGTACCGCCAAAATAAAAGCTCACTCCCAGGCCGTTCGTCATCCAGTTCGGCAGGGATTCAAAAAGCCTGCCCAGCGCGCCCGGCAAGTGATTCAGGTGAATACCGGTGATCATCCACTCGGGGATGAACGAAATGATGATCAGATACAGCGCGCCCACCAGCGTGATACGCGTCAGCACTTCATTGATGAAGTCTGCGGTGCGTTTGCCCGGCCGAATACCGGGAATGAAACCACCGTATTTCCGCATGTTGTCGGCAACTTCGGTCGGATTAAACACGATCGAGACGTAGAAGTATGCGAAGAAAATAATGCCCACTGCGTACAGCAACGTGTAGAGTGGCTCGCCCCATGCCAGCGCGCGCATCAGGTCGCCGATGTAGCGGCTGTTGCGCAGGCCATAACCGACGGTCTGCGGCAACGTCAAAATCGAAGAAGCGAAAATCACCGGCATCACGCCGCCGGCATTCACACGCAAGGGCAGATGGGTCGATTGTCCGCCCATCACTTTGCGTCCGACCACACGCTTGGCATACTGCACCGGGATTCGCCGTTCGCTGCGCTCCACGTACACGATGAACGCCACAACGGCAAACATGAAAACCATCAGCACGACCATGAGTATCGGGGTTAGCGCGCCCCAGGTCATGTTCTTTGCTTTGTCGACCAGATCGACAATGCCCCGCGGCAGGCCCACAACAATGCCCGCAAAGATCAGCAGCGACATGCCGTTGCCCACGCCGCGCTCGGTAATCTGCTCGCCCAGCCACATGATGAAGGCGCTGCCCGTCGTGAGCGTCAGCATCGTCATCAAGCGGAAGCCCCAACCTGGATTCACCACGAAGTCGCCGCTCTTCTCCAGCCCCACGGCGATTCCGAACGACTGCACTGCGCTCAGGATGACCGTGATATAGCGCGTCCACTGCGTAATCTTCTTGCGCCCCAGCTCGCCTTCTTTCTGCAGCTTGGCCAGCGGCTCATAGACGACAGTCAGCAACTGCAAGATGATTGACGCCGTGATGTAGGGCATGATGCCGAGCGCGAAAATCGTCATGCGCCGCAATTGCCCGCCGGAGAACAAATCCACAAACCCGAGGAAGGTTCCGCGATTCTGCTCGAAGAAATGCTCGAGTTGCTCCCATTTCACGCCCGGAGTCGGCAAGTGGCCGCCCAGCCGGTAGACGAACAACAATCCCAGTGTGAACAGGATGCGCTTGCGCAGGTCGGGAATGCGGAAGATGTTCGCCAGTTTTTCAAACATTACTGCCCCGCCTTTACTGATAAGACCTCGAACTTGCCGCCCGCCTTGGTGATTTTCTCTTGCGCCGACTTCGAAAATTTGTGCGCGCTCACCGTGAGCGCCGACTTCAATTCGCCGTCGCCCAGAACTTTCACCGGAAGCTTCGTCTTGACTACACCTGCTTTGCGCAGCGTCTCCGGTGTGATCGTGGCCTCGCTGGTCGACTGGCAAAGTTCGGCTAGTCGCTCCAGGCTCACGATCGCATATTCCTTGCGGAAAATGTTGGTGAAGCCGCGCTTCGGCAGGCGCCGGTGCAGCGGCATCTGGCCGCCTTCAAAGCCGCGGATCATGCGCGAACCGCTGCGTGAACGCTGCCCTTTGTGCCCGCGGGTAGACGTCTTGCCCATCCCCGAGCCCATGCCACGGCCCACGCGCTTGCGTTTCTCGGTGGCTTTCTTCGGTGCGTGAATGTTGGATAAATTCATAAGTTGATCCCGCCTAGACGATTTCAACCATGTGCGGCACTTTCTTCACCATGCCGCGGATAGCCGCCGTGTCCGGCCGCTCAATCACCTGGTTGAGGCGCGTGAATCCCAATCCCTTAATCACGAGCTTCTGCTTGGTTGGGGCACAAATGGCGGAACGCACCCACTTGAGCTGAATCTTTCCGCTGCCCGATTCCGTTTTTTTCGCCGTCATTTGAACCTCAGCAATTTCTTACAACTCTTCCGCCGCTTTCCCGCGCATGGTAGCGACGCTCTCTTTGTTCTTCAACTGCTTCAGTGCATCGAAGGTCGCTTTGATCACATTGTGGGGGTTTGTGGTGCCGATCGATTTCGTCAGCACGTTCTGCACGCCCACCGAAGTCATGACCGCGCGCACCGCGCCGCCGGCAATCACGCCCGTGCCTTCCGGAGCCGGCTTCAGCAGCACCCTGCCCGAGCCATAACGCCCGAGCACAAGATGCGGAATGCTGGTCTGCGTGAGATTGACTTTGACCAGATTCTTCTTCGCCGATTCAATTCCCTTGCGGATCGCCTGCGGCACTTCCTTCGCTTTGCCGGAACCGTAACCGACAATCGCCGCCGACGGATCGCCCACGACCACCAGCGCGGCGAACGAAAGATTCTTGCCGCCCTTGACCACCTTGGTCACGCGGTTGATGGCAACGACCTGGTCCTTCAACTGAAATGCACCTGCATCGAGTTTCTTGATCACTGTTGGCATTCTGAAACCTGATTTCGTAATTTTGTAATTTGGTAATTGAAAAACCTCGGGGCTTTCAAATTACAAAATTACCCGACCAAATTCTAAAATTGAAGCCCCGCTTCCCGCGCGGCGTCGGCCAGCGCCTTCACGCGCCCGTGATACAGATAACCGCCGCGGTCGAACACAACCTTGGTCACGCCTTTGGCCTTGGCGCGCTCGGCAATGGTCTTGCCCACAACCTTCGCAGAGGCTACGTTGCCGCCCGTGCGACGGTCTTCTTTCTTGCCCTCGGCCGTGCTGGCCGAAACCAGCGTCTTGCCGGTCATGTCGTCGATAACCTGCGCGTAGATGTGATTCAGCGAGCGGTACACGTTGAGCCGCGGGCGATCCGCCGTGCCCTGCAGCTTCTTGCGGATGCGCTCGTGCACAAAGCCGCGCTTTTCGTTCTTTCCGATTTTCGTCAGCATCGCTATCTAATTCCTTCCGGAGATCCCTCGCTCCGCTCGGGATGACGCCAGCGAGGCTCAAACGCCTCGCTAAGCAGCGTCACTTTGCTCCCGTCTTTCCGACCTTCTTCTTCAGGCGCTCGCCCACGTAGCGCACACCTTTGTTCTTGTACGGATCGGGCGGACGCAGCGCGCGCATCTCCGCCGCCACTTGTCCCACCCTCTGCCGGTCGATGCCGGTCAGCGTGATCCGCGTCTGCTTGGGATCGATCACTGCGTCAATACCAGTTGGCAGCGGATACTCGATCGGGTGCGAGTAGCCCAGGTTGAATACCACGACCGTCTTGCCCTTCATCTCGGCGCGGTAACCGATACCGACGATTTCCAGTTCGCGCGTCCAACCCTTGGTCACGCCCTCGACGGCGTTGTTAACCAGCGCCCGCGCCAGCCCGTGCACGGCCGACTGCGAATCATTCTCGCGAATCGCGACGATGTTGCCGTCTTTCTGTTCGACCTTGATGCCCGCCGGCAGTGCCGTGTCCAGCTTGCCCTTCGGCCCCTGCACCAGCACCGTGTTGCCTTCAATTTTGACTGTGACTCCCTTGGGAATCGCGATCGGTTTTTTTCCAATTCGTGACATAAGTCGCTCTTAGCTCTTGGCTCTCAGCTTTTGGCAAAACCATGCTCTATCTTCACAGCGCCGTCTTAGCTGAAGGCCAAGAGCAATAGCCAATCAGCCGATTTACCAGATCTGACACAACAACTCGCCGCCCACACCTTCCTTGCGCGCCTGGCGGCCGGTCATCACACCGCGTGGCGTCGTGAGGATATTGATCCCCATGCCTCCCAGCACGCGCGGAATCTCCGTGCGGCGCACGTACACGCGGCAGCCCGGGCGCGACACGCGCTCCGCCTTCGAGATCGCCGCCTCATTGTTGGCGCCGTACTTGAGGTAAACCCGGATAATCCTGTGCCCTTCTTCTTCGGTGGCCTTGTAGTTGGAGATGTATCCCTCTTCCTTCAAAATGCGCGCAATCTCCACCTTCAGCCGCGAGGCCGGGATATCCACTTTCTGGTGCCGCGCTTGCAACGCATTGCGCACTCGCGCCAGCATGTCTGCGACCGGATCGGTCAACCTCATCGCTTTGCTTCTCCTTGAGCCACCCGTTCGCTCCGCGTTCCTGCGGAGAACCTGCAGCAGCTTATTACCTCATCTTGTCATCCTGAGGCAAGGCGTCCTTTGCCTGCCGAAGGACCCGGGCGCGCCGCGCGAATCGCCCGCACTCTTTGCTGGCGGCAAAGTCGCGCGTTCGGCGCGCTTCCTTCATCACCAGGAAGACTTCGAAACTCCTGGAATCTCCCCGCGCAGCGCCAGCTGCCGGAAACACAGCCGGCAGATACCGAACTTGCGCAGGAAGCCGCGCGGCCGCCCGCACATCCTGCAGCGGTTGTGCCGCCGCGTCGAAAACTTCGGTTTTTTCACATGCTCCGGCCTTTGATGCAAGCCGACGCCGTCTTTCACTCGTTTTGCTGTCGTCGCCATTCAGTCCTTGTGAAAACCTCGCAACGTCTAAAGCTCGAACTCTACGCTCGGAACGGCATGCCCAGGTGCTTCAACAGCGACCGCGCCTGGTTGTCATTCGCCGCGGTCGTCACGATTGTGACATTCATGCCCTTCAGCTTGTCCACTTTCTCGTAGGAAATTTCCGGAAAGATCAACTGATCGTGCAGGCCGAGCGTGAAATTGCCGCGGCCGTCGAACGATCGCGTCGAAACTCCCTTGAAGTCGCGCACCCGCGGCAGGACGATGTTCACCAGCCGGTCGAAAAATTCGTACATGCGGTCGCCCCGCAGCGTGACCATCGTGCCAATGGATTGCCCCGCGCGCACCTTGAACGCCGCGATCGATTTCTTCGCGCGTGTGATGACGGGCTTCTGTCCCGTGATCTGGCCGAGTTCATTCACCGCCGGGTCGAGGATCTTCGCGTTCTGCGTCGCCTCGCCCACACCCATGTTCACCACGATCTTGTGCAGGCGTGGGACCGCCATCACATTCTGCAGTTCCAGTTCCTTCAGCAAAGCGGGCGCCACTTCCTTCTCAAACCTTGCGCGCAGCCGCGGACACTCCTTGGCACTGTGCCGCTGCTGCTCAGGAGCCTTCTGCTCCGGCGCCGCTTCTTTTTGACCTTTCTTGTCTTTTGCCATGTTCCAGCTCTCAGCTCTCAGCGTTCAGCTTTCAGCTCATCCTTGTGGCCATCAGCCAGAGGCTCACAGCTGAAAGCTGATAGCTATTTGTCCAATGTCGTTCCGCACTTCTTGCACACCCGTACCTTGCGGTCACCGCGCTCTTCATGCCCGATCCGCACCGGTCCGCAGCTCGGACAGACGAGTTGCACATTCGAGATCGCGATGCGACTCTCCTGCTCAGCAATACCGCCCTTGATGTTGCGCTGCGGGTTCGGGCGCACGTGCTTCTTCACCATCATCACGTGCTCGACCAGAATCTTCGCGTCGTTGGGAAACACGCGCAGCACGCGCCCTTCCTTGCCTTTGTCACGGCCGGTGATCACCTTGACGGTGTCGTTCCGCCGAATGTCTACTCGCTTGTGTCCCATTGATGCAGTCGCCATAATCAATCTCGAAATCTGCTAGATCACTTCCGGAGCCAAACTCACAATTTTCAAAAACTTCTTCTCCCGCAGTTCGCGAGCCACGGGCCCGAAAACGCGTGTCCCGACCGGTTCGCCGGCTTCATTGATCAGGACCGCGGCATTCTGATCGAAGCGGATATACGTTCCGTCACGGCGCCGGTGTTCCTTGCGTGTACGCACGATAACCGCCTTTACCACTTTCCCCTTCTGCACCTGGCCCTCCGGCGCCGACTCTTTGACCGCTGCCGTGATCACGTCGCCCAGCCCGGCATTTAGTCCGGTCGAGCCGCCCAGCGGCAGAATCATCTGCAGCTTGCGCGCGCCTGAATTATCAGCGACCTCCAGCATGCTTCTCATCATCACGGCCATGTCAGTTCTCCCTCACCATTTCTTGTCATCCTAAGGCGACATGCTGTTTGCCGCCGAAGGACCTGGGCGAGCCGCGCAAAGCGTCGCGCTGCTTTTACCAGGGAAAACCGCGACGCATAAAGCCCGTGCTTGGCTCGCATCCTTAAGTCAGCTCGCCACTTCTGTCGCCGCTTCCGGCACCAGAGAGGCCTTGCGCACAATATCTTTCAGCTTCCAGCGCTTCAACTTCGACAGCGGGCGCGTCTCCTCAATCCGCACCACGTCGCCCACATGCGCTTCATTCTTCTCGTCATGCGCGTAGAATTTCTTGTGTCGCGCGATCACGCGCCCGTAAAACGGATGCGACTTCTTCCGCGTCACTTGCACCACGATCGTCTTCTGCATGCGCGTGGAGACAACTTCTCCCACCACTTCCTTGCGGCGGCCCTGCACATGCTCGGCGGCCGGCGTCGCTGGTTTCGTTTCCGCCATCATCGTTTCTCCGTTACTTCTCTCCGTTACTTCTTCTCGCCCGCGGTCGCGCGCGTGCGCTCGCCCAGAATCGTCTTCACCCGCGCAATGTCCTTGCGCAGGCCGCGAATCTTCTTCAGGCTCTCGGTCTGCCCCATGTTGAGCTGAAACTTCAGCTTGAACAACTGGTCGGCCAAATCGCTCTCCTGGTGCTGCAGTTCCGCGTCCGTCAGGTTTCTGATTTTGTCTACCTTCATAAATGCTTCCTAGTGCGTCAGTGTCTCGCGCTTGACTAGAGTCGTGCGCAGCGCCAGCTTGTGCGATGCCAGCCGCATCGCCTCGCTCGCGTCCTGATGCGTCACGCCTTCCATCTCAAAGAGAATCTTTCCCGGCTTCACCACCGCGACCCAGTGATCGGGCGCTCCCTTGCCCTTGCCCATACGGGTTTCGGCTGGCTTCTTCGTGACCGGCTTGTCAGGGAACACGCGAATCCAGATCTTGCCCCCGCGTTTCACAAAACGTGTCATGGCCACGCGGCTGGCCTCAATCTGCCGGTCAGTGATCCATCCCGGCTCGAGCACTTTCAGCCCGTAGTCACCGAACGCCAGCGTCGATCCGCGCCACGCTTTGCCGGTCATGCGGCCGCGCTGCTGCTTGCGATACTTCACTTTCTTTGGCATCAACATAAAATCAACTCTTGCCTTCTAGCTATTAGCTAACAAACCATGTCATTCTGAACGCGCGCAAGGCGTGGGTGAGGAACCTGCTGTTTTGCAGAACTTCCCTGCTAAAACCCACCCGCCGCCACCGGCGTCTGACCTTCGCGCTTTTTCTGCTGCAGGATCTCGCCCTTGTACACCCAGCACTTCACGCCGATCACACCATACGTCGTGCGCGCTTCGGTAAACCCGAAGTCGATATCGGCCCGCAGCGTGTGCAGCGGCAGGCGTCCCTGCAGATACCATTCGGAACGCGCGATTTCATTTCCGTTCAGCCGCCCGCTCACGCGAACCTTGATTCCCTTGCACCCGAAACGCAGTGCCGAATCGACCGCTTTGCGCATCGCGCGGCGGAAACCGACGCGCTTTTCCAGCTGCAGCGCGATCGCTTCCGACACCAGCTGCGCGTCCAGTTCGGGCTTGTGCACTTCCTGGATGTCGACAAAAATATCTTTCCCGCCAGTGCGTTTCTGTAGCTCAGCCTTGAGCTTGTCGATCTCCGCGCCCTTGCGTCCGATGATGATCCCCGGCCGCGCCGTCTTGATAATGATGCGCAGCTTGTTCCCCGGCCGCTCGATCTCAATGGCGCTGACGCCCGCCGACTTGAGCTTGTCCTTCAGCTCAGCCTTGAGCTTCACGTCTTCGTGCAGCTGCTTGTCATAATCCCGTTCGGCAAACCAGCGCGACTTCCACGGCTTTGTGTAGCCGAGCCGAAAACCATACGGATGGACTTTTTGTCCCATTGCTTCTCCTAGAAAACAACCGTTGGGTGCCCCATCCTAAGCGCGTTCTGTGCGCTTAGAGTGGGAATAACCTCAACCTATTTCGCAACCGCCTTCTTCTTTCCCGCCGACTTCTTCACCGCCGGCGTACGCCGCTTCGCTTTCGGAGCCGGCGCCGATTCTTCGCCAACAACCGTTGCCACAGCCTCGTTCTTACCGCCCTCGGCCAGCACCAGCTCGATATGCGCAATGCGCCGCTGATAGCGGTACGCGCGCCCCTGCGGTGCCGGACGAATCCGCTTCATGCGCGGCCCGTCGTTCGCCACCGCGTGCTTCACATACAGGTTGTCGATCTCGACGTCGAGTCCTTTCTCGGTCGCGAGAAAGTTCGCGTTGTCGAGCGCCGACTGCAAAAGCTTGCCCACATGAGCGGCCACGCGCTTCTTGGTAAACAGCAGCGTGTTGCGCGCTTCCTCGACGCGCCGCCCCTTGATCAAGTCCAGCACCAGCCGCGCCTTCTGGGGCGAGACGCGCAGGTAACGGGTTTCCGCTCGAAATTCCATAGTGTTCTCTCAGCTCTTGGGTGCCCCATGTCTCGCCGACTTTGCGAGACGTGGGAACACTCGCTACGCCTTCGGTGCCGCCGGAGGCGCTCCTGCCGCAGGCGCGGCCGGTGCAATCGCTCCCGGGCCGCCCGGAATGCCAGCTGGCTTCGCCGCCGCTTCTGTCGCCGCCTTCATGGAGTGGCCTTTGAACTGGCGCGTAAAACTGAACTCGCCCAGCTTGTGTCCGACCATGTTCTCGGTGACGTACACGGGAATGAATTTCTTGCCGTTGTGCACCGCGATCGTGTGTCCCACCATCTCGGGAACCACGGTCGAGCGCCGCGACCAGGTGCGCAGCACCTTCTTCTCGTTGCGCGAATTCATCTGCTCTACCCGCGCCAGCAGGTAGCCATCCACGAACGCGCCTTTCTTGGTTGAACGTGCCATAAAGTCAGCTTCTAGCTGTTAGCTCCTAAGCTCTTAGCTAAATCTAAAAACGTTGTCATTCCGACCCGATTCAAGAATCGGTGAGGAACCTGCTTTTGTGCTTCGGATCCTTCGCAAAGAACACTCAGGATGACCGCAGCGGGCTCAAACTCCCGCTAAACGCGGTCACTTGCTTCTCCGGCTCACAATGAACTTGTCCGTACGCTTGTTATTGCGCGTCTTATAGCCGCGCGTCGGCTGGCCCCACGGCGTCACCGGATGCCGCCCGCCCGAAGTCTTGCCTTCGCCGCCGCCGTGCGGATGATCCACCGGATTCATCGACACGCCGCGGTTCACCGGGCGCCGCCCCAGCCAGCGCGTCTTTCCCGCCTTGCCGATGGTGACGTTCTCATGGTCCAGGTTGCCCACCTGCCCGATCGTCGCCATACAATCCTGCGAAACCTTGCGCGTCTCGCCCGAAGGCAGCTTCACCAGCGCGTATTCTTCTTCCTTCGCAACCAGCTGCGCCGAACCACCAGCCGACCGGACCATCTGCCCACCCTTGCCCGGCTTCAATTCGAGGTTGTGAATCACCGTGCCAGGCGGAATATTGCGCAGGGGCAACGCGTTGCCCACGAGAATGTCGGCCTCGGGACCACTCACCACTTTCTGCCCGACTTTCAGCCCTTCCGGCTGCAGAATGTAACGCTTCTCGCCATCCGCATACGCCAGCAGCGCAATGCGCGCCGAGCGGTTCGGATCGTACTCGATCGTCGCCACCGTCGCCGGAATACCAGCCTTGTCACGCTTGAAGTCAATGATGCGCAGCTTGCGCTTGTGCCCACCGCCGCGGTGCCACAGTGTGATGTCGCCTGAATTGCGGCGGCCGCCGGTGCGCTGCTTGGGTTCGAGCAGCGGCTTGTGCGGATGCTGCGTCGTAATGTCGTCGTTGACCAGCGTGGTGCGAAAGCGCAGCGTCTGCGTCGTCGGTCGGTATGTCTTGATCGGCATAATCAGCTCTTAGCTGCTAGCTTCTGGCTGCTAGCTCAAATCACTTATGTCATTCCGAACGGGCGTCTCCCGCCGGTGAGGAACCCGCTTTTTCCAAAAGCGATTCGGCCGATCACGCGCCGAATCGCACCGTGGAAGGGGCCTTCCTGCTCTTTGGTCATGCACCGCCCTCGTGCGGCTTTCCAAATTAAAGATTCTGCGCGTATTCCGGCATCTTCTCGCCGGCCCGCAACCGCACGTACGCCTTCTTCCAATCCGGACGGTAGCCCGCAAACTTCCCGCGCCGCCGCTCTTTTCCCGGGTAGGTGGCCGTGCGGACCGAATGCACCTTCACCTTGAAAATTGTCTGCACCGCTTCCCGGATTTCCGTCTTCGTCGCCTTCGGCGCCACCTGGAACACTAGCGTGTTCTGGTTTTCCTTGATGGCCAGGCCCTTCTCGGTAATCACCGGACGGCGAATAATCTGGTATGCGCTCTTCATGATTCGTTACGCCACCTCCGCCGCTTTTTCATGACGCGTCCGGCGCCGCCGCTCCTGCGTCGGCTTCTTCGCGCCTTCGTCTTCACCCGACTTGCGCCGCTTCTTCGCAACAGAATTCTCGAGCGACTTCTGCAGCTTCTCGATCGCGGGGTGCGAAAAGATGACTTTGTCACGCCGCAGCAGGTGATACGGATGCACTTCGTTGCCCCGCACCAGCTCGAGCCCGTCGATATTGCGCGCACTCAATTCCAGGTTGCGGTTTTCGTGCTTCGCCGCTTCGACGATCAACACCGTTGAATCGACCTTCAGCGCGTCCAGCGCCTTCTGGAATTCCTTGGTCTTCGGCTCTTTCACGTCAAACGCATTCACCACGATGATCTTGCCATCGGCAAATTTCGCGGCCAGCGCCGAGCGCAGCGCACCCAGCAGCTTCTTGCGCGGGAAGGTGTAGTCATAGCTCCGAGGCTGCGGACCATGCACCGTGCCGCCGTGCCGCCACAACGGCGAGCGGATCGATCCGATGCGTGCCCGCCCAGTACCCTTCTGCTTCCACAGCTTCTTGCCTGAGCCGGAAACCTCCCAGCGGGCTTTCGTCTTGTGGGTTCCGGCGCGCTGGCTCGAGCGGTAGTGCTTCACCGCTTCCCAGAGCAGGTCTTCATTGACCGCACCGAAAATCTCATCGACCAGGTCGAGCGTTCCCACTTTCTCGCCGCTCAAATTATGTATGTCAATCGTTGCCATTTGTCTTTGCTTCTGCTTTTCTGACCACTGGCCACTGGCCACTGATCCCTGTCTTAGGCCTTCTTCGCCGCTCTCTTCGCCGCCTTCAGCGGATCGACCGTCGCCGCACCCGCAAATCCGCGGCGCTCTCTCGGCGGCTTCTTCGCCTTTGTGATCACGATGTATCCGCCCTGCGGCCCGGGCACGCTGCCCTCGACTACCAGCAGATTTTCGTCTTTATCGACGCCAAGCACGCGCAAGTTGCGCATCGTCACCTGCTGATGTCCCATGTGCCCCGACATGCGCATGCCTTTGAACACGCGCGACGGAAACGCCGACGAGCCGATCGAACCGGTGATCTGAAACATCGAACCGTGCGACTTGGGACCGCCGCCAAAATGATGCCGCTTCACGACGCCCTGAAACCCGCGTCCCTTGCTGATTCCCACGATGTCGACGAATTTCTCGCCTTCGAAAATTTCGACCAGCACCCGGTCGCCGACCTTGATCGCCCCATCGGCGCCATCGCTCTCAGCCTCGACTTCGAGCGGAACCTCGCGCAGAAATTTCACCGGCGGCAGATTGTTCTTCGCCAGATGTCCGCGCTCCGGCTTCGACAGCCGCGATTCCTTCACAAATTCGACCAGGCCAATCTGGGCTGCCTCGTAACCGTCCTTCGCCGTCGACTTATGCTGCGTCACAACACACGGACCAGCCTGCAGCACCGTGACCGGGCGAACGTCGCCCTTGGAGTCAAACAACTGCGTCATGCCGACCTTTTTGCCCAGAATGCCCGTAACTTTCGTCGCCATTTCCTTCTCCGTCCCAGCTTGGGTCGCCCTTTGGGCGCCTATTGGCTGGTGAGCTTATTCGCTCGTGTAGGGACGGACGCATTCGTCCGTCCGCGGGCTTCAGCCCGCGTTATTTGTGCTCTTTCCCGAACGCCTTGATCTCCACATCCACGCCCGCCGGCAGATCGAGCTTCATCAGCGCGTCCACCGTCTGCTGCGTCGGCTCGAGAATATCGAGCAGTCGCTTGTGCGTGCGGATCTCAAACTGCTCTCGCGATTTCTTGTCCACGTGCGGCGAACGCAGCACGCAGTACTTGTTCTTCATCGTGGGCAGGGGAATCGGTCCCGCAATCTGGGCGCCAGTGCGCCGCGCAGTTTCGACAATCTCGCCCGTCGACTGATCCAGAATACGGTAGTCGTACGCCTTTAACCGGATGCGAATTCTTTCTTTTCCAATCACTGTTTCATCTCTCTAACCCCGCCGGCCTGCCGGCGGAAAGATCATGCGGCGTGTCGCAAGCCGCGTGTCAGCTACTGAATAATCTCGGCGATCGTGCCCGCGCCCACGGTGTGGCCGCCTTCACGAATCGCGAACCGCAACCCCTTTTCCATCGCCACCGGCGTGATCAGTTCGATCACCAGGCTCACGTTGTCCCCAGGCATCACCATCTCCGTGCCCGACGGCAACTCCGCCACGCCCGTCACGTCCGTCGTCCGCAGATAAAACTGCGGCCGGTAGCCCTTGAAGAACGGCGTGTGCCGCCCGCCTTCTTCCTTCGTCAGGATGTACACCTCCGCCTTGAACTTCGTGTGCGGCGTGATCGACGC
>JASHNU010000068.1 GCA_030041475.1 Candidatus Sulfotelmatobacter sp.
TGCCCACCGCGTTGTTCAAGCTCGGCTACACGCATGAGCAGGCCGACGCCATCGTCAGCTACATCGACGCCACGGGCACCATCGAAGGCGCGCCGCACATTAAAGAAGACGACCTCGCCGTCTTCGATTGCTCGTTCAAGCCAGCCAAGGGCACACGCTCGATTCACTACCTCGGCCATCTGCGCATGATGGCCGCCGCGCAGCCCTTCATCTCCGGAGCTATCTCGAAGACCGTCAATCTTCCCGAGAGCGCCACTATCGAAGACATCATGGACGCCTACCTCCAGGCCTGGAAGCTCGGCCTGAAGGCGGTCGCCATCTACCGCGACGGATGCAAGAAAGCCCAACCGCTCTCGGCCGCGGGGACGAAGACCGCCTCTTCCGGTAAGGAACCGGCTCCCACCCTCGACCAGCTTCGCGAACAAGAGAATCCCGATGGCCCGCCGCGCGCCGTGCGCCACAAGCTCAAAGAAGAGCGCATGTCGGTGACGCACAAATTCAAAGTCGGAGATCACGAGGGCTACATCACCGTCGGCCTCTATCCCAACGGCAAGCCTGGCGAACTCTTCATCACCATGGCCAAAGAAGGATCGACCGTCTCGGGCCTGATGGACAGCTTCGCCCTCGCCGTGTCCATCGCGCTGCAGCATGGCGTCCCGCTGGAACTGTTCTGCGAAAAGTTCGCGCACACCCGCTTCGAGCCCAGCGGATGGTCCGGCAACCCCGAGATCGGCTACGCCAAGTCCATCATGGACTACATCTTCCGCTGGCTGCAGATGCGCTTCCTCACCGGCCAGCAGCAGCTGCTTTTCGACAACCTCAGGCCGCGGACGGCAGGCGTCAGCCCTCAGCTTGAGGGCGCTACCGAAGTCAACGGCACGGCAAGCGCGTCTGCCCCGAAGTCCGAGGTCCGAGGCCAGGGGTCTGGTTCGGTTCACGCCGCCGACGCGCTGTCGAGCATCGTCGACCTCGGCGACGCGCCCAGCTGCAGCTTCTGCGGCTCCATCATGACGCGGAATGGCAGCTGCTACCGCTGCATGAGCTGCGGCAGCACCAGCGGGTGTAGTTAGGAGGGGGAAGCAATGGCATTGATTCGCTTGGCTGGCGGGCAACAGAAGACGGCAGCAGGAGCAGTCATTTTGATGATCAGCTTGTGCTCATTCGACCACAGACACGACTTCGACATGCCCCATTCGCATACGGAATTCCCGGTCATGCCGCCGACCTCGGCGTCGGTTAGGGCGAGTGCAACGAGCACAGCAGCGTTGGGTCTGTATCTGCCCTTGATTGAAAGCCGGAACAATCGCTGACGCAGCATTGTCTGGCCCGCGCATGCAAAACAGCTTGCGCCACCGTGGAAGAGCGGCCCTTCAGGGCCGCGTTGCTGGCCGAATAAGATACATGCCATTTAGGGCTGGTGGTCCTTTTGCACCCACAGGGGCTAAAGCCCGGTTCCTCATAACGACGCTTAACGCGGGCCTGAAGGCCCGCTCTTTCACGGTGGCACGGACGTTCGTAGCGGACGACCCGCAGCGGCTGAAGCCGTGCCCCTCCCGGTTCATACGGGGGCTAAAGCCAGGTTAAGACATGCCCTTAAGCGTGGCCTGAAGAGCCACTCTTCTACGCTCGACAATAGGGCTTCTCTCTGTCGTTCAACAATGCCGCCTGCCGTGCCGTGGAAGAGCGGCCCCTCAGGGCCACGTCAGGTCCTACGAGAGAGAAAGGCCTTCAGGCCAGGTGTTCCGTTTCGGAATCGGCTGCCTAAAGCTGTGACATACCTCACAGACGTCCACACACTGCCTGTCTCAGCCTCCAAGAATGAACTTTGAGCGCACGTTCTTCATCACCACGATTACAGCGCAACGGCAGCCGATTTTTCGCCGTCAGCCAACAGCTGAGCTCATGATCGCCACGCTTCAGGACTATCGCGAACAAGGAAAATATCTGCTGCACGAATTTGTGGTGATGCGATCACGCGCATCTTCTTCTGACGCCCGCTCCAGATATTTCGCTCGAGCGCGCCGTGCAATTCCTCAAAGGCGGATTTTCCTTTCGATTGAAGTTTCGTGGGCCGGTGTGGCAGGCAAGTTTCACGAATCATCGGATTCAGGATGTCGGGGATTATGAACGGCATCGCGAATATATTCGGCTGAATCCAGTGCGGGGAGGGTTAGTGAACTTGGCGGAGGAATATCCGTACTCGTCGGCGGCGGGAATGGTGCTGGTTGACCCGGTTCCACAGGGGCTAAAGCCCCAGTCTTCTATTGCGTCCTGACGCGGCCCTGAAGGGCCGCTCTTCGACGGAGGCACGGACGTTCGTGGCGGACGGCCGCCTAGCGGCCGGAGCCGGTTTCTCTCTATTGCCGTCTTTTCCGCACGGCGGTAGCCGTGCCCTTCCCGGTCGTTCTGCCGCCCATCTTCCAATTTCCATATCTCCAAGCAGCCCGGCCACTTATTTCATTTTGTACGTACACCAGCGTATTGCCAACCTGTCATTGTACGTACATCCTTGCACATGCAATGTTCCTTCAGGAACACTTTGCACCATTTCGCATCCGTGCGCGCTAACTCCCTGAAACACCTTACTTTATGTCCTTCATGGCGAGCAACGTGCCGTAGTCGCGGCCCGAAGGATCAGTCGCGCGGGCGACCACGCCGGCAAAGGCGCGCGGATTTCGGGATACTTCGCCACCAGCGCCTTCATCACGGCGACGTTGGCGGCGTAGGCCTTGTTGCTATCGGAGACGCGTCGAGGTGAAGATCATTGCGAAGGCGACGCCTGAAACGGGGTTCCCGGTCAAGGAAATGAAGGCGCAAGTCGGTCCTCTACGGCCCGACTGTGACCTGCAACCGTCCCGGCGTTTGCAGGCGCTCCCGGTAGATCAGGTTTCTCGCAGCGACCTCGCCGATGACATCGACATTCACCACGTAGCTTCCGCGGGGCAGGGTATCGCCAAAGGGCAGTTCTTGCTCCGTGGCGCCATGGGGCAAGGGAAAGTGCTGATACCCGATCGCGGTGGCGCGGCCGTTGCTGGCCACGGCAAGCACAACGAACGTGAGATCGATGTCGTCGGGCGTGGTGTTGGAAACCTCTACGCTGCCGTCGATGCGGTTGCCCTCCACGCGTGCTGGATTTTTCCAGTTGAGATTGAATGCGGAACGAACTCGAATCAGGAATTGCCGCTGTACGGACTGGCGGGGACTGCCGCTATCGGTCACGGAGAGGGTGAATCGGAATTCGCCGCCGCGCTCGGGTTCGCCGTGCAGAAATCCGTGGGGGTCGAGCTTGAGGCCGGGCGGCAGCGCTCCGGCTTCGCGCTGCCACAGCAGCGGACCAATGCCGCCGTGGGCGGTGAATCGGATCTGGTAATTCCGCCGAGGGAAGGCGTCGGGGAGGTTGGGGTCGGTGTCGATGATCAGAGGGTTCTCCTCAGATTTCTGAGATGCGGTCGGATCTTGCGACGGAAGAGGTTGGCCTGCGTGAAGCGAGGTTGGTTGAAAGTTGGCCAAGGCGAATCCGGCAATCAGGAGCGCCGCCGAGGTCGCCGTCAAGATCAGTCGCCGTAGGCATCGAGTCCAACTCATTACGCTACCTCCGCCAGAGTCCCGGTGAGGCTTTCCCGCGTGCGTCGTACAGATCGAACCGCCATCTGAGAACGATCTGAAAGCCGGATTTTGCGAAAGCCGCCCGATCTTGCGAAACGGCTTCCTCTATTTCTTCTATCATGTCTGCCATCCCGTCCGCCCCTTGGGGGAATCTCAGCGGCAAAGGCTGTATGGAGGAATTTATGACGAGGGACAATGGACTGGTTCAGGTCCGGAGCAAACATACCGTCGATGATACGGTGGGCAGACTGAAAGCGGCTTTCGTGGAGAAGGGTATGCAGATTTTCACTGTGATCGATCACAGTGGCGAGGCGGAAAAAGCGGGGCTGAAAATGAGACCGACCAAAGTGGTGATTTTCGGCAGCCCAAAAGGCGGAACGCCGCTGATGGTAGAGGCTCCGAGCCTGGCGATTGACCTGCCGCTGAAAGCGCTGGTGGCCGGAAACGCTGAGGGCGAGGTCTGGGTGACGTACAACAGTCCTGATTACTTGCAGCAACGGCATGGTGTGTCAGCCGAACTGATTAAGAATCTGGCCGGGGCCGGAGGCCTGATCGCCAAAGCTGTGGAATAATGCAGGCGACCAGCGGAGGATCCGTGGCGGACAACGCAAGTTCCAATGCCAATCGGGCGCGCGATCATCTGGCGAACGAACGCACGTTCCTGGCCTGGGTGCGGACAGGGGCGGCGATCGTAGTGTTCGGGTTCGCCATCGGGCGGTTCTCGATCGCCATGCGGCAGCTGGCCGCTTTTGGCGGGCATCCCGCGCGCACCCTGGGTCTCTCAGTCTGGATGGGCGCGGCTTCAATTCTGGCGGGCGTGCTGCTGGTGGTGGCGGGGCTGGTGCGGTATCGCAAGACGCGGGCGCAGCTGGATTCAGGAACATTTCAGCCCGCGGGATTCGCGGTGGATATGGTTACGATCCTGACCGTGGTGTTTGGGCTGGTGCTGGCGGGGTACTTGATTTACACGGAGAAAAGTTTGGGATGAGCGTGGGCCACGCGCGAATAGGGAAGCAAGCCAAAGGCGCGATCATTGCTTCGCGGCTTTTCTTAATAAAAGCCTCGCGATGCAGGGCGCGGCTCGGCCACATCCCTTCGGCTTCGCTCAGGGCAGGCTCTTCGCTGCGCAGAGGACGCTTGCTCAGGAAGACAACGGAATGCAGAGAGGGTTGCTCAGGATGACAACGGAATAATGGCGAACGATCAGGAAAAGGAAGCGGCGGCGCGGGCCAGCCTGCAATTCATCAAGGATGGAATGGTGGTTGGGCTGGGGACGGGTTCGACCGCGGCGTATTTTATCCAGTTGCTGGGCGAGAAGGTGAAGAACGGGCTGCGCGTGCGTGGGATTCCGACCTCGGTGCGGTCGCGCGACCTGGCGCTCAGTTTGGGGATTCCACTGACGACGCTCGACGAGTGCCAGGACATTGCGGTCACCGTGGATGGCGCGGATGAGTTCGATCCGCAATTGCGGCTGATTAAGGGCGGCGGCGGCGCACTGCTGCGGGAAAAAATTGTGGCGTCGGCGAGCCGGCAGGTGGTGATCGTGGCCGATCCGTCGAAACGGGTTCCGGTGCTGGGGAAATTTCCATTGCCCGTGGAAGTGATCGGGTTTGCGCAGGCGCTGGTGGCCAAGCGGATCCGAGCTCTGGGCGCGGAGGTGAAGCTGCGGACTGGGGCCGACGGCAACCCTTATGTCACCGACGAGCAGAACCATATTCTCGACTGCCACTTTGGACAGATTTGCGACGCCGATGTCCTGGCGCGGCAGTTGAGCGATATGCCGGGCATAGTCGAGCACGGGCTATTCATTGGGGTGGCGAGTGCGGTGCTAATCGCGCGGGGGAGCGAGGTTGTGGAGTTGCGACGTTAGGGATCAGTCTCGCTTCGACGTCGCGCGATCGGGCCACGGCCAACAGCAGATTCCTCGCTTCGCTCGGAATGACAAAAGACTGAGGTCGTGATTTGGCTGCAGGAACTGCACAGAATGAGATGTGGCCATCGCGTCGGCGGATGCCGCGCTTCGAGATCCGGGCCCCGCTGGACGTTACCGTACTGCGATCCGGGATTCCGGACACAGTGCCGGGGCGTGCGCTGAACCTGAGCGAGCGCGGGATGGCAGCCATGATGGCTGGCGAACTGGCCGCCGGCGAGACAGTGGGAGTTGAGCTGCGTCTGCCCATGACGACCGATCCGCTGCGCGCCCGGGCCCTGGTGAAATATCAGGACAAATTGCGTTGTGGAATGGAGTTTGTCGGGTTCAGCGAGGAACAGCGGGCGGCGGTTCGAGATTGGGCCAAGGCGGCGAAATTGGAATCGGACAAAGATGGGAGCGCACAGCGGGAAGGGAAAGAGGCAGACTTACAAGCAGTGGAAGCAAAGATGTCCAAGGCAAGAGCGATGGAAGTACGAAAGCCAGACACGAAAGGCGGCGAAGCCAGTTCGGCTGAGAAACCGGTGCCGAAGGCGGCGAGCGAAGCTGTGTGGAAGCAAGGTGTTCGCGAGCAAGGAAAGAGAAAATGGATCACCGGTCCGTGGGCCACCGTTTTGGTCCTGGTTCTGATCTGGGCGGCGATCGGGCTCGGAATCTTCTGGTGGAGGTGGAACCGGTCCTGGGCGGAGCTGGAGTCTGGTCTGGAAAACCAGAATGCGGCGGCCGCGGAGAAGCCACAGGCACAGGTTTCCGCGGAAGTGATGCAAAGGCTGGTGACGCATCGCGTGGAACCGGTTTATCCCGCCGAGGCGCGGCAATCGAATCTGCAGGGGATCATCGCGCTCGACATTGTCGTGGGACGGGACGGTTCCGTGGTCAGCATGCGCGCACTGAATGGTCCCGATGTGCTGGCCCGGGCGGCGATGGACGCATTGCGCTGGTGGAAATTTGCGCCGTATCGAATTAACGGCGAACCGGCCGTGGTGGAGACCACGGTCGCGGTGGAGTTCAAACGGTAGACCGTCTTAACCCTACGGTGTGTGTCTGGCTCCCGAACAATTCTTTCGCGAAGGTGAAATCATGACTGCAAACATGGTCGGGAGAATCGCTGGTCTGCTGATGGTCGGTTTGATCGCAACCGCGAGCTTGCTGGCGGCAGACTCGCCCGCAAACTCCCCCGTCGCAAACTCGGCCGATGACCGGCAGATTACCGATCCGAAGTCTGTGGTATCAACGACGAATCCAGCAGCGGGGCCGGTTCCGATTCCCCAGCTTTATTACACGCGGAGCACGTCGCAGCCAGCCTGGTCTCCGGATGGGCGCGAGGTAGTTTTCACCACCAATCTGACCGGGCGGTTCAATCTGTGGAAAGTGTCGGCCGCGGGAGGATGGCCGGTTCAACTGTTGCAATCCGACGACCGGCAGTTCAGTGCGGTGTGGTCTCCGGATGGTAAATGGGTCGTCTACGAGCAGGATTTTGGCGGAGGAGAGCTTTACGATTTGTTCGCGGTGGCGAGCGACGGCGGCGAGCCAATCAACCTGACGAATACGCCGGATGTGTCGGAGACGAACGCGCACTGGTCTCCCGACGGCAGCACGCTGGCCATTTCTTACCGGCCAAAGACTTCATCGAATACCGACATTGCACTGCTCGACTGGAAAACGCGAAAGGTCAGCAAGCTTACCAATGAACAGATGAAGAACCGCGAGTGGGATGTGGCGAGCTGGAGCGCGGACGGGAAAACCATCTATGCGAACCGCTACAATGCCGGCTTCACCGACTCGGAAGCCTACCGAATCGATGTCGCCAGCGGCAAACTGGAAAATCTTACTCCCCACCAGGGCGACGTCCTCTATGTCGTTTCGTCGGTCTCTCCTGACGGCCGCACATTGCTGCTCACATCGAACGAAAAGGGCGGATACCAGAATGTTGCGCTGGTAGATATTGCCAGCAAGCAGCGAACCTGGGTGACGGATTTGCAGTGGGATGTTGAAGCGGGAGAATTTTCTCCCGACGGCAAGAGTTTTACGTACACAACGAATTTCGATGGACGGTCGGACCTCTATTTGGTGGACCGCGCGACTGGCCAGGCAGCAGTGTTACGGCTCGGTGCGGGGATCACGCGTCCGGATGGCAATCCTACGGCATTTTCGCCCTCTGGTGACCGGCTGCTGGTTTCGCATCAAAGCTCGACCCAGCCGGCTGATTTGTGGGTGTACGACATTGCGGCGCATCAGCCGCGGCAACTGACTTTTTCTGCGATTGCCAGCCTGAACCCATCGCGTCTGCCGGCCTCGCAGCTGGTGCACTACAAAACATTTGACGGCAAGACGATCAGCGCTTTCCTGTGGGTGCCGTTCAACTTGAAGCGCGACGGAACAAATCCAGGAATCGTGCTTCCGCACGGTGGCCCGACCGGGCAAACGACGGACAGTTTCAGCAAGACGGCTGCTGCTCTTGCGTCGCGGGGCTATGTCTGCATTGCGCCGAATGTGCGTGGGTCGACCGGGTACGGGATGGAATTTCAGCGGGCGAACTACAAAGACCTCGGCGGCGGCGATCTCCAGGACGAGGTTTATGCTGCACATTTTCTGGTCGCGACCGGCTACGTCGACGAGCACAAGATCGGCATCACGGGCGGCTCGTATGGCGGATATATGGCCATGATCGCGATCGGCAGAACTCCGGACGTGTGGGCGGCAGCGGTTGAGCTTTTTGGCATCACCGATTGGCTGACGGAGCAGGAGCATGAAGAACCCGAGCTTCAGCAATATGACCAGTCGATTCTGGGAGACCCGGTGAAGGATCGCAAGTCTTATGAGGATGCATCGCCGATCAAGTACTTCAAGGACGCGAAGGCTCCACTGCTGATTTTGCAAGGAGCGAACGACATTCGCGATCCGAAGGAAGAAGCCGAACAGGCGGAGACGATTCTGAAAAAGGAAGGCAAGATCGTTGATGCCCATTACTATCCCGATGAAGGGCACGGGTTCGCCAAGCGTGAGAATCAAATTGACGCGATGGAGCGAACCGTCGCGTGGTTCGATCGATATCTGAAGAACAAGCAGTGAAGGGTCACTCGGCAGACACTGAGAGGAGGGCGTCAGTCTCATCTTCTGCGCAGCCCGTGCAGCACAAACATGCCACCGAGGGCAAAGCAGAGCACTGCTCCCAGAGCGGCGACCTGCATGAGGTTCGAACTGAGGTGGAGGCGGTCGGCGAAAACCGCGCCGATTGCGAAGACAAGTCCCAACCCATTCAACCATACCGGCGCGCGCACGGAAGCGCTCACATCCTTGCGCAGGCGCAATTGCAGCAGCAGGGCTGCAAGTCCGATGGCAGCCACGACCACCAGTGCCAGCGGACTCAGAAACGCGGCGCGGGTCGTGTAGATGACGACCAACGCCAATGCAAGCAATAGCAGGCCGGCGGCGATGATCGTCCAGCGGCGCGAGGAGGGCGACTTGGGATCGGCATCGGGCAAGGAGTCAAGTCCCAAGTTATACAGGCGGAGCACAGGGTTTTCAAATGGAGAGGCAGAACTCATGCGCGCGGCGAGTTCTGGCCGATGCTGACAAGCCACTCGGCTTGGCGCGGGTCTCCATTGTTGACGGCGTACAGCACGAGTTCGACGCGGCTGGAGATGCCGAGCTTCTCGAAGATGCGGAAGAGGTATTTCTTGATGGTATGTTCGCTGAGGCTGAGTTCGCGGGCGATCTGGCGATTGCCCAGGCCTTCGGCGACGAGAGCGACCACCTGCTCTTCGCGTGGAGTCAGCAGGGAGCTGCCGTGAGAATTGAGCACCCGCAGCGAGGGGACCTCAGAGACGAGATCGAGCAGGTAGCCGAGTTGTTCTGTGTTCGCCCAGATCTGGCCGCCAGCCACGCGCAGCAGGCATTTGCACAACAATTTCAGATTGGAGTCGGTGAGAGCGAAGATGCCGCGAACTCCAGAACGAAAGGCGCTGACGACCAATGCGCGGTCGCAGGCAGCGACCAAGAGAACTTTGGGAATTTCGGGATGGGCGAGATGAAAACTCCGCAGGGTCGTCACGGTTTCCACAATGTTGGCGGGCGGATTTAATGAGAGCAATGCGACGCGGGGAGGTTTGGACGTGACGGCCTGAAGGATGGACACGGTGTCCATGTGGCACGTGGCAATACGGAACTCCGGACGGCGACGCAGGGCACTGGTCAGCAATTGGGCCTGCATACGGTTGGAATCCGCCACGAGGACTTGCACGGCGTCCGAAGTGGCGGCGGACGACGGGCACATAGAAAAGGGTCCCCCGCAAAAACAGCAAAGTATTCTCCGATTGTAGGGACGCATGAGAATTGTTCACAGGGCTCGTGCCTTAAAATCTGTGCGCGATTTTCAAAACGGGAATTGGAATTTTGCGCGGAGATTGAAGCCTGAAATACGATTGAGATTGTGGAAGGCTGTTCGTAACGCGGTGTGGGGCAAGGCCTTGAGCGCTGAGCGAAGGCAAGGTTTTGTGATGGCAATCACAGCTTCGATTTTTTGTTGTGATTGCGATCACTGGCTCAGTTTCATCACGGGAAATTCGCGGGGCGCACATTTCTTGACCTTGTGATCTGGCAAAAACACAAGTCCACTTTTGTGGGTACCCCGAAGGTAGGCCCCGCCCCGGAACTTGGTACCCGCCTTTTCTGATGTGAATCTCCGCAAGCAGTTGATTCGATACGACCCTTCGTGTGGCTGAACGTTTTTCCCGCCGCTTGCTGCTATCCACTTTTGTATACACCACTTCCCATGTCTTGTTGATCGCGAGAGGTGCGATTAACTTGCGCAATAGAGAGTCATTCAGAAATGAGAATGACCTCCTTTGCAGAGTTAGACGTTGAGGAAGTTCGGAGAAAGAATGAAGCGCGTAGCAATCGTGCTTCTGGTAGTGCAGTGTTGGTCGGCCGCCTGCGCGCAGACTCAAGAGCTAAGCGCAGGCAAAGAGACCTCCTCGTCAGGCTTAACCGGAGCCGGGGCGGGAGGCAGCAGCACAACGGCCGCAAAACCCGGGCGGGCGGATGGCCTGGGAAACCCTTTACTCGGAGGGGAGCGCCATCCGCTCTACCGGTTACGGCCCAGCGATGTTGTGACCATTAGTTTCACGGTGGCGCCGGAGTTCAACCAGACCCTGACCGTGCAGCCGGACGGTTACTTGATGTTGAAAGACGTGGGAATGATTGAGGTGCAAGGTTTGAATCTCGAGCAATTTCAGGAGGCCGTGCAAAAGTCGTATCGCAGATATCTGCATGACCCGCAGGCGGCGGTTGCATTAAAGGATTTTGCACGACCGTACTTCATCGTTGGTGGGCAGGTCGAGAGGCCGGGCAAGTATGAATTGCGCTCGGACACAACCGTCGCCGAGGCCGTGCAGATTGCAGGTGGCCTGACCCTGATGGCGAAGTGCTCGCAGATCGTGCTGTTTCGCCGGGTGGACGACGACCTGGTGGAGACGCATCTGCTCGACCTTAAAAAGATGCTCAAACAGAAGAGCCTCAAAGAAGATGCGCATTTGCGCCCCGGCGATCTCGTTTTTGTTCCACAAAATGCGATTTCGAAAATTGCGCCTTTCCTGACCAGGCCCTCCATGAGCATGTATGTAAATCCGACTGAATTTTGACCGTGACTTCCCTCACTCGCATGCCAGACGAAGACCCAATCCGCCGACGAAGCCAGACACCAGCACCAACTGTGCGGGAAGTGGCGACCGTGTTGTTCCGCCGGTGGAGGGTCTTCGTCTGGACGTCGGGGCTGGTGTTGGCCGCGGCGGTTCTGTATGTGGTCGCTGGAGCGAGATATGAAGCCGAAATGAAAATTCTGGTGCGGCCAGGGCGCGCGGACGCCCCGGTCAGCGCACAGGAGAATGCTCCGCTGGATTTGACGCGTCTCGAGATCACGGAAGAAGAACTGAACTCGGAGGTGGAACTGCTGCAAGACGAGTCGGTCTTGCGCAGGGTGGTTGAGGACAACAATTTGGGCGGTCGCGACTGGCTGCATTTCCTGCGGCTGGACGAAGGTCATGCTGAACGGGTGGAGCGCGCGGCTCGGCGCCTGGCCAAGAAGTTGAAGGTTGAACCCGTCAAGAAAACAAATCTGATTACCGTGAAGTATCCCTCGGAGGATCCACAACTGGCAGCGAAGGTTCTGCAGTCATTGGCGGATGCGTACGTGGAAAAGCATGCGGTCGTGCATCGGCCGGGCGGTGAAGTTCATTTTTTCGAGAAACAGACATCCGAATCTCGCCGCCAGCTGGAAGAGGCGCAGCAGAAACTGCTCGACTTTATGACGCGGCGCGAAGTCGTTGTGGCAGCTCAGGAACGCGATCTGGCGCTGCAACGACTGAGCGTGGCTGACGCCAGCTACCACGAGACTCGCGTGGAGTTAGCGGAGACCAGAGAGCGGGTACGGGAATTGGAGGCGCAGTTGAGGGACTTGCCGGAGCGCGCAACCACGCAGATTCGTTCGGCGGACAATCCCGAGGTACTCGCCGCATTGAAGTCGACTTTACTCGGCTTGCAGGTGAAGCGGGTCGAATTGTTGACCAAGTTTGAGCCCGCGCACCCGCTGGTACAGGAGATCGAGCAGCAGATCGCGCAGACACAGGCCGCGATTATGACTGAGAACCAGCACCCTGTTCGCGACGAGACCACCGACAAGAACACGCACTATGAGTGGGCCAAGTCGGAATTGCAGCGGGCGCAGGTGCAGTTGAAGGGATTGGAGGCCCGCGTCGCGGCGACCGGAGCGCAGGAAGCAGAGTACCGGGCGACGGCGCGGCGTTTGGGCGAGGATGCGATCACGCAGGACGACCTCGTGAATACAGAACACGCGGCCGAGGACAGCTATTTGCTTTATGTGAAGAAGAAGGAAGCGGCGCGCATGGCAGATGCGCTTGATGAGCGCGGCATCGTCAACGTTGCTATCGCAGAACAGCCGGTCGCTCCCGCGCTGCCCCGATGGTCCACCTGGGCTGTGCTGGCGGTCGGATTGGTGGCGGGCAGTGTGGCCGGCACGGGAGCGGCCTTCGCGGCCGACCATGCCGACGCCGGTTTCCATACCCCGGATGACGTGCTGGTCTACCTGGATGCTCCGGTGCTGGCGTCCTTGCCGTGTCCTGCACGAGGAAGGCTTCCAGCATGAGTGGGAATGCTTTAAGTGCGGGCTGGCTGGAGCAGGCTGAAGTTCCGCAGACGCCTGCTTGGGAAGAATCCGCGGCACAAGCCAGCGCAACATCTCCGGCGAGATGGAATCCGGAGGACTTCGCCCGGGAGCAGATTCGCGGATTGGTGCGTCAGGTGTTCTTCTCGGGCGGCCCGCGCCCGGTGCGGCAAGTCGTTTTCAGTGCCGTGGAGGCGGAGACGGAAGTGTGGGGCATCTGCCGACGAGTGGCAGAAGCTCTGGCGCTGGAGACGGCAGGGCGTGTTGCCGTAGTCGGCAGAAACCGGCCGATCTCGGTTCGGCGGGGAAGCCTATGGACGGTACAGGCGGAGGAGGGCAGCGGCGAAGTGGTTACAGCGTCGGCGCTGCATTCGCATCTGCAGGGTCTGCGTGCGGAGTTTGAGTATTCCATCGTCGAGGCCGCGCCGGCTGGAGAATCGCATGAGGCTGCGGCAATGGCTCAGTTCGCCGACGGAATCATTTTGGTGCTGTCGGCACAACGCACTAGGAGGGCCACAGCGCGAAAAATCAAAGAATCTCTGGAGAGAGCGCAGGCACGACTGCTGGGGACTGTGCTGAGCGACAGGCTATTTCCGATCCCGGAGGCGATCTACCGGCGGCTGTAGGGGGGAGGCAAGCAGGCTCCCGTTCGAGGTTAGAAGTTACAAAGCGGAGCTGATCTCACGTGTCGATTGCGGGCATTAATCCTACGCAGCAAGAGAAACCACCAAGCGGCTGGGAACGGATGATTCCAGGCGCAACGGCTGTACCGCGGGAGGCGTTCGGGGGGCAGAAAAAACCGCCACGCTCGGTGAGGCCCGCGGAGTTGGCGGAAGTAACCGAACTCCCGAGCCAGCCCGCGATCGGTCATGAGAATCGGTTGAGGCTCCTCGTCCCGGGTCCGCTGCAGAAACGCACAGCGTGGAAGTGGCTGCGCTCCACGGCAACCGACTTCGCGCTCGTGGCTTTGAATTGGCTGCTGATGGGAGCGGTGCTGGTGCCGCTACGGTCCGCGTTTCCTCGAGTTCGCTTGTTCGAGTATGCCGCGGGCGCACCCGTGTCCCTGCTCGGAATTGCAATCTTGCATGCGGCCCTGATTACGCTGCTCAGCTACACAGAAGGTTTGTACGGATCTGGCGTCGATTTGCGAGCGGAAGTGCGAATTCTTGGCAAATCGATCCTGCTCGCCACGACAGTGCTGGTTCTTGCCTACGGATTGCAGGGATTTCCCTTGGTCACCGCCGCACTGTTCTTTGCCGCCGGATGGCTACACTTTGGTGCTTTAACCGCATGGCGCTGGCAGGCCGACCGGCAACAACGGCGCGGCGAAATCTGCAGCAGACATCTACGAAACGTGTTGATCGTTGGGGCGAACGGCGTTGGGCGATGGATGGCGTCGCACGTTGCGGCGCATCCTGAGTCCGGGAGGGTAGTGCGCGGCCTGCTGGATAACGAAAGGCCGCTCGGCGACGGGGTCATTGGGCGTGTCAGCGATCTGGCGCGGCTGGCGCGCACGGCATTTGTCGACGAGGTCATTCTGGCGGCGCCGCGTGACCGCAACCTGACTCTGCAAGTGCTGCAAGAGGCGCGGCGTTTGCGGTTAGACGTGGAACTCGTTCCCGAGCTCTTCGGGTGCAAACCATCCGCGAGTGAAGTGGACCGCGTTGGAGAGCTGCCGGTGATCTGCCTGCACTCAGAGCGGCTGCCCACGGCGGCACTGGTACTGAAGCGGCTTGTGGATGTGGCGGCATCGGGGCTGGCGTTGCTGGCGTTGTCACCGCTGCTTGCGGCGATTGCGGCGCTGATCAAGCTGGACTCGCCGGGGCCGGTGTTCTACAGCGCTTTGCGCGCGGGCCGGAAGGCAAGGCCGTTTCGTTGCTGCAAGTTCCGCACCATGGTAACGAATGCCGACGATTTGAAACTGCACTTGCGGCAGCAGAACCAGAGGTCGGGGCCATTCTTCAAGATCACCCACGATCCGCGCATCACGCGGGTGGGACGCTTCCTGCGGCACTACAGTCTCGACGAGCTTCCCCAGCTTTGGAACGTATTGAAGGGCGACATGAGCTTGGTGGGGCCCAGGCCGCATCCGCTGGACGATTTTGCGGAGTATGAGATTGAGCACCTGGCGCGGCTGGACGTGACGCCGGGCATCACTGGCCTGTGGCAGGTGACCGCACGACGCGATCCGTCGTTTCAGCGGGGCATGGAACTGGACCGGGAGTACATCCGGACTTGGAGCCTGGTCCGCGACGTGCAAATTCTTTTGAAGACGGTGGCGGCTGTGGTGCACGGGAGCGGGGAGTGACGCAGGCAATTGTGCTGGGGGCGGAACGTCGAAACGTGGCCGGACCTGCGTTCGCGGCAAGCGCGATCAGAGCTGTCTTGGCGTTGATGCAGGCGTTGATCGCAGCCCCTTCGCTCCTGTTTCTTGGAGCTCTGACCGCGATGCTGCTGCGCCATCCAGACGTCGCATTCTATGAGATTGACCGCGTGGCTTTTGCTCTCTTAGTGGTGGGTGTAGCCGCGCGTGCGGTGATTTTCCGGCAGCGTTTGCTGGTGTGGGAGCGGGCGACCTGGCCGATGATCGGGCTGACTCTTCTCGCGGTAGCGAGCCTAGTGGGGCGTCCATTCGATCATGAAGCCGGGTCGCTGCTGGCGTCGAAGTTCATCGTTCCGTTCACGCTTTTTCATCTCGCGAGGCTGGTATTCGCGGGGGAAGGAAGGTTTCGGCAGTTTGAAGTGTTTGCGGTGATCGTGCTGGCCTATTTGAGTTTCACAGCAATCGCGTTTCTGGTGGGGGCTCGGGAGCTGATCTTTCCCCGATTCATTCTCGATGAAAGCCTGGGGTTTCATGCCGATCGGGCTCGTGGCCCTCTGCTCCAGGCGGTTGCCAATGGTGTTTCCATCAACTTGCTGGGCCTGCTGGCGCTGCACGCCTACCGTCGGAGAAGCATGAGAGGCGCGGCGATGCTTCTGCTGCTGGTGTCGGTTCCGGTTGCCATCCTTGCGACCATGACGCGGGCTGTATGGGTCTCGTTTGTCGGCACGATCCTCGCCCTCGTCTTTCTCTCCAGGAAGCGGACGCTGCGTCTCCTCTGCGTGGGTAGCATGTTCGCGGCCGGATTGGGCCTTGCGATTCTTCTGGGTTCGACGGAGATGGGAAGCGCTCTGAGCGATCGACTAGAGGAACGAGGGCCGGTGGATTATCGCGCTGCGGTTTACGCCGGCGGATGGCAGATGTTTCTGGAGCGTCCGCTCACCGGTTGGGGCTTCCATCAGATGCCGGACGAATTGCCCCGGTTTGTCACCGGCTACCACGAAAAGGTTCTGTACCCGCATAACACCTACTTGGAGCTGTTAGTGGAGCACGGCATTGTCGGCCTGGCTCTGTACTTGTGGTTGATGTACGAACTGTGGCGACTGGGTCGAGGGAAAATTCCGGACGAAGAGAAAAACGGATTTCTCGATGCCACATTTCACCGTTGGTGGACAATTCTGTTGGTTGTGTATTGGGCGAACGCGGCGATGGTGGTGATGAGTTACCAGTTCGTGAATGGCTTGCTCTTTGCCCTGGCAGGGATGCTGGCGGCGCAGCACCGCAGAGCGGAGGCTGGCAGCGCGTGTTAACCGTCGCCTATCTCGCGAATCAGTTTCCTTCCCCGGTAGAACCTTACGTCGTCGAGGAGATTGAAGAATTGCGGCGGCGCGGCGTAACGGTAATCTCGGGCAGTGCGCGGAAACCGAGGGCTGGCGATTCAGGAGCGGGCGGCCAGTTGCTCCCGGATATCGTGCTGCAGAGTCTCGGAGTTGCTGTGTTCCTGCGGGCCTTGTGGCTGTGCGTGCGGCAATGGCGTCGGATTTCTGATTTGATCGCGTGCGTGGCCTACTGTGGTCGCGAAGGGTGCGTGCGACGCGTGAAGGCTCTGCTGAACACGTTGTTGGGAGCCTGCTACGCGATTCAGTTGGAACAGTACGGCATTCAGCACATTCATGCGCATCATGGATACTTCGGTTCCTGGATCGCGATGGTGGCAGCCAGATTCCTTGGAACCGGATTCAGCATGACGCTGCACGGTTCGGACGTGTTGCTCGAGGGCCGAAACTATCTCGATGTGAAGCTCGAAAACTGCAGATTCTGCCTGACCATCTCCGAGTACAACCGGCAGTACGTGCTGAACCGCCATCCCGAGATTCCGGCATCGAAGTTGATTGTGTCACGGCTGGGAGTGGAGGTGGAGGATCGGGCAGGGTTGCCCGCAGTCAGGCTCGAGAGAGGCCGATCCCGGCTCGTGCTGCTCACCGTGGGCCGGCTCCATGCCGTGAAGGATCACGCGTTTCTTGTACGCGCCTGCGCCGAGCTGCGCACCCGTGGTGTCGACTTTGAATGTTCGATTGCGGGGGACGGCCCCGAGCGCCGGCGGCTCGAATCGCTGATTGAGAAATGTGGCCTTGAAGGGCGGGTCACGTTGTTGGGGCATGTCGCGCGAGAACAGATGAACTCACTCTACGACCGCGCCGACATTGTCGTGCTGACCAGCCGCAGTGAAGGCCTTCCGCTGGTGCTGATGGAGGCCATGGCGCGCAGCAAGATTGTGCTGGCGCCAGACATCACCGGAATTCCCGAGCTTGTGATCGCCGGCAAGACAGGCTTTCTCTATGAGCCTGGTTCACTGGGCGACTTTGTTTCGCGCCTCCTGATGATTCGTTCGCTCATCCAGGAGCAGGAACTACCCGACTATCGGAGCGCCCCTTCTCATACTTCCGCACGCCAACTCTTCTCGGCGGCGCAACTGGACTGGATGCGGCACGCGGCCCAGGTGCAGGTCCGCCTCAATTTCAACAGCAGCAAGAATCTGAAAGCATTTGCCGAACTATTCATTCAGCAGATCGTTCGGCAGCAGATCATTCCGCAGGAAAGCATTCATCATGAGGATTCTTTATTGCAACAAATACAATCACCGGTTCAGTGGAACCGAGGTGTACCTGTTCGAACTCATGGAGCTGATGAAAGCGCAGGGGCACGAAGTAGCGTTGTTCTCGATGTCTGATCCGCGCGGAGAACCCACCGCCTACGATCACCACTTCGTGCCCCCCATCGACTTCAAGCAGGACTGCGGCTTGTGGCAAAAGGCGCGACGCGCGGCTCACGCCATTTATTCCGTCGGGGCGCGGCGGCGAATCCGCGCTATGATCAAAGAGTTCCGGCCCGATGTGGCGCATGTGCGCAACATCTACCACCATTTGTCGCCATCAATTCTTTGGGAACTGAAGGCGCAAGGTGTCCCCGTCGTTTATCACCTGAACGATTTCAAACTGTTGTGTCCCAGCTACAACCTGGTCTCGCAAGGTGAGTCGTGCGAGGCGTGCAAGGGAGGGGCATTCTGGCACGCCCTTCCGCCAAAGTGTTATCCGGGGATGGGCGCGCGGGTAACCTTAGCGTTGGAAGCCTACGTTCACCGCGGGCTGGGCACGTATCGCAGATGCGTAGACCTTTTCCTGGCGCCCAGTCAGTTTGTGCGCGACAAGTTCGTCGAGCACGGTTGGGATGGATCGAAGTTCGAAGTTCTCCCGCACTTTCAGCAGATTCGTGAAGCGCGCCCGGACTCCGCCGAGGGTCACGCGCCGATCCTGTACTTTGGGCGGTTGTCAGCAGAAAAGGCAGTGGACGACTTGCTGCGGGCGATGCTGCAAGTGCCGCATATGTGGCTGATCATTGCAGGCGATGGGCCGGAGCGGCCTGGCCTGCAGGAACTGGCAGCCGGGCTGGGCCTGAACAATGTTCAATTCGTGGGGCAAGTTGGCCACGCCGAACGCGATGCCTTGATCGCGCGGTCGCGCTTCACGGTCTTGCCTTCGCACGCTTACGAAACGCTTGGAAAGACCATTCTCGAGTCTTATGCGCAGGGGCGGGCCGTGGTTGCGTCGGACTTGGGGTCGCGCAGGGAGCTGGTGCGCGACGGAGAGACCGGACTTCTCTATCGCACCGGGGATGTGAAGCAGCTCGCCGAAGCAATTGCAAGGCTCGGAGCCAGGCCCGACGTGGCCAAACGCATGGGAGCGGCGGGACGGGACTTGGTTCAGCGCAGTCACACCCCGGAGGGGCATTACCGCAAGCTGATGAGTATCTACCAGCGCTTGTTCGCCGCGCGGATGCAGCGGCGGCCCGCGCTTGTCGCCGTTGCAAGCCGTGTGCGGATTGACGGTCCCGGGCGACGGATGCTATCTCCCGGCGCCGAGGCGGCAACTGCTCCCACGAGGAGGAAGCTGCGGTTGGCCTTCATTGGCGGGCGGGGCGTGATCTCAAAATACAGCGGCATTGAAGCCTATTACGAAGAGGTTGGAAAGCGCCTGGCGGCCATGGGGCATGATGTGACGGTGTACTGCCGCACCTATTTCACGCCGGCGCTTTCAGAGCACAACGGCATGCGTCTGGTGCGCCTGCCAACTATCCGGTCCAAACATCTGGAGACCTTCGTACACACCGTCCTGAGCACAGCACACGCCATGACTCGCGGCTTCGACGTGGTGCACTACCACGCACTGGGGCCAGCTCTGTTTTCCATTTTCCCGCGGTTGTTGGGGATTAAAACCGCCGTGACCGTGCAGGGTCTTGATTGGCAGCGAAGAAAGTGGGGGCGGCTGGCTTCGCAGGTATTGCGCGCGGGAGAACGAGCCTCGGTGCGATTTCCGAATGCGACGATGGTAGTGTCGCAGGTCCTTCAGCAGCGTTATCGTGACGTCCACGGGATTAACGCGTTTTATGTGCCTAACGGCGGCGTGATGCGGGAAAGGAAGGAGCCACGGAAGATTCTGGAGTGGGACCTGGAGCCGGGCAACTACGTTTTGTTCCTGGGCAGATTCTCGCCCGAGAAAGGCTGCCACCTGCTCGTCGAAGCCTTTGAGCAACTAAACACCGACGCAAAGCTGGTGATGGCAGGAGCCTCGAGCTATTGCGACGACTATAGCAAGGAACTGCGGACGCATGCTTCCGAACGGATTCGCATGCTCGACTGGGTGTCGGGCGAGACTCTCGATGAACTGATCACGAACGCCATGATCTTTGTCCTGCCGTCGGATCTGGAAGGCCTGTCTTTGGCGCTGCTCGATGCCATGGCCGCCGGGCTCTGTGTGTTGACCAGCGACGTTCCCGAAAACCGCGAAGTGGTAGACGGGGCGGGCTACACCTTTCGGCGCTGCGACTCCGGGGATCTGGCCGATCGCCTGCGCTTCCTCATCGCGAATCCGGCGGTGCGCGAGGCCGCCGGACAGGCGGCGCGGCGGCGAATTCAAGAGCAATATCACTGGGGCAAGATTGCCGCCGACATCGAGAGAGCGTACTTCGACATCATGGAATGTCCTGAGGTGGCGCCAGCCAAGAAACCGAGCGTCCCCACCTCTGCCGCTAATGCAGGCATAGTTCCGGAGCGTCGCACAGGATAAGCACCCACAAGCCGCGGTGACTCGCCCCCAAGCACCGGCCACAATCAGGCAATCGGATACCGGGCGGGCCAAGCGGTAGTGGTGCAGTTTGGTTGTCATTCCGAACAAGCGTTTTTTGCGTCGTGAGGAACTTGGGCGAGCCGCGCGATGCGTCGCGTTTCTTGCGACGCACTAATCGCGCGTTTGGCTCGCTTCCTCATCAAACTGCACCACTACCGGCCAAGCCCGTCCTTTTTGTTTCAACCGATTCTTTATTACAATCAATTGCTCGTCCCGCGCCGCGCAGGGAAGGCGCCGAGCCAGCCACACTTCGCATGCGAAATACGATTGTCGTCACCGGCGGCGCCGGATTCATCGGGTCCAATTTCATTCTGCAGCGGATGCAGGAGAAGACCGCCCCGATCATCAATCTGGATAAGCTGACCTACGCCGGGAACTTGCGCAATCTGGGCAGCGTGGCAGAAGACCGAGGGTATGAGTTCGTCCGCGGCGACATCGCGGAGCGTGCTCTGGTGCGCCGAGTACTCGAAACGCGCCTTCCCGGCGCGATTGTGCACTTTGCGGCGGAGAGCCATGTGGACCGGTCCATTCGCGGACCTGAAGACTTTATCCGTACCAACGTTGACGGAACGTTCGTGCTTCTCGAAGAGGTTCGCGCTTACTGGAGCAGCCTGAGCGCCGACGAGCAGAAGCGTTTTCGCTTTCTGCATGTGTCGACCGACGAGGTGTACGGTTCGCTGGGACCTGACGATCCGCCGTTTTGTGAGACCACGCCTTATGCACCGAACAGTCCGTATGCAGCTTCGAAGGCCGCGTCCGATCATCTGGTCCGGGCCTATCACCACACCTATGGACTGCCCACGCTCACGACAAATTGCTCGAACAACTACGGCCGCTTTCAGTTTCCGGAAAAGTTGATTCCGCTGATGATCCTCAATGCTCGGGATGGGAAGTCACTGCCCGTCTATGGAGACGGGAAAAATGTGCGCGACTGGCTCCATGTGGAGGATCACTGCGACGCTATTTCGAAAGTGCTGCAAGGCGGGCGACCCGGAGAGGTGTACAACATCGGTGGCTGGAATGAAAAACGGAATCTGGAAATCGTGGAGACGGTTTGCGAACTCGTGGATGAGATGGCGCCGCGCCTCCCACGCCCGCGCCACGACCTGATCACTTTTGTCAAGGATCGGCCTGGGCACGACCGGCGGTACGCCATGGACGCGCGTAAGATCGAACGCGAACTCGGCTGGAAACCGAAAGAGACGTTCGAGACCGGCATCCGCAAGACCGTACGCTGGTATCTTGAGAATGACGAGTGGGTACGCGGCGTGACCAGCGGAAGTTACCGTCAGTGGATTGAAACGCATTATTCGAGCTAGGGTCAGAAGGAAGTCGAAAGGGGCTGAACATAGAGCAAACGATGCAGGAAAGCAGGCGCTACAAGGGGATTGTTCTGGCCGGGGGATCGGGCACGCGCCTTTATCCGGTGACGCAGGCCATGGGGAAGAGTCTGCTGCCGGTTTACAACAAGCCCATGATTTACTACCCGCTGTGCACGCTGATGCTGGCGGGCATTCGGGATATTCTGATCATCTCCACTCCGGAAGATGTGCCCAAGTTTCAGGCGCTGCTGCGGGATGGGAGCCAGTACGGAATTCTCCTGCAATATTGCGTACAGCCCAGGCCTGAGGGGATTGCACAGGCGTTCGTGCTGGGGCAGGATTTTCTGGCCGGCAGCCCGTGCGCGCTGGTACTGGGGGACAACATCTTCTACGGGCACGATCTGGCCAAAGATTTGCGAGAGGCTGTGCAGAAGACGCAGGGTGCGCGTGTGTTCGCCTATCCGGTGCACGATCCGGAGCGCTATGGAGTGGTGGAATTTGACGCGCAAGGCCGCGCACTGAGCATCGAGGAGAAACCGGCGCAGCCCAAGTCGCGGTACGCTGTCACGGGCCTTTATTTTTATGACGAGCGCGTGGTGGAAATTGCGAAATCGCTCAAACCGAGCGCTCGCGGAGAACTCGAGATCACCGACGTCAACAAGGCGTATCTGCAAGAAAAGCAACTCGATGTGGTTGTAATGGGCCGTGGCATGGCGTGGCTCGATACTGGCACGCATGAATCGTTGATGGATGCCGCGCTCTACATCCAGGCAATCGAAAAGAGGCAAGGCTTGATGGTGGCGTGCCCGGAAGAAATCGCCTACCGCTACGGCTACATCACGGCTGCGCAGATCGAGAAGATCGGACGCTCCATGAAAAACAGCAGCTACGGGGCCTACCTGCTACAGCTTCTGCGGGAAAAGGTATTCTGATGAACGCGGGTCCGGTGCGCTCAATGACAGAAGCAATCAAGACAATTCCGACCTCACTCCCCGGCATGCTCATTGTCGAGCCGCGCGTGTTTGGCGACGAGCGCGGATTTTTTCTTGAGAGCTACAACGAGCGAGTGATGGCCGGGATCGGCATTCGCGAACGTTTCGTGCAGGACAACCATTCCTGTTCGAGACACAATGTGCTGCGCGGGCTGCATTACCAGATCACGCAGGCGCAGGGAAAGCTGGTTCGCGTTGTAGAGGGAGAGATCCTCGACATTGCAGTCGATCTGCGCCGCAGTTCGCGCGCGTTCGGTGCGTGGGAGGGCGTGCGCCTGTCCGGTGAAAATAAACGCATGCTGTGGATCCCAGCCGGTTTTGCGCACGGATTCCGAGTGGTCTCCGAGAAGGCGCATGTTCTCTACAAGGCCACCGACTACTATGCGCCGGAACACGAACGCACGCTGGCATGGAACGATCCCGAACTGAAGATCGACTGGGAACACGACGGCAAGCCGATTGTGTCCGCCAAGGATCAGCGCGGTGTCGCTCTGCGGGATGCCGAAACCTTCGACTAGCGGCAGGAAAATCGCAAAATGAAAGTCACGATCTTCGGCGCTTCGGGCCTTCTCGGCAAGGAGCTTTTGCGGGAGTGGACTGGCGATCATGTCGTCGGTCTGAATTCGCGCGACGCCGACATTCGCGACGCAAGCCAAGTGCGAGACGCTGTGGAGCGCACCAGCCCGGAGTGGATCATCCTGGCCGCTGCTTACACCGATGTGGACGGTTGCGAGAGTCATCGCGATCTTGCGTTCGCAGTAAATCGCGATGGAGCGGCCAACGTGGCGCAGGCGGCCAAACGCGCGGGCGCGAGGCTGTTGTTCCTCAGTTCCGATTACGTTTTCGACGGAACGAAAAACTCTCCCTATGAAACTGGCGATCCGCGCAATCCGCAGAGCGTCTACGGTCGGTCGAAGGCTGAAGCAGAGATTCGTCTGCTCGAGATCATGCCCGAGTGTTGCATTGCGCGGACGTCCTGGCTGTTCGGCGTGGGCGGCAAGTGTTTTCCGGATACGATTCTCAGATTAGCAGCGACTCGGCCGACACTCGATGTCGTCAACGACCAGCGCGGCTGCCCGACCTACGCGGTGGACCTGGCTCGCGCCATTGTCGAACTCTGCCGCCGGAACGCGAGCGGAATCGTGCACGTGACGAATTCCGAAGACTGCACGTGGTTTGATTTTGCGCGCCAGATCATCAGGGGCGCGAAGCTGGCTACGGAAGTACGTCCCTCGACCAGTCAGCAAATGGCTCGCCCGGCGCCCCGTCCGGCGTATTCGGTTCTGTCCCCGGCCAGCCTGCATCACTACGGCGTCGTCATGCTCCCATGGCAGGATGCGCTCCAGCGCTATCTGCGGCAGCGGTTGAGCTGAATTCACGTCGTTGCTTCCTCTGACGCCGGGCTGCTACGATGCCGCAGGGTTTTCACCCAGTGAAGTCCATTCTCAATTACATTGGTGGCGAGTTTGTCCGCGGGAACCTGGAGTTCGCCGACGTGAATCCTGCAGATGGAAGCGTGATCGCGCAGGTTTCGCACGCGGACGAGAGCATTGTGGATCAAGCGGTCCAGGCCGCGCGGAAAGCCTTGCGTGGCGCGTGGGGACGGTTGGGGGTTCGCGATCGTGCGCAACGTTTGCATAAAGTTGCGGATGCGATCGAGACCCGGTTCGACGATTTTGTTCAAGCCGAAGTCGCAGACACCGGCAAGCCAGCGGCTGTGGCGTCAAGGCTGGACGTTCCGCGCGCAGCTGCCAACTTTCGAGCCTTCGCGGATCTCATCAAAACAGTAGGCCTCGAATCCTTTTACACAGAAACTCCCGATGGAAAGAGCGCGCTGAATTATGCGGTGCGCAAACCGCTCGGTGTGGTTGGGATCATCACTCCGTGGAACTTGCCGCTATTGTTGCTGACCTGGAAAGTCGCTCCGGCGCTGGCCTGTGGAAATGCGGTCGTGGTGAAGCCCTCCGAGGAGACTCCGGCTACGGCCACGCTGCTGGCTGAAGTCACGGCGGAAGCCGGCATTCCGCACGGAGTCTACAACGTGGTACACGGATTCGGACCGAACTCTGCGGGCGAGTGTCTCACTCGGCACCCTGACATGAATGCAATCACCTTCACGGGAGAGTCGCAGACGGGAGCCGCGATCATGAAAACCGTCGCCGCTTCGGTGAAGCCGGTCTCGTTTGAGCTGGGTGGCAAGAACGCCGCGATTGTCTTCGCCGACTGCGATTTCGAAGATACGGTGAACGGTGTCGCCGAGGCTGTGTTCCTCAATACCGGGCAAGTGTGCCTGTGCGCAGAGCGCGTCTACGTGGAGCGCGCGATGTTTCCCCGTTTTGTTGAGGCGCTCAAGCACAAAGCGGAACATTTGAGGATCGGCTCGCCGCTAGACTGCGCAACGGAGCTCGGACCTCTGATCTCAGCCGCACATCGCGAGAAGGTGCTTTCGTATTATCGCTTGGCGAGCGAAGAGGGAGCGACGGTCGTGGCTGGGGGCGGCGTTCCAGAGTTCGGCAATACGCTCGACAAAGGCTTTTACATACAGCCGACGATCTATACTGGGCTGGCAGAATCGGCTCGCTGCGTAAAAGAAGAAATTTTCGGGCCGGTCTGTCATATCGCTCCGTTCGACGCTGAAGAAGAAGCCGTGGCGATGGCCAACGACACGAGATACGGGCTGGCTGCCTCCATCTGGACTACAAATCTAAAGCGCGGCCACCGCGTGGCACAGGAGATGAACGCCGGCATCACTTGGGTGAATTGCTGGTTCCTGCGCGATTTGCGCACGCCATTCGGAGGCATGGGGCTCTCCGGCATTGGGCGCGAAGGTGGGATGCACTCGCTGAATTTTTATTCCGAGCTGAACAATATCTGTGTTCGACTGTAAGAGGTGGGGCAAGCTGGTTAGAGGTATGGGGAACGTTGAAAGCAAAGTTATTGCGGGCAAGGCGAAACCGCGCGGCAAGTATCCGCACATCAAGCGTGCCGGCGATTTTCTGATTGTGTCCGGTACCAGTGCCCGCCGCGCTGATAATACGATCGCTGGCGCGCAGGCCGACGAATTCGGCACGACGCACCTCGACATCCGCGAGCAGACCAGAGCAGTGATCCAGAACGTTCACGACATTCTGCGCAGCGCCGGCGCCGAACTGAAAGACGTGGTGGAAGTGACGACGTACCTGGTCACGATGAATGATTTTGCGGGATACAACGACGTGTACGGCGAGTATTTCGGCTACGACGGGCCTGCACGGACAACCGTTGCCGTTCACCAGTTGCCGCATCCTCACCTGCTGATTGAAATTCGTGCAGTGGCTTACAAGCCGGAGAGATAGGAGGTCCTCGTGCCGTCCATCAAGGAACTGAAGGCGTTCAACTTCATGGGCTGGATCGAACAGAATAAGGAAAAGTTTAAACCGCCCGTTGGCAATGCACAGGTCTGGGAGGACGGCGAAATGATGGTTACGGTTGTCGGGGGCCCAAATCATCGGCGCGATTATCACGACGATCCCACCGAAGAGTTCTTTTACCAACTGCAAGGCGATATTTTTCTGCGCATCATGGAGACCCCCGGCAAGCCTGCGCTGGAAATACCGATTAAGGCCGGAGAAATTTTCCTGCTACCCAAACACATGCGACATTCGCCGCAGCGACTGCAGCCGGGAAGCATCGGTGTGGTGGTTGAAATGCCGCGTCCAGAGGGCGCTGTCGACGGGTTCGAGTGGTATTGCCAGAATTGTCATCATCTGGTGCATCGCGCGGAAGTCAAGCTGAAAAGCATCGTGCGCGATCTGCCGCCATTATTTGAACAGTTCTACAGCAGCGAAACCATGCGCAAGTGCAAACATTGCGGCGCAGTTCATCCCGGCAAACAGTAATGCGCGTCATCGACATACACAATCATTTCTTCCCGCGTCAATGGCCGGACCTGGCCGCGCGCTACGGCACTCCCAATTGGCCGTGGATTAAACACACGGCGGCGGGGAAAGCGGAAATCATGGTGGGCGATCGCTTCTTCCGCCTGATCTATTCCGCATGTTGGGACCCCGAACTGCGCTCGCGCGAGATGGACCGCGACGGCGTTGACCTGCAGGTCATCTCGGCCACGCCGGTGCTGTTTGCCTATGACCGCCCGGCGGAGCATGCCCTCGATTGTGCGCGGCTTTTCAACGATGCAGCGCTTGAACTCTGCGCGCGTGGAAATGGACGCCTG
Organism: Candidatus Sulfotelmatobacter sp.; assembly: GCA_030041475.1. GTDB lineage: Bacteria > Acidobacteriota > Terriglobia > Terriglobales > Acidobacteriaceae > Sulfotelmatobacter. Next base: position 26,747 of record JASHNU010000068.1, read on the forward strand.
CGGTCGCTGTGCCAGGTGCCTCTGCAAGACGTCGATGCTGCGTGCAAGGAAGTGAGCCGGTGCGTTGGCGCCGGACACCTCGGCGTCGAAATTGGAAACCACGTTGGCGACAAAAATCTTGATGATCCCGGCATCGTGACCTTTCTGCATCATTGCGCAGATGAAGGCGCGGCCGTGTTGGTTCATCCCTGGGATATGTTCGGTGCGCGGCGCATGCCGAACTACATGATGCCGTGGACAGTCGGTATGCCTGCCGAAACGCAGCTCGGCATTGTGGCGATGATTCTGGGCGGAGCGTTCGACAAGCTGCCGAAAAGTCTGCGCATTTGCTTTGCCCATGGCGGAGGAAGTTTTGCATTTCTGCTGGGACGCCTGGAGAACGCATGGCAGCATCATCCGCTGGCTCATGGCGTTTGCGAGCAGGCGCCCAGCAGCTATTTGAATCGCCTTTATGTGGATTCGGCGGTGTTTGATCAGCGAGCGCTGCAGTTTCTGGTTGGAACTATGGGCGCGGAGCGCGTGATGCTGGGATCAGACTATCCCTTCCCGCTCGGCGAACACGGCATTGGAAACCTGATTCGATCGAGCCAGCTCGACGCGCGAGCGAAAGCTCGTCTGCTGGGTGAGAACGCGACCGAGTTCCTCGGACTTGAGCGTGATCAACCCGCGGCTGGCAAGAATCACCAGAACATGCCCATTGTTGTCAACAGCGAACAGCTCACTTACAGCTCGTACTTGAAAGTTCCGGAGTTGCTCGAACTGCAGCATCCGCAGTCTTCGCCTCCGCATCACGACGAGTTGCTGTTTATCATTGTGCACCAGACCTACGAGTTATGGTTCAAGGAACTGCTGCACGATTTGGACGCGGTGGTAAAGAATTTGCGCGATGCGGGAGCCAATCCGAACTCGCGCGACGAAGTCTACGAGGCGGCACGGCTGCTGCGCCGCTGCACGGAAATTACGCGTGTGCTGGTGGAGCAGTTCACCATTCTGGAAACTATGCTCCCTACTCACTTTCTGGCATTTCGGGGCAAGCTCGAGCCGGCAAGCGGGTTCCAGTCGGAGCAGTTTCGAGAATTGGAGTTCCTGTGCGGTCTGAAAGACGAAAAAATGCTCGCGTATCATCGCCCTACTCCAGAGGGCCACGCACTGCTGGAACGCAGGCTCCGCGAGCCTTCTCTGCGGGACGTATTTTTTGATGCGCTGCAAGCCATGGGCAGACTGAAATGTGAGGAGAACGCGACGGAGCGCCAGCGATTCGAGGCGCGTGCGCGGGCCATTCTGTCGTTGTATCGGGACGAACATAACAACCGCGATTGGATCGACGTCTGCGAGCGGCTCACAGAATTCGACGAACTGGTCGTGAGCTGGCGGCTGCGTCACATTCAGCTGGTCGAGCGCACCATAGGAGTTCGAATGGGAACGGGAGGAAGCGCCGGGTCATCGTACTTAAAGCTTACGCTGGACAAGAAATTCTTCCCCGAGTTGTGGGAGGCGCGCACGCTGCTGACGCAGTAAGGAAGATCGGAAACGGCGCACTCGTTTGTTCCCAGACTCTGTTTCTTAGATGCGACCATTCTTGATTCCATTCTGATGCCTGCAAAACCGCAAACGATCACATTGGTGGGCGCGGGGCTCAACGGTCCACTGCTCGCAATGGGCCTGCGCCGGCACGGCTTCACCGTCGAGATCTACGAGCGGCGCTCTGACATGCGGCGCGTGCGCATGAGCGCCGGACGATCCATCAACCTGGCCTTGTCTGCACGAGGAATTCATGCCCTGACCGACGCGGGATTGTGGGGCAACATGAGGAAAATCATCACCCCTATGAAAGGCAGGATGATGCATTCCGTCGCCTCGGAGCTCACATTTCAGCCTTACGGAAAAAATGAAGCCGAGGTCATCAATTCGATCTCCCGCGCCGAACTGAACATAGCATTGATGAACGCGGCGGAAGCCGAGGGCGTCAGGATCTTTTTTCAGCAGCGCTGCACGGGAATGGACCTGAAAACCGGATTTGTCCATCTCCATGATGAGCAAACGGGTGAAGAGAGGACGGTTGAGTCAGCAGTTGTGATCGGATGCGACGGGTCGGCATCGGCGATTCGCAACGAGATGCTGAAGCTGAACCGCTTCAAGTTCTCCCAGCAGTATCTCGATTACGGCTACAAGGAACTGACGATTCCAGCAGGCCCGAATGGAACTCACGTAATCGAGGAAAATGCACTGCATATCTGGCCGCGAGGCAATTACATGCTGATTGCTCTGCCGAATATCGACGGCACGTTTGCCTGCATTCTTTTCTTGCCTTTTGAAGGGAACGACAGCTTTGCGCAACTGAACAAGCACAACGAAGTGCTCGGGTTCTTCCAGTCGCGCTTCCCGGATGCGGTTCCGTTAATGCCGCAACTGACGGACAATTTCTTCAGCAATCCCACAGGAGCCATGGTGACCGTCAAGTGCTCGCCCTGGCATGTGGAGGGAAAGGCGCTTCTGCTGGGCGATGCCGCGCACGCGATCGTGCCGTTCTTCGGGCAGGGCATCAACTGCGGCTTCGAGGATTGCACCTGCCTGCTGGAGTTGCTCGACCGCCATGGAGCAGACTGGGCGCGATTGTTTCGGGAGTTTGAGCAGGCGCGAAAGGTAAACACCGATGCCATCGCAGACATGGCGGTAGAAAATTTCGTGGAGATGCGCGATCGCGTCGCGGACCCGAAGTTTCTCTTCCGCAAGCGGGTCGAGCTGGCGCTGGAAGAAAGGTTTCCACACCTATTTGTGCCCAAGTATGCGATGGTCACATTTCATCGCATTCCCTACGCCACTGCGATGAAACGCGGCACAGTGCAGGAGCGCATCCTCGCAGAGCTGTGCGCTTCGATCGAACGAATTGACGAGCTCGATTGGGGCAAGGCCGAGCGGATGATCGGTGCCGACTTGACTCCGCTGGAGCTGGCTGCTTGATGGAATTTTCTTTTCAGGACGGCCCGGAGTTTGCCGCGGCCATGGACGAGCGCGATCCGCTCTCGCATTTCCGGGAACGCTTCTACATTCCAAAAACCAAGAACGGCAAGGAGTGCATTTACTTGTGCGGGCACTCGCTCGGTCTGCAGCCGAAAACGGCCAAGCCCTGTCTGGAGCAAGAGCTGCGCGACTGGGCCGAGCTGGGGGTTGAGGGCCATTTTCACGCGAGAAATCCCTGGGTGCCCTATCACCGCCTTCTGACGCAACAAACCGCAGCGCTTGTCGGAGCGAAACCTTCCGAAGTCGTGGTCATGAATTCTCTGACGGTAAACCTGCACCTCATGATGGCGACCTTCTACCGTCCGACGGAGCGGAGACACAGGATTCTGGTTGAAGGAGGCGCGTTCCCATCGGATCAATATGCGGTGAAGTCGCAGATTCAGTTTCATGGATTCGATCCGGTGTCGTCTCTGGTGGAGCTTACTCCGCGCCAGGGCGAGTTTTGTCTTCACGATGAAGATATCGAATCGCTAATCGAACGCGAGGGCGGGTCCCTCGCGCTCATTTTGCTCGGCGGCATTAACTACGTGACCGGACAACTTTTCGACATGGCGAAAATCACAGAGAGCGGACGCCGCGCAGGATGTATCGTGGGCTTTGACCTGGCACACGCGGCGGGCAATGTGCAGCTCAAGCTGCATGAGTGGGGCCCGGACTTCGCCGTGTGGTGCAGCTACAAATATCTGAACGGCGGCCCGGGATGCGTCGGCGGGTGCTTCGTGCATGAACGGCACGGACGCTCGTGGGATCTGCCTCGCTTTGCCGGCTGGTGGGGGCACGACGAAAGAAGCCGATTTCAGATGGGGCCGGATTTTCGTGCGATGGCGGGCGCCGAGGGCTGGCAGTTGAGCAATCCGCCAATCCTTGCGCTCGCCCCGCTGCGCGCGGCTATGAATATTTTTGCCGAGGCTGGGATGGACCGGCTGCGCGCCAAAAGCGTTTCACTGACCGCATATATGGAATTTCTCTTGGGGAAGCAAGCGTCGTCGCAATTCGAAATCATCACTCCGAAGGATCCGAGCCGTCGAGGAGCCCAGATCTCGATTCGCCTGCCTCGCAACGGCCGACAGCTCTGCGACAACCTCATCGCCGAAGGCGTGATCGGCGACTGGCGCGAGCCGGACACCTTCCGCGTTGCGGCGGTACCCCTATACAACTCATACCAGGATGTTTACCGTTTCGCTCAGCACTTTTCCAAAAGGTTGTCCGGCGGTAAATACTTCTGACCCCCGTCGGTTGGTTACCTCGGTAACAGTTGCTCAGGTCCGCATAACAATACAATTTTGCTCGTGGGGAAAACTCCGCACCAACACGCCCGGACGTGGACAATCGTGGTGTGCGCAGTGGTGTGCCTGCACATCGCGATCTCGATTCTCGCTCCGCGCAGCTTCCCGCTGACTGCCTTCGGCGATCTTCTCCAGAACACTGTTCTTTTGGGCGCTACAGTGACTTTTCTGCTTAAGGTCAGAACGGCGGCGCGCAGAGCGCGCCTGTTCTGGGTGCTCATGTCTCTAGGCCTGGGGATGTGGCTCATTTCGCAAGTCGGTTGGACGTATTTCGAGATCTATCTGCGACAAGAGGCGCCGAACCCATTTGTTGGGGACGTGATTCTTTTTCTGCACATCGTTCCCATGATGGCGGCCGTGGCCCTCCAGCCCCATGTTCAACGAGATGATCGCACCATCCGAGTCGGAACACTCGATTTCGCCCTTCTGCTCACGTGGTGGCTGTTTCTGTACCTCTTTGTGGTGATTCCGTGGCAGTACGTCCATCCTACAGAAGCGCTGTATGGCCGAAGCTTCGATTCGCTCTACGTGAGTGAAGAACTCGTCCTCGCCGGGGCGTTGATCCTGGTGTGGCGGCGGAGCCAGGGCGCATGGAGAAGCATTTATCTGCACCTGTTCGGGGCAACGCTGTTATATTGCGTGGCCTCGGTCGTCGCCAGTGAGGCTATTGATTTACACCTGTATCACACAGGCAGCCTCTTCGACGTACCGCTGGTTGCGTCGATGCTGTGGTTTGTGCGCATCGGTTTTCTGCCGTGTGACGACGCCGCGGCAAGCCCGGCGGCGACCGCGACAGGCTATGGCATCTGGAAGGCTCGCCTGTCGATGGTGGCCGTTTTTGTCACTCCTTTGATGATGGCGTGGGCACAGTTTGGGGGCGACGCGCCGCGCAGAGTCCGTGAATATCGGCTGTTGATCACGGTTGCCGTCATGATCGTGATGGGAGCGCTGGTATTTCTCAAGCAACATCTGCTCGATCGAGAGTTACTCAATTTGCTGCGGTCGTCGCGCGACAACCTGGACGAGATGTGTCGGCTGAAAGATGAGCTGGAGAACAAGGAACACTCGCTGCGTTGGCACAGCCTGGAATTGCAGCGGAAGAACCTGGAATTACAAGAGATTTCCTTCACCGATGTATTGACGGGAGTCTGGAACCGCCGCTACATGGAGGAGATTCTCATTGCCGAAGCGGGGCAAGTGCTGCGGAATTACCAGCGAGCGCGCGGCAGCGGCATCCGAAAGATGGATCATCGTGATCTCGTCTTCATCATGGTGGACGTGGATTTCTTCAAAGAAGTGAACGATCTGCATGGCCATCCCGCCGGCGACCGGCTGCTGCAACTGGTGGCGCAAAGGTTGTCGACAGTGGTGCGCAAATCGGACGTGCTGGTGAGGTGGGGCGGGGAGGAATTTCTGATCATGAGCCGCTCCACTGATCCTGGTGGCACACCGGCATTCTGCAGCCGCGTGCTGGAAGTGATGTCTTTGGAGCCGTTCGACCTGGGCCACGGCATCACCGTGAAGAAAACTTGTTCTGTCGGCTGGGCGCCTTATCCCTGGAGCCGTGCCGCATTTGAGGCGATCTGCGCGGAGGAAGTCATCGCCCTGGCCGACGCCGCCCTGTATCGCGCAAAGGCATTGGGCAGAAATCAGGGGGTGGGATATGTGCCCGGGGATGCGGTTGCGCGCAATCCGGAAACTGTAGATTTAAAGTCTGTGCGCGACGGCAAACCGCCTCTGGTTCACGTTGTGCGAACCGAATGTCCCAGCAGCAGTGGCGTTGGAGCCGAGGCTGATGCCACTGACACAGGCAGCGATTTGCGGAAGGAGTTTTCTTCTTCCATCGATCCCGCCTGAGGCGCGTCGCGGTCGGCGCTTGACCTGCGAGGGGCCGTTGAATACAGTGAAAAGCCGGCCTCACAAACTCAGAGGCACGGTCCTCATGAACGCCAAAAATCCTTCGCGCAAAACGGGCCTTCGCCAGAAGGCCCAGCTTATGTCGGCATCCGAAATTGAACGCACGCTCGTGCGGCTGGCTTACGAGATCGTGGAAAAAAATGGTGGCGTGGACGGCCTGGGGCTTGTGGGCATTCGCCGCCGGGGCGTGCCCCTGGCCGAACGCCTGGGCAAGATCATCGCCCGCATCGAAAGCGCGCAAGTCCCCGTTGGCACGCTCGACATCACTTTCTACCGCGACGACCTCTCCACGCTTGGCCCCAAGCCTGTCGTCCAGGAAAAAGAAATAGGTTTCGAGATCGAAGACAAGAGCATCGTTCTTTGCGACGACGTCCTCTACACCGGCCGTACGACTCGGGCGGCGCTGGACGCGCTGTTCTCTCACGGCCGGCCACGCCGCGTGCAACTCTGCGTGCTGATTGACCGGGGCTGGCGCGAAATTCCAGTCGAAGCCACGTTCGTCGGCCGCCATGTCCAGACCACTGCCAACGAAGTGATCGAAGTCAAACTCACCGAGATCGACAATGCGGAAAAAGTCCTGCTGATGGAAAAGTAGCGGGCGAGGAAACATCGCCCACAAAACCGAAAGGACGGTGGCCGTAACCACCGTCCTTATCATTTTCAGAACGATTTAGCTTCCAGCCGAACTAGCTTCCGGCCAATCTAGCCGATTCTCGCGCACACTGCTTTCGTCTGGGTGTAGTTGTTGAGCACATCGTGTCCCATCTCTCGTCCCCAGCCGGACTGCTTGTACCCTCCGAACGGCAGGGCCGCATCGAAAATGTTGTAGCAGTTGATCCACACTGTGCCCGCGCGCAGCTGCGCTGCCATGCGATGCGCTTTGTCGATGTCCTTTGTCCAGACCGCCGCCGCCAGGCCGTATGTGCTGTCGTTGGCACGAGGAATAATCTCCTCCGGATCACTGAACGGCATCGCCGCCACCACGGGCCCGAAGATTTCTTCCTTCACCACCTTCATGTTTTCGGTCGTGTCTACCAGCACCGTCGGCTCCACGAAATATCCGCGATCGCCGGCCTTGTGCCCGCCGACCACAGCCTTCGCACCTTCCGCGAATCCGGCTTCGAGATATCCGCACACGCGATCCAGTTGTTCGGTCGAAACCAGCGGTCCCATCTGCGTCTTCGGATCCAGCCCTGAGCCCACGCGGATCTTCTTCGCCTGCGCCGCGACTCCCTCTACCACTTGATCGTAGATCGACTTCTCCACATACAACCGCGATCCCGCGCAGCAGCACTGCCCGTGATTGAAGAAGATGGCGCTCGCCGATCCGGGAATCGCAACCTCCAGGTCCGCATCCTTGAACACCACGTTCGGAGACTTTCCACCCAGCTCCAGCGTCACTTTCTTCAAGTTGCCGGCTGCCGCGTGCACGATCAGCTTGCCCACCTCGGTTGATCCCGTGAACGCAACCTTGTCCACATCCGGATGCGCCGCCAGCGCCGCACCAGCCGTTTCGCCGTAGCCAGTTACGATGTTGACCACTCCGTCGGAGAAGCCTGCCTCGCAGATCAACTCACCCAGACGCAGCGCCGAGAGCGGCGTCTGCTCCGCCGGCTTCAACACAACAGTGCAACCCGTCGCTAGCGCCGGACCCAGCTTCCACGCCGCCATCAGCAGCGGGAAGTTCCAGGGAATAATCTGCCCCACCACGCCCACCGGCTCACGCAGCGTATAGGCCAGATACTGCGCTCCCGGCGTATACGGAACGGACAGCGGAATGGTGTTGCCTTCCAGCTTCGTCGCCCATCCCGCCATATAGCGAAACAGCTCCGACGCCAGCGGCACATCCGCCGCCTTCGCGATCGTCAGCGGCTTGCCGTTATCGAGGCTTTCCAGATAGCCGAACTCTTCATTGTGGGCGTCGATCAGATCGGCTAGCTTCCACATCAACCGTCCGCGCTCCGACGCCGTCATCCGGCTCCACGGGCCCTCAAATGCCTTGCTTGCTGCCCGCACCGCCCGCTCGATATCTTCACGATCTCCTTCCGCGATCTTGGCCAGTACTTCACCCGTTGCAGGATTGTATGTTGGAAACGTCTTGCCGGAAGCGGCTTGAACCCACTTGCCGTTGATCAGCATCGGCCGTGGCTTGTCGATGAACTCGGCCACTTGCGGATGAATTTCCGGGGAAACTGCGATGCCCATAGGTCCTCCTTTAGTCGACGTGGACTTGCAAGAATGAAAAGATACCAGACGGAAAACGCTTGCTGAATGCTAGCTCTGGGAGCGGGCAAAAGCAAATCGCCAGCGGGTGGCTACTCTCCGTAGGGCACCCAGATATTTTTCACTTGAGCGGCATGTTCCAGAAACCAGCGCCCCTCCCCTTGTTTCGCGTCAAACCAGTCAATCGCGCGGCCTTCATTCGTCCACACCTGTTTCAGGTTTCCCGTCGACATCGCCTTGGCCGCGGACACCAGGGCATCGTCGCCGCAGCACCAGATGGCATCGACGTCGTCGTGTTCCGCAATCGTTTGCAGAAGTTGAGACGCGTACCCCGTCACGATGTTGACGGCACCGCCCGGCAGATCGCTGGTATCGAATAGCTGGTAAAGGTCGCCGGTGATCAGCGGATACTTCTCCGAGGGCACAGCGATCACGGCGTTGCCCACCGCGAGCAAAGGCATGACGAGCGAGAAGAAGCCGAGCAGCGGCGCCTCGGCCGGGCAGATTACGCCGACGGTTCCGATGGGTTCATTCATTGCAATTGCAATGTTGCGGAATGGCGGATTATGCACCGCGCCGTCGTATTTATCTGCCCAGGCAGCGTAACTGAAAATGCGTTCGATTCCGAGATCGACTTCCGTACCGGCTTGCCTTTCGCCGACAGCCTCCGCCAGATGATGAACAATCTCACTGCGGCGCTGTGACAGATTTTCTGCGCAGTAGTACAGCACCTGGGCGCGGTTGTGGGCAGTTGCCTTCGCCCAGGCGTCCGCCTTACGGGCCGCTTCGACGGCGTTGCGCACGTCTTTGCGATTGCCCAGCGGCGCTTCGCCCAGCAGTCGACCATCGGCAGCACGAACTGGCATGCTGTATCCGGAGTCCGGCCGCACCTGCTTGCCACCGATGTAGAGCTTCACTGTCCGATCGATTGCCGGCGTGCTGCCTTCAATTTCTTCTTCTGATGTCGGAGCTGCGGCCGCGGTAGCCGTGAATTTCGGCGCGTGCTTGAACCACGCCGGCTCCATATATTCGAGCATGCCTTCGCGCCCGCCTTCGCGGCCGTACCCGCTCTCGCGATATCCCCCAAAGCCGCATGCTGCATCGAATAGATTTGCGCAATTCACCCAGACCACACCAGCCTTAAGCTGCGCTGCCACATGCAAAGCAACGTTGATGCTCTCGCTCCACACGCAAGAGGCCAGCCCGTAAACAGTATTGTTGGCGAGTTCGACTGCTTCTCTCGGCGTGCGGAACGTCATCGCCGCAAGTACCGGACCAAAAATTTCCTCCTGCGCTACGATCGAAGTCGGGTGCACGTTGCTCAGCAACGTTGGCGGATAATAGAAGCCACGCGAAGGCAGGGCCATCGGCGGCTGCCAGCAGGTCGCGCCCTCCGCTACGCCCTGCGCCACCATGCGCTGAATGCGATCCAGTTGCACGCGGGCGACAATCGCGCCAATGTCAATCGCCTTGTCGAGTGGCGGCCCTACGCGCAACGTGCTCATGCGGTCGCGGATTTTCGAAATCAACGTCTCCGCGATGCTTTCCTGCATCAGCAGCCGCGAGCCAGCGCAGCAGACCTGCCCCTGGTTGAACCAGATCCCATCGACCAGGCCTTCAACGGCGCTGTCGAGATCGGCGTCCTCAAAAATGATGAATGGAGATTTTCCTCCCAGCTCGAGCGAGAGCCTTTTGTGGCCGGGAGCGGTTGCGGCTCGGATCGCGCGTCCGACTTCGGTCGATCCGGTGAAGGCAATCTTGTCCACGTCCGGATGCTTCACGAGCGCTTCACCCGTGGAGCCGTCTCCCGTGACGATATTTACGACTCCATCGGGCAGCCGGGCTTCCTGGCAAAGTTCGGCGAATGCGAGCGCAGTGAGCGGAGTAAATTCCGCCGGCTTCAAAACCACGGTATTTCCTGCCGCCAGTGCCGGAGCAATTTTCCACGCCAGCATCAGCAGAGGAAAATTCCACGGAATAATCTGCCCGACGACGCCGCAAGGCACGTGATCAGGAAATTCCTGCGCGATCAACTGCGCCCAGCCCGCATGATGATAGAAATGCCGCGCCACCAAGGGAATGTCGATGTCGCGGCTCTCGCGGATGGGCTTGCCGTTGTCCATGGTCTCGAGCACCGCAAGCAACCGCGAATGCTTCTGCACCAGTCGCGCCAATCCGTACAGATATCGCGCACGGAAGTGTGGTGTGAGTGCTTGCCATTTCGGGGCCGCGATCCGTGCCGCACGCACGGCCGCGTCGATGTCAGCGGGGGTGCCTTGCGCGATCGAGGCTAATTTTTCGCCGGTGGAGGGATCGAGCGTGTCGAAATATCCGCCGGCTGCCGGCGCGTGCCATGTGCCGCCAATGAAAAATCCGAAGCACCGCCCGTGGCGGTCGAGCCAGGCTAGCGACTCTTTAGGATCCTCGGGCGCGGGTCCGTATTCCATGCTGACGAATTTTTCAGCGATGCTCATCTTCAAAATGCCAATTCAACCTTGACAACCCACTACGCAATCGGATGCCGGTACTCGGCAGAATACCGCCCGTTGGCGTAGTGATCCAATTGCCGCTCGATATCCCCTAGCAATCCGCTCACTCCGAAGCGGAACATCTCCGCACGCAGCCACGAATCCCCGAGTTCCTCTTTGATCAACGCGAGCCAGTCGAGGGACTGCTTGGCGCTGCGGATTCCTCCCGCCGGCTTGAAGCCGACCGCCATTCCGGTCTGCTGCGCATATTCACGAATTGTGCGCAGCATCACCAGGCTCACAGGCAGCGTGGCGTTGGTAGGTTCTTTCCCGGTCGAGGTTTTGACGAAATCCGCTCCCGCCATCATGGCGACGACGCTTGCCCGCGCGACGTTGCGCAACGTGAGCAAGTCACCCGTGCCGAGGATCACCTTCATGTGTGCCGGTCCACAGGCCTGCCGAAATGCCGCGATCTCATCGTACAAGGCCTGCCAACGTGCGCCGAACACATGTCCCCGGGTGATGACAACATCAATTTCGTGCGCACCGGCCTCTGCCGAGCGGCGAATTTCCGCCACGCGCTCGGCCAGAGGCGATAGTCCCGCAGGAAAGCCGGTTGAGACGGCAGCCACTCGAATGCCGCTCCCTTCGAGCGCGGTCAAAGCGGTCTCGATGAACGCGTGATAAACGCAGACCGCCGCGACTTTGATCCCCAATTCCTCGATTCCGAGCTTTTGCACCAGGTCCTGCTGAAGCGGTTGCCGCGCCTTGGCGCAGAGACGGCGCACGCGCTCTTCGGTATCATCGCCGGAGAGTGTAGTCAGATCCATGCAGGTGATTGCACGCAACAGCCATGCCGCCTGCCATTGTTTTTTCACGGTCCGACGCGCTACCTGTGACTGGCCGCGGTGCTCCACTGCACTGGTGTTCACGCGCACTTGCTGAATCCAGTTCAGATCGAGAGGAATACCGGAATTGGCGAGCAGCGGACGCCCGCCGAGCGTGGCGATGGCGCGCGCGGAATGCGGAGGTCCTACTGCGATTTCGCTTTCTGTCCGTCTATCTTGACCGGCTGGCATTGCAGGCACCGAGTTGTAATTGTACGGCAGGCTATCGCGTAACGCGAATTTCAGCCCGGCCTGCATTAAGCCATGAACTTGTCCGAAGGTTTACAATGGCGCACGATTTCCGACGTCCTATGCCCAAGACTCCGAAAATATCCGCTGCGGTGCGAAGAAAACTCGAGACGGTTGCGGTAAACGTGATGAAGAACGCGCATGCTCCCTATTCGAACTTTCACGTTGGCGCAGCAATTCTGCTCACGAACGGCAAGATTTTTTCTGGTTGTAACGTGGAAAACGCCTCTTATGGGATGACGAACTGCGCTGAGCGTACTGCGATTTTTTCTGCCGTGGCTCAGTTGGGGCCAAAAATCGAGATTCGCGCCGTGGCCGTGGCCAACGATCACGGCGTCGCATGTTCTCCGTGCGGCGCATGCCGCCAGGTCATTTACGAATTTGGCCCCGACGCGACAGTTTTCTTCCAAGGCACACACGGTCCGAAACGGGCACACATTACCGAACTCCTTCCGGAGGGATTCCGCCTCCAGTGAGCCAGCCCACGCCTATTCCCGAAACCTTCCGCGCCATCGACGTCATTCGAAAGAAGCGTGACGCGCTGGAGTTGTCTCGCTCCGAAATCGAGGCGTTGGTCAACGCCTACACGCGCGGCGATATTCCCGACTACCAGGTTTCCGCCTGGCTGATGGCCGTGGTGCTGCGCGGCATGACTCGCGCGGAAACCGCCGCCCTGACCGACGCCATGCTGCGCTCGGGTGAGGTGCTCGATCTTTCTGCGTTGCCGGCCAGAAAGGTGGACAAGCACTCGACCGGCGGAGTCGGAGACAAGACCTCGCTCGTGCTGGCTCCTCTCGTGGCTGCGGCCGGCATAGCTGTGCCCATGATCAGCGGGCGCGGTCTCGGTCACACCGGAGGAACTCTCGACAAACTCGAGGCCATCCCCGGCTTCAACGTGAATCTTTCCGTGGTCGAGTTTCGCCGTGTGCTCGAAACCTGCGGCTGCGCCATGATCGGTCAGACCGCCGAGATCACGCCCGCAGATCGCAAGCTGTACGCGTTGCGCGACGTCACCGGCACGGTCGAAAGCCCATACCTGATTTGTGCTTCGATCATGAGCAAAAAGCTGGCGGAAGGTATCGACGCGCTGGTGCTCGATGTGAAGACCGGTTCCGGCGCATTCATGAAGAAGGAGCAGGACGCCGTCTTTCTTGCCGAGTTGATGGTCGAAACCGGCGAACGCATGGGCAAGCAGGTGGTCGCGCTGATTACCGACATGGATCAGCCCCTCGGCAACATGATCGGTAGCGCGCTGGAGGTGGTCGAAGTCGTCGACATCCTGCGGGGCGGTGATCCGCAGGATTTGCGCGAACTCTGCCTCGAACTCGCCGCATGGATGCTGCAACTGGGCGGCGCCGCGGAAACCGTTTCGGAAGGGAAACAGCAGAGCGCGCGGCTGATTCGGTCCGGCGCGGCGCTCGAAAAGTTTCGCCAAATGATCGAACTGCAGGGTGGAGACCCTCACGTGATCGACGACGCCAGTCATCTTCCACAGGCACAACACACGATGAAAGTCATCAGCGCACGAGCGGGCTATGTTGCGGCGATGCAGTGCGAACAGATCGGCACGGCGTGTGTGATTCTGGGTGGAGGACGCGAGTGCAAGGAAGATGCGGTGGATCCCTCGGTCGGCATTGTGCTGCACAAGAAAGTGGGCGATCGCGTCGTCATCGGCGAACCGCTGGCCACGATCTATTACAATGCCGAGGCCAAGGCGCAGCGCGCCCGTCAATTAATCGAAGCGAGTTGCCAGATCGCCGATGCGCCGCCGAGCGTTAAACGGCCGTTGATTCATCAAGTAATCGGCAAATCCGGAGAGAAACGCTGAATGGGACATTTCACCGGCATTCTCGGCCTGTTGTCCATGCTTGGCCTCGCGTACACGTTTTCCACGAACCGGCGCGCCATTCGAGTCAAGACCGTTGCCTGGGGTCTTGGCCTACAGATCGCGTTCGCCATCTTTGTGCTGAAGGTTCCTTTCGGTCGCGATATGTTTCAGAGAATCGGAGACGCCGCCAACAAGGTGCTCAGTTATTCCTTCGTCGGATCGGAGTTTGTCTTCGGTGCGCTGGGCAAGCAAAATTCGAGCATCGGATTTATTTTTGCATTTCAAGTGCTGCCGGTCGTGGTCTTTATTTGCGCGCTGTTCGCGATCCTCTACCACTTCGGCATCATGCAGATCGTCATTCGCATAGCCGCTTGGATCATGATTCGGATCATGGGCGCCAGCGGCGCCGAATCACTTAATGTCGCGGCGAGCATCTTCATGGGGCAGACCGAAGCCCCGGTCACGATTCGTCCGTTTCTGCCGGAACTCACCCGTTCCGAACTGATGACTGTGATGACCAGCGGTATGGCTCACGTTTCCGGATCGATCATGGCTGCGTACTTCGCCTTCGGCGCCGAACCGCGGCACGTATTGAGCGCCGTCATCATGACCGCTCCCGGCACCATCCTCGTATCGAAAATGCTCGTGCCCGAAACGGAGGAGCCAAAGACCGCGGGAAAAGTCGTGATGAGCGCTGAGGAAGAAGAGAAGGAAAAACATGAAAATCTTCTCGGCGCAATCGCTCGCGGGACTGGCGACGGTCTGCATATGGCGCTCAACATCGGAGCCATGCTCATCGCCTTTCTCGCGCTCATCGCGCTGCTCGATGGCATTCTCGGCGGCATTCACCGCCACGCCGTATGGTTCCCTGCAAGCCTTGAAGGAGTTCTCGGCGTCATCTTTTCGCCGGTGGCGTGGGTCATCGGTATCCCCTGGCACGACTGCCGCGCGATCGGAAATCTGCTGGGCACGCGGATGGTGCTTAATGAACTTGTCGCTTTCTCCATGCTCGGCCCGCAGAGAGCGGCGCTCGATCCTCGATCGTTCACCATCGCCACGTTTGCGTTGTGTGGCTTCGCCAATTTGAGTTCGATTGGAATTCAGATCGGCGGCATTGGCGCGCTCGCGCCGAACAAACGTGGTGAACTCGCGCGGCTCGGGGTTCGAGCCATGCTTGCGGGCACGATGGCTAACCTGATGTCGGCTTCGATTGCAGGGATCTTACTCTAATTCCCGATGGCGGCTAGCCGTTGGCGCGAGCCACGAGCAGAATTGCCAGGATGTAGAAAACAAACATGAGCGCCAGGAACATCCTGGCGCGCGCGTTGGATCCGGCAAATTCTTTCCATACAAAAACTCCCCACAGCGCCGCGACCATGGGGGCGGACTGTCCGATAGCGTACGAGATGGCGAAGCTGGTGGACTTTCCCGCGACCACGTTAAACATCGTGCCCACACCCCAGATGCAGCCGCCAAGCAAACCGAGCAGATGGCCGGAAGGCGGTGCGCTGAAGAATCCGCTAATTCCAACTGGTTCGCCAACCAACGGCTTCCTCATGAAGTACACGTTCCACACGAAACATGAGAGCAGCGCGCCAAGCGTAAGAAATACGACAGAACCATAAGGCGTCAGAGAGTTTCCACGGGTCGAACCGTATGCCACGAACGGATTCCAAAGCCCCATCAGCACGCCCGAAACGATGCATGTGACGATGCTCTTGCGCTCGATCGAACGCCCCACGCTGGTTAGGCTGCCGTACGCTTTGCCATCCAGGATCACCGCGATCAGCGCGCAGGCGACGCCGGTCATCAAGAACAGCAGATTGCCTTTTGGCTGCAGGATGTAGCTGAGGACTGTTCCAACCACCAATGCGATTCCAATCGAAACAGGAAAAGCGACAGCCAGCCCGGCCATGTCGATCGCGGCCACAAGCAACAGATTCGCCAGATTGAAAATTGCCCCGCCCACCAGCGTCGAGACGATGTTGGACGCATCGGCGGACTGCACATTGTTCAGGAAGCTCTCGGCGTTATGGCCGGTGCTTCCCATCGTCACGGCCAGAATCAGAGAGATCAGAAAAATGCCAATTGCATAGTCCCAATAAAAAAGTTCGAAGCGGTAGTTCCTTACGCCCTTGTAAGTGTTGGCCCACGAACCCCAGCAGACGGCGCTGGCAATCATCATCGCAAGCGCGACGGTCAGATTCGGCGGTGTGAACATTTGTTCTTCTCGGAACGCTCGTAGGCGTAAAGCAGGGTATATTACCCGTTTACCGGAGCATAAGTTGCGCGGCGCAGAAATTCGCCCTGCCCGGCGTTGCCCAGAAACTTGTCCCCTTCCACGAGAATCTTTCCCCGTGACATGACAACATCCGGCATTCCGGTGACCTGGATGCCCTCAAACATCGAATAATCGACGCGCATGTGGTGCGTGGCGGCGCTGATGGTGTGCTTGCGCCCAGGATTAAAAATCACGAGATCGGCGTCGCTGCCCACCCCGATCGTTCCTTTGCGCGGATAGAGCCCAAATAATTTTGCCGGTGTGGTCGAAACCAGTTCAACAAAACGATTGGCGCTGAAACGGCCGCCGGCTACGCCGCCGGAATAAATCAGACTCATGCGATGTTCGACGCCTGGTCCGCCGTTGGGAATTTTGGTGAAGTCGTCGCGGCCCAACTCCTTCTGCTCTTTGAAACAGAACGGGCAGTGATCGGTCGAGACCACCTGCAGATGGTCGCGCTTTAGTCCGTTCCAGAGTTTTTCCTGATGCCATTTTTCGCGGAGCGGCGGCGTGAAGACGTATTTCGCACCCTCAAAGCCAGGCGCGTCGAAGTTTTCGATGGAAAGATACAGATACTGCGGGCAAGTTTCGGCATAAACCGGGAGACCGCGGTCACGAGCTTCGCGAACTTTTTCGAGGGCGTCATTGCAGCTCAAATGCACGATGTAGATGGGCGCTCCTGCCATTTCGGCCAGAGCAATGGCGCGGGCCGTGGCCTCGGCTTCCGCCGTGGTCGGACGCGTCAACGCGTGATACTTCGGAGCCTTCTTCCCTTGCGCCAGAGCCTGTTGCACGATGACATCGATGGCGCTGCCGTTTTCGGCGTGCATGCAAATCAGGCCGCCATTCTTTGACGTCGTCTGCAAGGCCTTGAGGATGCTGGCATCGTCGAGCATGAAAAGGCCTGGGTAGGCCATGAAAAGTTTGAAGCTGGTTACGCCGTCGTGCACCAGATCGTTCATTTCGGAAAGCTGGCCGGAGGAAACGTCGGTCATAATGCAATGAAACGCGTAGTCGCAGACGGCTTTGCTCGCAGCTTTGCTCATCCACGTATCAAAAGCTTGCCGCAGGCGCTGGCCTTTGTATTGAATGGCGAAGTCGATGAGCGTGGTCGTACCGCCGAAGGACGCTGCACGCGTGCCAGTTTCAAAATCGTCGGCACTGGTCGTGCCGCCGAAAGGCATGTCGAGATGGGTGTGGACATCGATGCCCCCAGGGAGGACGAGCTTGCCTGCTCCGTCGAAAATTTTCGCGCTCGACTGTCCTACGCCCGACGATTCCAGGTCTGCGCCGATAGCGGCGATCTTGCCGTCGGCGATGGCAACGTCTGCGCGGTAAGTGTCCGTGGCAGTAACCACCGTACCGTTCTTAATGATCGTGTCGAAGCCCATCGTCCCTCCGATTGAAAGGAATTCTATGCTACACTGCCCCTCCTTGGCCGGTAGCGGCAGATTTTGTTTGTCATTCCGAGCACAGTTCCTCGCGCAAGGAATTTGTTTTTGTCGGAAATGGAACACAGCAGGTTCCTCGTCGCTTCACTCCTCGTGACAAAGACGAAGAAGGACAGAACGGGAAGGACATGCACTTCGGCATCACGTTGAAGCCTGATATTTCCGTCGAGCGCATATTGGGCCTGACGCGGCAGGCCGAGGGCGCCGGATTTGAGTACGGCTGGATTTTCGACTCCCACGTGTTGTGGATGGAACCGTATCCGCTCATGACGCTGATGGCGGCGAATACGAAGCGCATGCGGATTGGCACTTGTGTGACCAATCCCGCGACGCGCGATCTTACGGTGACGGCGAGCCTGTTTGCAACCCTCAACCTGATCTCCGGCGGGCGCATGGAACTTGGCATCGGCCGCGGCGACAGCTCGCGGCGTGTCATGGGGAAAAAGCCGGTGACCTGGTCGCAGTTGGAACATGCCGTCAAGGAATTTCGCGATCTGACATCCGGGAAAGAAGTTCTGCATGACGGCCAGCCTACACGGCTGACATGGGCGAAAGCACCGCCGCGAGTCTGGGTTGCCGGATACGGCCCGAAGGTTTTGCACATGGCCGGTCGCGTGGCGGATGGAATTATTTTGCAGTTTGCCGATCCCGCATTGATCGACTGGTGCCTGGGTTTCGTGAAGGAAGGCGCACGCGCGGCGGGACGCGATCCGGCCAGGATCGAAGTTATGTCGGCTGCGCCGGTCTGGGTCTCTGACGATGCGACGCTCGCGCGCGAACGCGTGCGCTGGTTTCCCGCGCTGGTTTCCAATCACGTGATGGATTTGATCCGGCAGTACAAACCGGAGGATCTTCCACCCGCGCTGACGTCATACGTGCAGGATCGCGGCCACTACGACTACCAGCATCATTGCGAGGTGGGCAGCGACAATGCGGACTTTGTTTCCGATGAAGTGATTGACCGCTTCTGCCTTCTGGGGCCTGCCAAGGATCATCGCAAGAAACTGCGCGAGCTACAGAGGGTCGGTGTCACCCAGTTCAATATCTACCTGATGTGCGGGGATGAAGAGCACACGCTGGTGGACTATCAGCGAGACGTGCTGCCGGAGTTTCTCTAAGGCTTCCGGCTTACGATTCTCGGCTCATGGCGTAGTAGGCCACGAAAGACACGGCAAATCCTACGAACCAGGAATAGTCGTACAAAGCGCGCACGGAATTGATAACCAATCCTGCCAGTGCGGTGCCCGAGCCCAAGGACAGCGCGATCAGCGCGCGCCTGTTGAACCCACGCGAGTATTCGTAGACTCCGTCGCGAAGATAGAGGTCGTCCAACACCAGTTCGCGATGGCGGATGACGAAGTAATCGCAGATCATGATGCCTGCGACCGGTCCGAGAAACGCCGCGTAGCCGCCAAGCCAGCCAAAAATAAATGTGCCGTAATCGGAGAGCAATTTCCACGGCATCATGGCCACGCCCATGAAGCAGGTGATGACGCCGCCGATACGAAAGCTGATGCGCCGCGGCCACAAATTCGAAAAGTCGTTGGCCGGCGAAACAACGTTGGCGCCGATGTTCACGTTGAGCGTGGCCAGCAGGATCGCGAACAGCGAGATCACGACAGCGATCGGCGAATGGAATCGGCTGAGCAACTGGACCGGATCCCAGATTGCCGTTCCATAGATCACGACCGTAGCCGAGGTCACAACGATGCCGACCATGGCGTAGAGTGTCATCGTGGTCGGCAGAGCCAACGCTTGGCCGATGACCTGTTCGCGCTGGCTGCGCGCGAAACGCGTGAAGTCGGGGATGTTAAGCGAAACGGTGGCCCAGAAGCCGACGGTGCCGTTGAGAGCAGGAACCAGAAATTTCAAGAACGCCGGGAAACTCGTGAAACGCGAGGGCGCGGAAAACATCGGGCCGAAGCCGCCCGCGGTACGATACGCCCAGGCGAGAAGCAGCAATCCCACGCCGAGAAGAATCGGCGCGCTAATTCCTTGCAGAATGCGGATATATTCGATGCCCTTGAGCACGACGGCAAGATTGATCAGCCAGAAAATCAGGAAGCAAACACCGTCGCCGTAGGCAAAACTTTTCCATGCGGGTACGAGTGTCGCCAGCAACGTGCTGATGGCTTCGCCGCCTATCCAGGTTTGAATGCCGAACCATCCGCAGGCCACCAGCGCGCGGAGAACAGCCGCCACATTCGCGCCAAGCACCCCGAACGAAGCTCGCGCCAAAACCGGGAAGGGAATTCCGTACTTCGCTCCAGGGTGCGAGTTCAGGAGCATGGGTGCGAGTACGATTACGTTGCCGAGAAAAATGGTGGCGACGGCTTGCTTCCAGTCCATGCCTCCCTGAATCAGGCTGGCGGCCAGCATGTAGGTGAGAATGTTGACCGACATCGATACCCAGAGCGCGGCGAAGTTGTATGTGCCCCAGTGTCGTTTTTCTGTGCTCGCTGGGGCGAGGTCGGGGTTGTAGAGCGAACTGGATTCGATGCGGAAAGTTTGGGTGGTGTGATTTGCGTTCATCAATTAATCCGCGGCGGCCGACGAGGCGCTTTGTGTCGTCAGCGGGCCGTAAGTCTCAGGCCTACGATCGCGGAAAAACTGCCAG
Source organism: Candidatus Sulfotelmatobacter sp. (assembly GCA_030041475.1). Classification (GTDB taxonomy): domain Bacteria; phylum Acidobacteriota; class Terriglobia; order Terriglobales; family Acidobacteriaceae; genus Sulfotelmatobacter. The sequence continues at coordinate 46,975 of JASHNU010000068.1, forward strand.
ACTTTGCGCACCTCGGTGATCATGTCGAGGTCGAGATCGGCGACGACAACTTCGTCTCTGTCGCGCCTTGCCTGAGCAATGATCTTTCCGCGCGGATTGCAGAAATAGCTCTTACCGTAGAATTCGCCGATGCTCCAGGGTTTCTCCGTGCCCACTCGGTTTATCGCGCCGACAAAGTAACCGTTGGCCACAGCGTGGGCCGGCTGTTCGAGTTCCCACAGATATTCGGAAAGTCCCGCGACCGTCGCCGAGGGGTTGAACACGATCTCGGCGCCGTTCAATCCCAGGATGCGTGCGCCTTCGGGGAAATGACGGTCGTAGCAGATGTACACACCAATGCGTGCGTACTTTGTCTCGAATACAGGATAGCCCAGGTCGCCGGGAGTGAAATAAAACTTCTCCCAAAATCCCGGATGACAGTGCGGAATGTGATGCTTGCGATATTTACCCAGATAGCGGCCATCGGCATCGATCACCGCCGCGGTGTTGAAATAGACGCCGGGCATGTGCTCTTCGTAAACCGGAACCACAATGGCCATGCGATGTTTGGCTGCGATTTTCTGCATCAGGCGCGTCGTGTGGCCGTCGGGCACGCGTTCGGTGAGTTCGTACCAGCGTGCATTCTGCTCAGCACAGAAGTAGGGGCCGTAGAAAAGTTCCTGCAGGCACAGAATCTGGGCTTTCTTTTTCGCAGCCTGCGCAATCAGCTTCAGGTGCTTGTCGATCATGGCCTTGCGAATTTGCGCGAGCGGGCGCTCGCTGCTCAGGGCGTTGCTGGCCTGAATCAAAGCGCAGCGAACATTGCGGGCCATAGATCTCCTCCAAAGCTTCAGGAGTGCGAAATGAACTGTCGAGGAACGAAACTATAGCAGATTGCGCAGGGGCGGACACCGCGTCGGTCCGCGAATTGACAGCTACCTCTTGCGCTCACTAGACTCGCCGTGCTTCGGAGAAAGCGAACACGACCCATGGCAAGACGGCCCCGCATTGCGGTAGTGGGCAGCGCCAACGTCGACCTGACCACATTCACCGACCGGTTTCCCCAGCCGGGCGAGACGATCTTTGCGCCGCGGTTTGATCTGGGCTTCGGCGGCAAGGGAGCAAACCAGGCCGTTGCGGCACGCCTGTGCGGCGCCGAAGTGTTTATGGTGGCGCGTGTGGGTAGCGATCTCTTTGGTCCAGCGACGATTGAAAATTTCCGCAAGCAGGGGATTGACCCCACACATGTGAAACAGGTCGAGGGACTCTCGAGCGGCGTGGCGCCGATCTTCGTCGAGCCCAGCGGACAGAACCGCATCCTCGTGGTGAAGGGCGCCAACGATGCGCTGCAGCCCGCAGACGTCGACGCCGCTGCTGAGATTCTGAAGAGCGCCGACTGCATTGTGCTGCAGTTTGAAATTCCGATCGAGACGGTTTATTACACCATCGCATTTGCGCGAAAGCATGGCATTCGGTGCATCGTAAACCCGGCGCCAGCCCAGCCGATCGATCTGGCTGCGCTCCAGGGACTCGACTATTTTGTCCCCAACGAAAGCGAGGCGCAAACGATCACCGGAATGCCGGTGAAGAATGCCGAGCAGGCAAAGGCGTGCGCCGAGAAGCTTGTTGCGGGCGGCATTCGCCGGGTCATCATCACCTTAGGTGCGAACGGCGCGCTGGTGGCAAGCCCACACGGCAGCGAACACGTGCCGCGCTATGTGGTGAAGAGCGTCGACAGCACAGGCGCCGGCGACGCGTTCATCGGCAGCTTTGCCGTTTTTCTGGGCGAGGGCGCGCCCGAGAGAGAAGCGGTGCAACGGGCGAATCTTTACGCCGCATTGTCCACCACCAGCGTCGGTACTCAGAAGTCGTTCTACAACCGGGCGCGGTTCAACGCAGAGTGGGCGGCGAGAGGCTAGAGTTTACGGGCTGCCACCGGCGATCGCGTGCGCTTCCGGGACAGAGTACCGACGGGCTAGTTTCCACTAGAAAACTTCTTGACTTATTGATACTAGGCAATTTATAAGCGCTTGCTTGCAGACTCAAGGCACCTCCCAGCTGGTGTGAAATAGGGAGGGTCTTTTTCTTTGGGGCGTGGTACCACCGAAAGGGGTTCAGAAAGAATGTCAAAAAAGACGCTTTGCGCGTTGACTTTCTGCGTAGTCGTGTGTCTCTGCAGTTCCTTGCTCTATGGCCAGGCCACTGGCAGTTTTTCAGGCACGGTGTCAGACAAGGCGGGCGCAGTCATCAGCGGGGCGAGAGTCGTGGCAACGTCGCAGGAAACAGGGCTGGCGCGTGAGGCGCTCACGGACGATTCCGGCCATTACCTGATTCCCTTGCTGCCGGTCTCCTTCTTCCGCATTCGTGTAGAGGCTAAGGGCTTCGCTCCGGCCGAACAGAAAGACATTCGCCTGCAACTGGACGAACACCGCGAAGTGGACTTTACGCTACAGCCTGCCTCGGTGAGCACCACAGTGGAAGTAAACGCGACAGAAGTGGCTGTCGAGACCACGACCCCAACGCTGGGCCAGGTTATTACTTCGGAACAAGTGTCCGAGCTTCCCCTGAATGGCCGGAATTTCGTGCAGTTGGCGACGCTGACGCCAGGCACGACTCAATCCACCAGCCCGGTGAGTTTCTTCACGAATGCCGCCAGCAGTGAAGCCGCCACACGCGGAGCTTTCTCGCTTTCGTCGGGCGGTTCGCGCGAACAGGAAACCGACTGGCTCCTCGACGGCAACGACAACAACCAGCTGGATGAAGGGGGGATCGCGATCTTCTCTTCGATCGACGACATTCAGGAATTTAAAGTTCTTACGTACAACTATTCCGCGGAATATGGCGAGCGCGCCGGCCCCACAGTCCTTGTCACGACGAAATCAGGATCCAATGCTTGGCATGGCACTCTGTTTGAATTTTTCCGGAACACGAAGCTCGATGCCACTCCGTACTTCTCCACGACCGGGCCCGAGAAATTCAATCTGAATCAGTTTGGTGGGTCGCTTGGCGGCCCGATCAAGAGGGACAAGACGTTTTTCTTCGCTGACTATCAGGCGAAAATGCAGCGGGAGGGCGTGAGCTTCACGGGATATGTGCCATCGCCGGACGAACTGAAGGCGGACGGCAACGGCAATTACAATCTCAGTAGTAACCCGCTCCAGATAACGCAGTTTACCAATCCCTACACTCCGGAGCAGGTGATCCCTCCGAACACTACCCCGACCCCGGTTCCGTTCCAGTGTTACATCACGAGTGGGCTCCCGGAGACTCCAGTGAATGGGAGCCAACCATATGTGTCCGGTACGACCCAGGCTTGTCCGATCATTCCTGGGTCGCTTGTGAATCACATTGGCTTGCAGGTGGCATCGCTCTACCTGGACGGCGCGACGCCCAACGCGCCGCCGGGCGCAGTTGGCTATAACTACACCAACACGCCAGACCGGAAACTCAACGAGGGCACGTGGGACGTGCGGCTCGACCATAATTTTTCGACGAAAGATTCGGCATTCGCTCGTTTCAGCTACGACCAGGCGACGAACTTCATTCCCGGCGGATCGCCAACCTATGCGGAGGCCAACGCGTTCGGCAGCAATCAGTACATCAACAATCACGGGCGAAATGCAGTACTGACGGAAACGCACGTGTTTTCCCCGAATACCATCAATCAGGCCCTGGTGGGGTATAGCCGGATTTTCAATCACATTCTTTCTTACGCCACCGGTTCGTGCCTGGCGGCGCAACTAGGCATTCTGGGAGCAGATCTGGGCAGCAAGTGCGACGGAATTACTGGCTATCCCGCGAGTTTAAATCAATCGAGTAAGGATTGCGAAAGCTGCGGCATGACATCGTTCCAGATGTCCAGCTATTTCTCGCTAGGCGATCGTGGATACGCGCCCTACCAGGGAGGGACGAACGTGTATTCGGCGTCGGATACGCTTGACTTGATTCGTGGCCGACATGAGATCCGCTTCGGTGTCGTTTTTCGCGCCAACGAGATGAACGTAAGAAACAACGCGTTCCAGGATGGTTACGTGGTTGAGAGCGGCACCGCTACGGGCGACGACATCGCTGATTTGCTGCTGGGCAGTACGGGTGTTTTTGCGGCCCACGACCAGACCTTTCTCGGCGCAACGACGGGTCGCCGCTGGAAGCTGGTGCGGCCGTTTGTGGAGGACGAGTGGCGCGTCACCAACAACCTGACATTGAGTCTTGGTTTCGCCTGGGCGCTGGCCACCCCGGAAACCGAGATTCACAATCGGATGGCTGAGTATGACGTGAGGAGCCTGAAGTGGTATGTGCCAACAGGCAGTCCCACACTGGCTAGCTGCACGATTTGCGTTCCATCGAATAGCGCAGCAGGCCTCCAATTTGACAAAACAGCCGTAGAGCCCCGCATTGGATTCGCCTGGAAGCCGACCAGGAGCGACAAGACGGTGGTGCGCGGAGGCTACGCCATTTTCCACGACTCCGCCTGGAACCAGGGTGGTCAGGGCCTTTGGCAGAATCCGCCATACTACGCGGAAGTGGATCCGGATAGTTTTCCCAATGTGCTGCTGAACTCCTTCTTCCTTTCGACGGGACTTTGCAATCCATTCGGAAATACCCAGTGCGGTCTCACTAACGGGTTTCTAAATGCGACACCCTCAAATCCCGCGTGTCCTCCGGCGGGAATTCTCACAGGCCCTGTGAACCCGGCCTGTTACACCGGTACCATCCAGTCGGCCAACCTGAACTTCAGGCAAGGTCAGGTTCAACAGTTCAATGCGAACATTGAGCATGAGTTTCCAGGAAATCTGGTGGTGACGGCGGGCTATGCTGGGTCTCGCGGCCATCACCTTCTGGTGAGTCAGGTTAACGAAAACCTTAACCAGCCAAGCGCCTGCGGCACAGGGACTTACACCCTTGGTTGTGGCTTTGGAAGTTTCCCTTACGCGGTAAATCAGCCAAATGGCGGAGCCTATCAGACCGTCGATAGCAACAACAGCATTGGCGCGAGCCAGTACGACTCCATGCAGATTAAGGCTGAAACGAAGAGCGCTCGACACGGCCTCTACGCATTGCTCGGCTACACGCTGTCGAGGAATTACGATTCGGGCATGCCGGACGGCCTGGGAACCAATCCCGGCGCGCTTTACTGGCCTCTGCCCGGATCAGCGAAATTGGATTGGGGCTTGTCGCAGCTGAACCTGACTCACAGCTTCACAGCGAGCGTCCTTTACGATTTGCCATTCGGTAAGGGCAGGACTTACGGAAGCGACTGGAACGGCGCTACAAATGCGATCTTGGGCAATTGGCAGTTGGATGTGATCGAAAGAGCCACTTCCGGCTTTCCACTATTTGTGGTGGATAGCGCCGACGAGTCGGGCACGTTCTTCTCCTACAACGGGTTCACTTTGCAGCGTCCAAACGAAATATCAAATCCGCTTGTTGCCGGACCTGTGCCTGCGAATCCCAATTCTCAATGCCAAGTCTTGGTCGGACAGATCGACCCAGTGAGCGGCAACCCTGGACTTGCCCCGCCCGCCATTCATACCCATACAGCCTGGTTCAATCAATGCGCATTCGCGCCAGCTCCGGCCGGCGAGCTCGGCTCGGCTGTTCGTGCGCCTGTCATCGGCCCGCGTTTTATCAATACCGACTTCTCGATCATCAAGAATATTCCGTTGGCATGGCGAGAGGGGACGAGCCTGCAGTTCCGGGCCGAGTTCTTCAACGTCTTTAACCATCCCCAATTCTGGATGTCTGGTGTCGGCGACAGCGGGCAACAGGACATCAACACGCCCAGCACGTTCGGCGTGATCAACCAGTCGGTGAACAACCCGCGCTTGATTCAGTTTGCGTTGAAATTGAAGTTCTAGGGCACACGACAGCTGGTTTCGGGCAGACAAGAAGCGTCCAGTCTGCCCGTTTTTTCTTTCGCTTCTCCATTGGCGCTCTTCAGTCGAGCGGGCCCTTCTCCGACCGTGCGGCTGGCACCGAAGTTGGGAACAGCATACAATGACGTTCTGCGAGCTTTCTGACTATGTCTCCCATTCCAGACGACCTTTCCACGGTGAAAGACGACATGATCGCTTTCATCGAAGGCCATGGCATGCGCCGCTTTAATGGATTCGTGGATTACGAAGAAGTGCAGTGTGTCATGTGGGATATGGAGAGCAATCCCGACGGCTGGAAGGATTTTGTTGAGCTTGCCAAGACTGCAAACGCGCCCTTTCTCACCATGCATTCCTGGACGCTCGAGCGTGAAGAACTAGATGAACTGTTAGAGCGCCTAACGAACTCCGAATTCACAGACCGTGACGATGTTGAGGATGCGCGCTGGCTTCGCACCCACGCCGGCAAAGTCGGCTACCTGCAGTTGGGTTGGGCGTATCAGGGGACAATGTTTCTCTGCGAGGTTTCGACCGACTGGTACGATCGCTACCAGCGGCTGCTTGAAGTCTCCGACGAATTCGGCGGCCTTACTATGGATGAGCCGGACCAGGACGAAGAGAACTAGCCGTGCGCTGGGAGCTTCACTCGGAAAATGCGACGCAGATCCGCAATCTGGCCGCGGCTCTCGCTGATCTGCCAGTGCTCAAAGCGCGGCGGTCTTCCCATCGCGATTCCAGTTATAGCGATTCAAGTCACCAGGGTTCAGATCGGCTGCCGGCCACGCTGGCTGCATTGCTGCTGCGGCGCGGCATCGCGGACGCCGAGTCGGCGGCAAACTTCCTTTCACCTTCACTCTCACATCTGCATGCGCCCGAGCAAATGACTGGCCTTTGCGCGGCAGTTGATCGACTCGACGCCGCCATCGAGCGCAAGGAGCCGATTCTGATCTACGGCGATTACGATGTGGACGGAACGATGGCCGTCATCATCCTGAAAACCGCGATCGAGTTATGCGGGGGAACTGCTGACTTCCACGTTCCCCACCGCATTCACGAAGGCTATGATCTGCGCGGAGATGTCATTGAGCGCGCCGCCGCGGCCGGGATTCGGTTGATCATCAGCGTGGACATGGGCATTCGCGCTTTTGCTCCTGCGGAAACCGCACGGCGCTTGGCTGTCGACCTGATTCTGACTGACCATCACCTGCCCGGGCCGGATGGTGTGCCCAAGGCGCTGGCCGTGGTGAATCCCAATCAGGACGGTTGCTCGTATCCCTACAAACAACTCTGCGGGGCAGGCGTGGCATTCAAGCTGGCACAGGGACTACTGCAGCGGCGGCTGGACGCGAAAGATCACACCAAACTTCTACTTTCGTTCATGAAAGTCGTGGCCATCGCGACGATCGCTGACGCCGTTCCCCTCACCGGCGAGAATCGCATCTTCGCTTCTCTGGGCCTTGACGCGCTGCGCAAGGCCGTGAATCCAGGTCTGAAGGCGCTGCTCGAGGTAGCCCAGATTTCGGCGCAGCGGCCGCCGACCTCGGGCGAAGTTGGATTCCGCATCGCGCCACGCATCAACGCAGCCGGCCGCATGGACATAGCCCGCGACGTCATCGAACTGTTCAGCGTAAAGGACACAGCCCGGGCCCGCGAACTGGCGGCAAAACTCGACCGGCTCAACACCGACCGACAGGAGGAAGAACGCCGCATCCTGCGCGAGGTCGATGAGCGATTCGCGGCCAATCCCGCTCTGTGCGACGCGTACTGCATTGTGGTGGATGGCGATGGCTGGCATCGCGGCGTCATCGGTATCACCGCGACCCGCGTGGTGGAGCGCTACAACCGGCCCACGGTGGTGATTGCGCGCGACGGCGACGAGGCGTTTGGTTCGGGACGCTCGATTCGGGCTTTTCATCTGCTGGAGGCGATCGAATCGTGCCGCGATCTGTTCTCGCGCTATGGCGGCCACGCCCACGCCTGCGGATTCGCCATGCCTGCGACGAATGTTGCCGAGTTGCGCTCGCGTCTCGATGCCTTCGCCCGGTTCCGGCTCACTCTGGCGGATTTCGATCCGGTTCTGGATCTCGACGCAGAACTTGATCTGCGCGACATCAACCCGGAGCTCTTCCAGGCAATGCGTTTGCTGGAACCATATGGCGTGGGAAATGCCGAGCCCGTGTTTGCGGCGCGAGGCGCACAGTTGACCGCGCCTCCGCGCATTCTCAAAGACAAGCACGTCAAGCTAAAGCTCAGGTCAGGAGATCTTCCAGCGGCTGATGCGTCACATTCACGACCTGAACAGTCAGAACTTTCCCCAGCGGCAATCTTGGCAACCCCACGCTGCCATCCCGATGGTTCCGCAATCCGCCGTAGTGAATTGGCGGCTGCGGTCGCCGAGCGCGGCGGCGCCCCACAAGGATTCGGGAACTCCGCACCGGCAACTGGAATCGCCAGCAAGATCATGTTCGACGCTCTCGGCTGGCACATGGCGGAACGGCTCCAGCAAAAGCCATTGCTCGCCGGAGACAAGCTGGACATTGCCTTCACGATAGGGCACAACGATCATCCGGATTATGGCGGGATCGAACTTTCTCTTCGCGATTTCAAGGCGAGCGCGCGTTAGTTGGTCAAAACGCTGTGCGCAGGAACGAAGCCAGTTGCCAGCCGTCAATGTACTTGTATGGTGTCTCTCCAGTTGTGTAGTGACCGCAAGGCAGAGCGACCACTTTGTGGTCAAGACCGTGGCGCGCGAATTCATCCACGACTTGCCGCGAAAATTCCGGCAGGAACGTCAGGTCGTACTTAGCGTAGATGATCAATGACTTTTTCTGCCAGCGCGCAAACTGCCGGAAGAACGACATTGGACTGATCGCCAGCCACGCATGCCGCAATTCTTCCAAATCAATCTTCTGTTCGATTCCCTGGCGGATGTGACGCGTAGATTGCCCGTGCCACACCACATCTGCGAAATAAGTGGATGCGTGATTGAATGCGGCCACGCGAATGCGCGGATCGTGCGCCGCCGCGAGAAAGGCGTAGCATGATCCCAGGCTCGTACCCACAATGCCAAGTCGTGTGTAGCCTTGTTCCTCGAGCCAGTCGAGGCAGCAACGGACATCGATTACGCCCTGGCGCGCAGCGTCGAGGGTGCGGCCGATGTTCGCCGAAACGGCATAGTCGGCCCGGCGGATTTCGGCGGGCATGCGAATGTCGTGATAGGGCATGCTCAGCCGCAGCACCGAAATCCCCAGCAGGTTCAGCACGCGGCACAGGCTGGTGTAGGCGATCGCATCGGAATTCCAATGTGGCAGCAGCACAACCGCACGCCGGCCCTGCGCCGGAAACCAGCGGGCATTCGCAAAGTTATTTTCCGGATAAGGCGTTCTCACCGGTGAGGTGAAGCGCAGAAACTGGGCAAACGTTCCTTTCACCTTGGCATCAAGCCGGGGATCAGGAACTTCGCGGGTGGAGAAAACCTGCACTTCGCGGCGCTGCAGCTGAAAATCCGTTGGACGCTCGTAGGAATAAAATTCATCGCTCGCTGCCAGAATGCGACAGTTGTAATCGAGAAAGAATTTTTCAGGATCATCCGCCGCATGGCCCGGCGAAAAGCCGTTTCGGCAGGGCCACTCCCGCACCCATTCCAGGCCCCATTCCAGCGGACGCACCACGCGATTATTATCGACGGAGGTGAGTCGGTGCTCCCAGTCGTACATCCATTGTGCGTAACGGGAAGGCATGGTGAGATTTCAGTGTAACAAGTGGAACGGCGCTACTCCGAAGTGAAGCAGCTAACGGTTGGAATCAGCCATTGGCGGTCGGCGCTGGGCCTCTGAGTGGGCCGGCTGCAGGTGAAAAATAGTCAGCTCACGTACCGGCGCGGAACGCGCTTGGAAATATTGCAGAGAATCTCGTAGGGAGAGCTGCTGGCGAGCCGCGCGTGCTCCATCGCATCCACGTTCATGCCGGCGCAATTCCCGAGCAGGATGACCTCATCTCCGACCGAGATGCCGGGAATGCCGGTCACATCCACCAAAGTCAGGTCCATCGAGATGCTGCCAACGATCGGCGCGTAGTGCTCGCGCACAATCACGCGTCCGCGATTCGAAAGCTGGCGATTATATCCGTCGGCATAGCCAACCGGAAGCACAGCCACGTGCGCCGGAGCTTTTGTCACATATGTCCCGCCATAACCTAAGGCATGATTCGCACCGAAATCGCGCAACGACAGAATGCGCGTCTTCCAGGTGAGGATTGGCTTTACCGGTAAGCGCAAGGTGCCTCCGCTGACTTCACGCCCTGCCCGCAGAAACGACAGATAGTAGCCGTAAAGCGCAATGCCAGGGCGCACCATGCTGTTGTGTTTCGCAGGGATTTTCTTGTCTGCCGGTCTGTTCCCGTCTGACCGATTTTCCTCTGACCAAGTTTCGCGCCGCGAGATGACCGCGCTCGTGTTGGCCATGTGGACCAGAGCGGGCTCAAGACCCGCCTGACGAGCCATGCGGCGGCCTTCGTCGAAATTTCGCTGCTGCTCGGCGACGGAAGGCGCGTCCATGATCTCGGAAGACGCGAGGTGCGTGGAGAGTCCCTCGAGCTCGAGATGCTTCGCGCCCCGCACGACGTTGAGCAGCGCCGGAAGCTGATCGAGTGCAACGCCCAGACGGCCCATGCCGGTGTCAACTTTCAAGTGCACGGGATGCCGTGCGACTCCGAGCGCTGCGGCAGCGGTCTCAAGCGATTCGATTTGCCACGGCTCCCACACGGTCGGCGTCAGCCGCAGGCGCACGATCTCGCTCTCTTCGCCGCGCCAGAAGCCGGTCATGAGCAGAATGCTTGCGTTGATCCCAGCCTCACGCAGCGGGATCGCCTCGTCGAGCGAAGTTACGCCCAGCCAGCGCGCACCTTCGTCTTCCAGCGCATGCGAACATTCGACGGCGCCGTGACCGTAGGCATCCGCCTTTACGACAGCGCATACCGTGACGTTCGCACCGACGTGCTTTTGTACGGTGCGGAAGTTTTGCCGCAGGGCGGCGAGCGAGACTTCGGCCCAAGTGGGACGCGTCGCCACGCGACTCAGAATTTCTGCTGTGGTTGCCACTCTCGCGATTATAGCGGGATTAGCTGGGGTCCGAAGGTTACGCAGGGGCTACTCCCGCCTAACGCTAGTTTCCTGACAACGTGAAGTTCACCGTGATCTCTGTCTCCACTTCCACCGGTTCGTTGTTCAGAATGTAGGGACGATAGCGCCACTGGCTTACGGCATCGATCGCTGCTTTAACCAGCATGGGATGACCGCGTAGAACCCGCAGATTTTCGATCGCGCCCGCCTTGCTGATGGTCGCAGAGAGAACCACTTCGCCTTGAATCCGCGCGGCTCGAGCTAATGGAGGATAGACCGGCCGCGCGCGAAGGTAGAGGCTGCCCTCCAGCATCTTCGAAGTGCGGAAGGTACGAAGCGTTGCAGCTGGCGTTGCGGGCATCACGGGCCGTGTTCCTGTGATCGGCAAAGGAAACTCCGGAGCACCCGGCAGCTCAATTTCCGGCGCTCCGTCGCCTCCACTACCGATCTGCGGCGCGGAATCGTCCCCGCCCGCCGAGTTTGATTCGTGCGGTGCGCCACTCCAAAGATATCGCACGATTGCTGGGTTGCTCGGAGTAGCCGGTGCGCTCCCGCTTCGTAGCCTCGGTGTGAGTGGCATGGGCACTGGGCGCCCGATGCGAATTGGTGTAGAGACTGTTCGAGCTGCCGGAAGCACCACCGTCCTCAGCAACGGAATCAGGAGCAGCAGGCTGATCATGACGGCCTGCAGTCCGAATGAAGTGAGCGTCGAGCAGCCGCGGCGCGCGCGCTGCGTCCACGAGGTCTCCAGCAAACTCTCGGCAAACATCGCATGCTTGAAGATGGTCTCTTCCATCCTCGCCTGTTCCACCATAGTTTCCTCCAGCAGGGAACTGTTTGCTCATATGGACACCACGAGCGGCTTCACTGGCGGTACTAGAGCAAAGAAAAAGGCCGCACCTTCGTGCGGCCTGCCGGAACTTTTGCGAGGGAAGTGGTGTCCCCCTTGGCTATTTTGGCTGGTTCGAAGACGGAGCTGGAGCCTTCGGCGTGGTCGCCGCCGGCGTCTTCGGTGCTGCGGGTTTTGCCGAGGCGGGGTTGGCCGGCGCGGGCACGCCCGACTGCACGTTGTATGCCTCAATCACGGGCTTGGTGATGTCGACTTTGTCCGGGTTCCACCAGAGAATCGGGCTTTGCGGCCAGGGATTGGAAGTATCCACGATGATGCCGAATCCGTTTTCCTGCGAGTACTTCACGATCACCGGCGCCAGCTTCTGCAGGATACGGGTCGCAATTTCCTGCCGCTGATTGCCGAAGTCTTCCTGCGCGTCCTGCACCGCGCGGTCGAATGTCTTCTGCTTGCTCTCGATCTGCTTCTTGAGGTTGGCCGCAGCCTCGTCGTTCAGTTTGTCTTTCTGGGTGTCGAACTGCTTCTTCAAAGCCTCGAGCTCATCGTTCTGGCCCTTGAGTTCCGCCTGCTTAGGCTCGAACTTTTTGGACAGGGCCTCGAGGTCGCGGGCTCCTTCGTTGCTGGCGAAAATGGCCTCGGTGATATTGATGGCTCCCACCTTGTTGCCGCCTGCCGCTGTGATCGCCCCGGTACTGGCGCTGGGTGCCGAAGGCAAGGGATTGCCCGGGGAGGCGGTGGGTGCCGCGCTCGACGGTGCCGATGCAGTGCTGGTTTGGGCTGATGCGGAAATCGCGAAGATCACTGCGACCGCCAATAAAACTTGCATGAACGCTTTCGTTATCGTCCGGCCAGACGCGTCTCGGTTGGACGTGGTTCGCTTAGACATAGTTCGGTTGAGCATGGATCGGTTGAACTCCTTGGAACATTCACGTTGTTCCGGGAATGAACTTCGAATATCGCTCTCAGATCGCTTCTTCAGTCGACACCGGGCCGCACTTGAATGAGGTCTCCGCCGTATTCGCGGCCGCCATCGGAAAAGGCGCACCAGACTGCCAGCGTCACAGGCATCGCCCTGTGGGCGCGCGCTCCACCCCTCTTTAGATTCCTAAGCGGTGTGGAAGACATTATAGAGACCCTGCTCTTTGCGCGTCAAACATAGCCTGACTGGCGAACCAGTACAACAAACCTTGCCAAACAAAAGCCTAAAAGGTCGTGGCCACCGTAAACCGGAACGTCTTGCGCGGCTCCCGCAACAGGAAGTTCGGCGCGTAGGTATTCACTGCCAGGTGATAGGTGTAATCACCCGCTGCCCCCGGTGGGAACATGGAGCGCGTAATCGGTATCGGCGGTGTAGCACCTTCGTCGAGCCGCAGCGGATTGTACGCCCAATAAATGCGGAACGGAGCATTCACGACGGGCAGGAACATCTGCAGTTCGAGTCCCGTCGATGCGCGAGGCCTCCAGTTGGTCTGCCCGAGCACCTGTAACTGCTGTGACGGTTGCGGATTCAGACGCGCATTTCCTATGCAATTGTAGCCGGCGTCGAGGGCCGGACAACCGAAGTACGTGCTGATCACGGTGTCGTATTGAACCTGTGCAATCTGCAGCTGGGAACGCCGCAGAATCGGATCGATGCCGGTGTCGAGGAAAGGAGCAATGGCCACCGGCCCGGCGATCGTAATGCGGTACTCCAGGTTCGTCCAGATGCTCATGTCGCCGCCGGGGAACACGATCTGATCGACTGGAATGGGAACGGTCCAGTTCCCCTGCCGCGGATTCAATGGATTCTTCGGAACCGGTGTTCCGTCCGGGTTGGTGAGGACGATCGCATTCGCGTTGGGGAGAAACGCGATCGGCGAGACCGATCGGATGTCGAAACCGCGGATGTCGTTCTCGCCGCCCATGTAGAAGCGCTGGAACGGCGGTGCCACCAGGCCACCCCAGCCGCTGATAAACGACCCGTTCACGCTGTAGCCGATCGTATTGCGCTTGTGCTGGACCGGATAAAATCGCTTGTATTGAATAACCGGGCGCACCGACCGGACGGTGCCGCCGATGCCTGCAAACTCCACGCCCGTGGTCATCTGGTGGCCGCTGTGCGGCGAAATTCCGCTATCCAAAGTGTTGAATGAAAAGTTGGGATAAATCTTGCTGGTAATGATGCCATTCACCGCTACCGGCCCTGAAATGCCGCGGAAGGCAAGGTACTCGAAAAGATTTTTCGATGCCGTGCTCAAAGGCAGAAGGTTCGAACGGTCGAGCGAGTACGTGATGCCGACGCGCTTCGGCAGCCGGAAGGCATGGCGTACGGGATAGCTCAAGGACGTATTGAATCCCACCGCGGATTGCGAGTAGTTCTGCAGATTTTGCAAGACTGCGCTGGGCAGATTCAGCGTCTGCCCACTGAAGATGGAAAGTTGCCGCGCCTGGTCGTACTTGATCCGGTTGCCGAACACCGAGACGCCGAACTGCAACGGCCGGTCAAACATGTACGGCTGGGTGTATCCAACGAGAACATTGCGCGCCAGGTTTCCCAGGCTCAGCTGGAAATTGAAAGTCTCGCCCCGGCCCATCAGGTTGTTGGTGGAGTAGTTCAGTCCGATGAACGCGCCTTCGAGCCCGCTGACGCCGCCGTTGAGTCCGATGCTGTTCTTGCCCTTTTCATGCACCTTGAGCGTCAGGTCCACCAGTCCGTTCTTTTCGTCCAGTTTCTTGTCGGTGACGTTCGGATCGTCTGCTTTCAGTTGATCGAAGTAAGACAGCTGATTCAATCGCAGCAGGCTCAGTTCCCACAGACGGGAGTTGTAGACGCCACCTTCCTCGAGCGCCAGTTCGCGGCGGATCACTTTGTCGCGAGTGGTGGTATTGCCCACGAATTCGATGCGGCGCACGTAAAACTGCTTGCCTTCGTCCACGTCAATTTCCACGTTCACCAGTTTCTTGTCTTCGTCGAAGCTGGTGTTCGGGACGGGAGTGAAGTTGATGTATCCGTACTCGCCGTAAGCTTTCCGCAGATTTTCGAGGCCCTTGGCGATTTTTTCGCGACTGAATACGTCGCCGTCCTTGAGCGGGAACAGGGCGCGCAGGCCAGCGTTATTGGTGATGGCCTTGTTGTTCTTGAACGTGATCTTGCCCAGCCGGTATTTGTCGCCTTCCTCGACCGGCATGGTAATGTCGACGGCCTTGCCCGGACCGGATTGCAGCAGCCAAATGTGAAAGCCCTTATGTCCAGTGTCGTGAATCTCGGTTTTGGGATCGTTCACGACAACTTTGAAATAGCCGCGGTTCTGGTACTCCGCGCGCACGCGCTCCGTATCTTCTTCCAGCTTGGTGGCGTCGTAGGTCTTGGCGAACAGCGCTTCGAGGAAAATGGAGTGAGGAATACCGATGGGCTTCAGGTTCTTCATGGCCGCTCGCAGCACGCGGCTCTTGATATTCTTGTTGCCCTCGAACCTGATCTTGCCGACTTTGACCTTTGGCCCTTCCTTGATCACAAATGTAATCCCCACGGCCGCTGGTGGAATATCTCGTTTTTCGGTGCGAATGGTGGCGAACTGGCGGCCATGCTCGGCCAGCAGATTCTTGATCGAGACTTCTGCCTTCTTGATGCGAGTTGGGTCGTATTGGCTCTCTACCACCAGACCGACCTTGTCCTGCTTGAACCGATCGAGAATGTCGCTGGTCGAAACCGAACTGGCTCCGACGTAATTGATTTCACGGATGGTTGGCTTTTCCTTGACCTGCACGATGATCCGCCAGCCCTTCGGCGTTTGCTCGCGCATGAACCGGATGTCTTCGAAGTAGCCGGTATTCCACAGAGAGTTGAAGTCGCGTTCCAGTGACGCCGGATCGTAAATATCGCCCGGCTTGGTGAAAATGCGGGCCTTGATGGTGTCAGCAGGAATGCGCCGGTTCCCGTTGACGACAATTTCCGAGATGAGGTCGCTTTGCCCCAAGGCGAGCGCGGAGACCATCAAAATCATGCCCGCCAGCAGCAGGCAAGTGGTGCTCAGCCGTCGGCCCATTCGGAGCTGTTTCATCCTCAACCAAAGCCACTGAAATGAATGGGATGGGGCAAACACTGCGCTCTCGGCGCAGGCGCGTCCGGGCACAACAAGATTCTCCTGATGAAAGCGAAAAGGAATCGCTACGACCTCAGCCTCTGGGATGTAAGAAAACTGCCATTATACGGTAGAGCAATGGGAAGCGTCCAAGTTGAGGCGTTATGCGGGCATTCAGCCCGCAGCCGAAATCCTGAGCGAAGCGAAGATCTTCTCACCGAACAGTCTTCGCATCTGGATCGCTTCCGGTCAGTTTGAAACCCGTGTTGAGCCTCGCACGCCCCTTGCTACTATTGCTTGGCGTTTGGCTGGATTCGTTCTACCTCCACCAAGACGGAATAAAACGTCGCTGAGTTGCCCATGTCGGTAAGTTTTTCTGAGGTCAAAGCATTGATACTCTGGAAGCCGGGCGTCATCTTGGCCCAGTTCAGATGGGCCGAGACTACGCCCGGTTGAACCTTGCCATCAACCCGCGCCCGCAAGAGCATCTCCCCTCGCCCGTTGAACACCCGGACGCGATCGCCTTCGCGTATGCCGCGCGCCTCGGCGTCCGTGGCGCAAATCTCGAGCAGGCCGGGTTCTTCCATTTCCTGCACTGCAGGCAGGTTGGAAAAGGTGGAATTCAGAAAGTTATCCGCCTTGCGCGCCAGCAACTCCAGCGGAAGCTTGTTGACGTTTTTTCCATGCCGCGATTCGGTCGGCGGCGTGAAATCTGCCACGGGATCCAGCCCCTGCGCCTGCAGCGCTTCGTTGTAAAGCTCTGCTTTTCCTGAAGCCGTGCGGAAGTTGCCATTGGCAAATGGAAGGAATGGCTCATCGGAACGTGTACGGACAGCCGCCCTCGGCTGTCCAGCCGAGCTAGATGCCGCAAAGTTAAACCTTACATGCTCCTGCTCCAGCCGCTCGCGGTCGATTCCCTGCATCCACGGATCTTTCTTCGTAGAATCCAGTGCCAGGTCGATCATTTCGTCCACAGTTTCATGAAAGCATTTTTCCTGAAATCCCATGCGCTCCGCGAGCACCCGGAACACTTCAACATTCGGGCGGCATTCGCCGAGCGGCGCAATCGCCTGATTTGACACCTGAATGTAATAGTGTCCGTACGCCTTCTGCAGATCCTTGTGCTCGAAGAAAGTCGTCGCCGGCAGCACGATGTCGGCGTAGTCCGTGGTGTCGGTGAAAAATTGTTCGTGCACGACGGTGAAAAGATCGGTACGCAGCAGCCCGCGTACGACTTCGTTGTGTTCGGGGCAGACCGACGCCGGATTGCAATTGTAGACAAACAACGCCTTTACCGGCGGATCATTCAGCGTGTTGAGCGCCCACCCCAGTTTCACCATGTTGATGGTGCGGCCTTCGCGTCCCAGCGCCGTTTTCATCAGGTCCGGGCGCCTAAGGGCCTCGCTGTTCAGGTCGACCGCTTCGCTCAGCGACATCTGTAATCCGCCGCCCACTTCCTTCCACGATCCGGTAATGCAGGGCAGCATCACGACCGCCCGCGTCGCCATCCCGCCGCGCTCGGAGCGCTGGATGCCGTAGTTCAACCGGATCACCGCAGGCCGCGTGGTCGCATATTCGCGCGCCAGTTTGCGGATGTCGCTTGCGGCAATTCCCGTCCACTGCGCCACTCTTTCCGGAGGATATTCCTTCACCTTGTCGCGCAGTTGGTCGAATCCCAGCGTGTATTTCGCCACGTAATCCGCATCGTGCAGATTCTCGCCGATGATGACATGCATCATGCCGAGCGCCAGCGCCGCGTCGGTTCCGGGATTGATCGGCAAGTACCAGTCGGCGCATGCCGCTGTCCGCGTGCGATACGGATCGATCACCACCAGCTTTGCGCCGTTCCGTCGCGCCTCCATGATGAAGGGCCACAAATGAACGTTGTTGCCGTGAATGTTCGACGCCCAGGCGATGATGTAGTTCGAATGGCGGAACTGTTCGGGCTCCGTTCCCAACTTCACGCCCAAAACGGATTTCAGCCCCGCTTCGCCGGCCGCCGAACAGATTGTGCGGTCTAATTGCGAAGCTCCCAGGCGGTGGAAGAATCTTCGATCCATCGTGGAACCGTTGATCGTGCCCAGCGTGCCGCCGTAGGAGTAAGGCAGAATTGCCTCGCTGCCATACTCATTCGCAATCGCGCGAAAACGTGATGCGATTTCATCCAGCGCCTCATCCCAAGAAATCCGCCGCCAGACTTGCGCTTGCGTTGGGACGGCCGCCCCCGGTTGTCCAGGCGGAGAGAAGTTCCGCTGCTCTCCCGGCCCCTTCGCTGCAATCCGTCGCATGGGATAAAGCACGCGCTCCGGCGAATACACGCGGTCCAGGTACTTCGCCACTTTCGCGCACAAGAATCCGCGAGTCACAGGATGCCTTGGATCGCCCTGAATCTTAGTCGCCCGGCCATCCTGCACGGTAATCAGCACTCCGCAGGCATCGGGACAATCATGTGGACACGCGGCGTGGACGATCCGTTTCATCGTTCTTCGATTATACGTTGGTTGTGTCGCCCGGAGGCAGTCTTACCTGCGCGAAGTCGAAGGGTCTGGGGTTGCGCAATGTACAGTGGACCGGTCACAGAAACAACAAAGCGGACGGCACGAAGGCCGTCCGCCAAGAGACGTAGCAATCTGATCAGTTGCTCGTTGGCTGCGGAGGATCCGCCACCCATCCTGCATAGAACTGCGGCGTCCCACTCGTGGTCTGCAGCAACAGGCCACGGGACACCAGCGGAATGTCAGTGGTGGTTGTTTGCAGCTGGCTCAGGCCGCTGAGATTGAAGAAGGTCGTCAGGTTGAAGGTATTGATTGTGACCGGTCCGCCCACGGAGTAGCCGACGAGTCCATTATTGTCCAGCAGGAAGCTGCCGGCATTGCCGTTCGTGATCGTGACGTTGCCGGCGTCCAGCGTGCCATACAGACCCTGCAGTCGAAGCGAAATCATCGAGGGCGTGAACGTGCCGTTATAGGCGCCGCCCACGAAGATTCTCTGCCCGACCACGACCGACTGATCGCTGAACAACAGACCTGTCACCGGACCGTTGAAGAAGCAAATGTCATACGAACCGTTCGGGACGTCGCTGACGTCCACCGTCTGGATGGTGTCAACGTCGCTGACCAGATCCGCTCCCGTTTCACCCACCCACATCGTAATGTTCTGTACTTGGCCCGAACCATTGGTGGTCAGAGCCAGCACTCGTCCCGAGAGGAACGACTGCGCCGTCGTGATGACTTCCACACCGCTCGCCATCAGACTGCCGTCAGCTTGGAATTGGCCCTGAACGCCAACGAACGCCGGTGCCGCCAGATCATTGATGCTCCAGCCGGAATTGAACTGCGTGTCGCTGTTCACATACACCGTGAGCTGGCGACCGTATGGCCCCTGCAGCACGAACGAATCGTTGCCCGAGTTCACTGAAACGAGTCCGCCCGTCAGGTCCGTGATCTGCCCGTCGGGATCGCTGGCATGCGTTGCTTTGATGTAGATGACCGGAGTCACCGCGATCGTGTTGTTGCTGATCACGAGATTGCCGTTGCCATCCGTGGCCAGCGAGTCTCGGATGTCCACTTCCATCTTCAGTCCGGCCAGACCGTTCGCGCCCACCACCATGGCCGTGGGGAAGGTCACGGTCAGCGTGTACGGATTCTGATTGCTGGGGAACGTTCCGTTCAGCGTGCTGACCGCAGGAGCCGGAATCAGCGTGACATAGTCAATCACTGGATTGGCCAGCACGAAGGTCGCGCTGACGTAGGTGTCCGGTTTGACTGAATCGAAGGCCAGCGGCGAGCGCAGGCCCAGGAGCCGCGCAAAATCAACCGTGGTCGGCGTCGAGATGACCGTAGCCGTCGTGCCGTCCTGTCCATTGAGGGTTACGGAATTTAAAGTTACGTTGAAGGCGACGACTGAGGCGAGCGGTGCATCCTCCCCCGTCATGAACACGTTGCCTTGCGAGTTCGAATTCTGCGAACTCGAATTCGACCCGCAGCCCAGCCCCATCAGGCTGAGCGCACACAAGAGCGCAAGAGCGAAAAGCTTTTTCATGGCAGAACTCTCCAATGCGAAAAGGTTGTGTGAAGCGTTGTTCGGGGGGAGCCGCGACTGGCTTCACGCACATGAAAACACACGGCTGCTGAGAATGTCGCGTAACCATGGAGAGTGTTACCTTCGCATTCCCACGGAGCTAACTCACTGGAGGAAAGAGGCTTCGGTGAGGTCCTGGCCTGGTGGACATGCCCTCTGGATTCGACTCGCGGGCTGTTGCGCTTCGAGAGAAGGGCACGGCTTCAGCCGTGTCGTCGGTTTTTGTAGATGGGCGGGTTTCAGCCCCTGAGGAGAGGCTACTTCATCTCCAGCACTTCTTTTTCTTTTGCCTTGCTCATCTCTTCCATCTTCTTGATTTCGTCGTCGGTGAGCTTCTGAATTTCGTCGAGCGAGCGCTTCTCTTCGTCCTCGGTGATCTTCTTGTCCTTTAGAGCCTTCTTGATGGCGTCGTTGCCGTCGCGGCGGATGTTGCGCACGGCGGTGCGATGTTCCTCGAGCACTTTGTGCAGATGCTTGACCATATCCTGCCGGCGCTCCTGGGTGAGCGGCGGCACGGGCACCCGGATCATCTTGCCGTCGTTCATCGGATTCAATCCAAGGTCGCCCGAGCGAATCGCCTTCTCGATCGCACCGAGTTGCGAAGGATCGAACGGCTGCACCGTAATCAACTGCGCTTCCGGCGCATGCACCTGCGCGACTTGATTGAGCGGCATCTGCGCCCCGTAAGCGTCGACTGTAACGCCATCGAGCATATGCACGTTTGCGCGCCCCGTGCGCGTAGCCGCCATCGCCTTGCGGAAGTCTTCGACCGCCTTATCCATGCGCGTCTTGAGTTGTACGTACGTCGCTTTCAGTCCCGCGATCGCCGCCATGGTTGCTTGCGCCATATGTTCGCTCCCGAATCAATCCAGAATCAAAACGTCGAATTATAAACCCAAAAACAAGTCGCCACGGATTCACACGGATCAACGCAGATCAATTCCAAGTCGGCGTGGATCCGCGTCATCCGCGGCGCGAGAAGTTACGCGCTCACCAGCGACCCAATCCGCTCGCCCAGCACCACGCGGCGGATGTTGCCGCGCTCGTTCAGGCTGAAGACCACGATCGGCAGGTTGTTGTCCTTGCACAGGCTAATGGCGGTGGAGTCCATCACTTTCAGCCCTAGTTTGAGCACGTCCATGTAAGTAATCTGGTTGAACTTGCGGGCGCCGTCCACCTTCAGCGGATCAGCATCGTAAATGCCGTCAACCTTGGTTGCCTTCAGAATGGCGTCGGCCTTGATCTCCATGGCGCGCAGCGACGCAGCCGTATCCGTCGAGAAATAAGGATTCCCTGTGCCGCCGGCAAAGATCACCACGCGTCCTTTCTCGAGATGCCTGATCGCGCGTCGCCGGATGAACGGCTCCGCGACCTGATTCATCTCAATCGCCGACTGCACCCGCGTGTACACACCTTGTTTTTCGAGCGCATCTTGCAGAGCCAGCCCGTTGATGACCGTGGCCAGCATGCCCATGTGATCGGCCGAGACGCGATCCATCTCCTTGGCCTGGTGGGCGACGCCGCGGAAGAAATTCCCGCCCCCGACGACGATCGCGATTTGCACGCCGAGCTTGTGTACCTCTGCAATTTCGCCCGCAATTTCGTGGATGCGCGACTGGTCGACGCCAAAGCCCTGGTGCGCCGCCAGCGCTTCGCCGGAAAGTTTGAGCAGAACGCGTTTGAAGGCAGGAGAGGTCATCGGGGATTCGTTTTCAACGGAAGATTTTGCGCCCAAGTTTTCAAAGTTTCAAGGCTTCAAAGCGTCGGACTGAAGGTCCGAAGCTAGCGAAATCCCCCAAACAAGACCGCGGAATCAACCGCCAGGGCCCAAAGCCAAATAAAGATCGCCGCAGCCCGAATAAAGGGTCGGATGCCACGATTTTCATAACAATGCCGGAGAGCGGCGATGCCTCAGCGAACTTACTCTTAACGTAGTTCCTCCGGCCCATTTCGACTAACATGTTTGTCCGAAAGATGCACAAGGCGCCGCGAACATAAAAAACGATGCTTATCAGCACCAGCGGAATTATTTTGGAGGTCGGCATCCTTGAAACCCTGAAGCTCTTGAGACCTAATGCAAAAGGCGCCCTTTCGGGCGCCTCGAATTACTCAGCTTTCTGTTCTGTTGGCTTCGTGACGGCGATTGTCTCGCCCGCGTCGCCCACCTTGAAGCGCGCGAATCGGCGCACCGCGATGTTCTCGCCCAGCTTGCCGATCTTCGACGCGATCAGCTGCCCGATCGAAATGGTCTGATCCTTGATGAAGGGCTGTTCCAGCAGGCAGACCTCTTCATAGAACTTTTCCATCTTGCCTGCCACCATCTTCTCGGCGATATGCGCCGGCTTTCCGCTGGCGATCGCCTGCGCGAGGTAAATCTCTTTCTCGCGCGCGAAATCGGCCGCCGTCACATCTTCCTTGCGAACGTACTTCGGATCGCTGGCCGCGATGTGCATGGCGATGTCGTGCACCAGCTCTTTGAAGTCATCGGTGCGCGCCACGAAATCGCTTTCGCAATTCACCTCGACGAGCACACCAATCTTGCCGCCGGCGTGAATGTACTGCGCTACCGATCCTTCGCTGGTCACGCGCGTCGCTTTCTTGGCTGCGACCGATACGCCCTTCTTGCGCAGAATCACAACCGCTTGCTCCATATCGCCCTTGGCTTCCGTCAGAGCCTGCTTGCAATCCATCATCGGAGCCCCGGTCTTCTCCCGGAGATCTTTCACTTGTGCTGCGGAAATATTCACTGTCGTAGTACCCATATAAGTTTCCAGTTCCTGTTTCCAGTTTCGAGTGTATTGGGGATGATCTCGGCATTTCAGGCCACCCGAAACTTGAAACCTGAAACTCGAAACAGCCCTCATAAACTTTGACCCGCGCCGGGTGATCGATATTCCATGACCCGCGCGGGTCTGATTTTCAATCCCGGTTTGTCGCGTTCCCTCAGGGGCTGAAGCCCGTCTATTTTCGCGCTCTTTGCGGCACGGCTGAAGCCGTGTCCTTTCAAAACAGTCCTAACTGGCAACTGGGTACCGGCAACTGGCAACTGCTCTTACACCGTCTGGCTCTCCACATGCGGCACGTCGGCTTCCTCGTTCGCCACCGGCTTTTTGTGCGTGCCCGGCCCCAGCACTTCCTCCATGCTGATGTCCTCGTTGGCATCTACCGCCGCAGCCTCCTCCGCGTACTCGCCCGGCGCGGCCTCGGCCGCCTGCGCCTGATCGGTCGCGGCTTGCATGTCGGCCACCTGCTTATCGGTCATCAACTGCGCGCCTTCCGCGATCGATTCCGAAATCTTCGAGGTGAACAGGCGGATCGCCCGCAGCGCGTCGTCGTTGCCTGGGATCACATAATCCACTTCGCTGGGATCACAGTTCGTGTCGACCACGGCGACGACCGGAATGCCCAGCTTACGCGCCTCGCGCACGGCGATCTGCTCCTTGTTCGAGTCGATCACGAAGATCGCGTCGGGCAGCCGGCTCATATTTTTGATGCCGGCCAGATTCGCCTGCAGATGCTTGCGCTCCCGTTCCAGCTTGATCACTTCTTTCTTCGGCAGCAGCTCATAGCGGCCATCGGTGGCCATGTCGTCGAGTTCCTTAAGCCTTTTCACCGATTTCTGCACCGTCACCCAGTTGGTGAGCAGTCCGCCCAGCCAGCGCTGGTTGATGTAGAACATGCCGCACTTCTGCGCCTCTTCGGCGATCGCGTCCTGTGCCTGGCGTTTGGTGCCCACGAACAGCACAATGCGGCCGTCGGTCGCCAGGTCCTGCACGAACTTCGACGCCTCCTTGAACATCTTCAGCGTTTTTTGCAGGTCGATGATGTAGATCCCGTTGCGCTCGCCGAAGATGTATTCCTTCATCTTCGGATTCCAGCGCTTGGTCTGATGCCCGAAGTGGACCCCCGCTTCGAGCAGCTCCTTCATGGTGATGGTAGCCACGTTTCTCCTTTTGTTAGTCTGCATCGGAAGTCAGCCGCCAGTACCTAGTACCCAGTACCCAGCAAGAACCGTCTGGCAACTGGTTACTGGCAACTGGGCACTGCTTTCCCGATTGCCATTCCCGCCCCCGCGCCGCGAGGCCCGGGAAGAATTGAACACCTAAAATCAGTGGCCAGTGATCAGTTGTCAGTGGCCAGTAAAACCTAAAACTCCTGTCATTCCGAACCAGCGCGAAAGGGGCGGTGGAAAACCTGCTTTCGCTCGCGATTCGAGACTCACGACTCAGGACTAATCTAGCGCTTGCTAAGCTGGAAGCGCTTGCGCGCGCCCATCTCCACCGCAGCAAGGCAAAACCGGGCTTGCCGGGGACCCCGGATCAAAGCACCAAGCTCCATTAGCGCTTCGAAAATTGGAAACGCTTTCTGGCTCCCTTTTGTCCGTACTTCTTGCGCTCCTTGCCGCGCGAGTCCCGGCTGACCATCCCGTCGGACTTCAGCTGCTTCCTCAGTTCGGCATTGAACTGCATCAGGGCTCGAGCCAGTCCCAGCTTCACGGCATCGGCCTGACCGCGAACGCCGCCGCCTTGCGCCGTCACGACCACGTTGAACTGCGACGCCGACTCGGTCGAAGCCAGCGGCGCTTTCGCCGCCGACCGCTGCGCTGGCGTCACAAAATATTCTTCAAAGGCGCGCCCGTTGATTTTGAAATCTCCGCTGCCCGGACGCAAATAAACCCGGGCAATCGCCGACTTGCGGCGTCCCGTTCCGTAGTATTGCACCAACTCTGCCATTTAGCTCTTAGCTCCTAGCTTCTAGCTCAAGCCAGAAGCTGCGCTGCATCGATCTCTTCGTTTGCGTCATCTCGAAGCGTCGCTTTTCTGGTAGACCCCCGACTTCAGTCGGGGGCGCGCAAAGCGCGCGACGCAAGGGATCTCGCGCGTGCTATCACGCAGTTACGAAACTGCTACTTTCCGCGCCGGATGCTCGCGCACTTCCAACTTGTAATCCTGCGGCTTCTGCGCCTGATGCGGATGCTTGTCACCCTTGTACACATTCAACTTTGACAGCATGTGCGCCGCCAGCTTGTTCTTCGGCAGCATGCGTTTCACCGCCGCCTCGACCACTGCTTCAGGCTTGCGCGCCAGCCGTTTCTTGTACTCTTCGGTCCGCAGGCCACCGGGATATCCCGTGTAGTGCTGATAGACCTTCGACTCGGCCTTCACTCCTGTTGTGCGAACTTTCTCGGCATTGACCACGATTACGTGATCGCCAGTGTCGATGAACGGCGTGTACCGCGGATTCTCCTTGCCTATGAGGATGCGCGCCACCTGCGAAGCCAGGCGCCCGAGCGTCTGCCCGTCGGCATCCACGACGTACCACTTGCGCACAATTTCCCCCTGTTTGGGGAAATAGGTTGACATAAACTCTCCCGATTGAAAAAGGCTGCGAAAGAAGACCGCTCGTTGATTCCCCGGCGAGGACGCCGGGACCATCAGGCGGGCAACCACACTACTACCAAAGTCTTTAATTTACCGGAGGCTAGGAGCATTGTCAACGCCAGGTTACGAACAGGCCTTGGCCGATGGTAACTTTAGTGGCTCAGAACAAGGAGACAGTTCGACGATGCCCACGACGAAGCAGAATGTCTCACCGAATGTTGCCCTCTACGACAAACTTATCTCCACCCTCCCTGAACTCGAGCGCAAAGGCGATGCCAATCCCTACACCTCCCTCAACGGCAACATGTTCACGCTTTTGCATGAGGGAAAGCTTGCTATCCGCCTGCCCGAAGACGAACGCGAAAAATTTCTGAAGAAATACAAGACGACGCTGTACGAAGCCTATGGCGCAGTGATGAAGGAGTACGTCGCGGTCCCCGACAGCCTGCTCGCCAAAACAGCCGAGCTGAAGAAATATCTGGAGATGAGCTGCGAGTACGCAAAAGCGCTGAAACCGAAGCCCACGACAAAGAGACGCTGAGTTGTTCTGCGTTGTCATCCTGAGCGTAGCGAAGGATCTGCGCAATTTCGCCGGCGGCTCCGATGCTGCCAGGAAAGTGCACAGATCTTTCGGCGCCAAAAGACAGCGCCTCAGGATGACAATGCGTTTGAGCGATTTTCAATGCTTAAATTTCGTGCTAAGATGCGCCGCATGCTCGGGCGCCACACCCTCGTCCTGTGTCTGCTTGCGGCGGTTCTTCTTGCCACTGCGCTCGCCGCCGACGAAGCCGGCCAGCCCGCGCCGCGCTTTCGCGCCAGAACTATGACTGGCGATCAATTCAATAACGAATCGGTCAAAGGGAAAGTCGTTCTCTTCGAGTTCTGGACCACGTGGTGCAAGTTCTGCGAAGCAGAGGCCGAGATGGTCGACGACATCGCTAAAGAGTTCAGCGGCAAAGGCCTGATCGTCCTCGCTGTCGACGTGCTCGAACCTGATCAAAAGGTGAAGAAATATCTGACCGAGCACCCGCGCACGGTCCCCATCGTTCTCACCAAAGACACGAATCTGGCTGCAATGTACAACGCGCAGAGCTACCCGATTTATGTGGTGATTGACCGCGACGGCAACATTGCCGGAGAACAGCGTGGCGCAGGCGAACGCGGATTGCGGCGCATGCTCCGCCGCGCGGGACTGGAATCCGAGAATTAGCTATTCATAGGCCAGCGCGTCGATCGGGTCGCGTTGCGCCGCCTTGTACGCCGGATAGATCGCTCCTGCCAGCGACCCCGCGAGTGCAATCAATGTTGCCCGCAGCACCCAGGTATTGCTCCAGAAGAGCCGCATGACCGGCCGTTCGAATATGATCACGCGACGCGTCGCCATGCTGATTAGTACTCCCGCCACGATTCCAGCGACCGCCAGCAGCATCGTCTCGCGCAACACCACGTTCACAATATAGAGCTTTGATGCCCCCAGCGACTTCAAAATGCCAATCTCCCGCGTCCGCTCCATGACCGCCGTGTACATCGACTGGAAAATCACCAGGAAGCCGACCACGATCGCAACGCCGATCACAATCTCGATCGCCAGATTGAATCCCGGAAGGTTGTCGGGCGTCATCATGGACAAATATTCCGCCATCGAGCGCACCGAATACCGCTCCATGCCCGGGCGCTGCTTGATGGCATTTGTTACCTCGTCAATATAGGCGGGATCATCGAGCTTCACGTAGAAAACCGACGTCCGACCTTCCGCGCCGATTAAATCCTGCATCGTTGCCAGCTGCAGAAACTTGCGTCCACCTTTTCCATGCGGAACAATTCCGCAGATGCGAAAAGGATGGTTCAAAACCTCGACCGTGTCGCCGACTTTCTTGTGATTCATACTGGCAAAAAAGTCGTCGACGATTACGTCGTTGGCGGCTTGAAACGGTCCGCCGGACACATATCGAAACGCAGGCGGCAGCGCATCATAACTGGCGAGGTCGATGCCGTAGTCAATCTCCAGAGGCTTCTGGCTGAAGGCCCAGATCACGGGCGCAGCCACAGTGACATGCGGCACCCTGCGCAGAACATCTCCAACCTTCACCGAAATCGGTGCGCCTGACATTCCTACCAGCGCCGCAGCTCCCGGCGGCTGAACCAGCAAGTCGGCACCCACTCCGAGCTGGCTCTCCTTCGATCCGTTCAGCAGCCCATAAAACAGCGCGACCACGAGCAGGATCATCGCTACTTCCAGCGCGACCGCGCTCACCGTGATGACTGACCGGGTCGGCCGGTGCGCGAGGTTCGAGACCACCATCTTATTCATCATTTATTGTTTATCCCGGGGAAGCTGTCGGCATTCAGCCGTTAGCATTCAGCTTATGAAAACGAGCACTGTCATTCTGAGTGAAGTTTTGTCGTCCGCAAGACTCGCATAGCTAGCGCGGAGTGCTGGTCTTATCGCGTGCTGCCGCCGCCGGGCGGCGTCGCCAGGCTCGACTGTGGACGGTCCAGGTGCACCACCTCCGCCCCAGCCGGCTGCTCCAGCACGAATTGCTCGTCGGTGAGCGGATGATTGATCTCCACCTTCAGCATGTTCAGAGTAATGTCGTACTCTTCCTGCGGCCGGAAAATCTCAATGCGTGAAGGATAGCTCACGCCGTCGTAATCTTTATATTCAGCATAGCGAGCGTCGGTCACCAGCTTGCCCTGATCATCATAGATGTACTGCCGGTGCGGCTTCAGATCGGTTCGGCTAAAGACGACTTTCCGCGAAAGCACCGCACCGTCGCCTTTTCGGCGAATTACAACCAGCTCGTAGTCATCCTGCAGAATGGTGTGCCCCTTGGCGTCGTGCAGAATCTCGTAGCCGCGCTCCATCACCGCCAGCTCCGTCGCAGGATCAATGGGGGGAATCAACAGTGCGTCATAGATGTTCTGCGGGCGAATGTTCTCGATGGGTTGATCGGTAATCGACGTGGGGATCTCGTTGCGCCCGACCACGAAGCGGTTCTTCGGCGGAATCCAGACTTTGAAGTCCTGACCGTCGCTCACCATGTCGAACGCTGTAGTGCGCACGATCGGCATCAGCCCAATGAAATGCAGTGACGAGGGCTGCCGAGCCAGTACGTAACCCCGGATCTCCTTGTAGTCGGTGACGTGGCCCTTCTTCGCGCCGCCTGCCGAGGTGTCAATGTCGGCCGTCGCTTTCAAAGAATGGACAGCTTCAGCCTGCTCTTTCAGGCTGTCGATCAGCGCCTGCTGTGACGATTCTTTTAGCGGGGCCTTCGAATACTGCTCCTCGACCGGGC
>JASHNU010000069.1 GCA_030041475.1 Candidatus Sulfotelmatobacter sp.
TCCACCGAAATGGTCGACGCCATTCCGGAAGAAATTTCAGCTCAGATCAAGGCCAAAATTCCGCTGGGCCGTTTCGCAACGCCCGAGGAAATTGCCAAGGCCGCCGCCTTTCTCGCCGCTGACGCCGATTACATGACTGGGCAGGAGCTGAACATCAACGGCGGGTACCACATGTAGCCGCGAAGCGCCCTAGGACTAGAGCCCACGGCGTGGGGCCGAAAGCGGGAACGAGCCAACCCGGAAGGGGCGTAAGAAACATTCTCACGCACACTCTTCTAGAGCTGCGGTAAAACCTTTCCTTTCCGGGGCGAAGGAACTGCCCTGAGCCGAATGGCGAAGGGATCTGGCGCGCACCAGACCAACCCTATGTCATAACCGCACCATTACCAACCTGCAAACGAAGGCTTTTTACTTGACAGGCATTGTATTAATGAACTATAACACTATTGTACTAGATGATCGTAAAATCAAACTCGCACTCTTTCCATTTCACTCTCGACTTGCACAGCGGCGTCCCCGTGTACCGCCAGCTCATCGATCAGGTCCGCAGCGGAGTGGCCCTGGGTACGCTGAATGCCGGCGACCAGCTCCCTACGGTGCGCCAGCTCTCCGTCGATCTCGCCATCAATCCAAACACGGTGATGCGGGCCTACCGCGAACTCGAACTCGGCGGCATGCTCGAAACCCACCAGGGCACTGGAACATTCATTGCAAAGAAAAAGGTGGAAAGAAAAGAAGCCGAGCGCGAGCGCCAGCTTACTCGACTGGCCAGTGAGGCGGCCGCCCGCGCCGGCGCAGCCGGATTTACCGTTGAAGAACTGCTCGAACGTTTATCGGAATTGTCGCCACAACCGGCGAGAAGGAGATAGTATGTTGAGAATCGATTTCGGTTCTATCAGCAGCATCGGAAGAGCGCTCTTTATTATTTGTCTGCTAGCAGGCGCAATCGTCACTGCCGCCACAAAGAACCCGGCTGGCATTGCCGCCGGCTCCATTCTCGGCATCTATCTGATGTTCGCCATCAAAGTGGTGAAACAGTGGGAGAAGGTCGCAGTCCTTCGGCTCGGGCGTTACGTTGGACTGCGTGGTCCGGGAATCTTCCACATTATTCCAATCGTTGAAACGCTCAGCTCCTATGTTGATCAGCGCGTCCGTGTGGCCAATGTTTCAGCCGAGTCCACGCTGACGCGCGACACCGTTCCTGTGAACGTCGACGCCATCGTCTTCTGGCTGGTCTGGAACGCCGAGAAATCTATTCTCGAAGTCGAAGACTTCATTCAGGCCATCAACATGAGCGCACAGACTGCGCTCCGCGAATCGATCGGTCGCCACGAACTCGCGCAGATGATTACCGAGCGCGAAACTCTCGGCCGAGAACTCCAGCGCATTCTTGACGAGAAAACCAATCCCTGGGGAATCACCGTGCAGTCGGTCGAAATCCGCGACGTGCGAATTCCTCAGGGACTCGAAGATGCCATGTCGCGCCAGGCGCAGGCGGAACGCGAACGTCAGGCCCGCATTATTCTCGGCCTGGCCGAAACGGAGATTTCGAACAGCTTCGTCCAGGCCTCGACTGCCTACGAGCAGAATCCCACAGCCTTGCACCTGCGCGCCATGAACATGCTGTATGAAGCAATCAAAGAACGCGGATCGATGGTGATCGTGCCATCCTCCGCTGTCGAAACTATGGGATTAGGCGGAAGCCTCGCCACAGCCACACTTGGCGGTGCAAAACCCGCGTAGGCGTTGCGGACCATTGTCTCCACCGGAGGAGATCATGAAATCTTTTTTCGCAGCCTGTTTTTTCGTTGCTACCCTGCCGCTGACTCCGGCCGGCAGCGCGCAAAATTCCTCGCCCTGGCAAGACCCATCCAAACACATCGTGCACTTCGTAACCGTAGAAGACGAGGTTCAACTCGAAGTGCTCGATTGGGGCGGATCAGGCCGTCCGCTTGTCCTGCTGGCCGGCTTGGGATGGACGGCTCACGTCTTCGACGACTTCGCGCCCAAACTAACCGATTCATTTCACGTCTATGGAATCACGCGCCGCGGCTATGGAGCCTCCAGTAAGCCCGCCACAGGTTATACCGAAGAGCGCCTGACTGAAGATGACCTGCGCGTTTTTGACGCACTCAAATTAGTCGCGCCGATTGTAGTCGGCCACTCCATCGCAGGCAATGAATTGTCGCAGTTGGGCATCCATCATTACGACCGGATAGGAGCGCTGGTTTATCTCGACGCCCTGAACGATGGTGCGGACGACTATACCGATTACGACGCGCTCTGGACAAGAATGCCGCAGTCGATGCGCACGCCACCCCAGCCTTCCTCCTCGGACCTGAAATCCTTCTCCGCGTATCGGGAGTGGCGAATAAAAGCGAGCGGAATAGCGATTCCGGAGTCCGAGTACCGCAACCAGCGCGTTCAAAATCCGGATGGAAGCGTCGGCGCCGACCAGACCCCCGAATTCGTTTCCAAGGCGATCATGGCGGGTAACTATAAACATGATTACTCACAAATCCGTGTACCCGTACTCGCTTTTATTGGCTACGACATCACCCCGCAGGCACAGATCCAAAAGTATCATGTGACAGATACAAGCGAGCGTACTATCGTTGAAGCTGTCTATGGCACCTACGTCGGCATGGCCAAGATTCGGATAGACAGAATCAAGCGAGCCTCAGGAGGCGCCAACGTGGTCGAATTGTGGGGCGCGCACCACTTCGTCTTCCTATCGAATGAGGCGGACGTTTTGCGCGAAATTCATAAGTTCGCTGCCAGCGTGCGCTAGATGTTGGGTCGGCATGATTGTGTGCCGGCAGATCGCCACAGCCGGCAGAATTCTCGCCCATGCGGGAATTGGAGGGGATCGTGACTGATGCACGCGCCATTCGGGACCCGAGAGCCGATCATGGCCACGCCTGGCCAACCACCCTCGCCTCGCTCTCCGTCGGCGCACTCTTCTTCGCCTTGTGGTTCTGGCTTTTGCCGCAATGGCTCGGCTTCACCGTCGAAACGGCCAGCGCCGCGCGCTGGCGCTGGCTCGCCGCAATTCCATCGATCCTCGGATTCTCCGTCGCTCTCCGTTGCGTGTGGGACTTCGGCCGCACCGGCCACGGTACTCCCGCCCCCATCGTGCCCCCGCAGCGATTAGTCGTGGTCGGCTTCTACCGCTACGTGCGCAATCCCATGTACCTCGGCTTCGCCGCCGGATGGATCGGCCTGTGGATCATCTTCGGCCATCCCAATCCAAAACTAATCGCCTCCGTAGCAGCCGTCGCGCTCGGGGTGCATCTTTTCGTCGTCTTCTACGAAGAGCCCACGCTGCACAAAAAATTCGGCGCCGAATACGACGAATACCGCCGCAACGTGCGCCGCTGGTGGCCGCGCCTGCACGCTTGGAAACAACCAAACTAGAAACCGAAGAACAACGGGGTTCAGAATTCTGGAT
>JASHNU010000070.1 GCA_030041475.1 Candidatus Sulfotelmatobacter sp.
GCTTTGTCGAAAGGGAAGTGCTCGCCCGCTACAACTTGGAGAATTTGAACACGAAGAAGGAATTTGCCCATATTGTGCCGACGACCGAAAATCTTTGCGTGGAGATTTTTGAAATATTGCAGCGTGGCTTCACGCCCGCGCATCTGGAAAAGGTAAGACTGGAAGAAACGATGATGAATTCGTTCGAGTACGCCGGAGAAAACGAACCAAGGATATAGGCGCTGCAAAAAGCGGCGCCAGGCGACCTATGAAACCCACGGAACGAATCAACACGCCAACATTCAGCACATCTGCGGTCAAAGAACCGACAACCTTGACCGGCGCCAGCTATGAAGATCTGGTCCGCGAAATGCTTGTCCGCCTCGGCGAAGATCCTGAGCGCGAAGGCCTGGCCCGCACTCCCCATCGCGTGCGCAAGGCGATGCAGTTTCTCACTCGCGGCTACCAGGAAGACCCGGAGGCGCTGCTCAAGGGCGCCCTTTTCACCGTCACCTACGACGAGATGGTCATCGTCAAAGATGTGGAGATGTTCAGCTTGTGCGAGCACCATCTGTTGCCCTTCTTCGGTAAAGTACACGTGGCGTACATTCCGAACGGCCGCGTCATCGGCTTGAGCAAGATTCCGCGCCTGATTGAGCTGTTCTCCCGCCGGCTGCAAATTCAGGAACGGTTGACCACGCAGATCGCGGAGACGATTCAAAAGGTTATCGAACCACAGGGCGTCGGCGTCGTGATCGAAGCCCGCCATCTCTGCATGATGATGCGGGGAGTTGAGAAACAACACTCTGCAGCCGTGACGTCCTCGATGCTCGGCTGCTTCCGCAACGAGGAAGAGACTCGATCCGAATTTCTGTCGCTCATCCGCCAGCGCCCGAATGGTGTGTAAGCAGGCGTGGACACTCCTGTCCTCCGCTCTTGACTTGGGATTTTGTGCTTGCTGAGGGGAATCGGAGGGTGCTCCCGCCTTCTCAGGGTTTCTTGTGAGAGGGTAGATTTTGACTTTCCGCCGTACACTCATAAACTCGACCTACGCTACGTCCTCTCAAAATGACTCCCGCGTCTTCGCCCAAACGTCTCCACCACCAGGTCGCCCTCATCACGGGAGCGACGCGTGGTATCGGGCTTGCTATTGCGCACGCCCTTGCGGCCGAAGGCTGCAACCTGGTTCTGACGGGACGCGATAATGCAGCCCTGAAGAAAATCAGCAGGGAACTGGCGCGCAAGAAAACCTGCGTTCTCACCCATGCCTGCGACGTCCGCGATCCTCATTCCGTCGATGATCTATTCCGCACGATCCGCCGCGAATTCCGCCATCTCGACATACTTATCAACAATGCGGGGATTACCCATCCCAACCTTCCCGTCGAGAAACTGCCATTCCCTGTATGGAAAGACGTTATCGAAACCAATCTCAACGGCATGTTCCTTGTGACCCAGGCGGCTTTGCCAATCATGAAGCGCGGCGGCACGATTGTGAACAATCTTTCTGTCGCTGCCAATCGGGTGTTCGTCGGGCAAGCGTCCTACAACGCCTCCAAACACGGGGCCCTCGGCCTGACCAACACGCTGCGCGAGGAATTGCGCCCGCGCGGCATTCGCGTTATCGGCTTGCTGGCCGGTGCCACCGACACTGACATCTGGACAACGTTGTGGCCGCAGGCGCCGCGCCGCAAAATGATGGCGCCGGAAACCGTGGCACAAGCTGTCGTTCAGGCGATCCTGCTTCCCGCCAACACTACCGTCGAGAGCGTCGAAATTCGTCCCAGCGTGGGGACGCTCTAGTCTCGTTTAGTAGTGGTGCAGTTTGATGAGGAAGCGAGCCGAACGCACGATAGTGCGTCGCAGCATTTCCTAATAAAAGCTGCGCGGCGCTTAGCCCGGCTCGCCCAGATTCCTCACGGTGCAAAGAACGCTTGTTCGCAATGACAACCAAACCGCACCACTCCGTCGTTGGGTCGCCTTTGCTTCGCCCGCAAGCCCAAGTACAATGGCGACCGTCAAATCACTCTGAGATTTGCAACATTCTGGAGCGAATCCTATGAAGAAGTCCCCGTTTCTATTCGCCACAGCTCTTGCCTCGGTGCTGTTCGCCGCGCCGCTAGCACTTCCGGTTAATGCTCAAGACAAAAAAGAAGCCGTCAAACCTCCGGACCCGCCCTCCAAAGTTGTGCTCGGCTCGTGGAACGACATTGGCCGCAAGCTTATCGCCATGGCGGAAGACTTTCCAGAAGACAAGTACGACATGAAGCCAACGCCCGCGCAGCGCAGCTTTGCCGAGCAACTGCTCCACGCCGCCGGTGCGAATTACTATTTCACGAATCCGGCCACAGGGTCGAGCGCCAAGGTCGACGAGAATCCCAGCCGCGAGAAATACAAGAGCAAGGCCGACGTGGTGGCCTATGTGAAGAAGTCTTTCGCCGACGGGGCTGCCGCCATTCAAGCTAAGGGGGACAAGGGTCTCAACGATCTAGTCGTCGATCCCTGGGTCCACCAACAAGTCCGCCTCATCGACTGGGCCTATGAATTCATCGAGCACTCCGGCGAACATTACGGCCAGCTTGTCGTTTATTACCGCCTGGCAGGTTTGGTTCCTCCGGAGTCGCGCCCGAAGAAGTGAAGAGAAAGTAATTGCGGCCCATGAATCCACATGAAAATACCCACTTCTGGCAACATCGACCAGAAGTGGGGCACCCGAGCATCTCTCGCGCAAAGGGTTCCCGGAGCTTAACGCCACGCGTAGGGATAGCGTCTCTGGCGTTCGGGAAAGAGCTTGATCATCACCATCCCCGATACGAAGCCACCCACGTGCGCCCAGAAGGCGACGCCGCCCACGTCACGTCCCACATGCGCCATTGACAAACTCTCCGCTCCAGCCAGAAACTGCAGCGCGAACCACTCGCCCAGTACGATCCACGCGGGTAGATACATCACGAACACAAAGAACCACGTCAGCACCCGTGCTCGCGGATAGAGGAGAAAATAGGCTCCCAGCACGCCCGCGATCGCACCGCTCGCTCCTACGGTGGGAACATTGGAATGCGGATAAATCGCGACCTGTGTTGCCATGGCCAACAACCCCGACAGAAGATAGAACACCAGATACTTGAAGTGCCCCAGGTAGTCCTCAACATTGTCGCCAAAAATGTAGAGGAACCACATGTTGCCGAGAACGTGCTCCCAGCCGCCGTGCAGAAACATGGAGGTGAAGAAGGGAACTACGACCTGCGGCAGTGTGTAGCGATGTGAACCTGCCAGGAATGCCGCCAGATGAGACGGCACTTCGCCAAACTGCCGGATGAACAAGTCCGAGCCGCGCGGATCCTGGATGAATTGCAGCCACTGAAACAAATAAATGAAAATGTTCAGCCCGATGAGAAAGTTGTTGACGTAGGGTGTGCTGTAGCGCGGCTGGTCGTCTTTGAGCGGCAGCATGGTAGATTGACTAGGTTCGCTACCAAGTTATCAAATCCCGGCATGAATGGCGTCCTCATCCTCGACAAGCCCGCTGGTCCAACCTCGCACGACGCGATCAACCGTGTCCGCCGCATCCTCGGGCAGAGGTCTGTCGGTCACCTCGGTACCCTCGACCCGATGGCCACCGGGGTTCTGCCGCTGGTTATCGGCAGCCTCACGCGCCTCGCCCAGTTCTACACTCATGCCGAGAAAACTTACGAGGGCACGATCCGCTTCGGCTTTTCTACCGATACCTACGACGCGGAGGGCGAACCAACATTTCCAGCGCAGACGGTCAGTCTGTGCCTAGATGACGTGGAGGCGATAGCCGCGCGTTTTTGCGGCGTGATCGAGCAAATTCCACCTCCATTTTCCGCGAAGAAAATTCAAGGCGTCCCCGCCTACAAGCTCGCGCGCAGGCACAAAGACGTTGTGGTCAAACCAGTGCAAGTTGAGATCCAGGAATTCGACATTCTCGCGGTCGAAA
>JASHNU010000071.1 GCA_030041475.1 Candidatus Sulfotelmatobacter sp.
CCGGAAGCTGATGCGTAAGACTACGGGTGGGCTGACCCTTCCGTTTTCTTGAGATGGTCCGAGAGCTGGCGCACCACGCTGACAAATGCCTTGGTTGCGACTGAGAGCGTGCGGTCGCGGCGGTAGGCGAGGCCCAGTTCACGCCACAACTCGGTTCCCTGGAGCTCGACCAGCTTCACTTTTCCAGCTTCCACTTCGTCTTGCGCGAACGAAGCGCTGATAAGCGAAACTCCAAGCCCGGCGGCCACGAAGCTCTTAATCATCCCCAGACTCGGCAATTCCATTCTCACCTTGACTTCGTTGTTGTACTCGCGAAAAAGCTTATCGAGCAGGCGGCGCGTGTGGCCGGTCTTCGGCAGCAGAAGAGGGTATTTGACCAGATCACTCACGTGCACCGATTTCATTTTCGCCAAGGGATTTCCGGGATCCACCATAAGCAGCAGACGGTCACGGTAGATCGCCTGCACCTTCAGGCTGGGCGATTGCACCGGCAGGCTGATAACGCCTACGTCGATCGAACCGTTTTCCAGCTTCTCAATGATCTTATATGTGAAATTGCGATAGATGCTGATCTGCACGTCGGGGTAGCGGCGGCAATACTCCGCGAAAACCTCGGGCAGCACGTAAAGACAAGTAGCCTCGTTGGCGCCGACCAGCAACGTTCCGCGCGGAACGTGACCGTGATCGGCGACCGCAACCAGCGACTCGTCGCGCAGCTTTTTCATGCGCAGCGCATACTCGTGGAAAATCTGACCTGCGGGAGTCAGTTTGACTGTTTTCCCCGAGCGATCGAGCAGGCGATCGCCGTACTCGTGCTCAAGCTGGCGAATCTGCGCACTAACAGCCGATTGCGAGCGGAAGACCTTTTCTCCGGCACGCGAGAAGCTGCCTTGTCGTGCTACCTCGAGAAATGTGATGAGCTGATCGAAGTCCATCGGTAGGGAGAAATTATAACGAAATCAAGAACGGGCGTTATGTGCGCGCGGTCACTGGACGACGGCCCTGTCGGAAGAGAGAGTCTTTGCCTGCCCAAAACTGCGTGCCTCGCGGGCCGTCAGGCCGGCTAGAAAGGGGGCCCACGACTCTTCCACCGAGCAGGGAGGCACGACCGGTTCAACACGAAGCAGGGGCAGAACCGGTAATGTGAGCAGATCCGAGCTGCGACGACTGCCGGTGAGTTGCAGGTGCCGGCGCAGAATGCGCCGCAACCATTGTTCTTCCCGCGTCTCCAAAGTTGCGAAGCGCACGGAATCGCCGTTGAGGTGATCGTCGTTGAAAATATCTTCGGGGTTCGTTGGCACGACGTAGGCGAGCCCTCCCGTCATTCCCGCGCCGAAATTCGCGCCTGCGGGACCGAGAATCAACACGATCCCGGCGGTCATGTATTCGCACCCGTGACGCCCGACGCCCTCAACCACGCCCAGCGCCCCGCTGTTGCGGACGGCAAAGCGTTCTCCGGCGCGACCGGCGATAAACAACTCGCCGGAAGTTGCGCCGTACAGAACGGTGTTTCCAACCAAAACGTCGCCTCGTTCGGAACCTTCCGAAGGTGGGCTGATGGCGATGCTGCCGCCACACAAGCCTTTTCCGACGTAGTCGTTGGCTTCGCCGGTGAGTTTGAAGTTCACGCCGGAAATCAAGAATGCACCAAAGCTCTGCCCCGCGATGCCGGTGAATTCGCAGTCAACCTCATTTGCTGCGAGGCCGAAAGGCCGCGAATTGTAAGGCCCTGACTCAGTGGCTTCGGGCGAGGCGCCTTCGCGCTGCGGCCCCAGGCGGCGCAGCACTTCGCCGCTAAAGTGCGCTCCCACGGCGCGGTCTTCGTTTGTGATGTTGAAGTGATATGGCCTGAAGCTAAGAGTCTCGAGGTCATCCACTACGCGATTCAATTCGATGTGCAGAGCGCTCGTATCTTCATGCGGGCAGGGAAACTGCGCAGGCGGATTGCTGACGGGCTGCAACAGTGAGGACACGCTTTGTGCCGTCTCGGGCGAACGTGGCCGCAAACGGTCGACCGCTCCCAGGATTTCGTCAATAGATCTAGCCCCCATGTTCGCTAGAAGCTGACGAACGTCGGCGGCCAGCCCGCGGAAGAACGTTTCCACCATCTCGGGATTTCCCGTAAAGCGGGCGCGCATGGCTTCATCCTGCGTGGCGATCCCTACAGGACAAGTATTCAGATGGCATTGCCGCGCCATGACGCAGCCGATGGCGAGCAGGGCTGACGTTCCAAAGCCGAATTCTTCGGCGCCGAGCAGGGCAGCGATGACTACGTCGCGGGCGAACTTGAGTCCGCCATCAACGCGCAGCCGCACCCGGGCACGCAATCCAGCTCGAACCAGCGAAGTGTGAGCGTCGCGCAGGCCGATCTCCCAGGGCAAAGCGGTGTTTTTAATTGAAGTGAGCGGCGATGCTCCAGTGCCGCCATCGTGGCCGCTGATGGTGATTACATCTGCCCCGGCTTTGGCCACGCCCGCAGCGATAACGCCAACTCCGGAACTTGAAACCAGCTTGACGCCAATGCGCGCGTTCGGATTCACCGCCCGCAGATCGTAGATCAACTGCGCCAGGTCTTCGATGCTGTAAATATCATGGTGAGGCGGCGGAGAAATCA
>JASHNU010000072.1 GCA_030041475.1 Candidatus Sulfotelmatobacter sp.
TCCCGCGCGTATCCAGCACCTGCCGCTCGATGTTGATCCCGCGGTCGGCCAGAATGTCGTTGATCGCCCGCAAAATGCCCGGCACGTTGTGATGGATATGCATCAGCCGGTGTGACCCCTCCTCAAACTCCAGATGGCAATGCGGCAGGTTCACGCTCAGCATCGAATTGCCCGTGCGCACATAGTCCACCAGCTTCGCCGAGACGAACTGCCCGATATTCTGCTGCGCTTCTTCAGTACTACCCCCTATATGCGGCGTCAGGATCACGTTCTCCAGCCCCTGCAGCACGCTCGTGAATGCCGCGCCCGACTCTGGTTCTTTGGGGAACACATCCACCGCTGCGCCCGCGATCTTGCCCGATTTTAAGCACGCCGCCAGCGCCTCATGATCCACCACAAACCCGCGGCTCAGATTCAGGAAGCACGCGCCGTCCTTCATCGCCGCGAACTCGTCTCGGCCAAACAGATTCTGATTCTGCGGCTTGCCGTCCACATGCAGCGTGACCACGTTCGCCATCCCCAGCAGCTCGCGAAAACCAACCGCGCGCGCGTTGCCCCGCGCCAGCACGTGCGACACGTCGTAGAAGACCACGCGCATGCCCATGGCCTCGGCCAGATCCGACAGCTGCGAGCCGATCTTGCCGTAGCCCACAATGCCCAGCGTCAGCCCGCGCACCTCGTGCGCGCCCGCCGCCGACTTGTTCCAGACGCCCCGGTGCACCTGGGTCGAAGCAGGAAAAATTCTGCGCAGCAGCACAATGATCTCGCCCATGGCCAGCTCCGCCACCGAGCGCGAGTTCGAGTGCGGATCGTTGAACACCGCCACGCCGCGCTCGCTCGCCGCCGCGCGGTCAATCTTGTCCACACCAATGCAGAACGCCCCGATGGCAATCAATCCTTGCGTTGTCATCCTGAAGTCGCCGCTTTTGCGACCGAAGGATCTGGGCGAGCCGCGCGGAGCCGTCGCGGTTTTTGCGACGCCAGAATCCGCGCGTTTGGCTCGCATCCCTGGCTGCGAGCCGGTTGCCCCATCCCTCTCGCGTTCTGTGCGAGAGGATGGGAAAGTCGCCGCCTCCATCACCGCCGGCGTGATCCGCGTCTTCGACCGCACGCCCAGAATGGAGATGGCACTCCCTCGCTGCTTGTCTTCTTCTAGCCTCGCTTCTTTCAGTTTGGCGACAAGCTCGCGCTCGTCCATCGCCGCCTTGAGCGACTCGACCTCGTAGCCCGCGTCGCGGAACACCTGGACCGCGACCGCGCTGATGTTCTCCAGCAACAGAACCTTCACGCCCCCTCCGCCCAGCTCTTGCCCGAATACGTCGGGATTTTGGGGTTGACTAAAATGACCAAGAATTATCTCAGACAGGCCCCGCCTTCATGACAGATATGAGCGACAAGGGATACAGAACGGCCGGAGAGGGGGAAACACTTGGACACATTGGGATACCCCACGGACACCCCGATACATACGGACACAGGGACACGCGGACACCCGGTACCCCGGCCGGGACCCGCCAAATCCGCCACTCGGCGACGCAGCAGCCCGCCCACTCCGCGATTAATCGCCGTCCCGAACACCTTCGGTGCTATTATTAGCCAACTCGCCGGCAGAAGCCGCAACGTAAGC
Source organism: Candidatus Sulfotelmatobacter sp. (assembly GCA_030041475.1). GTDB lineage: Bacteria > Acidobacteriota > Terriglobia > Terriglobales > Acidobacteriaceae > Sulfotelmatobacter. The sequence goes on from JASHNU010000072.1 coordinate 1,628, forward strand.
GCACGTCGCGAGGAGAAGCCACGGAACTTAGGCTGTCGATACCGTACCGGGACTTCGTGAACAATCGAATCATCACAGACGAAGCACGCCCTTCGTAACGGCGGCATTCGAGTGAAGGAAGGGGCCGTGAGCGCGCGCTCATTGCCCCAACCGCCCACGGCTAAGGAGCGGCCATGACTATCCGTACGACACTAACTAGCGCCCCCAAGAAGGGAAAAACACCCGCAACACTAAGAAGAGAACAACTCCGCCAGGAGTACTGGCCAAAAGCACCGGCCTGGACAGGAGAAGGCGACGGATGGTTCAAGGGACCACGTACGCTTCCCCTGCTCCTGCTGCTCCTGCGCTCCAAGAAACTCAGCGGCAGGGAAGACCCGTCGCGCGTGTACCTCGCGCTACTGGCACGACACATCGACAGCGGGGTCGTCGAAGTGACGAACGAAGCTGAACTCGCCTACGAATCTGCATACACCGGCCAGCGAGCCGTGCGCACGTGGCAGGAGCGAATGCAGCTGCTGAAAAAACTCGGCCTGATCAAAGTCCGACCCAGCGGAAATCAGCAGTATCGCTTCGTCCTACTCGTCCATCCCGGGGCATTCATAGATGAGCTGCGCAAAACCGATGGGGCCGTGCCAGAACCGTGGTGGACAGCTTATGTCGCCCGGCGGCAAGAGACCAAGGAAACGCCCTATGCGCAAAGCAAGCCAAAGCGAGGCAAGCCAGCCGCCTAAAGCGGCGCACCAACCTCGCCACTTGAAATCCACAGACGACACGAATTTGAGGAAATGTTTGAAACAAATCCACTTGAAAATGATTTTGTTGCGGTTACCATGTGAAGAAGTAAACCAGAGGCGCGGTGCTGAAGGGGTCGAACAGGCGGGTACTGACAATACCCACATACATCGGTTCGAATCCGATCCGCGCCTCCAGTTTACCTTTGCCAACGGCCCCGTAGCTCAACTGGAAAGAGCGCCGTTTCGTAAACGGGAGACGCTAGTTCGAGTCTGGCCGGGGCCGCCTCTTTGACACGGGTGGTTAACCTACCCCGCATCAAACCCTTTTTAAAGACCTTCAGCTCGTGACTCCGCCACGAGCGTTTCCCTAAAACCGAAGCAGTCTAGTCCTCTAATAGAGCACTTTTCAAGCCCGGCCAAACGCCTTGCCGGAAGCGCGGTTTGGTGCTATTTACTGCACCGCCAACTTCCTAGGATAGCAGGTGCGGAGTATGCTTAATAGCCCTGAATCTCAGATCGCTATATTGCTAGTAATCTAGCTTTTTAGCCATCCGGATGCAAGCATTTTTTGCGGGCACCCACCCCGATGGCCAACAGGCGACGGAAAAAGCCGAACGGCACCGCGGCGGAACAGCTAAACGTGCGCGTCCCCGAAGAACTCTACAGGCGCGTCAACTCGGTCGCCGGGGCATCCGGAAAAACCATTACCGACTTCGTGACCCAAGTTCTGGATGAACGCACAAAGGACCATAAAGGAGACGTTCAAAGGATGGCTCAGAGAGAGAAGGTACCCAAGAAATGGCAGCAGCCGCCATTAGGCTCGCAGCCGACCCCGCCGACTCGGGTCCGGGCTCGCCACCCTGCGGCGTCGAAGTGTTGAGACACTGCGAGCCCGCCCCCTTTTCCACAGCCCTTTGTGACATTCAACCTTTACTGAGAAATCTCCCCGTCCCAAATTGGGACATGCACCAGCGCCCCACCGAATTTGACAAAATTAAGTCCATTGTCCGCAATACTTTGCTCGCAAGTCCTGATTTCCCAAGATTATACGCAGACCTCCTCACATCCCAAGGCTATAACCCCAAGCACGCCATGAATTTAGCAGTCCGGTATCAAAAAAAATTTGGAGCCAATATGCCCGCACACACCAACGTCAAAACCTGTACCCACATCAAGGTCACCGGAGTCCGTTGCGGCTCGCCCGCTCTTCGCGGAGAAGATTTCTGCTACTTCCATCAGCGCATGCTGCGCACCGTTAAGGCACCGAACTCGCGCCTTCATCACGTCGCGCTGCTCGAAAACGAAGAAGCCATCCAGGCCTCGCTCATGGAAGTCGTCAACGCCCTCATTCGCGGCACCATCGATCTCAAGCGCGGCGAACTCATCCTCCGCGCCCTCAACGCCGCCGTCCGCAATTCCCGCCGCACCCGCTTCAACGTCGATTCAACCCAGATGGTCAAACAACTCCCCAACTTCGACTCCGACCACGAACCCATCACCGTCGCCACCGGCCTCCACTACGACGCAACCCAACGCAAACCACCACTGGGAGTGAAAACAGATTTAGCTCCAGCTGGAGCCAACGCGGCAGCTCCGAAGGAGCGAAAGATTACAGCCCACGCCGTAAGGCGTGGGTAAAGGAGGAATTGAATGAAACTAGCCCCGAAGGGGCGAAAGAAACTTACAGCGGGTGGCCTTTGAAGAAGTACACCAGCTCGATGATCAGGATGACGACGACCATCAGTTCGAGCACGAAGGCGCGGCTCTGGTTGAATTGCTCGACCATGAAGCGGTAGAGGTCTTCGGCGGTCTGGAGTTTTTCCTTGACCAGGTCCTTGTAGTCGGGCACGCCGACTTTCTGCGCGGCCAGCTTGTAGAGGCGCGCGGAAAACATGTCGCTGAGGAACTTGATGGCGTTGTCGGCGCGCTCGGTGAGTTCGTTCACGTCGAGCAGCACGGTGTGCAGTTTCGAGGCGGCGCGGGCGGTGCGCCAGCGCGACCAGAGGCCGGTGCCTCCGCGGTCGAGGAAGGCGTAAACGTTTTCGAGCTCGCGGGTGAGGAATTCGTCGTAGTGGCGGAACTCGAGCAGCTGCGAGTTGGCGTACTGCAGGAGCTGGATGGCGGTTTCGGCGCCGGCGGCGGTGTCGTAGATGAAGGCGGCGTTCCATCCGATGACGGCGAGATCGTTGGGATAGTAGGAAATGCGCGACTGCAGGACTTCCTGGCGCTCGCCTTCGGAGAGCTGGGCGGTCTCGCCGCGGACGACCTGGGCGATGCGGTCTCCGCGGGCGGCGAGAAGGTCGGCAGCGGAGGGCGGGCCTTCGATCCCGGGGAGCGCGATTTCGCGAATCTGGAAGACGAAGTAGTCTTCCTGCAGCCAGTCGCCTTTATAAGGTTTGATCAGCGCAGGGGCGGCGCGCTCCAGTTTCTGGCGCGCGATGCGCGAGGCCACCGCGTCGAAGCTGGTGTCGGAGGTCCAGCGGCAGGAGAGCTGGATGAGGTCGTCCCAAGTGCCGGCGAAGGGCAGCTCGAAGACCAGGCTGACGACGCCGTAATCGTAGTACTTGATTTCGCCGGTGAGGCGCTCGCCGGATTCGAGCACCAGCGGCTCGAGCGTCTCCTCGACCGGCGGGCGCTGGTAGCGGACGTAGGCTGGAGCCTTCTTGAAGCTGGCCTCGGCGGTGCGGGCGCCGAAGATGTCGCGGAGGACGTCGAGGCGGATTTCTTCGCAGACGTCGAACTGCATGAGGACGAGGACGGAGCCGCGCAGGGGGGCCTCGGCGTGCGAGGCGGCTTCGGAGCGAGGATACGAGGATGTAGCCTCGGCGGTGGCCGGGAGCGTGGTCGTAATGTCGCGATCCATGAAACCCAGGGGCCAGGGGTCAGGGGCTGGGGACCAGAGGCCATTTGACAACCTCTATTGTTTCAGAAGCGCGGGGATTGGGCTAGGGGCGGAAGGACATCAGGTAAGTTACTGATTCAAAGTTACTTACGGCTGATGGCATACAAAAGCGCTGCGCCCGCGACCACGGCGCCCAGGCCGATTCCGGCGCGCTTCATCGAGGCTTGGACCTCGGCCTCGCGCTGCCGGACGAGCGTGGATTCGGGGTAGGGCTCCGAGGCGGGATGCAGCGCGGGTTCGAGCGCCATCTGCAGAACTTCGGCCAGATGGAGCGCGTGGCGGCCCGTCGACTGGGCGATCTGCTCGCGGCAGCTGAAACCGTCGGCAATGATGAGCCAGTTGGGCGGGGCCTTGCGGACGGCGGGCAGGAGCTCGAGTTCTCCGATGGCGGCGGAAATGTCGTACATTTCGCCGGCATGGAAGCCGAACGAGCCGGCCATGCCGCAGCATCCGGGAGCGGGCTGCTGGAAGTCGATGCCGAGGCGGCGCAGGAGCGACTCTTCGGCGGTCATCTTCATGATGGCTTTGTGGTGGCAATGGCCGTGAAGCAGAGCCTTGCGCGGGAATTGCGGGAGGGGAGCATTGTGCGAGTTCTGGGCCAATTCTTGGGCCAACTCTCGTTCGAGGAATTCGCAGAGCAGGAAGGTTTGGCGCGAGAGTTTTTTGGCGCGCTCGTCGCGGGGGAAGAAGTTCGTGAGTTCGTCGCGGAAGACGGCGACGCAGCTGGGTTCGAGCCCGATGATGGGGATGCCGGCGTCGATTTCGGGTTCGAGTTCGTCGAGGATCTGGAGCAGAAGGGTTTGGGCGCGGTCGAGCATGCCGAAGTCGTAGAGAGGGCGTCCGCAGCAGAGGTTGGCGTGCGGGACGACGACGCGGTAGCCGGCGGTTTCGAGAACTTCGACGGCAGCGCGCGCGGTGGAGGGGAGGAAATAGTTATTGAAGGTGTCGGGCCAGAGCATGACGGGAGGGCCCGCACGGGCTGAAGCCCGTCCGGAAAAAGAAGGCCCATTCGCAGCGCTGGAAGCGCTGCGCCACCCAAAACCATTTCCTGTTTGCCGGCGAGCAAACCAGGATTTGAAAGTTTCCGGGGCGAAGGCGGGGATGTTGCGCTGTTTCGGGATGCCGGCCAGAATCTTCGAGAGGTCACGCACGAACGGCAGTTGCGTGGTCAGGTTGACGAGGCCGGGGACATTCGATGCGAGGCGCGCCCAGAAATCGATGTTGCCGAAAGCGTAGGCGCTGAGCGGGCGCAGGCGGCCTTCGTAATAGTGCGAGAGAAATTCCGCCTTGTAGGTGGCGACGTCGACGCCGACGGGGCAGTCGCTTTTGCATCCCTTGCAGGCGAGACAGAGATCGAGCGACTGCTTGACTTCCTCGCTGCGCCAGCCGTCGCGGATGATGCCGTCGCTTCCATCTTGATCATGGCGATCGCGCTGCGTCATCTCCCAGAGCAAGTGGGCGCGGCCGCGGGTGGAGTGCTCTTCTTCGTGCGTGGCGCGGAAGCTGGGGCACATCACGCCGCCTTCGTCGTGGCGGCACTTGCCGACGCCGACGCAGCGCAGCGCGGCGTGCGCCAGGCTGCCGTGGTCGGCGGGAAACTGGAAGTGCGTTCGCGGCTCCCACGGAGCGTAGTTCGCGCCCAGGCGAAGATTCGCGTCGAGTTTGTTGGGCGTTTTTCCCGGCGGACCAATCAGTTTGCCCGGGTTCATTTTCCAGTCGGGATCCCATGTTGACTTGAACTTGCGGAAGGCCTCGATCAGCTCCGGGCCGAACAATTTTGGCAGGAGTTCGCCGCGGGCCTGTCCATCGCCATGCTCACCGGAAATGGAGCCGCCGTAACTGACGACCAGATCTGCAGCCTGCTCGATGAACTGGCGAAATCTGGCGATGCCGTCTTTCGATTGCAGATCGAAATTGATGCGCGTGTGCACGCAGCCGTGGCCGAAGTGGCCATACAGCGAGCCCTTGTAGCCGAAGTCGGCAAACATTTTGCGCAGGTCGCGCAGATAGCCGCCGAGTTTTTCGGGAGCGACGGCGGCGTCTTCCCAGCCTTCCCAGTTCAGCGGCTCGCCGGGCACGTGCGAAGTAGCACCCAGGCTCGATTCGCGCACTTCCCACACGCGTTTCGACTGCTGGCCGGAATAGAGGCGCAGGTTGGGAGGATTCGCGCCGTGGCTGAGCGCGTTCATCAGGGTGAGGGCTTGCGCCTCGGCTTCGGCGAGGGTCTGGCCGCCGAACTCGACCATGAGCCAGCCGCCGCCCTCGGGCAGAAGCGCGAGGCCTTCGGAGTTGATTCCCTTCACGCGCGTGTAATAGACGAGAAGATCGTCGAAGCCCTCGAGGCCGATGGGCTTGTACTGCATGATTTCGGGCACGTGGTCGGCGCATTGATAAACATCGGGATAGGCGACGACGACGAGCACGCGCGCGGGAGGGCTCTCGACCAGACGGCACGTGGCTTCAAGAGTCGTGACGCAGGTGCCTTCGGATCCGACCAGTGCGCGGGCGACGTGAAATCCGTTTTCAGGAAGCAGATAGTTCAGGTTGTAGCCGGAGACGCGGCGCGGGATGCGGGGAAAGCGCTGGCGGATCAGGTCGCCGTAGTCGGCGGCGATTTGCTGGAGAGAAGCGTGGATCTGAGCGACGCGGTCTGCACTGCGGCCCGATACGTCCGGACCGCCTGGGCGGACGAATGCGTCCGCCCCTACAGGAGAAGTGGCGCTTGGTACATGAATCAGGTTTTCGCCGAGGTGCATGCGCACGCCGTCATAGGTGACGATGTCGAGGGCCTCGATATTGTCGTCGGTCTTGCCGGCCATCACCGAGTGCACGCCGCAGGAGTTATTGCCGATCATGCCGCCGATGGTGCAGCGGTCGTGGGTGGCAGGATCGGGCGCAAACGTCAGGTGATGTTTTTCGGCGGCGTTGCGGAGGTGATCGAGCACGACTCCGGGCTGCACGCGGGCGATGCGGCGGGCGGGATCGATCTCGAGGATCTTCGCCATGTACTTGGAGAAATCGAGTACGACGGCGACGTTGCAGCACTGGCCGGCGAGAGACGTTCCACCGCCGCGGCAGAGCAACGGCGCGCCGAAGTTTCGGCAGAGAGAAATGGTGGCGAGCACGTCGTCGGAGTCGCGCGGGACGACTACGCCGATGGGAACCTGGCGGTAGTTGGAGCCGTCGGTGGCATAGAGGGCGCGGGCGCTGGAGTCAAAGCGGATTTCACCCCGAACTTCATCGCGCAGCGCTTCGGCCAGGCCTGAGAAGTCGCTGACGCGCGCGATGGGGACGAAATCTGCCACTCTGGAGGACATGGTTCCTGCCGGCAAACTAAAGTCGAGCGAGGTCCGACGCGCGAGTATACCGCAGGTGGAGAGAGAACGCAGTGCTCGCGATGCCAGTGTTAGAGAATCGGCTAGCTCCAGACGCGCGTGCCGTAGTCGGCCATGGAGAGTGCCAGCAGGATGAACAGGAAAAAGATGGTCGAGATGACGACAAGTTTCAGCAGCTTCTCGGAGGCGCCCCGGAGGTGCATGAAGAAGAGCGCGACAAGCAGAGCCTTGACCGTGGCGATGGTGAGGGCGACGGCAGCGTTAAATGGGCCGAGGTTGATGTGCGCGGCAACGACGGTAAGGATCGTGCCGGCAATCAGGGCCAGCCAGACCGCGATGTAGGTGCCGAGCGACGATGAATGTTCGGATGATGAATGGTCAGACATAAGTTCCTTCTTTAACCCAAGGTCCCTCGACTCGCGAAGAACGCCTCGCTCGGGATGACAAACTTGCTATAGCTACTTTCGCAAATCAATCAAATACAACAACGGAAATAGATAAATCCAAATGATGTCGACGAAGTGCCAGTACAGGCCGCCGATTTCGAGAGGCGTGTTGTACTCGGTCGTAAAGCGCCCGTGCCACGAGGCATAAAGGAGCCAGGCGAAAATGCCGATGCCGATGATCATGTGCAGCGCGTGCAGCCCGGTCATGATGAAGTACAAGGAAAAGTAAAGCTGCGCGTGCGCCGGATTCGCCATCTCACCGGGATGGCCGGGCAGTGGGACGTTGGCGAACTGGAAACTGGGACCGGGAACGTGATGCTTTTCAAATTTCTCTGCGTACTCAATCGACTTGATGCCGAGAAAGGCGAAGCCGAATATGAGCGTCAGTATCAGGCTGCTCAGGAGCAACGCGCGCTTCCCGCGCTGTACGGCCCATATCGCGAGCACCACGGTCAAGCTCGAGCAGATCAGCACGATCGTGTTGGTCATGCCGAGCTGCCAGCTCAGCGTCTGGCTGGCCGCGGCGAATTCTCCGAAATACTTGAGGCGGTAGATCAGGTAGGCGCAGAACAATCCGCCGAAGAACATGACTTCGGTGCCCAGGAAAATCCACATGCCCAGGCTGGCGGAGTCGCGCTGCTGCTGCTCGGTGGCGAAGTGATGCAGCAGGGCCGGGTTGTGAGTTTCGCCGTGGCTTTGACCGACAGCGACTGCGGAGCTATCCGGCAACCGGCACCTCCTGCTCGTGTTCGTCGAGCTGCTCGTAGTTGTATGCTTCCCAGGTCACGACCGGCTCTTCATCGAAGTTGAAAGTCGGCGGCGGTGAAGCGGTCTTCCACTCGAGGCCGGCCGCGTTCCACGGATTATCGGGCGCGGGTTTGCCGTAGCGCATGGACCACAAGAAATAAATCATGGGCAGCAAATATCCGATGCCGAGCACGGTAGAACCGGCCGTGGAGAGCACGTTGAGAATCTGGAATTCCGCCGGATATGCGTAGTAGCGGCGCGGCATGCCGACGTAGCCGAGAATGAACTGCGGGAAGAACGTCAGATTGAATCCGATGAAGACGATGAGCGCCGCCAAGCGCGCCCAGCCTTCGGGATAGAGCTTGCCGGAAATTTTCGGCCACCAAAAGTGCATGCCGCCGAGATATCCCATGAGCGCACCGCCGACCATGATGTAGTGAAAATGCGCGACGACGAAATAGGTGTCGGTGACGTGGACATTGATGCCGAGGCACGCGAGGAAGAGGCCGGTCAGGCCGCCGATTGTGAACAGGCCGATGAAGCCGAAGGCGTACAGCATTGGCGCCTCGTAGGTGATCGAGCCCTTGTACAGCGTCGCAGTCCAGTTGAAGACTTTGATCGCAGAAGGAACAGCGACGAAATAAGTGAGGAACGAGAAGATCAGTCCGGCGTAAAGCGAGATGCCGGCGACGAACATGTGATGCGCCCAGACCAAAAAACCAAGCACCGCGATCGCGATCGACGACATGGCGACGAAGTGGTATCCGAAGATGCGCTTGCGCGAGAAGCAGGCGATGATCTCGGTGACTACTCCCATCGAGGGCAGAATCATGATGTAGACCGCAGGATGGGAATAGAACCAGAACAGATGCTGGAACAGGAGCGGGTCGCCGCCGAGTTTGGGATCGAAGATCCCGAGATGCAGGAAGCGCTCGACCGCGACGAGCACGATGGTGATGGCGATGACCGGCGTTCCCAGAATCTGAATGATGCTGGTAGCGTAGTGCGCCCAGATGAACAACGGCAGGCGCGACCAGGTCATGCCCGGCGCGCGCATGCGGTGGATGGTGACGATGAAATTCAAGCCGGTGAGGATGGAGGAGAATCCGGCGACGAAGGCGGCGAGTCCGGCTTCGATAATTTTCGTGTTGGTGTAGGCGGTGCTGAAGGGAACGTAGAACGTCCAGCCGGTGTCGACGCCGCCGGTCAGCATGCAATGCAGCATCAGGACGCCCCCGATGATGTACAGATACCAGCTGAGCAGGTTGATGCGGGGGAAGGCGAGGTCCTTCGCGCCGATCATCATGGGCACGAGGAAGTTGCCCAGTGTGGCGGGAATCGACGGGATCAGGAAAAAGAAGATCATCACCATGCCGTGCTGGGTAAAGAGCTTGTTGTAGGTGTCGGCCTGGACGAGGTCGCCGGCAGGCGTGAGCAGTTCGAGGCGAATCAGCAGCGCGAAGAATCCGCCGATGAAGAAGAAGAACGTGAGCGAGATCAGGTAGAGCAGCGCGATGCGCTTGTGGTCGGTGGTCAGCAGCCACGAGCCGACGCCGTAGTGCTTGTTCAGATAATTTTCGCGCTCGATCGTCTGACCGGCGGGTTGAGCAGTTGCGGTCGCCATAAACTTATTCCACCTGACTTCCCTTTAGACTGGCCTTTTGACTTGCGTTTGCGGTCTCGGCCGGGGGCGTCTGTGCCGCGACGGCGGCAGTCTTCGTGCCCGGTTGGACTTTCGCCAGCGATTTCACATACGCGACCAGGGCGTTCACCTGATCCTCGCTCACCAGTCCCTGGAATGTGGGCATGATGGGCTGGAATCCTTTGACGCGCTTCGCTCCGGGATCGAGGATGCAATCGCGAACGTAATTTTCGTCGGCCATCACGGTGCGGCCGTCGTCGAGCGCCACTGGCTTGCCGAAAACTCCCTGCAGGTTGGGGCCGCGTCCCGTGCCGTCGCTGCGATGGCAGGTGGAGCAACCGAGTTCGGCAAACATTTTTTCGCCCGCCACGGAGAGCGGGCCGCTTGGGGTGCCGCTCATCCAGGCTTCGTACTGCGCCGGTTCCATCACTACGATGGAGCCGATCATGCCCGAGTGTTGCGTGCCGCAGTATTCCGCACAGAACAGGTGATACGTGCCGGGCTTGGTGGCGCGGAACCAGGCCATGGTGTAGCGGCCGGGGAGCACGTCCTGCTTCATGCGGAACACGGGCACATAGAAGCTGTGGATGACGTCCTGCGAAGTCATGATGAGCTTCACGTCGCGGCCGACGGGCACGTGCAGCTCGTTGATTTCACGCTGGCCCTCGGCGTGTTCGAGCTTCCACATCCATTGCTTGGCGACGACGTAAACTTCGGTCGAGTCGCGCGGAGGCGTGCGGCCCTTGAAGTAGACCACTGCGCCCCACAGGAAAATGACCATGAAAACGCACAGCGGAATGATGGACCAGGTTAGTTCCAGCGGCGTGGAACCTTCAATCTGCTCGGCGCGAACGCCCTTCTGCTTTCGGTAGCGCGCGGCGAAATAAACGAGGGCAGTGAAGATGAGGGCGATCATCATCGCCGACACGATCACCAGAAATATGTAAAGCGCATCGACGCCGCCCGCTGATGTGGAGGCCCGCTGCGGCCACAATGGAAAATTGTCGAACATGATTAAGTTAAGACCGCTTCAGCTCCGTTCCGTCGTCCAGTTCCATCGGGCCTTTCTCGGCCTCAGGGGCTAAAGCCCCATTTTCCCTCTTCCCTTGTGGCGCGGCTGAAGCCGCGCCCTTCCCGCTCATGTTCACCGGTCTGCCTTTGCGTGGCTCCAGTCTTTTGGACGTGGTGCTGCTTTTTCCAGCCGAAACAGAATGAGTAACAAGGCACCGAGAAACAAAATCGTCGTCGCCGCCCCCAGACGCAAAATGTTGTTTACGACCGCGCCGTATTTTCCGGTGGCGGGGTCGTAGTGATAGCAATACAAAAGCACCTGATCGGTCAGGTTGCCGATCTTGTTTTGCGAGGCTTCCACCAATCCCATGCGCAAATCCTTCGGCGGAAAATCCACGCCGTAGAAGTACCGCGAGATGCGGCCTTCCGGCGTCAGCACCATGATTGCCGTGACGTGCGCATATTGATTGGACTTTGCGTCGTACTGGTACTGAAAGCCGACGGCTTTGGTGAGTGTGTTGATCGACTCGGCCGGTCCGGTCAGGAAGTGCCAGCCGGAAGCGGCGCCGGAACGCCCGTATCGCTCGACGAAATCTTTTTTCTTGCCGGCGGCGTCAGCGGTGGTCTCTTGCGGATTGAAGCTGACGGTTACGACTTCGAATTCCTTGCCCACGTCAAACTTCACCATCTTCATGGCGCCGGTGAGTCCGGCGAGGGCTTCGCCGCAAAGCATGGTGCAGTGGTAATAGACGAGGTTGAGAATGATCGGCTTCTTGCCGAAATAGTCGCCGAGCTTGACGCTGCGGCCGGTGTCGTCGACGAAGGCGAGATCGGCGGGAACCTGGGCGTCGAGATGTTGCTCGATGCCGACGTTCTCCAGCTTCGGCGGGCGCACGTTCGAGGGCGGCGACATGATGCCCTGGTTCATCCCCTGGCCGAAGGCTTGAGACGATGCCAGCGTCAGCAGGATGAGGACGGTCAGGAAAGTTTCCACCCTAAGCGCAAAGAACGCGCTTAGGATGGGGCACCCAGCGTCTGTCCCTACATGAATCGCGCCGAACGAATTGTGATTCTGACGGGTCACTTCTTTTTTGTTCCCTTCTCGGTCGTGCCAGCGGTAGAGGCAACTTCTGTATTGCTCTGGCTCCGCACCGGAAGGCCGCGCTCGGCGATCAGATCCATTGCTCGCTCGATCGGAATGCGCACGATGCCAGCCTTGCTGTCGACGTAGTCGTAGGTGCTCAGCGTTTCCTCTTCGTTGAGCCGGATTTTGTTGAGCTGCGTGTGCTCGTCGATTTCCAGCTGCGGGCTGGGAAAGTTCTGTTTCAGATAATCGCGGTAGTCGACCGAAAGATGCCGCGTGTCGGCTGGAGCATTGCTGACCAGCGGGCTGACCGGCGCCTGCTCGGCATTGGTGCGTTTTTCGAGATAAGAATAAAGACCGGTCATAAGGAAGTGCGCGATCAGGCCGAAGACGGCCAGGCCAAGCAGGAAATAGAGCACGCCGGCAGCGCCGATGTCGCGGGGCTCGAAGCCGCCGTGGCCAGTCGATTTGTGTTCGTTCGTCATTCTGTGTGTCGTCCCGACGGGACTCGTTCGGCTTGGTCGCCTTTCCCGGCACCTCCGTGCCGGGTTTCACATCGCGCCGCTTTGCGGCTGGAGTCTTCTCGCTGCTAAGTACCTCCGTGATGCGGAACCGGTTCCAGAACCTCCACGGCCTGCGCGTCGTAGAGCGGAAGTAAGGGCAGTGACGCCAGGTTGCTGAAAAACAGAGCCATCCACAGGCAGCCGATCGCCAGCGGTACAACGATGTCGGCCACGGTCACGCGGAAGGTTTCGGAAAAATTCGGCTCGATGATCCAGAACAGGTCCACAAACCGCATGCAGAGCAGCCAGACCGCCAGCCAGAACAGTTTGCGAATATCGCGCTTGAACGGCCGCGACAAGAGAATCGCGAAGGGGATGGCGAAGTGGAAGATCACAATGAACAAACCCACATAGCCCCATCCGCCATTCAGTCGCCGCATGTAATACGTGATTTCAGTGGGCAGGTTCCCTGCCCAGATAATGAGCCACTGAGAGAAATTGAAGTACGCCCAGACCATGATGAACGTGAGCATCCACTTGCCGTGGTCGTGGACGAAGTCGGGCTTCAGCAGGTCCGACATGGGTTTGTAGTCGACCAGAATGCGCTCGACGAATACGGCGAAGCACATGGCCGCCAGAACTTCGCCAATGAGAATCATCAGGCCAAAGATGGTCGAGATCCAGCTGGGATCGAGCGACATGACCCAGTCGATCGCGGCAAAGGAAATCGTGAAGCCGTAGAGGATGAGCCCCGGGCCGCTGACGGCCTTGAAGCGCTGCGTGTTGTCACGCGCGGTCGGCGAATCTCCTTCTTTCGACCACTTCGACAGCAGAAATGAAAGCAGATTCCAGATGGCGAAGTAGAAGATGGCGCGAAGGAAGAAGCCGCGCTGCGTTAGGTAACTCTCGAGGATAAAGCGGTTCTTGTCGAGATGTTCGCGGATGTGCGCGTCGGTGATCGCACCCAGCGGCATCGCCCACGGATACATTCTTCCCTGCCAGACCGCAATCAGCAGCGGAATGAACAGCACAGTGAGGAACGGCAGAGTGCGCATGGCCGCGCCCTGGATGCGGCGAATCACGACACCCCAGCCTCCGCCGGTCAAATGCCTGATCATGATGACGGCCATGGAGCCGAGGGCGACGCCGAGCCAGTCCATAAAGCCCAGCAGGTAGGCGTGGTAAAACTCGTCAGGGCGCGTGAAGGCGATCGCGAGCGCGACGATCGCGAAGACGACCCCGGCAACGAGCAGCCGCTGCGCGATGGTCTTCACCACCGGTGGGGCTGCAAGGTCGAGTTTGGCGGGCGTCGTCATAATATGCGGGCGGTCATTTCGTTTCGTTCTTCGAAGAAGCCGGCTTTTGAGAAGCGGGCGTTTCGGCGGAGTTGTTTCCTGGCGCGGGAATCGGCAGTGTCGCTCCCGTGCCAGGCTCGGCGAATTTCGGGGGCTGCGAAGGAATCTGTTGTCCGGTGGGCACGTCGGCCATGGTCGCGTTCTGGCTCAGTTGCAGGGCGCGGACATAGGCGACGATGTCCCAACGGTCCCGCGGCGGAATTTGTGAAGCATAGTCGGGCATGATGCCGAAGCCGTTGGTGATGACGTCAAAGAAATATCCGAGCGGCGCTTTCTGCAGCCGCGGGATGTGGTATGACGGCGGCTTGCGCGAGAAACCGCGGGACGGGACGAATCCGTTGCCGTCGCCGAGGCGCGAGTGGCAGGGCGCACAGAAAATGTTGAAGCGCTCGCGGCCGCGCTCAAGAACGGTTTTGGTGACGGGGAAGGGCATGACGTCGCCGGGGTTGTTGCCGATTTTGCCGGTGTAGAAGTAGGTGTCGGCGCGGAGGTCGCCGCGGGCGACGGTGCCTTCCACAAGCGGACGCGCGGAGCGCTGGTCGGTGTAGAAGTCGCTGCGCGCCAGCGGATTCTGGCGGGGCTGCACGTGCATATCGATGCGGCAAGCGGAGGTGAGGGCGAGCAGCGCCACCAGCGCTCCAAGCAAAAGCGCCGTCGAGCTTCGCTCGACCGGACAGCCGAGGGCGGCTGTCCCTACATGCCCCCTGCCGGATTGAAGGAAGTGCGGCATCTTAGCTGGGAACCTCCGAAAGAGAGCGCGGATTCAAGCCCTCCATGAATTTTCGGGTATCTGCGGGATCGTATTTTTTGTCGGAGGAAAACACGATCAGGAAGAAGCGATCTTTGGACGCGGAAGAAAATCGGGGTACGTTGAATACCGGGTGATACGGCATGGGCAGGCCGTTCAGTGCGAGCATGCCGAACACGGCAGAGATGCCGGCGAAGAGAATGGTCATCTCGAATGTGATGACGATGAACGCGGGCCACGAGTGGTACGGTTTCCCGCCGATGTTAAGCGGGTAATCGACGGCCGCCATCCAGTACTGCATCATGTAGCCGGAGATGCCGCCGATGAGCCCGCCGATCAGAACGACCAGCGGAACCTCGTTGAAGTGAAACCCGATTTCTTCGGCCAGGCCTTCGATGGGGAACGGACTGTAGGCGTCGATTTTTTTGTAGCCGGCTTCGTGCGTCTTCTTTGCGGCGTCGAGGAGGGCCTGGGCGGAATCGAATTCCGCCATGATGCCGTAGATGGGATCGCGACGGGCCATTATTCCTTCACCTCCGCCTCAGGCAGCAGCGTGCGCATCTCGAAAATCGAAATGGCGGGCAGCACGCGCAGGAACAGGAACATGAGCATCAGGAACAGGCCGATGGTGCCGAAATACGTCATGAAGTCCCAGCGCGTGGGATAGTACATGCCCCAGGAAGAGTTCAGGAAGTCGCGGTGCAGGCTGACGACGACGATGATGAAACGCTCCAGCCACATGCCGACCAGAATGACGCCGGAGATGAAGAATAGCGCGACCGGGCTGGTGCGCAGCTTGCGAATCCACAGCACCTGCGGGATGAAGATGTTGCACGCGAGCAGCGCGTAGTACCAGAGGGCATAGGGGCCGTGCAGGCGGTTCCAGAGGGTGAAGGCGTCGTAGCGGTCGCCGCCGTACCATCCCATGAAGGCCTCAATGCCGTAGCCGTAGGCGACGATGAGGCCGGTGGCCAGCATGACTTTTGCCGAGTTTTGTAGATGGCGCTCGGTGATGAAATCCTCTAGGCCGTAAATCTTGCGGATGGGGATGGCCAGCATCAGCACCATGGCGAAGCCGGAGTAAATAGCGCCGGCGACGAAGTAGGGTGGGAAGATGGTGGTGTGCCATCCGGGGACGATGCCGACGGCAAAGTCGAAGCTGACCACAGTGTGCACGGAGAGGACGAGCGGCGTAGCTAGTCCGGCGAGGAGAAGATACATCGTCTCGTAACGGTGCCAGTGGCGGGCCGATCCGCGCCAGCCGAACGAGAGCATACCGTAGACGATCCTGAGCCACTTGTTATCGGTGCGATCGCGCAGCGTGGCGAGGTCGGGGATCAGGCCGGTAAACCAGAACAGGGCGGAAATCGTGGCGTAGGTGGAGACGGCGAAGACGTCCCACATGAGCGGGCTGCGGAATTGCGGCCATACGCCCATGGTGTTGGGATACGGAAAGAGCCAGTACGCAAGCCACGGACGGCCGACGTGAACCGCGGGAAAGACTCCGGCGCAGGCGACGGCGAACAGCGTCATGGCTTCGGCAAAACGGTTGATGGAGTTGCGCCAGGATTGCCGCAGTAATAAAAGGATGGCCGAGATGAGCGTGCCGGCGTGGCCGATGCCGATCCACCAGACGAAGTTGACGATGGCGAAGCCCCAGCCGATGGGGATGGTCACGCCCCAGATGCCGATGCCTTTGAGGAACAGGTAGCCGAGAGCGTAGAGCAGCATCATGGTGGCCATGAAGCAGATGCCGAAGCCGACGAACCATCCGTTGGAAGCGGGACGGGTGAGAACGATCGCGCTGATCTTCTCGGTGACTGTGCCGAAGGTGTGGCCGGGCTCGATGACCGGAGCGCGTTCGATTTCGGCCGATGATTTGAATTGCTCAGGCATTCGTGTTTCGAAATCCCTCGCGGGCTAAAGCCCCATTCTCATTTCCCGACTTTACGCCCGGCTAAAGCCGGGCTCTTCCACGTCACTTTCCGCAGTCGTGTCCATGTCGCTTTTCCGCAATCGTGGAAGAGCGGCGCTTTAGCGCCGCGTCCACGTGTCTTTACAAATCGGGGCTTTAGCCCCGGCGGTTCTTATCCCTTCAACTCCGGGTTCGGGTTGCGGACTTCTGCCAAATACGTGGTGCGCGGGCGGGTGTTCAGCTCGCCCAGCAGGCTGTAATTCAGCGCGTGCGCCTTCCACTTCGAAACTTTGCTGTTCGGGTCGTTGATGTTGCCGAACATGATCGCGTCGGCCGGGCACGACTGCTGGCATGCGGTCACGAGCTCGGCGTCTCGAATTTTGCGGTCTTCGCGCTCGGCGTCGATGCGGCGCTCATTGATGCGCTGCACGCAGTACGTGCATTTTTCCATGACGCCGCGGCTGCGCACGCTGACGTCGGGATTGCGCATCATCTTGTATTGCGGCGTGTCCCAGTCCTGGAAGAGCAGGAAGTTGAAGCGGCGGACTTTGTACGGACAGTTGTTCGAGCAGTAGCGCGTGCCCACGCAGCGGTTGTAGACCATGTCGTTCAGGCCTTCGGTCGTGTGATTGGTCGCTCCGACGGGGCAGACGACTTCACAGGGCGCGTTTTCGCACTGCATACAGGGCACAGGCTGGAAGAAGGCGCGAGGGTTGTCGCGGTCGCCTTCGTAGTAGGTATCGATGCGAATCCAGTGCATGTGGCGGCCGATATGCGTCTGCTCTTTGCCCACGACGGCGATGTTGTTCTCCGACTGGCAGGCCAGCATGCAGTTGTTGCAGCCGACGCACTTGTTCAGGTCGATGGCCATGCCCCACGCGTAGTCTTCCTTGTCGTAGGGATACGCCTCGTAGAGCGTGAGGTCTTTGGGGACTTCCTCCTCTTTGGCAAAGCCCGGTTCTTTCTTGTATTCCGCGAGCGTGGTCTCGCGGACCAGCGGGCGATGGCCGCCGTCGGGCGTGTCCATAGACTGCATGCCTTGCGTGGAGGCGAGCTTGTAGGTTTCTCCCGTTTTTGTGATCTTTACGCCGGACGCAATCCAGGGATTGGCAGTGGTGCGGAGTTCGTACGCGTTGAAGCCTTGCGCGGTGCCGACGCGGCCGGCATGGGTGCGTCCGTAGCCGAGCGTGATGGTGACGGAGTTGTCGGGATGGCCGGCTTGAATCCAGACGGGACCTTTGATTTTTTTGCCATTCAATTCGAGTTCGACGACGTCTTCGGTTTTGATGCCTAGGCGCTCGGCCATTTTGGGGCCGATGAGGACGGCGTTGTCCCAGGTGAGCTTCGACATCGGCTTGGGCAATTCCTGCAGCCAGCCGTTGTTGGAGAATTGTCCGTCGTAGATGGTGGGATCGCGGCGAATGTTGAGCTCGATGGCATTGGAAAGGTTGCCACCGCCATAATATTTCTGAGCAAGCGCAACTACTTCTGGGGCCCTTTCCCGTCTCATCGGCGTTTGTTTCGCACTAAGGGTGGTGCCTTCGATCCAGCCGTCGTGCAGCGACTTGCGCCAGAATTGCTCGAAATCGGCGCCAGTATGCTGTTTTTGCCAGTAAGCGCGCGTCAGATCGTAGCCCGTGGCATTGGCGTCGCCGTTGAGCAGGGCGACGAATTCGATTGCGCTCTTGCCGTTATAAAGAGGAGCGATCAGCGGCTGGATGATGCTGGCCGTTCCGTCATAGGCGCGGGCGTCGCCCCAGGATTCGAGCTCATGCGTGGCGCTGACATGCCAGTGGCAGAGTTCGGCAGTTTCGTTCTGATAGAGGCCGTAATGAACGCGAAGCGGAAGGTTGCTGTTCTTAAGGGCATCGGCGAAGTTGAGATCGGCAGGCGCGTCGTAGGCCGGATTGCCGCCGAGGATGATTAACAGGTCGACTTTGCCGCCGCGCATGTCGGCGACGAGGTCTTTGATCGATTCGGTCTGGTTGACCGGGTTCGCATCGACGGGGTCGGTGTAGAAAACGGTTTTTCCAACGTTGCCGAGCGACTGATTCAACTGATGCGCGCGTGCGTGGACCTCAGGGGGCTGGTGATCGCCCACCACAATAACGCTTGTGCGCCCGGGTCTTTGCAATTCGACATTAACGGCATCTGACAAGGCGGTCCAAGATGCGCCGACAGTGTCCCTGGTTAGATGGACAAGGAAGTCGCTGATATCCATTGCTCGTACACCCTGCCGATGATCCGCCTTGGCGCCCGTCGAACTGGGCGTGCTCTCGATGACGTACAGGCGGTTCATGTTGCCGCTGTCGGGATTGCGGCGGGCGGCGAAGTCGCGGATGTAGCGCGTGTTGCCGGGGAATCCGGCGTAGAGGAAGTCGGCGTCGAGCGAGACGATGACGTCGGCTTTCGAGAAATCGTAGCGCGTTTCGACCGGCTGGCCGAAGGCGAGCTTCGCGCCTTCGAGGACGTTGTCGCGATTGACCGGCTCCCAGACGTGCCACTTGGCTTCGGGATAGGTCTTGAGGAACGAGCGCAGCTGGTCGGCGAGCGTGGGCGAAGAAATGGTTGGCGTCAGGATGCGGATGCCCGCTCCCTTCAGATTTTTCTGCGCGCTGAGCGGGCCGCGGATGGCGCCGAGAAAATGCTGCCACGAGCGCACGTCGCCCACGGAGTTGACGGTCTGGGAGCGGTCGGGATCGTAGAGGCCGAGAAGCGAGGCCTGCGTGAAGATGTCGGTGCCGCCGAGAGATGCAGGGTGCAGGTCGTTGCCTTCGATCTTGGTCGGGCGGCCGAGATGGCTTTCAACCAGCACCGGGCTGGCGTATCCGCCGAGCGTGACCGCGGTCGCGTAGTACATGGGCCGGCCGGGGATGACGTTTTCCGGCTGGCGAACGTAAGGGACGATGGGCTCGAGCGGGAGGCGGACGCAGCCGGTCGTAGTCGTCAAACCGGCCAGACCGAGCGAAGCGCCCATGACTTTGAGGAATCCGCGGCGAGAGACCGAGTCGAGCCATTCGGAAGCGCCTTTGGGGAATTCGCGGTGCAGTGCTTCCTGGAATTGTTCGGAGCCGGCGAGTTCTTCGAGCGAGCGC
>JASHNU010000073.1 GCA_030041475.1 Candidatus Sulfotelmatobacter sp.
CTAGTTCGGTCCTTTCATCTTGTCTTTTACGCTCCTGGCCAGCTTCTCGATTTCTTCCGCCTTCTTGATCACGTCGAGGGAGAGAACGTTCTCGTCCGATTTGTCGACATAGGACTTCAGCTCGACCGAAAGCTTGAGCAGCTTATCCGTGTCGCTCTTGAGCGCGGCGACGCGCTCTTTGGCCGCCTTCCTGGCCAATTCGGTCGCCATCCGCGCGCGAACGTCATTCTCGTCCGTGGGCACCGTGGGAAAATCCCGCTTCGAAGGAGGCTGCGGCGGGGGCGGTGCTTGCTGGGAGTCCTGGGCAACGGCTAGCAGAGCAGGAGAAAAGAACAGCAAGATGAGCACGAGAAGTTGGGAGCGCACGAGGACCTCGCAGACCGTTGGGCACGGTCTGCGGAAGATTATACGGCGCTGGCGCGGACACCTGCCTGCTCAAAGAACCGCCGACCACAGAGGGCGCTGAGGAACACAGAGCGCAAGAGCCAGAGATACTTTACAGTGCGCTCATGTTGGCCAGGAATTCGCCGTTCGACTTGGTTTTGCTCAATTTGTCGATCAGCAACTCCATGGCTTCAACCGGCGACAGAGGGTTCAGCACTTTGCGCAGAACCCAAATACGCTGCAAATCCTCTTTCGGAATGAGCAGCTCCTCTTTGCGCGTGCCCGAGCGCTGAATGTCGATCGCGGGGAAGACGCGCTTGTCGACCAGTTTGCGTTCGAGAATGATTTCCGAGTTGCCCGTGCCTTTGAATTCTTCAAAGATCACGTCGTCCATGCGGGAACCAGTGTCGATCAGCGCTGTCGCAATGATGGTCAGCGAGCCGCCTTCTTCGATGTTGCGCGCGGATCCGAAGAAGCGCTTCGGACGCTGCAACGCGTTCGAATCGACGCCGCCGGAGAGCACTTTGCCCGAAGGCGGAACGATCGTGTTGTAGGCGCGTGCCAGACGCGTGATGGAGTCAAGTAGGATGACGACATCGCGCTTGTGCTCAACCAGTCTCTTCGCTTTTTCGATCACCATTTCCGCAACCTGCACGTGGCGAGCGGCAGGCTCGTCGAACGTCGAGGAGATAACCTCGCCCTTTACCGAACGTTGCATGTCGGTGACTTCTTCCGGGCGCTCGTCGATGAGCAGTACCATCAGCACGACCTCGGGATGATTCGCCGTGATCGAGTTGGCCACGTTTTGCAGCAGCATCGTCTTGCCGGCGCGCGGCGGAGAAACGATCAGGCCGCGCTGGCCCTTGCCGAGCGGTGTCAGCAGATCCATGACACGCGCGCTGGAATTTTCGCGCGTGGTCTCGAGCTTGATCCGCTCCTGCGGATACAGCGGCGTCAGGTTGTCGAACAGGATTTTGTTGCGGGCTTCATCCGGAGACTCGAAGTTGACGGCTTCAATCTTGACGAGAGCGAAATACTTTTCGCCTTCGTGCGGCGGGCGCACCTGGCCGCTGATGGTGTCGCCGGTCTTGAGGTCGAACTTCCGAATCTGCGAGGGCGACACGTAGATGTCGTCGGGGCCCGGAAGGTAGTTGTAATCGGGCGAGCGCAGAAAGCCGTAGCCGTCGGGCAGAATTTCCAGCACGCCCTCGGCGAAGATGTGGCCTTCTTTTTCACTCTGCGCCTGCAGGATCTTGAAAATCAGGTCCTGCTTGCGCATACCGCTGGCACCGGGCAGATCCAGGGTCCTTGCGATCTTGGTCAGCTCGGTGATGTTCTTTTCTTTCAGTTCAGCAATGGTCATGATTCACCTGAACCCGTGCACTAGAACGTATTCGGTAGTGTCAACGGGAGATTTTCAAAAGGAAGGAGACTCAGGGAAGACTCGAAAAACGCCGGGCAGGAAAGGCGGGGCTGGGTTAAGCAGCCCGCCGTTGTGCCTCGGCAAAATTCTCTGGTTCCGACAAAACCGCCTGCCGCTCCGCGCCTGCGATCCGGTCCAACACACCATTCATCGTTTCCTGGATTCTGGTGCTCGGCCGGTGGAACTTCCGCGTGGCCTTGGAGGCAAGCTGGCAAAGCATATAACGGTTCCGCAGAGTTTGTAAAGCATCAAACACACGATCAGAGCGCATGTGCTTTATCTCTCCTTAATTATGAATTGTGGCCTTCCGCCTTCGTCCTTACGCCACGGGAGCGTGACAGGAACCCCAGTATCCGCCCTAAGTCACTGATTCCTAGTAGGTTGTAAAGGAGTTAGCGCAAAACTCACTTGAATAGATGCACACCAGGATACGGAAGATGCTCGATTTTCTGGGCATGCTCCTTAGGCATGGATACAGAAAAAACGGCCCAGAAGCTTCGACGTACCTGGAACTTGCTAATCTATCCGGCGGGGGTATGGAGGTCAAGTAATTATTTGTCAGCACATTGACGGATCGGTTGCTGGCAGCCTCACTCCCCTTCGCATCTCATTGTTACTAAACAGTTTACGGTAGATTCGGTTACGGAACTAATTGCGGCGCGTGGGAGTTTCCCGCTCGCAACACGTCATCCTGCGCCAGCCCCGACTACAACCCGCTGCTGACGGACTATCTGGGGCGGGCGGATCGGCTGTCCTATGGGAAGCATTGCCGCATCTGCTGACCGAGTGGCTGGGCTGGCACAACCGCTACCTGCGTTGCGGAAATATGCGGCTCCGGGAAGAGAACCGAGGATCACAGCCCTTGCCCTGCCGAGGTTTTGAGGCCATCGCTTGATTTGCACAGTCAAGCGGGTAATTAGGCAAAACTGCGCACTCGGAGGACCTCAGCAGTCAACTCTAGAAAATGAACTTCGCGGCGAGTTGCACCAGGCGGGGAGCTGCCGCGCTGACGACTTCTCCAAAGTGCGGGTCGTTATTGACTTCCCCGTCCACCGATCCGGCGCCATAAAACTGAGCGTGATTGAACATATTGAATGCCTCGACGCGGAATTCGAATGATTTTGACTCGGTTACTCGCAGCAGTTTTGTCAGCGTCATATCAAAGTTATTGATCCCAGGTCCGTAGAAAAATCGCCGCGGCACATTGCCCAATTGCCCAGGTGTCTCCGTTGTGAAGGCTGCGGGCGAATTATTGAATGCAGGGCGTCCGTTCCTCGGATTGGTGTTGATATCGAGCGGAGCTCCGTGATATTGCGGCGTGTCCAGCAGGGAATTGTTGATGCCATTGCCCAGCGTTCCCAGCAGCGAATTGTCCGAGTCGTCTAAAAGAGTGACGGGAAAGCCGGTGGTGAAACGGACAGTGCCCGCCATACTCCATCCCTCAGTCAGCCGTCTGTCGCGATCAGATAGCCGATCAAAGGGCAGGGTCACTCTGTAGCTCGCCACAAAATTCTGTCGCATATCCCAGGCGGAAATGGCGCGCGTCGCCCTAAGATTCAGCGGATTAAGCTGTTCGCCCAGATTCGAGCCCTGATCGATCGACTTGCTGTAGGTGTATCCAATCAGGAAATCCGATCCCTTACCCACGTAGCGCAGATTGGTCTCGAGCGCGTTGTAGTTCGAATTCTCGATCGTCCGTTGAGCTGTATTCTCGCTGTAGTTAGCACCCAAACCGACTCGCGTACCGTGATACACCTGCTTGCTGATGCTGGTGATCACGGCATCCTCGCCAAAAGAGCCGCAGGTGGGGCTGCCCGGTGCTACCTCGGTTGGCTGGCTGAGGCTGAGGCAAAGGGCCTGATTGCTTGGATTCGTCGATACTACGGCGAGAATGTGATGTCCCTGATCACCCACATAGCTCATGGTCAGCAGCGTTTTTGCTGTGATCTGGCGTTCGATCGACAGCATGTAATTGTCTGTGTAGGGAACCGCATTACGGTAATAAAAGTAAGGGTCGGCGGCGATGGGGATTACGGGCGGCCAATCGAACGTGGTGTCCGGATCCTTCGCCCGGACGTTGTGCGGAGGAAATGTCAAGGGAAACGGATTCGTATTCTGCGCGCCGTTAGCCGCATTGATGAAGGGAGTTGCGAAAAGCGACGGTTCAGGAGTGAGGTAGTTGTAGCCGAATGGAGGCACTGCGTACATCACGCCCGCCGATAGCCCAGGAAACGCAGTATAGAAGATGCCATAGCTCGCTCGGATGCTGCTCTGGTCGCTGTCCCCAAACATTCTCTTCAGGAGTCCACTTTCAAAACGGGGCGCATACGCAATCCCGATTCGCGGAGCGAAGTTGTCTCCTTGCGCCGGCGAAATCGTGCTGGGGATTCCGGGATCGCCGGGAACCACCAGGCCCGGCGGCGCACCCGGATAGAGTACCGACTGCCTGCCTGGGATGATTGTCTGCACTTCGTTGTATTTTTCCCAGAAGGGCATGATGTAGTCCCAACGCAGGCCGACATTGATGGTCAAGTCGCTGCGCGCCCGCCAACTATCTTGCGCAAACAGTCCTTCGTATCGATTTCGCAGGTAGAAAGGCTCGCCCGAAGATTGTGTGAAATTGCTTGGCACCCCGATCAAGAAGTCTGCAAAGGCCGAACCGGTCTCAGTTCCAGCGATGTTGAACGTTCCGTTGAAGGTGGCGTTGGGATGCTCGTTCACCTGATCCACATGAAATTGGCCGCCGAATTTCAAGCTGTGGGAACCGATCAACTTCGAAAATGTATCGCTGACATACAGCGTGTTGTTGATCTGAGCCTCATTCGTGATAGGAACACCCATGATGAACGAGGGAAAAACAATATTTTCCACTCCTAAGAACTGGGGCGCTTGCACCGTGAAGCCCGGGGCACCCGTCTGCGGGTTGACGAAACCCTGAGCCGCAAGGCTCACTCCCAGCCCGCCCTTTGGCTGGCCGATCACGTTGGCATAGCGGAGAGCTCCGGCGTGGAATTCATTGACCGTACCATTTCCGAATACCTTCGTGTCTCCGAGACTGACGAGTTGCGCCGTTCCGAAAGTCAGCGCGTCGAAGCCCGGAATGCTTGCTCCACCTTGCTGTCCCGGATAAGGATTGTCGAGTCGGTAATTGTCATAGAAGTAGTAGGCGGAAAGCTGACCCCAGCGACCGACGTTGGCGTCGACTCGTCCGGAGAACTTGTCGTCCCGCACGGTTTGCGGATAAGCCGAAGTGGAGAATTGATCGGTACCATTGTTGGGCGCAGGAATATATTGCAGCAGAGCCTCGGCGGGCGTCGACCATGCTGTCGTGGGAATGCTGAGCGTGGGAAGAACACATTCGGAGGGGGACGTGCAATTCGACGCGTAGGTCGCAGTGGGATTGCCTGCGACATGCTCGCCTTGCGTGTAATAGTACGGTTCAGCGGCGGTTACCGTGTGGCCGAGCCTTGGGGTCAGTATCTGACTTGCCAGATAAGAGCCACTGACAGTGGCCGGCACAGTCACAGAAACAGGTTGGTCGTTTTCGATGATCGTAGTCGTGGTAACCAGCGAACTTGCGAGGTCCGAAATATTGCCCGCGCGATCTGCCGCGGACGGAACCGAGATCAACCCAGATTCCACGCCTTGGTTTGTCCGCGTGCCTTGGTAGTCGCCAAAGAAATAAATCTTCTGATGCTGGATCGGGCCGCCGAAAGTCCCGCCAAACTGATTCTGTCGAAATGCCGGCCTGCTCGGATCGAAATAGCCGCGCGCATCCAAGGCCGTGTTGCGCAAGAATTCAAAGGCACTGCCGTGAAAGGAATCGCTTCCCGACTTCGTGATCACGGTAACCATGCCGCCGTTGTAGTTGCCGTACTCGGGATCGAAATTGTTGGTCAGAACGCGAAATTCATCGATCGAGTCCAGATTGTTCACAATCGACGTTCCGCCGTTCATGTGCTCCTGCACATCGACCCCGTCCACCATGAAGCCGTTCGAGGATTCTCTTTGTCCGTCGATCGACAAATTCCCAGGATTCAAATCGCCGGACGGCGAAAGCCCTCCCGTCACTCCTGCCATGATCACTGAAGTAGGCAGAAGCGTCGAAACCGGTGCCACTCCCGGTTGAATCGACAGAAGATCGGTATAGCTTCGACCGTTCAATGGCAAGGCTGTCATCTGCGAGCCGGTTACGAGTTCTCCCAGGTGGGTCGCTGTGGTGTCGACCTGGATTTCGACGACCGTGTCGTTGGCCTCCACGGTTATCGTTTCGGAACGCCCGACCAATGCCAGCACTGCGTCCAGATTAAGGGCTGAATCGGTATCGACTGCCAGGTCGGCTTTTTTATGAGTTTTGAATCCGCTCGCTTCAATCGTTAAGTCGTAGTGACCCACCGGAAGCGACGGAAACGAATAGAATCCCTGTCCGTTCGAAAAAGCCTTGTACTCCGACCTGAGCGCAGTGTTGAGCAGCGTGATAGTTGCGCCAGGCACAACCGCCCCGCTCGGGTCCTTCAGCGTACCGGAGAGGCTGCCGCTAGCCGCTGCGAATAGAGAGACTGGTAAACAAGCCAAAAGCATGATGCTGCCAGCCCTGAGTAGAAGAAGTGTGGTCCTAGTCTTGATACTTCGCATAAAACGTACCCTTTGAATTATGTTTCGTGCGCGTCACACGAATTTGCAATTGTGCTGCATCGGGACTTCAGTGATTTGTCGGCTCGGGATTTCTCCGTCGTTCCCCATTGGCGATTTTCCAAGATGAAAATGAAATTCATTTTCATAATGGCAGGCTGGCGTAATCCACGCTGTGACCTGAATCACACCTGGATGTGACGCCGTTTCGCAGAACTTCGCCGACGGTCCGGGCTCTGGCAAGCCAAAGTGGTTCTGAGTGGGCCGTCGGAAGCTGGGAATTGGCTCATAGTTGGCGATAAATCGCCATGTCACTGATTGGCCTTACGCCCAGTAGGTGCGATCCAGGCTGCGGTATTGAATCGCCTCGGCGATGTGTTTGGGCTCGAGGTTCGCGGACTCTTCCAGGTCGGCAATCGTGCGGGCAACTTTCAGGATGCGATCGTGGGCGCGGGCGCTGAGTCCCTGTTGTGTCATCGCGCGTTCGAGCAGGCGCTCGCAGTCGGCGGACAACTCGCAGAACGTGCGGATGTGGCGGGAAGACATCTGGGCATTGCAATAAAGTTGCTCGCGCAGATGGGAGGAGGCGAAGCGCTCCAGTTGCCGGGCGCGCGTGCGCAGAATGCGCTCGCGGATCTTGCCTGAGCCTTCGGGCTCGGCGCTCGAGCGCATTTCCTTGTAGTTCACCGCGGGAACGTCGATGTGAATGTCGATGCGGTCCATGAGCGGCCCCGAGATTTTCGAGATATAGCGCTGGATCATCGGTGTCGTGCACTGGCACTCGCGCGTGCGGTCGTTGTGAAAACCGCAAGGACAGGGATTCATCGCTGCAGCCAGCATGAACCGCGCGGGGAATGTCAGCGACATCGAAGCGCGCGCGATCGACACGGTGCCGTCTTCGAGCGGCTGGCGGAGAACTTCGAGGACGTTGCGGGGGAATTCGGGAAGTTCGTCGAGAAAGAGCAGGCCATTGTGGGCGAGCGAAACTTCGCCCGGACGCGGAATGACGCCGCCGCCGATGAGCCCCGCATCAGAAATGGTGTGGTGAGGCGCGCGGTACGGCCGAGTTCCCACCAGTCCCGTGCCCGGGTCCAGCACGCCGGCTACGCTGTGAATCTTGGTCGTCTCCAGGGCTTCTTCAAACGTGAGTGGCGGCAGGATCGTGGGCATGCGCTTGGCGAGCATCGTTTTGCCCGATCCCGGCGGCCCGATCATAAGGATGTTGTGGCCGCCGGCGCAGGCGATCTCGATGGCGCGCTTGGCGGTCTGCTGGCCGCGGACATCTTTGAAATCGACGAAAAATTGTTGCGATTCGCGCAGGAGCGAATCTGCATCGGCCTTTATGGGAGCGATGCCGTTGCCGGAATTCACAAAGCTAATCACGTCGAGCAGCGAGCGCACGGGATAGACTTCGACGCCGCCGACCATGGCGGCTTCCCGGGCATTGGCTTCCGGAACGACGAGGCGGGAAATCTTGCGTCCGCGAGCCTCGAGAGCGATGGGCAGCGCGCCGCGCACGCCGCGAATGCCGCCATCAAGCGATAGCTCGCCCACGAAGAGGCAATTGGTGACCTCTTTTTTCGTCAGGCCCCCATACGCTCCCACAATGCCCAGCGCCATGGGCAGATCGAAGCCAGAACCCTCTTTTTTTATGTCGGCGGGAGCGAGGTTGATGGTGATGTGCGTGGGCGGAATGTCGTAGCCACAATTCTTCAGCGCGGCGCGGACGCGGTCGCGGCTTTCGCGCACAGCAGCATCGGGCAGTCCCACGGTATGGAAGTGATCCTGATCGCACTTGATCCCGGAGCAGTCAACTTCCACCTGAATGATGTTGGCGTCGATCCCGTAAACTGCGGCGCTGAGGGTCTTGTAGAGCATGTGTGATGAGGCTCGTGACAACTGCTCGCCGTCAGGCACACGAGTCCGCTGATCTCCGAACTCCTCACGGTACGAATTCGGCGGCGAGGCTGGCTGTGACGCATGTCACCCCGGAGCTGGGAAAATCGTCACCGATCGTTCAGGACGGAACCGATGCCGCACCGCGCGAGATCCCTCGCCTCGCCGGTCAAAACGCGAGGCTTCGGGATGACGCCTTATGGGAAGGCGAAATTCGAACTAAGCCACTTCGCGCAAGGTCTTTGGCTCCGGATGACGCCCTCTAGAATCATCCAAATCCAGGCCGCCCGCCATGGTTACCAAGGAATTACGACGCCTAACAACGCGGTTGTTGGCCGAATGCGGATAAGGTTAGGATGACTACAATGCAGGTTGCAAATCGTTGCTCATGACCCCGGACTTAGGCAATCCTTCGCCCACCCCTCGCCCCCCCGGAACTCTCGAGAAGGAAGAATCGCAGCTATGGCGGTGGTTGCTGTGGTTCATGGTCTTTCTGGCGGTGGCACTGGCGGCGTTGCTGTGGGAACGGCTCGAAACCATTCCCTACTCGCTGCGCGCGATTCCGATTGGAGTGCTGGTCCTTTCCATCCTGTTTGCGGTGTACGCCTACGGGCGGCGGCAGGAAGTCAGCGACCTGAAAGAAGCCTTGCGAGGACTGCAGGAGCATGTCGGCGCGGCTCCTTCGGAAGAGCAGCTGGACCAGTTGAGCCAGGTCATCATGCGGTCGCAGCGCAGCTTTAAGGAGCTGATCGACTCGATCGACGACCCGGCGTGCGCGGTTTCGCTCGACGGCACTTTGCGCACGGTGAACCGTCGCGTCACGGAGCTTACGGGTCTCGCGTACTCCCAGCTGGTTGGAGCCAAGGCCTACGACTTGGTCGAGGAACCGACACGCGAAGAGGTTCAGCGCGGCCTGGGACGATTCCTGGAGAAGAAGCGCTGGGCGGGTACCGTGCGCCTGCGGCTCAAGAATAGCTCCCGGCCTCTCTATTTCGATTGCGTCCTAAACGGCATCGTGAAGGGCGACGAAGTGGTGGGCGCGAGCGTATTGGGACGCGATATTACGGAACAGCGGGAAAAAGAGCTGCGGTTTACCGAACTCTTCGAAACTCTGCAGGAGGGCGTGTACTTCAGCACGCCGGAAGGGCAGTTGCTGGATGCGAATCCCGCTCTGGTCAGTGTGCTGGGATATACGGAAAAGAAGGACCTTCTGTCGGTCGAGCCGGCGGCGCTGAATTTCGATCCCGGCCAGCCGGTGCTGGGCCGGGCGGCGGACGATCGCGGCGGCGTGCGCACGCGCGAGGTCAAGCTGCGCCGCAAAGATGGAAAGGCGGCGGTGTTTCTCGATTCGTCGCGGGCAGTATGGGATACCGCAGGCAAGATCATCCGTTACCAGGGAACGCTGGTCGACATTACGGAAAAGCGGAAGATGGAGCGGCAGCTGGAGCAGCAGGAAGAGTTCCGCCGACGGTTGCTTGAGAGTTTCCCCGACTTGATTCTGGTGGTGGACCTGGAGGAGCGTTATACGTTCGTCAGTTCACGAGCGAAAGACCTGCTCGGCTACGCACCGGAGGAATTGCTGGGGAAAAAGATCTCAGATCATCTCGAAGATCACTCGCCGGAATTGGCGTCGCTCTATCGTGGTGTGGTTTCGGGCAAAGAGTCGCTGGCCGCGGCGGAATACGGAGCGCGACACCGGGATGGCGGTTGGCGCACCATGCGCGCCTCCGGCAGTCAACTGGTGGACGCGGACGGAAAAATCAGCGGCGCAATTATTTCCGTCCGGGACATTACTCTGGAACGCAAGCTGGAACAGCAGGTGGTGCAGAGCGAACGGCTGGCCGCGATGGGCGCGATGATTGGCGGCGTGGCCCACGAACTCAACAACCCGCTGACCAGCATTCTCGGGGTAAGCGAGTTGCTGCAGGACAGCGAGACGAACGAGAATGCGCGCAAACAGTTGGCCATGCTGCAGCAGCAGGCCCGGCGGGCGGCCGATATTGTGCAGAACCTGACGTATTTCTCGCGGCCGCCGGCGGCGGGCAAGAGCAGCATCAACCTGGTGGAAGTCGTGGAACGCACTTTGAACCTGCACGCCTACTCGCTCCGCAAGAACAACATCACCGTGGACTTCCTGAAGGAACCGGGCGTGCCTCGGGCGTTGGGCGATCCGCACCAGCTGATGCAGGTGTTCCTGAATCTGATTGTGAATGCGGAGCAGGCCATCCGCGAAGCACGCGACAAGGGCACGCTGCGCATTCGCCTGGGCCGGACCGACAACTCTGTGTGGGTCAGCTTTCACGACGACGGGCCGGGGATTCCGAAGGAGAACCTGTCCAGCATCTTCGATCCGTTTTATACGACCAAGCGGCCGGGGCGCGGCACCGGGCTGGGCCTGAGCATCTGCAAGTCGGTAATGAAAGAGCACAACGGCGGCGTGGAAGTGGCGAACGCTCCCGATGGTGGAGCAGTGTTTACGGTGACGCTGCCGATGGCAGGCGTGGGCTAGAGCAATGAAATCCTTCCCTTGAAAAACGCGGTCTGACGGGATCGCAGTCGAATCCCCCGATTAGCGCCTAAGAGCTGCATTTTCCGCCGCTTTTCCCTGTAAGTAATGCACTCAGATCCGGGCTCTGGCCGGCGGAAGTAGTTCAAAGTAACTAATTGACAGCGGTTTCGTTCAGTTGCACACTATACTGCCCGTATTGTGCACTGGGCCTTCAAATGGCTCTGAGGAGTGTGAAACTACGGCCGGAGGATGCGGCTCCGCTCACTGGAGTCGACACATCTTTCCGTGCAGAAGGCTCAGGCGGCGGTGCGAGTCGCGGCGAACCGTCGCCCGACAATACGTTGCAGGAACTGCTGGCGTTCGCAACGCTTTCCCAACAAGTCCACAACCGCACAGCCTGGGTTAGGCGACAGCACGGGTCTGCTGCTGACGCCTCGGCATTGGAGTTTGAAGCGCAGGAATTCAGCCTGGACGAAGTACTGCGGCTCGTGACCGAGTATGCGGTTATGATCACCGCTGCCGACGGCGTGGCGATAGCTCTCGCCGAGGCCAGCCAAATTCTGTTGCGCGCATCGGCGGGAACAATCAGTCCGGACGTGGGCGCGCGAATTGACCGTGATTCAGCCTTCTCTGGTGCGTGTATCCGCACGGCACAAATCATCAGCAGCGATGACACCGAGGCAGATTCGCGTGTGAACCAGGAGGCCTGCCGGCAGCTTGGCGTTCGTTCCATGGTGGCTGTGCCGCTGGAGTCCCGCGGAGTAGTGTTCGGGCTTCTCGAAGCCTTTTCGGCATGCCCGTCCGGATTTACTCCTGAGGATTTTCGAAATCTCATTCTGCTGGCAGAACTGGTGTCGAGAACCCTGACACCCGAGGACGAATCACATCTCACTGAATCGGGGCGGATTGCAGTGGCAGAACTGGAAGGGACCACCCTCCAGGCAGCTTCTTCAGTCAGTGTTCAGAATGTCGCAGCAGAAGGTGCCGCTACGCCAGCCGAGGGACGCCGTGCTTCCGAAGATCATTCTCCCGAAGACCGTCCTCACGAAGATCATCCTCCCGAAGGTCAAGTTGCTAGGGATATTGAGCCACTAGAGCCAGAATTTGGGGACGGTCCGATTCTCGATGAACCGGTGCTTCTGGCGGTGAGAACCGGTGCCGTGGATGGATCCGTAGCTTCCCTTCAGGAGCGGGTCGTGGAAAGCGGCAGCGTCGGGCGGCGCCCTCGCGTTCTCTTGTTGTTGTGCATCGGAACCGCGGCAGTGCTGGCAGCAGTAATCTGGTGGATGCGAAGTCAGCCGGCAGGCCTCACGACACCTGGGCAGAAAATGCAAGGCGCGCCACCCACACAGGGGCCGGTGCTGAGTGGAACAGCTGGTCCGCCTGCAGTTGCAACAGCGCACGCCTCGCCTGGATCAGCTCACGTGGTCGTGAATCGAAGCTCGGGTCCAACGAAAGCTGCCAGGGCCAGTGTTGGCGCGGGCTCCGAGAACGCCCTGCCAGAGTTCCGCGCGACTGTGCAAGAACTGCAGAAATTCCCGCGGGTCACAGGAATTCTTCCTGCCTCTGGGCCTGACTCAACCACAGTCGTCATCAACCTCGAGAGTCAGGCACAGTACGAGGCCCACCGGCTAACCGAGCCGGAGCGCATCTACTTCGATCTGCCTTCCACACAGTTGCCACCCGAACTTTTCGGAAAGTCCATCGAGTTTCATGACTCGTTGCTGAAGCGGATCCGTATGTCGCAGCCGGTCCCCGGCTTGACGCGCGTCGTGCTGGAGACACGAAACGCCCCCGTTTTCTCTGTGAGCGCCCAAGAAAATCCTAGCCGGCTTGTCGTCGAATTGCGCGCCAAGCCATGACTTGCCGGCGCGCCACTCACTGCACCAATGTGGGATCGACCTTAGAGGCGCTTAAACCGCAGGAGTGTCACATCGTCGGAACCTAACGCGTCGCGTGCACGTTGAGGTAGTAGTCCTTTGACTCCGGATTAAAGAGCAGCTGCCAGTAAAGGTTGTGGTGCGAAGCGATGAAGCACTGTCGCAGGAGTTCCCGCGCCGCTATCTTCGTACCGCCAATCTTGACAGTCGTGTGATCCAGGATGGTTCTCGGAGAAACGCCGAGGTGGACTACTTTGTGACGTTGCTCGGCAATGGCCTGAAAAATCAAATCCATCGTAGCGGAAACCGTTCTCTCCTCGGTTGCAAGCGTCACAGGAACATCGAAAAGCGGTTGCTGTTGTGCGATCGCGCCTTTTTCATCGTGAGCTGCCGTCCCAACCACATCGAAAGTACCTTGCGGGCTGCGCTGCAGCTCGAACTGACCCGGATTTTTGCTGTGGTTATAAGCGTCCACCAGCAAACGCAGGGTCTTCTCCTCATCCTGCGCAGCCGCCGGGAACTCGACGCTAAAGCTGCCACCTGAGGGCACCTTGGAGTGGGAAACAGGAGACTCGATCAAATCCAGTTGCGAGATGTATTGCGGATCTTCGTAATCGACGGCCCACCCATACTTCAGGTGCAGAGCGTCCAAGGTCTGTTGCAAAGGACGGGGACTATCGGCAGTAATGTGAATGGTCTGCGCCGTCTGAGAGATAGTTGCCTGCTTGAGGTAAGCAGGCCCTGCCGTGCTCTGGGCAAACCCCAGCGATACCAGGAATGTGCCCAGACAGATTCCGCGATTGATCCAGTTCATTCTTTCGTCACCAACTGCGGAGTGGCATCAGTTTCTCTCCGATGCTCGCCAATCCGCCATTTGAGTTTCGTTGCTAGCCTCTTCGCGAGCAATTCTAGCATTGACTAACGGGGGAATTTGGCCGCGATTGTGCGCTGGGCAACGATTACTCCCGTCTAAACAAAGTGACTAATTCCTTTTGGGTTTTGCTTTGCGCCGCGACGCTGCGGTATAAAGCGGGCAACATCAGAGGTTTTAAGTCCAACAGCAGGTCTCTCCCAATGAATATTTCCGAAGTTCCGACGCGTGATGCGGAAGACGCGTGGATCGAGAAGTACCGAAAGGCCCTCGAAGCCGCTCCGACCCAACGGGCACCTAAACAGAGACTCGATGAACTTCTGGTTCGCCTGACTAGGAATCTGGCCTCGAATCTCGGCCGATTAGTCGACCGGTGGCGGCAACCGAAAAGGAGACTGCCGGCAAGAGCCGAGAGCAATTCTGCCGTTCTGAACACCGCGACACCGATAAGCAAAAAGAGGGAAACTTTGGCCAGCGATCCCGAACGTGCGCAGATGGCCAGTTGAAGTTCTCCCCCGACGGGGTCTAGAGACCCTGTGAATGGAGTGGTTAGTCCGTAAGATGGAAGTCCGGGGTGGGATTAGCCAAACGGACTAGTTCTTATGTAGAAGCTAAGAATTAACACTTTTTCCTTTGACATCAGTCTCTTCTGTGGCAAAATGCACGCGATCGTTTTTCTTCCTCCCCTGGCGGAAACGTGCCGATGGTTTCCGCTCCGTGCCTGGGCAAGTGCTCTCCTGTGTGATCAAATGTAACTGAGAATTTTTCGCTCTGCAGCGGAAGAACGCTGAAGAACAGGCGTCTGGCCTTCGCTGCATGAGCAAGGAACCCCGCTAAAGGGCCTAGGACGGCCAAGTCATTTCGTTCGAGCGATTGCATTGTGGGGCAATCGCTCCAATAAAGGGGAATCAGTGCATACTACTCCGACCCTACCAGGTCTGATCGTGGTTGATGCTGCATTGGGCTTAGTCGCTTACAACGGGGAAGCAGTAAACATACTTACGTATCCCGATCAGCCGGACAAGATTCGCCACCTGGACACATGGATTGCCAACAAGATCCGTGCCGATCTTGCGGGCCGGCAGTCACCCCCCAAGTTTGTCGAGGAGTATCGTTCCGCGCGGCGGACCTACAATTGCCGCTCCTTCCCTCTGGACATCCGAGCTCAGAACGGTCACAGCCCAGCCGAAGCGAATGGGTTGCTGATCGTCATGCTGGAGCGAAGAAGCACGGAGGCGGTCCGGATCACTGAGATGTCCGAGCGCTTTGGCCTAACCGCGCGTGAGCAGGAGACGGTGCAATACCTGCTGGAGGGGTTCACCAGCAAGGAGATTGCCCAACGCATGAAGATCAGCCCCAACACGGTCAAGGCGTTCCTTCGCCTGGTCATGGTCAAGATGAACGTATCGACTCGCTCAGGAATCATTGGCCGGTTTGTGGGTCCAAGGGCGTAACCCACGCCAGACTTGGCTTTCGAGGGTTTAATAACATTGGATTAGTACATCCGGGGACTTGTGGGTCAGTTGATTCCCGATAGAGTACAAAGCGCGCCACGAATGCTAAGCGCTCCCCTCCCCGAGCTTGGCGGCGTAACTCTGTTAGGAGGACAACAAATGAATAGAACCACAATGCTTGTAGTGTGTACATTGGCCTTCGCTCTGTGCGCGGGATCGGCTCTGGCGTCGACAGAACCGCCCCCACCGCCCCCGGCTGACACCCTGAAGGTCGATTATTTTGCCAACGCCAATACCGCGGGGGCTCCGGACGCTACTGTCCGCATCACGAACCCAAACACGAACGGCGGCAACCTTTGCGCCAGCATCTTCGTGTTCGATGCGAACCAGGAGTTGAGCGAGTGCTGCAGCTGCCTGCAAACTCCGGACGGTCTGCAGACCTTCTCGGTGAATGCGAACCTGACCAACAACCCGCTGACTGGGGTCATTCTCAGTGGCGGCCTGATTAAGGTCGTTTCGACCACCACGGTCGACGGGCTTTGCCCCCTGCCGACTAAGTTCACGCCAGTGGCAGCAGTGCGGGCGTGGGCGACCCATATCCAGAACAGCAACTACAGCATCACTGAGACGGCCTCGCAAGACGCCACCCTCAGCACGGCTGAAGTCGGCAGACTGGAAAATGAGTGCGCCGCCATCAACACCGACGGCAGCGGCTCGGGCCTTTGCAGCTGCGGTACGGGCGAGTAATTCGCAGGACCCCAACCGGCCTCGTCGCCGATTTCTGATCGGCGACGGGACTGGGGGTGGGAGTAGAGGAGTCTTAGCTTAATAATATCGGGTTAGTACATCTGGGGACTTGTGGCTCCGTTCAATCCCTATAAAGTACGTTAGACGCCATAAAAGCTTGCAGCCCCCTCCCCCGGCTTCGCGGCGTACCCTTAAAAAGGAGGACAACAAATGAATCGAACCACAATGCTCGTGGTGTGCGCATTGGCTCTGGCCCTTTGTGCCGGTTCGGTGTGGGCGCAAGAACCTACCGACACGTTAAAGGTCGACTATTTCGCCAATGCCAATACCGCTGGGGCTCCGGACGCTACTGTCCGCATCACGAACCCAAACACGAACGGCGGCAACATTTGCGCCAGCATCTTCGTGTTCGATGCGAACCAGGAGTTGAGCGAGTGCTGCAGCTGCCTGCAAACTCCGGACGGTCTGCAGACCTTCTCGGTGAATGCGAACTTGACCAACAACCCGCTGACTGGGGTCATTCTCAGTGGCGGCCTGATTAAGATCGTTTCCGTCGAACCGGTCGCCGGGGTTTGCCCCCCGATTAGGTTCACGCCGGTAGCTGGAGTGCGGGCGTGGGCAACACACATCCAGAACAGCAACTTCAGCATCACTGAGACGGCTTCGCAAGACGCCACCCTCAGCTCGACTGAAGTCACCAGACTGGAAAATGAGTGCAACGCAATCCACACCGACGGCAGCGGCTCGGGTATTTGCAGCTGCGGTACGGGCGAGTAACTTCACTTAACCTGAGCGGGGTGGGGCTCGGCGAGTTCCACCCTGTGCTCAATCATCAAAACCAGCCGCGAAGGAAAATGGGATTGGGGGATCTCATGTCAGTTTCGGGACGAGCTCTGAAGTTGGGATTGTGTGCCACGCTGGTGCTGCCGGGCTTACGCCTCGCTGCCCAGAATGACCCCAGCGTGGTAGCCAATGTTGGCGGGGTCCAGGTCACGATGTCAGAACTGGAGCAGGAGGAGTCGGCAAAACTGTTGACTGCACATTATCAGTACTACCAGGCCGAGATTAAAGCACTCAATGATCTTATCGATAAGAAGTTGATTGAGCAGAAAGCCAAGAGCGAACACCTCACGGTTGAGCAGTTGATCGAACGGGAAATTAATTCGAAGGTAACCGACCCCACGGAAGATCAGATGAAGGTGTACTACGAAGGCGTGGAGACCACCCAGCCTTACGAAGCGGTTCGCGACAAGATTCTTGAAAAAATCAGGCAGTTGCGCACCGCCAAGGCGCGCCTCGAATATGTGAGGAAGTTGCGCGCCGAAACCGAGGTGTACATCGCTCTCGCTCCGCCGCGGGCAAACCTGGAGACACAAAACACACAGAGTGCTCTGACGCTTGGACCGGAGAAGGCACCGATCAAGTTGGTTGAGTTTGCCGACTATGAGTGTCCCTATTGCCAGAAAGTGGCGGCGGATGTAAGAAAACTAGTCGCTGATTATGGCGACAAGGTTGCGTTCACCTACCGGGATTTCCCCCTGCCGATGCACGCCCGTGCTGAAAAGGCGGCCGAGGCTTCCCGCTGTGCCAACAAGCAGAACAAGTTCTGGCAATTTCACGACGAGCTGTATCACAGCAAGGAACTTGACGTCGATCAACTCAAAGCGCAAGCCCGCGCTTTGCAGCTGGATTCGACGGAGTTCGATAAGTGTCTGGACTCCGGAGAACAGGCCAACGCCGTCGAACAGGATCGCAAGGAAGGCGAGCATCTTGGCATTAACGGCACGCCCAGCTTCTTTGTCAACGGGCACTACCTGAGCGGGGCCTTGGATTACGCCAGTTTGCGCCAAATCGTGGAGCAGCAACTCGCTACTCCTGCAAAAGGCGCAAATGGCGCGGGAAATTGAGCTTTCGGGCCCTCCCCCAATCGACTCTCCGGGCCTGCACCGGAGGTTCAAGTTCGGCTTGGACCTCCGGTTCTTTGTGGCCTTAAAAGGTTAAGCCATTACGGTTAATCCAAATGGGTGATTGAACGGCAAGATAATGGCAAGGTAACTTACCCCCTCGTTGGCCGCATGTATCCCCCCTCGCGGCCAAGGCAACTCCCCCTCATTTCTCCCCCTCGGTACTTGTGCCATGGCGGCAGTGGCGATGTGTGCCTGCTTCCCTCGCAGTATTCAGGTTCGCCGGCGTCCCGCAAGTAGGAATGGGAAGCGAACCTGAGGCGTAAGGAACGGCACGCCACCGCCCAGAACGCCTGCCCATGGCCGAGTCCAGACAGGTCGGACATCAAATTAGGCGATCGAGGAGACCCCATGTTGCGGCATAAGTTGGTGGGACTTGCACTTTACATATCGTTTGGGTCGGTGGGAATGATACTCGCTCAGGCTGCGCAATTTCTCGAGGCACCTCAGTATTGCACGTTGCCTGCCACCGGGAATGTTTGTCCTATAGCGAATCCTCAAGCCGTGGCCACTGGAGACTTCAACGGCGATGGAAACCTCGACCTTGCCGTGGCCAACTCGACCGGCAATACCGTCAGTGTTCTACTTGGCAACGGCGCTGGCGGATTCACCTTCGCGGCGGACTACGCAGTTGGAAGTACTCCCAAGGGTATTGCCGTCGGACAAACTAGAGGCAGCGGGCAACCCTACGACTTGATAGTCACCAACTCGCTCGGCAACACCGTCAGCATTCTTCTAGGCAACGGCGATGGCTCCTTCCAGGCACAAACGCTTTACAACACCGGAACTAAACCGATGGGAGTGGCCGTCGGCAACTTTAGCACTAGCGGCAACCTCGACCTCGTGGTTACCAACTCCGACGACAACACCGTCGGCGTGCTGCTCGGCAATGGCGACGGGACCTTTCAGACAATGGTCACGTACCGGTCCGGGTTCAATCCGACTTCAGTCGCTGTGGGCGATTTCACCGGCAGCGGAGTTTTGGACCTGGCCGTCGCGAACAACAACACCAACAACGTCTTAAGCATTTTGATGGGCAACGGCGATGGCACCTTTCAGGGACAAACGCAGGTCGCAACAGGAAACACGCCGATTTGGGTCGCGCTGGGGGACTTTAATGGAGACGGCTATCTTGACATCGCAGTAGCGGATGAAGAGGGGAACACCGTCAGCATATTGCTCGGCAAAGGAAACGGTGGATTCCAGACCCATGTGGACTACCCGACGGCGTTGTTTCCCACAGCCGTGGCGGTTGCAGACTTCGACGGAAACGGAACACTGGATCTAGCCGTGTCTTCAGGAAATGGCAACACGGTGAGCGTGTTGTGGGGAAATGGCGACGGCACTTTTTCCGCGCAAGACAACTTAGGAACTGGTGACATTCCCTACTCGGTGATTACCGGAGACTTCAACAATGACGGAAAGACCGATCTGGTAGTAGCCAATTCCGGAGGAAACTCACTCAGCGTCATCCTGAACGATGGTGGTCAGGCCTTCCAGGCGCGTGAGGACTATCCCGCGGGGGGCACTGAACCCTATTCAATTGTGGCCGCCGATTTGAACGGGAACGGCATCTTGGACTTGGCGGTGGCGATCAGCAACTGCCCAGTCTTCCCCAACTGCGGGCCGGGAGGGGTCGCGATCATGGTGGGCAATGGCGACGGGACTTTCCAAACGCCGACCTCTCTTCTCTCAACGGGCACTAACACGGACCCTGATTCTCTCGCGGTGGGCGACTTCAACGGAGATGGAATTCCTGACCTTGCGGTGGCAAATTACGCCACAGGCACGGTCAGCGTGCTGTTGGGAAACGGGGGCACGCCTCCCACGTTCCAGGGCCATATCGATTCGCCCGTCGGCAGCGAGCCGGCTGCGCTTGCGGTGGGCGATTTCAACGGTGATGGAAAACTAGACCTGGCAGTCGCGAACTTCCATGACAACACGGTCAGCGTGCTGTTGGGCAACGGCAACGGAACCTTCACGGCTGCGCCGTCGTCGCCCTATACCGTGGGCCATGGTCCTGTTTCCATCGCGGTGGGAGACTTCACAGGAAGCGGCATTCTCGATCTGGTGGTGATCAACGAAACTGATAACAATGCCACTGTTTTGCTCGGCAACGGCACGGGCTCCTTCCCGAACCAGTCGAACTACCCGATCGTTGCCGGCGGCAACCCGCTCTCGGTCGCGGTAGGCGATTTCACCGGCAGCGGTGTTCTCGATCTGGCGGTCGCCGATTATCAGAAGCAGGAAGTGAGCATACTGCTGGGCAATGGCAGTGGCGGGTTCGGAACCGCGACGCAGTTTTCCACGGGCGCGAATCCATCTTCAGTGGTCATTGCAGATTTCAATGGCGACGGGATCCCAGATCTCGCGCTCACCAGCACTCCGTTGGGGACCGCACCTGGAAATGAAGTCAGCATACTTCTAGGCAATCCTCAAATTCCGGGGGCATTCCTTCCGTATACGCTCTACGGAACAGGGTCACAAGCCTATTCTGCCGCCGTTGGCGCATTCAGTAATGACGGGACCGCAGATGTGGCGGTGGCGAACGGGATCAGCAACACCGTGAGCGTTTTGCTGAACACGCAGGGTACGCACATCAGCGTTGTAGCTTCGGTCAACCCCTCTAATTACGGCCAGTCGGTGACATTTACCACGACGGTTACCCCGAGCCTGACCGGAATGCCCGCACCTACCGGTACGGTAACGCTGAAGAACGGAACCACCGTCCTGGGCTCAGGTACGCTGGTGAGCGGAAGCTTTTCGGCTAGTACCAGCGCCCTGCCGGCGGGCACCGACACAATATCGGCGTCCTACTCCGGCGACAGCAACTTCCAGCCTCACACGGTCAGTGTGACCCAAACGGTCCTGCCCGGTCCGGCCAGCACGACTACAGCGTTGAATGCCAGTTCCAACTTGCCGAGCCTGACGCTCACCGCGACGGTAAGCTCCGTGGCCCCCGGCACGCCGACGGGCACCGTGACCTTCATGGACGGGACCACTCAACTCGGCAGCCCGATGCCGTTGAACGGCAGTGGGGTCGCGACTTTGTCCTCAGTGACTTCGCTCCCTGCCGGAACTCAGAACATCACGGCGATCTATAGCGGCGACACGAATTTCACCGGCAGCACTTCGAGCGCTGTCCCCGTAAACGCGGGCTTCGCGCTCACCGATGTCGCCTTGTCGCCGGGTTCGGTCCAACCAGGCGGGTCGGCTACTTCCACTATCACCATCGCCCCAACGAATGGCTTCAACCCGTCGTTGGTCACGTTCACGTGCGCGGTCACCGGCGGAGGGACCCCGGCGCCGACCTGCAGCGTGGGCGCGATTACTGGTTCGGGCACGGCGCCAGTGACCGTCTCGACCACTGCAAACACGCAGAGACTCGCCGCGCTGTTCACAGATCGTCGTCCGGGCGCGCTGCTTGCGTTCGGGTTGTTGATTCCGGCTCTGCTTCTGGGCGCGGGTGGTCTGAGCAAGCAGCAGCGGCAAAAGATGCTCGTGTGCTGCCTGGCTGTGCTGGTGCTCGGCGGTTGCCTGTTCCAGGCGGCCTGCGGCGGTGGAAGCAGTTCGACCAGCACGCCGCCACCGAGCGGTGGCACTCCGGCTGGCACATACACAATCAGCGTTACGGGTGCCTCGGGCAGCGTGACTGGTGTGCAAGCGCCGGCTTTGACCCTGACAGTGCAGTAGGGAGCGCTTTGATGCGGGCGGAAACCAACAACTGGTTTCCGCCCATTTCTTTTTTGGGAGAGAACTCGGCTGCCGCGGAATCGACGACCGTCACTGCGAGCGAATTACGGCCTCTGCCTTAAGAATTGCCTTCTGCTTCAGCTCCCAGGATTGAATCGCCTTGCGGCATCCTTCCCGCGCCAGGCTGGTGCTGAGTTGCCGCTCGGCTTCATCAAACGTGTTTTCCGCATCCATTCTGGCGCGGTATGCCTCGTCATCGGCCGCCTTGATTTTCCTGGCGACGAGAATTGCCTCCGGATCGATTCCCGAAGAATGATTCTGCCGTTTATCCCCATTGCGCTGAACGCCCTGCGCCGCCAAACTTTCATAGGCCGCGCGGACGCCATTCGTCCAGCGTTGTTTGACGGCATCGCTCAGACGATCCAGCGCCGCATTCGCCTCATCGGCCGTTTTGCGCACCGCTTTCTTCTCGCGTAGCCACTTCATTACCGACCACGCCATGGCTTCGGTCATCAGACCTGTCGCAGTCTCAACTTCCGGCAGTTTTTCCATAACAAAACCTTCTTTTTCCGGAACCCCGGGGAAATCGCTTACGAGAAGCGAGCCGGCTTTCGTGCAAAATGAACTGTTCGGAGAATAGATGCCGTCGGTTTCCGGTTGCGTGACGGAAATCACAGTTCGCCGTGATGCGGCGCAATATTGACCATCCGACTATTGACTCCTATGCTCATGAATACTACAGTATTCCTGAATGCTGCAATGCAGCAATCGGAGGCGATTTATGCCAACCCACACGAAGTCCCACGAGCTGCACTCTCCCCTGGCCATCTTCACCGAGCTGGCCGTCGAGGGAACGGCGAGCCTCGTGGAGGCGCAGCGCACGCTGCTGAACCTCGCACAACAGGAAAACGAAATCATTCTTAATGGAGTCAAGGAACGCATTGGCGGCTTCGTGCCGGCCGTCGCCATGACCGATCTGGTCAAACGGAGCGTCGACACCCTGATCGGAATGCAGCAGGAACTGCTGACCAATACCAGCAAACAAACCTTGCACTGGCTGGAGTCGGAGAAAGCCGGCAAGGGCGAGCGCGGTGCCCATCTGGCGGAGTTTGCCCGCGAGGGCGTGGAGACCTTCACCCGCGCGCAAAAGAAATTCCTCGATGTCCTCGGACAAGAGGCAACCAGATTAACCCGTGGCAAGCATGAGCACGACGGCAAGCCGGCGAAAAAGACGGAACTGGCCCACTTGGCCCGTGAAGCCGGCAATGCCTTTGTGGAAGCCCAGAAGCGGCTGCTCGATGTCATGGGGCAGCAAATGAACGTCAACCTCGACTTGGCCACGCGCAGCCTGGAGATGATTTCGCCGGCTCAGCTGCTGCCGGTCGCCAACATAACCGGTGAGGGCGTGAAGAGCTTCGTGGAGGCGGAGAAGTCGATTCTCGGATCGTTGATGCGGCCCGCAACAATGCGGCCGCCGAAGAAGGTCGTGGTCCGGGCCAGGCACAAACCCGGCCGCGCCGTCCGTCCGAAACCCGTGGCGGTTTAATCTGCAATCTGCGAGGCCCGGACGGCGGGCCTCGCAGGACTTCAGGTACTCGCGGCGGAAGCTGTGGCTCCTCGCGCTACCCCACGGTCTGACATGCGGTTCAACATTGCCTGTTCCCACTGCACCCACAAGCGGCTGGTAAAGAGCAGCGCGCTGCACTGCAACGTGAGCCAATCGCGCGTGCGCAGCGGCGATCGGTAGGCCTGCCGATTGGCCAGCCAATGCTGGGCGACTTGACGCGCGATGGTGAACCCCATCGCGGGATTGGCTCCGACGATGTCGCCCAGGATTCCCTCCAGCGTGAACATCACCTTGGAAAGCATGATCAGCGAAGCCGGAAAGCGGATGCCTTTCATCGCAACCTGCTCCAGCAGGCGCATAGCATCCGCCCCGCTGGGCATTGTCGATACCGGCAATTCCGCGAGAAACTGCGCTACGGATGCCCGCGCGGCGCGGCCTCGCGGCGAGGTGCTGCGAAATGGATGCTGACTGAGCGCCGAGACTGCATTGCAAACGCCGATCGGATCGCGCAATGTGACCATCAGAAACAGCAGCGCCAGGTGGCGGCGCTGCTCGCGGCCAAGGCGCTCCCGAAGCGCCCAATCGAGGATGGCGAGTTCGCCAGTGCGATTGTCGTAGAGCAGATTGCCGGCGTGCGGATCGCCGTGGAAGATCGCATCCTGCGTTGCGGCAAACAGGGGCACGGCCACCAGCGCTTCGACGAGCTGCTCAGCCAGTTTCCGCCGGCCCGCGGCGGGCAGTCGAGAGGCTGCGTTTGTGACTTTGATGCCCCGCAGTTCGCTGAGAGCAGTGACTCTCGGCGTGCAAAAAGTTGAAATCACTTGCGGGATACGCACGCCGGGAAATGAACCGTACAACATCGCGGCTTCCATCAGCGTCTTCTGCTCGCGGCGAAAGTTCACTTCGTGCCGCAACAGGCGCCGGACTTTGCGAAACGTATCGGGGATCAGGTGCGCGGGAAAACCATAGGTATGGTGTCGGTCGCCGAAGTAATGCGCTAATCCCTGCAGGTAATCCATGTCTTCAGAGAAATATTCGGGGAT
Source organism: Candidatus Sulfotelmatobacter sp. (assembly GCA_030041475.1). Classification (GTDB taxonomy): domain Bacteria; phylum Acidobacteriota; class Terriglobia; order Terriglobales; family Acidobacteriaceae; genus Sulfotelmatobacter. Next base: position 24,064 of record JASHNU010000073.1, read on the forward strand.
GTGCGGCTTCAGAACCTTGAACACTCCGCGTTCGCGTTTGCCGGTGTTGGGGTTTCGCCAGGTGAAGCGCACCACCGCGCTGACGCTCGCCTCTTTGAGTATCTTCGGCGCGACCTCGACAGCGAAGCGTTGTATTCGTGGGCCAAGTTCCCGCTCGATGATGGAGCGGATGTCTTCCGGTTGCACATCGCGTATGCCATTTTCCAGCTTGGCGAGCGCGTTGCGCAGAGCCGGGTGCAGGTGCTGGTTGCGCGCGATGACCTGGCCCAGCTTCTGCAGACCCGGGACTTTTGCGATGAGCCGCAGCAGGCGCGCTTCGGGAGGGGTGTCGAGCGGAAGCTCGATCTGCTCCAGAAGCTTGGGGGCGAGACGGGCCGGCGAGAGACGCGCCACCACGAACATCATCGAATCCCGTACGGGAGGACGCCATTTCACATAAGCGTTCGGAACCAGCGCATCCACGGGCACGATTTCATCTACGATCCACTTCGCCATGGCGTCGCGCAGGGATTCGCCGAGCGGGCTCTTCAAGCCGTCTTCGATGGCGCGAATTTTTTCTTCCGCGGTGGCGCCTTGGGGAAGAAAATTCTCGAGCGCAGCGCGCAATTGGGCCGGCGCAATTTGCCCGATGCCTCCGGCAATGGCAGTCGAGTCCAGCATAAGAATGAATGTACCAGCTCACTATCGTCGTCCGAGCCGGGATGCGCAGTGACCTGAATCACCCTGGAATTCCAGGGGCTGTGAGAGACTTTTGTGTTTCGAGAGTGCAATCGGAGATCCACGGACTTGCCAACGCTCAATGAAGTGTTTTCCACGCGAACTGTCCGGCGCCGTTACGAGGTGTGGTTTGTCCGCCTGGGTTTGGCCGAGGGCAGCGGCGCATGGTGGTTTCGCTATCTGCTGATGAATCCCGGGCGCGGTGGGTGCGCCGGAAATCCGCGCGCGATGCCGGTTCAGGTGTGGGCGACGTGGTTTCCAGTTGGTGGAAAACCGCAGAGCCTCATTCAAGGATTTCCGCTGCAGGAATTAGACATCAGCGGAAAAGGTGAAGCGCCGTTTCATTTCCGAGCGGGCGACAACGGAATCCATGGTTGCGGAATCGAAGAAGAAGCCTGCAGGGGCAGTCTGAATGTCGATGGGCATGCGATCGCATGGGATTTGCATTATCGCTCCACGTTCCGGGTGAGCATGAGCAGCAAGGGCTGGATCGGTTTCTCGCGCACGCCGCACTCCGATGCGGTGTTTTCCGGATCCATCAATCTCGACGGCCGCCGGTTTTCCGGAGAACCTCTGGGGTTCGGACTGCAAGGCCATAACTGTGGCTACCGGCATCGCAACTTCTGGACCTGGGCTCATGCCTATTTTCTCCGCGGCGAGAAGACACCCAGCACGCTGGAAGCGCTGGCCTACGAGATGCCTTTCGGGCTGGTGTTTCGCAAGGCCGTGCTCTGGCATGACGGGAAGCAGCATCTGTTCCGGAATCTCGAGGAAACTTTCGATCGAACAAGTCTGCAATGGAAGCTGCGCTCGGTCGCAAGCGATGGCCTTCGCCTGGAAGCGGCATTCGACGGACACGGGGCGGGTGTGCATCGTCTGCCCTATCTCAAGACCGATTGCTCAGGCACCTTCCAGGTCGCGAATAACAGCCTGGCATCGGCGTCTGTTGTCCTACAGAGTGCGGACGGCGTCGCCACAAAATTGGAGACGGCTACCGGAGCGGTGCTGGAGATGGTGGGATAACTACTGTTTTTTCGTCGACTGTTCTTTACTGGGCAACTGCGCCAGGGCGAGGCGCTCGGCTACAACTGCATACGCTGCAGGATTGAATGCCATGCCGATATGCGTGCCGGGAACTTCCACGTCGACATCTGGTTTCATCGTCCGGCAGTAGCGCCAGTCCACAACGCCGTCGTGACGTGTGTAGATCGCAGTCTCGACCATGCAATCCGGAACGTCACGGCGCAGCGAATCGAGAAAATTGCAGGTGCAATGTCCGGTGTAGCAGTCCGGCAGGACTTTGCGGCCATGCTCTTCGAGAATGCGCAGACGAACCGCATCAGCGACGCGGAGGACAGCCCGGTTCGCCACTGTGCCGCGGATCGGAGCAGCCAGCGTGATCACCGAAGCCACGTCCTTCGGCCGCTGGCCAGCCACTGCGCGGGCGATCACTCCGCCCAGACTGTGGCCAATCAGGTGTACCTTGCGGCCCGTTTCGGCTAACGCCTTTTCGATCGTCTGGTTGAGGCGGCGTTGGATCAACAGGTTTGGACATTCCGCGTTGACGCCGATGCCGGAGAAGTAAGGCTGATAACCGATCCGGCGGAGCCAGGCGTGCAGCTCCATCAGATAAAGGTCGGTACCCAGAAAACCAGGAATGATGACGACGCCGGAGCCGTCGCCGCGAGGCACGCCGAATCCGTAATAAACGGGGGCCGCGTGCAGAAGCAAGACTTCTGCGCCAAACAGAGCCTCGGTCCAGAGAGTGGTATCGGCTTCGGGATAGGCCCGCAAACTAGACTTGCGCCTGCGTGTAGCCGAAGCACGCGTTCTGACCTTTTTATCGTTACGGCGCAAGTTCGTCGTGGACCCTGCTTGGTCCCGCTTCGTGGCGTAGACCAGCCATTGCTGCAGTGCAAGATTATATCGGCATCCGCGACGGGCAAGAAGGACAATTCGACCCCAAATTAGTACCTTCGTTTACGTCTTAGGAAACCGCAAGTGGCGAGAGCGGCTGCGTTTTCGGGCAGCTGCGGATTTTTTCAACAGTTTTGTTTCGAGATCCGCCACTCTCTGGCGCAGCATTTCCACCTCCGTCGACTGTGCGATCGCGGGCTGCGCGGCCCCCGCACCGAGAAATCGCTTCATCATGTCCACCGGCGAGAGGATGGCAGACTGGACCTCGCTCAGTCTGCTTTGCACCGTTTCCTGAACTTTCTGGTAAGTGTCAAACGCGGACTTGAGATACCACATGAGGAATTCTTGACGGACTTCATCGGATGCGATGATCAGTTGCCGCAAGAGTTCCAAAGGCAAGCCGGTGGGCTTGCCCCTGGCGTCTTCAGTGATGATCTGGGTGAGAACGACGCGGGTCAGATCCTGACCGGTCTTGGCATCCACGACCCGGACATCTTTCCCCGCCCGGATGAGCGCAGCCAGATCGTCAAGATTCACGTAGCGGCTGCCGGCGGTGTCATACAAGCGCCGGTTTCCGTACTTTTTGATGAGCACCGCGGAGGGTTTCATCCCTGTCCACCCCAGTGTGCCTGCCCATGTTGCTATGCACAAGCCTGCTTAATATCTTGACACATATGCCTTCGGATCGTATAGTTTAGCTGATGCTGCAATGCAGCAATACGGAGGTCAGAATATGCCCCTCGCAGTCAAACATGAATCGCCTCATCCCAAAGATCCATCGGTGGTCTCTTTGCTTTCCGGCTGGGCACAGCAGGGAGTACAAACGTTCTTCGCCACGCAGCGCATCCTGCTCGATCTGGCCATGCGGCAAAATGCCAGCTTGATGCACGCCATCCGGCAGCAGTTGTCAGACCCGCTTCATTCTCCAACCGCCATTCTCGGTGAAATCGCCGCGGACGGTTTAAACAATTTCCTGGAAGGACAGAAAGTACTTTTGGATCTAGGCAAACAGCAGAATGAAATCCTGTCTACCGGCGTAAAGCAGCGTGTGGGCGACTCCCCGCAGGGCCAGGCCCTGGTCGACTTGCTGCGCCGCAGCGTGGATACGTTCATCCACATGCAGGAGGAATATCTGAAGATCGCCGGCAAGCAGGCCCACAACTGGGTGGCGGCCGCCAGGGCCGGCAAGCCATACCAACCTGAGCATCTAGTGGATCTGGCCCGCGAAGCCATGGACAATTTCGTTCACACACAGAAGCAATATCTCGACATCGTTGCCGAGGAAACAGCCAAGGCTACAGGCGGCAAGCGGCACAACGCCGCGGCCCGCAAGACCAAACCGGTGGAATGGTCAGAACTGGCGCGGAAAGCGACGGAGTCATTCATCGAGGCACAGAAGCGGCTGGTGGACGTCGCCGGTCATCAGCTCAATGCCAGCGTGAAAACGGCAGGCAAGACGCTCGATCTTTTGCAGCCATTTCCCTTCCTGCCCCTCAATGAACTCACCCGTGAAGCGGTGAAGAGTTATGTCGAGGCGCAAAAGGCTCTGATGGAGGTCGTGGTGAACCCGGCCCGCAAGACGCAGCCCTTCGTGAAGAAAGTAGCCAAAAAGGCGAAGGCGGCAACGGCCGCGGCGTAAGCACAACCAAACTGGGGCAGTTTGCGAGCTGCCCCAGTTTCATGGAAACACATATCTGAGTTTAGCCCTTCCGCGGTTTGCTGCACCTCAGCGCCGCGTCCGGCTTGCACGTGTCTCATTAGCCGCCGAACCCTCTGCGCGACGCCTCCCGTTTCTGGCAAAAAGGAAGTCCTCAATTTCGTCAATGCGATCATCGGCGTCGTGGTAGCCGATCGAAATCAAATCGCGTGTGTATTTCGACGTGAACATCAGATAGCTCATCAAATCGGCACAAGACGCAACATCCCGCCCCAGGCTGCTGACGAAATACTGGATCAGGTAGGGCATGTCTTTCTGATGTTCCGCAGCCAGCGCAGACAGGTTTACAGAGGGCGTGATGATGAAAGTCGAGAGCGGCCGTATTCTGCTCGATGCGTCCACGTCAGGTTGCACGATGTAGCCGCTTTGGAGCAGATGATTGAGCCGTTCCAGGTGTTCGAGATCGGTCGCGAGATGGTCCAGGAACATCACGTTAAACAAAATGCCCATGACCTGCGCGACAGAGGGTTGGGTTTGCTCGGTGTTGAGATCGGGATGCTCCTCGTCGCAGCGGACGCCGATGGCAAAGACCTTTTCTGCTCCGAGCCGGATGACTGGACTGAGTGGTTGTTGCAAGCGCACACAACCGTCGCCGAAAAACGCCGACCCTCGCGGAAGCTTCAGTCGCACCGGTGGAAACACCAGAGGAATGGCGGCCGAGGCACAAATGTGATCGGCGGTGATTTTGGTCGAAAGGGTCACCAGCCGCAACCGGTTCCATAGCGCGTGTCCCTTGGCGCCCTGGATAAAAAGGTAGCTTTTCCCGGAGTTGTAATTCGTTGCCGAGATGGCGAGCGCGTAAAGATTGCCGCGCTTGATGTTTTCCTGAATGCGATCCCAGTTGAGATGACGATTCAAGAAATTGCGAAGCGGCGTTGCATCCAGCAAGGACCGCGCATTGCCTCCGCCGAGAAGCGCGCCAAAGGAAAGATCCAGAATCCATGTCAGGGAGTTGTGGGCTTGCGACACCAGATCACAGTGAAAAATATCGCCGGGCTTGAGGTTGGCCCACAAGGCAGCCATGGCTTTGGTAGCCGATGGGAAGTCATCACAGGCGACTGCGAGGGCAGCAGCATTCACGGCCCCTGCGGATGCCCCTCCGATCAGAGGAAACGGATTTCCCTTGGACTCGATTCCCTTGATTTCGCCAATGCGTTGCAGAACACCCGCCTGATATGCACCCCTCGCGCCCCCACCGGTGATCACTAAACCGGTCGCGTTTTCCATCAGCCTCTCCTCATTATTCGTCGGTTAGATCTTTCACAGAACTCAAGAGTTCAGACAGCTGATTTCGCAGTGCAACTTTTCATTCAAACTCTTGCCGAGCCTCTTCGCTGTGACGAGGCTCACCTCCCGGGAAGAGTAAAAAAATTAACCGTGGAACGCCGGCAGTTGCCCACGCACACAGTTCAACACAAGAGCAGTACGGAATGTCCTCTACGCGCGTCTGTGACTCGGATCACAATGTGCAGTGACGAGTGTGATGCGGGTCACTTAGGCGGGTGACAGAGATTGCTGACCCTTTCTGCACTGAGGTTTCTACTCTGGGAAGAGGTTTTACGAACCGTGCCTGCCGCAACCGAGCCTGCCAACGCTATCGAAATCCTCCTCAGCCGCCTGCACGAGTGCCGAGAAGCTGCGGTGTACGAAGCGATCGAAAGACTGATGCAGGCGGCAAAGGCCGTTGGCCTCGATGCCTATGCGCTTGTCCAGATGCTGGACCAGGGTAAGACCTTCGAGGAAGTGCTCGAAGTGATCGAATCGAAATTGGAAGACCTGCAGGAAGCAGCATAGGGCAAATGCGGCAGCGGGCGCTGCATTGTGAGGGTATATGAGTGTTCTCGAATGGTCGAAAGCCAGCGTTGACTACGGACGCAAGCTGATGGATTCCGCCCTTGAAGGAGCACGTACGGGAGAAAGCGAATTTCTGAAAGAAGAGCCGTTGGTCCCGTATCTGGAAGAGTCGGCACGTCACGCGCTGCGGCCGGCGCTCGTCGGCGCTTGCGTCGGCATCGTCGGCGGATGTCTGGGTGCCGGGCGCCGATCTCCGGCACGGGCTCTGGCCTGCGCCATCCTCGGCGGCGCGCTCGGTTTTGGCGCCGGCGTGCTCTGGGGCAGCCGAAAGTTGACGGCAAACGTAGCTTCCCGCGCGTGGAGGAGTGTCCGCAAAACGCGCGATGAGCACTGGTTTGAACGGAATCCGATCGACTACGCTTAGCCGCGCATCAGGGGCCGCGAAAAGAGGAAGTCCACGCAACGGAGGCGGCAATGGCTACAAAAGAAGCGGTGCAGGAGCGGATTCAGATTCCGCTGACTCCGGAGAGCCTCAGCGCGGAGCGAATCGCCTATCTGGAAGGGCTGGTCCGTCAGGCCAAAGCTGCCGCCGCAGTGTTCACTCAATTCACCCAGAACGACGTTGACCGCATCGTCAAAGCAATGGTGCTGGCCGGGCTTGAACATGCGCAGCACCTGGCGCGGCTGGCCGTCGAAGAAACCCGGCTCGGTGTGATGGAAGACAAGGTCATCAAGAACATGGTGGCCAGCGAATTCGTCTACAACTACGTCAAGGATAAACGCACCGTTGGCGTAATCCGCGAATACCCGGAGCGCAATCTGGCCGAGATCGCGGAACCCGTCGGCGTTCTATTCTCGTTGACGCCTATCACCAATCCCACGTCCACCGTGCTGTTCAAATGCATCATGGCGATCAAGACGCGCAACGCCGTTATTTTCAGCCCTCATCCCAAGGCGTGGCGTTGCTGCTCCGAGGCCGTGAAAATCATGTATGAGACCGCGCGAAAACACGGCGCACCCGAAGGGGTCTTCACCTGCCTGGAATCACCCTCGCTGCCCGACAACGCCTACCTGATGAAGCACAAGGACGTCGCGCTGATCGATGCTACAGGCGGTCCGGGCGCGGTGAAGGCTGCTTACAGCTCGGGCAAACCTGCGCTCGGCGTCGGTCCGGGGAACACCCCGGTTTACCTGGAGAAGAGCGCCGACATCAATACCGCGGTCGTCGACATCATCGTGTCCAAGACATTCGATAACGGAACCATTTGCGCTTCCGAGCAAACGGTCGTCATCGACGACGAAATCTACGACGCTGTCCTCACGAAATTCGCCGACCTAGGTGCGCATGTCTGCAACGAAAAAGAGACCAGAGTGCTGGAGCACACGGTCATCGATCCGGAGACGGGCTGCATGCAGCCGATGGCTGTTGGGCAGAGAGCGATCGACATTGCGCGCTTTGTTGGCCTCGACGTGAAAGCGAACACGAAGCTGCTGATCGCTCCGATACAGGGCGTGGGGCGCGAGCATCCGCTGTCGGTCGAGAAACTTTTCCCTGTTCTAGCGGTCTATCGGGCAAAGTCGGTCAATGAAGCGCTAAAGGTGTGCGTGGATGTAAACCACGCCGGCGGCCTGGGCCACACCGCCGTTATCTTCTCGCGCAACGACGAGGTCATCCGCAAGTTCGGGGAAGTGATCAATGCGGGCCGCATCATTGTGAATTCTCCCGGGTCTATCGGCGCACTGGGCGCGGTCTACAACGATCTGGTCCCCACTTTCTCTTTTGGCTGCGGCACCGGCGGCGGCAACAGCACCACCGACAACGTCAACATCTATCACTACCTCAACATCAAGCGGCTGGCTCGGAGGACCCAAAACCATATGTGGTTCCGAGTTCCGAATCAGATCTACTTCAACATGAATGCGGTCGAGAACCTGGGGCAGTTCACCTCGACTTGCACGATCATCGTGACCAATGCGCCGCTCGAGAGAATCGGCCACGTCGATATCGTGCGCCGCAATATCTGTCCCAAGACTCATGTGCACGTAGTGGTCATTCCCGATGCGGAGCCCGAAGTCAAAGTCATCGCGCAGGGGGTCGAGGCCCTCAACTTCTACAAGGCGGATCAGATCATCGCGCTCGGCGGCGGCTCGGTGATTGACGCTGCCAAGATCATGAAACTCAAGTACGAGTCGCCGGAGGCTGATCTGGAATATCTGGCCGCGCCATTCCTCGACCTGCGCAAGCGGGTTGTCGAATACCCGACGGAAAAAAGCAACCGGGCACGGCTGATCGCCATCCCCACGACCAGCGGCACCGGCAGCGAAGTCACTCCCTTCGCGGTCCTCACCGACAAAGAAAACGGCCGCAAGGTTACGCTCGCCGACTACTCGCTCACACCGGACGTGGCCATCGTCGATCCGCAGTTTGTCATGTCGATGCCGAAGGGCCTGACCGCTGACACCGGCATCGACTGCCTGACGCACGCTCTGGAAGCGGGTGTCTCGAACTACGCCTCACCCTACACCGACTCGTGCGCGCTGCAGGCGCTGCAGCTGGCGTTCAAATATCTGCCGATCGCCTTCGACAACCCACGGGATGAAGAGGCGCGCTCGATGATGCACAACGCTTCCTGCATTGCAGCGATGGCGTTCTCTAATGCGTCTGTGGGAGTGAATCACGCCCTGGCGCATGCGTTCGGCGCGCGTTTCGGCGTAGCCCATGGCCGCGCCAACGCGCTCATGCTGCCGCACGTCATTGCGTATAACGCAGCAGTTCCGACCAAGTTCATGCCCTCTCCCTATACACAGGGGTACACCGCCCATACGAAATACGCGACCTTTGCGGACTTGCTCGGACTGGGTGGAAAGGGCGCGGAAGAAAAAGTGACGAACCTGATCCGTGCGATTGAACAGTTGCTCGATAAGCTGGGATTCCCGAAATCGATCGCCGAGTTGGGCATTTCGAAAGAAGAATTCGAGCGGGCAATCCCCGAGCTGGCCAAGAACGCATTTGATGATCCTTCCTGGCGGTCGAATCCGCGCATGCCGCTGATGACGGAAGTGGTCGAATTGTTCTGGCAAGCCTGGGCGGGACGCGGTCAGGCGAAAGTGAAAGCCGCACCTGCGCAAGAAAAGCAGAGCGCGTAAAGAACGACGGTGAACCTATGACAAGCATCGCGGAGGGAACTGAGATTAACGACCAGACAGTGACCGCGGCAGTGGAACTGGCCACCCAAAAGCTGGACAGCGCACGGGGCGAAACCATGCTCGATTTCTCTGGCGTGGCCCGGATTGATGCCAGCACACTGCGTGCTCTGGAAGAACTTGCCCGGCTCGCCGACGAGAAAGAGGTCAAGGTCACGCTGAAGGGCGTGCGCGTAGACGTCTATAAAGTGCTCAAGCTGGTCAAGCTCACCCGGCCGTTTTCTTTCGTCAACTGAGTGCTCGAGCCAATGAATCTGGAGGGTGTTGTGCAGCACCAAGAACAGAGTGACCGCCTCTCCTGGGGTGACACGGTTTTTCTGCATCTGGAGCGGGAAGGCATGCCGCTCAACGTGGCCAGCGTGTGTGTTTTCGACGGCGAGATCTCGTTCGAGGACTGCATCCAGTTTGTGGAATCGAAGCTGCCACTGCTGCCGCGCTATCTCAAACGGGTGGTGCCGTCAGCTTTTGGCTTCGGTCTGCCCAGCTGGGAGTATGACCCGGAATTCGACATTCGCCGCCACATGTCGGAAGTCGTGCTTAGGCACGGCACCGCGACGGAACTGAAAGCCCTTGCAGGAAAGCTCTTCAGCAAGGTGATGGACCGCCGCCATCCGCTATGGGACATTACGCTTGTCCAAGGTTTGAAAGCTCGGGGTTTGAAAGTGGCAGGACAGAAAGGCAAGCGCTCAGCGCTGATCTTCCGCCTGCATCATTGCCTGGCTGACGGTATCGCCGGTGTGGGCATTATGAACTTGCTCCTTGACGCGAACCCGGAAGCGCCGCGCTTGCCCAAGGCCAAATTGAAGTTCAAGGTTCCCAAGCCCCCGGACCCGCTCACGGCGCTGACTACCGGCTTCGTCGATTCGTACTCCGAGTTCGTCAAGCGCATTCTCTCGGCCCTGACCGATCTGCTCAATATGGCGCAGCGCGCCGGCGCCAACGGAGGAAATTTGCCGACGGATGAGTTCGCCCGCCTGCTTCCCGAACTCACGGCGTTTACCAGTCGCCTCCGCTTTAATGTGCTTTATCGCGGGCCGCAAAAATTCGCCTGGACCGAAATTCCCCTGGCTGAAGTGAAGGCCATCCGCCACCGGTGCGGCACGAGCGTGAACGACGTCATCCTTGCGCTGGTGACGGCGACCGTGCGCCGCTATTGCGAATTGCATGGCGACCCGGTCCGGGGAAAACTGCTGCGCATCATGGTGCCCGTGAATCTGCGTGGCAATGGCAGCGCAGTGGAACTGGGCAATCGGATCTCGCTGGTTCCGGTGACGATCCCACTGGATATCCGGCAACCGAAAAAATTGCTCAAGGCGGCGCACAAACGCACCGAGTTTCTAAAGCGCGTTCATGCCGCCGAGTTGGTCAGCCTGGCGGGCGGGTTGATTGGCATGTTTCCGTCTTCCCTGCAGGCGTTTGTTGGACCGCTGGCGAGCCAACTGCCGGTGACGCCATTCAACCTGGTTTGCACCAATGTGCCGGGGCCCCAGTTCCCGCTCTACCTTCTGGGCCGCAAGATGGTCGAGTGCTATCCCTATGTGCCGGTCGGGGGCGAGATGGCCGTCAACTGCGCCATCCTCAGCTACAACGGCGGAGTCTATTTCGGCTTCAGCGGCGATGTGCACGCTGCTCCCGACCTTCACCGGATGGAACGACTGCTGCAACAGAGCTTCGCCGAACTGGGCGCCGCTGTTGGAGTGAAGCCGCCGCAGAAGAAACAGGCAGGCAGGAAATCGAGAGCGAGATCGGCGGCAACCGCGCCGTTGAAGACCGAATCGGACGTTGCGCCCATTTCGGCGGGCGCCACTTCGTCACCGGAGTCGTCTTCTGCGGAATCGAAGGCCCAAGAGTCGAACGAGTCGAAACGACAACCCGAACCGGCCCCCAAGGAACAGGAGACACTTCTGGCCCAATTTCATGTTGCATAGCCAACGCACGCGCACTGGAGTAGACCGTGGTAGGTATCTATTCACCTGCAGACGCCACAAACTGGCTGGTTCCTGGCCGTAGTTTGTATCTGACCATTCACCTTCTTGGCGTCGTATGCTTTTCCTACATCGTCGCCAGACGGCTGATGCCGCTCGTCCGTGCTCAGCGCGATTTCCGTTTTGATCGCCCGCTCGCGCGCCTGGGCAACGTTTTTAAATACTGGTTCGGCCAGTGGAAGCACCCGCGCTACAAGTTCGCGGGAGTGCTTCACATTCTTATCTTTGCGGGATTCATTCTGCTGGTATTGCGTGCGTTCGCGTTGCTCACCATCGGCCGCGAGCATTTCGAGTTGCTCGGACTCACCGGACGTTTTGGTCATCTCTACGACGTCGTCACCGACTATGCCGCAACCGTTGTATTCCTCTGCATGATTGTGGCTGTGGTTCGCCGGTTGGTGTTCAAGCCAGCGCGCTACGCAGTGCCTGCGAAGTTCGGTAGACCTCATACGGCGGATGCCGTATTTCTGCTGGGGCTTATTGCTCTGCTGATGGCAGCCGACAGTCTTTTTGCTGCCAGCAAAGCAGCAGGTCATGTGCAGCAGGGCCAACCGGCGGAGGCACTCGCCGTTCTGTCTCTTCCATGGATTCTGCAAGGTCTCATTGCTTCGGCGCCATTGGCTACTGTTGCAACTCTGAACGTTAGCGCCTATCTCGTCCACGAACTGGCGTTCTACTTCCTACTCTGCTATCGGCCTTTCGGAATCCAGTTCCACGTCGAGACGTCGCTGTTGAGCGTTTATTTCGCGAAGTTGGTTCGCGGCAAGATCAAGCCGGTGCGCTGGGGTGTTTCCGATGAGCATCTCGATCAGGTGAAGTCGTTCGGCGTTAAAACCTTCGAAGATTTTACCTGGAAGCACATGCTCGACTTCTACTCCTGCGCCGATTGCGGCCGCTGCGCCGACAATTGCCCCGCCTACGCGGCAGGCAGGCCGCTCGCTCCGCGGTTCCTCACGATCAAAGCGAGGGATTACGCGTTCCAGCAGTACCCAGTCTTCGGCAAAGCACACAACAGCAGACCGCTGGTGGGAACCATCTATTCAGAAGATGAAATCTGGTCGTGCACGACCTGCGGCGCATGCGAAGAAGAATGCCCGCTGCTGATTGAGTATATCGACAAGATTGTTGACCTGCGCCGCGGTCTCGTAGACGAAGGAAACGTCCCGCAATCGCTGCAAAAGGCTCTGAAGGCGCTCGAAAGCCGCGGCAATCCTTACGGCAAAATGGAAAGAAAGAAAGCCGACTGGATTAAGGCAGCCGATTTTCAGGCCGCTTTCTCCGTCCAGACCCTCAGCGCAAAGAATCCCGCCGACACTTTGTATTTCGTCGACAGCATCACGTCCTACGATGATCGCATGCAGTCCATCGGGCGTTCCACGGCCAGAATTCTCACACACATTGGTGAGAACTTCGGCGTTCTCGGCGCCGCGGAGAAGGACAGCGGCCACGAAGTTCGCCGCTTCGGTGAAGAGACGCTCTTCCTCGCATTGCGCGACCACAATACCGAGGCCATTCAGGCCTCAGGTGCAACAAAAATCGTTACGGCCGATCCGCACGCCTTTAATGCACTGAAGCACGACTATAAGGACATCCCGCCGGTCGAGCACATCAGCCAGGTGATTGCGCGCGAAGTCAAGAGCGGGAAAATCCAGTTCAAGCGCGTTCACAACGAGAACAGCGTTTACGCGTATCACGATCCCTGCTATCTGGGACGCCACAACCAGGTTTATGACGATCCGCGCGAGGTGCTCGATGCCATCCCCGGCCTGAAGCGAGTGGAGATGAAGCGTGCTCGCGACCGATCCTTCTGCTGCGGTGGTGGCGGGCTGATGTTGTTCTACGAACCGAAAGAGGAGCAGCGCATGGGCGTGCTCCGCGTGCGCATGGCCGCCGAAGCCGGCGCCAACGTCATCGTGACCGCCTGCCCGTTCTGCATGGTCAACATTGAAGACGCGATCAAAGTTGCGGGGCTGGAAGGCAAGATGTCGGCCATTGACTTGACCGAACTGGCGGACCAGCAGATAGCCTGCGTCCCGGCCGCGGAACAAGAAGCGGGAAAAGTTTTCGAAGACCAGGAACTCGTCTCAGGGAGGTAACTGTGGAAATTCTGGTTTGCGCACGAAGAGTGCCCGACACGTCAGAAAACGAAATTGAGGTCAATGCCGCGGGCAACGACATTGAGCGCGATGATCTCGTCTATTCGATCAACGAACCCGACAACTACGCGGTCGAAGAAGCACTGCAAATTCGCGACCGCGTTGGCGGCAACGTGACAGTGGTGACCGTCGGCGGCGAAGACGACGAAGAGATTCTTCGCCGGGAGCTGGCCATGGGCGCGAATCAGGCTGCACTCGTCTCGGACGATGCATTCGCCGGTTCCGACGGCCGGGGCATCGCAACTGTTCTGAAGGCTTTCGTCCAGAAAGGTAAGTACGACCTGATTTTGACCGGCGTCCAGGCCGACGACGGCGCGGCGCAAGTTGGCGGGATGCTGGCCGCGATGCTCGATTATCCCTTCGCCTCGCTGGTGAATTCAATCGCGGTGGAGGACGGAAAACTGAAGGTCAGCCGCGAGATTGAAGGCGGAAATCGCGAGGTCAATGAGATCGATCTGCCCTGCGTCCTTTCCATTCAGACTGGAATTAACGAGCCGCGCTACGTCGGGATGCGGGGCATTCGGCAGGTCGCCTCGGTGCCCATTCCGACAGTCGGCGCGACCGATCTCGGCGTTGATGCGAATGCAGTCGGTGAAGCGGGCGCGAAGGTGAGGCGCATCGATTACTTCGTTCCGGCGGCGGGCAAGGGAGCGGAGATTCTCCGCGGAAGCCGCGAAGAAAACGCCGACAAAGTTCTCGAGTTGGTCGCTGCGAAGGGAGGGCTGAAATAATGCCGCGCATTTTTGCATACATCATTCATCGCTCTGGCATGTTCGACGATTCTGGCGCGGAACTTCTCGCGGCCGCAAAGAGGATCGACCCCACAGCTACTCCCACCGCGATCATTGCCGGCTGGGGGCCGAACCTTGACGCCGCGTGCAGCAGTCTCCAGACTTCCTTCCCTGAGATTTGGAAGATCGCGAACGAAGCCCTCGCCTATCCCAACGCCGAAGTCGTGCGTCATGCGTTGGTCAGCATTCTGCCGGCGGGCAGCATTGTGCTCGTCCTGCATGATCACTTCGGCATCGATCTCGCACCGGGCCTTTCCATCAAGCTGAACGCGGCTTTCGTTTCCGATGTCCTGGCCATCGAGGGCGTTGAAGGCAACTTCCTCAAGGTTGTCCGCCAGGAGCTTGGCGGCCAGGTCAGCACCCACGCGCGCTGCGACATTTCAACCGGCGCGGTGATCAATGTTCGTCCTGGCGCGTTCAAGCCGGAGCCCGATGTGACCGCCGCGGGCGAGGTTGTTGACAAATCCTCTTCCGTCGGCACGCTTTCCGCAAAGCGGCGCTATATCGAGACCATCGTTGCCGAAGGCGGCGATGTGGACATCACCAAGCACGCCGTTCTGGTTTCGATCGGCCGCGGGATTCAGGAAAAAGACAATGTGGTAATCGCGGAGGAACTTGCCGAAGCGCTGGGCGCAGCGGTGAGTTGCTCGCGTCCAGTGGTCGACGCGAAGTGGATGGAGAAATCCCGGCAGGTCGGTTCGTCGGGCAAAACCGTGAAGCCCAAGGTGTACCTGGCCTGCGGCATCAGCGGCGCATTCCAGCACCTGGCCGGCATCAAGGGAAGTCCGTTCCTCATCGCCATCAACAAAAATCCCAAGGCCCCGATTTTCCAGATTGCGGACGTCGGCATCGTCGATGACATCCTGGAATTTCTGCCCCTTCTAACTGAGAAAGTTCGCGAACTGCGTGGCGCCGCCGCCAAATAGAGGTGGAATCATGCTTGCACAAAAAACGCTGAAGCTGAGCCTGAAGTCCCTGAAGGAATTTGCCAAAAAGCGCCTGCCCGACGAGACGCTGATCGAGCTCGACGAGCGCGATGAGTGCCCGCTCGACATCGTGCGCGATATGTGCAGCCCCGACAAGCTGGGGATTCAACTCCTCTTCATTCCCGAAGAGTTTGGCGGTATGGGCGGCGGCACGTTTGACGTCTACGTCATTTGCGAGGAGATGGCCCGCATCGATCTCGGCATTGCCACTTCCGTGCTGGCGACTTTTCTCGGCAGCGATCCGATCACCGTGGGCGCGACTCCCGAGCAAAAAAAAATTTGGCTCAGCCGCATCGCCGATGAAGGCTTGCTCTTTGCTTATGGCGCGACTGAACCAGAAGCGGGCAGCGATCTAGGGGCGTTGCGCACCACGGCAGACCCGGTCGTGGAAAATGGCAAGACTGTCGGGTACAAAATCAACGGCAATAAACAGTGGATCAGCAACGGCGGGATCGCGGGCGCCTACACAGTGCTGGCCAACACGCCGAGCGGTCCGAGCTGGTTCGTCGTCGAGGCGGGCGCGAAGGGCTTCACCCATGACGAACCTGAAGACAAGCACGGGATTCGCCTCAGCAACACCGCCGCCCTCGCCTTCAACGACGTTTTTGTCACGCCGGACCGCCTGATTGGCGGCGTTGAAGGCCAGGGATTGCTGCAGGCGCAGGCTGTATTCGGCTACACGCGTCTCATGGTCGCGGCGTTCGGCCTCGGTGGCGGATGGGCCGCTCTCGACCGCGCGATTCCTTACTCGACCAAGCGCATTCAGGCCGGCGCGCCGCTCTCGGAGAAGCAAGGATACACCCACAAGCTGATTGTGCCGCACGTCGCGCGGCTGGAAGCCGCGCGCGCCTACATCGAAGAAACGGCCGAGCGCATCGACGCTGGAGAAGGCAGCCTGAACACCGAGGGCGCTATCGCGAAATATATGGCGACCGAAGCCGGCAATCAGGCGGCGGACGCCAGCATTCAGGCCCTCGGTGGCTACGGTTACACCCACGAGTACATCGTGGAGAAGATCAGCCGCGACGTGCGCATCACGACCATTTACGAAGGCACCTCCGAAATCATGGAGATGACCATCAGCCGCGACCGCTGGCAGCTTCACCTCAAAACGCGCGGCCAGCATTATCACGAAAAGGCGCGCGAGTTGGAAGCACTGCACGCCAAGCATCCCAACGTGGGCGCGGATGTCGCGGCGCTTGCTCATCACGCGCTGGCCGAGATTCTTGAGAAGGCGCGCATCGCACGGCTCACCCGCTTCCAGCACATTCTCCTGCGGATTGGGGAATGGATCTCTTACGCCGAATGCGCAGGCAGCCTGGCTCGCCGAGCTTCCCGTCTGGCGGACGGCAAGGGTCACGAGAAGACGAACCGCCGTTTTGACCCGTCGGCCCTGGCTGCGTTGAGCCGCATTTTTGCTCGCGAAGCCGCGCTCAAGGTCACGGAAGAAGGTTTGCGCTGGATCGCGGGAGCCGGCGGCGTGACCGACGCCGAGATGCCCGCGTTTGAAACAAGTTTGCAGTTCCCCGCCGTGCATCGGGCACAAGCGGGTTTGGTCTCTGACATGGATTACATAGCCGACGTCCTCTACAGTCGCGTGGCGAAGCCCGCCCTCGCCGCCTGAGTTCTCGACGCCCGACTATCTGCATGCAACCTGCCTGCCGGGTTTGCACAGGAGTGTCATCATGGAAGACACAGCCTATCGCGCCATCGCAATCGTGGGAGCGGGAGCCATTCTCCCCGACGCCCCCAACGTCGCGGCCTTCTGGGAAAACATCAAGAGCGGCCGCTACAGCATCACTGAAGTTGCGCCCGAAAGATGGGACCCATCGTTTTATTACGATCCGGATCCCGCCGCGCCTGACAAAACATATTCGAAGATCGGCGGCTGGGTGCGCGACTATCCCTGGGATCCGATGAAGTGGCGCCTGGCGATTCCCCCGCGCGTCACAGATGCAATGGATCAGGCGCAAAAGTGGGCCATCGCGGCCACGCGTGAGGCTCTGGAGGATTACGGCTATCCGAAACGCCCGCTTGATCCCGACCGCGTGGCCGTCATTCTGGGCAACGCCATGGCCGGCGAAAAGCACTATCTGACGGCGCTGCGCGTGCAGTTCCCGGAATATGCCCACGAACTTGCCGGAATCGCCAGCTTCGCGGCGCTGCCGGAAGCGGTGCGGAAAGACATCACAGAACAATTGCACGACCGCATCGGCAAGCATCTTCCCGAAATCACGGAAGACACCATGCCCGGCGAGTTGGCGAACTGCATTGCGGGACGCATAGCCAACATCTACAACTTTCGCGGTCCGAACTTTGTATGCGACGCGGCCTGCGCCTCGGCGATGGCGGCCATGACTGCCGCGACTGAGGGACTAATCGCGAACGATTTTGACGCAGTAATCACCGGCGGCATTGACCGCAATATGGGAGCCCAGACCTTCGTCAAGTTCTGCAAGATCGGTGCACTTTCTGCGACCGGCACGCGCCCTTATGCCGAAGGCGCCGACGGCTTTGTCATGGGCGAAGGCGCCGCCATCTTCCTGTTGAAGCGCCTCGCCGATGCCGAGCGCGACGGCGACAAGATTTACGCTGTGCTCCGCGGCATTGGAGCCTCGAGCGACGGCAAGGGCAAAGGTATTACCGCCCCGAATCCTGTCGGCCAGAAGTTGTGCATTGAACGTGGCTGGAAGAATGCGGGCCTCTCACCTGCAACAGCGACTCTGATCGAGGGTCACGGCACATCCACGCGGGTGGGCGATGTAGTCGAAGCGCAGAGTCTGGCTGAGGTTATCGGTAGTCACAACGTTCCGACTCATTCGATCGCCCTGGGGTCAGTGAAGTCGAACATCGGCCATCTCAAGGGAGCGGCCGGCGCTGCCGGCCTGCTGAAGACCGCGCTCGCGCTGCGCGACAAGGTCATGCCTCCGAGTGTGCACTGTGAGCATCCCAGCCCCGATATCGATTTCGCCCACTCGCCGCTTTATGTCAATACTGAACTGCAGCCGTGGGCGGCTCCCGACGACGTTCCCCGTCGTGCGGGAGTGAGCGCTTTCGGTTTCGGCGGCACCAATTTTCATCTCGTGCTCGAAGAGCACATTCCCCACCGGCTCACTGGCAACGGAAAACGGTCGGTTGCGGTTAGTGACTTTCATAACTCTCCAAGTAATGAGGCCATCATGAACGCGAAAGAAGTTCCCCCTGCGAGTCTGTCCTCATCTTCGTCCTCCATATCTTCAACCCCCGCCTGCAAGGCGCCGTTGCGCGGTGCTCTGGTGATCGGGGCTGCTTCCGATGCTGCGCTGGCCGAACGACTGCGTGCGGTAACAAAAGAAGCAGAGGCGGGTCGCACTCCTGCGCCCACAGCACCCAACAAGGCCGACCTGTGCGCTACGGAGCGCATCGCAATCGACTACGCCGATGCCGCCGATCTGGCCGACAAGTCGGGCAAGGCGCTTAAGGCGCTTGCCGCGAACCAGCCCGCTGTCTGGAAGGCTTTGCGCGCACAGGGAATCTTTCGCGGAAAAGGCCCGGCACCGAAGGTAGCGTTCCTTTATACTGGCCAAGGCTCGCAGTACGTGAACATGCTGCGCCCGTTGTGTGCCGCCGAAGCGATCGTTGCCGATACTTTCGCGGAGGCCGATCGCATCATGACGCCACTGATCGGCAAGCCGCTGAGCACATTCATCTTCGTGGATCAAGCTGACTCGGCTGCGGTAGCGAAAGCAGAAGACGATCTCCGCCAGACCGCAATCACCCAGCCCGCCGTGCTCGCCACCGATCTCGCCCTGACCAAGCTGCTCGCCGCCTATGGCATCGTGCCGGACTTCACTATGGGCCACAGCCTGGGCGAATACGGAGCTCTGGTCGCCTCCGGCGCGCTGCCCTTCGCCGATGCCCTCGAAGCCGTGAGCGCCCGCGGCCGGGAAATGACCCGTGTGTCGCTCGCCGATAACGGCAAGATGGCAGCCATCTTTGCGCCGCTGACCGAAATCGAACGGCTGCTGAAGACAATCGACGGCTATCTCGTCATCGCCAACATTAACAGCCGGTCGCAGGCCGTGATCGGAGGAGCCAGCAAAGCTGTCGACCAAGCTGTCGAGGTTTTCCGCAAGGCGGGATACGAAGTTGCGGAACTGTCGGTTAGTCACGCTTTCCACACATCGATAGTTGCTCCGGCAAGCGAGCCGCTGCGCCATACGCTCGAGCGCCTGCACCTGGAATTGCCGCGCATTCCGATTGTCGCCAACGTGGATGGCGAGTTCTATCCCATCGGTTCCAACGTCGTTCCGAAAATGCTCGACATCCTCGCCAGGCAAGTCGCGGCGCCAGTGCAATTCGTGAAGGGCCTGCGGACGCTCTATGAAGCCGGAGCACGCGTATTCGTAGAAGTAGGACCCAAGAAGGCTCTTCAAGGATTCGCGGAGGATGTTCTGAGCGACCGCGGCGACGTGGTCTCGCTGTTCACCAACCACCCCAAGTTCGGCGATATCGTGTCCTTCAACCAGGCCTTGTGCGGCCTTTATGCCGCGGGACTGGGCGCTGGATTAGCGGACACGCTCGCCGATACGCCGGTAGTGTCCGTCGCGGCGCAACCTGCTCAGCCCATGCCAGTGCCCATGTTGAAATCGCCTGCTTTAGCCAGTGCTGCAAGGGCGCCCGCACAGGTGACACAGTATGTGGCACAGTCGCACGATGGCAACCATTACGACGAGCTAGGCCGCTTTTTTGCCGACGTCCTTGAGCGCGGCTGGCAGATCTACGGCGGCGAGACGAAACCATCCCCCACAGCTCCCGTCGTCATCACCGGCGCGGCTCTGGGCTTACCCGGAACCGAGCATATTTTCGACGACTCCAACGTTGCCCGCATCCTGCGCGGCGACCAATTCATCGATCTGATTCCGGCGCGCTTGCGCCGCGCCATGCTCGACAAGCACATCACGCGACTGGTCAAGAGCGACAACGGCGGGCCGACCTTCGAAACCATCAACAATGTCGCCGACGTCATCAAGCTGGCGGGCCGGGGAGGTGCATTCGACCTGGAGAAAGAATTCGGCGTCTCCGCCGAGCGCATCGCCGCGCTCGATCGCGTAACGCAGCTCGCGATCGCAGTCGGCCTTGATGCCCTCCGCGATGCCGGAATTCCGCTCGTGATGCGCTACAAGACGACCAGCAAGGGCACGCAGTTGCCCGACCGTTGGGCGTTGCCCGACTCGCTGCGCGACGAAACTGGCGTCATCTTCGCTTCCGCTTTTCCGGGCTACGACGCCTATGCCGACGAAATGGCCAGGTTCTACGGTGACCGCTCCCGCCGCGAACAGGCGGCGCTGCTCGAGAATCTGCTCGGCCGGGTAGAAAAGTCGAACGGCAATCTCATCATCGAGCAGGAGATGGAGCGTCGGCTGGAGGAGCTGCGCGACGCCATCGAGAAAGAGCCGTACATCTTCGATCGCCGCTTCCTGCTGCGAGTTTTGGCCATGGGGCATTCGCAGTTTGCCGAATTCATCGGCGCGCGGGGACCGAACACGCAAATCAATTCGGCCTGCGCCAGCACCACACAGGCCGTCGCACTCGCGGAAGATTGGATCCACGCGGGCCGCTGCCGCCGGGTGATCATCGTTTCCGCCGACGACATTACTTCCGACCAGCTGATTGAGTGGTTTGGCGCCGGATTCCTGGCCAGCGGCGCCGCTGCTACTGACGAAGTTGTGGAAGAAGCTGCCACGCCTTTCGATCGCCGCCGCCACGGCCTGATTGTCGGCATGGGCGCCGCCGGTATGGTCGTGGAAAGCAACGACGCCGCGCGCGAACGCGGGATTCAATCCATCTGCGAGGTGCTGAGCGCGGCCACGGCCAACAGCGCGTTCCATGGCACCCGTCTCGACGTCGAGCACATCGGCGGCATCATGGAAGACCTCATTTCGAAGGCCGAGACTGGCAGCGGCATCTCGCGCAAACAGATCGCGCCTCACACCGTCTTCGTTTCGCATGAAACCTATACGCCGGCGCGCGGCGGCAGCGCGTCGGCCGAGATTCACGCGCTGCGGCGCGTATTCGGGGACGCCGCCGACCAGATCGTCATCGCCAATACGAAGGGATTGACGGGTCACGCGATGGGCACCGGCATCGAAGACGTGCTAGCAGTCAAGGCACTCGAAACTGGCGTTGTTCCGCCGGTGGCGAACTTCAAAGAAGTCGATCCTGAGCTGGGTACCTTGAACCTGTCAAAAGGCGGCATCTATCCAATCGACTACGCGTTGCGCCTGGGGGCGGGCTTCGGCTCGCAGGTCAGCATGACCCTGTTGCGCCGGGTCGACACCAAGAGTGGCGTACGTCCGCGACCGAACGCTCTCGGATATGCCTATCGCATCGTGGATGAAAACTGCTGGAAGAGCTGGCTGAGCCAGATCGCCGGACATCTCGCTGCAGAGCTCGAAGTCGTGCACCGTACGTTGCGCGTTCGCGATCAAGCGGCCGCAGCCCGTGCTGCCGAGGCCGCTCAGAAGTCCCAAGCTCCTGCTCCGCCAGTTCCGGAAGCTGTCCCAGCACGGTCGGCCGAGAAGGCTGCAATCACGCAGGTGAAGGAGGCACCTCAAGCTATAGATCAAGCCGTTCAGACTTCGGTTTCGATCTCGCAGAAGGTCGATCAAGCCTTCCCAAAGGTGCAGGCAAAGCCCGCGCTGCCCGTCCAGTTCGCTAGCACGCCGCGACCGAAAGCGGCCAGCGATTCCGTGAAAGACCGCGTGCTGGCCCTCGTTGCCGAAAAGACCGGCTATCCGGTCGATATGCTCGATCTGGATCTCGACCTCGAGGCAGACCTTGGCGTGGACACGGTAAAGCAGGCAGAAGTATTTGCCACGATCCGCGAGGCTTATGGGATCGCGCGCGACGACAAAATCAAGTTGCGCGACTTCCCCACTCTCGCTCATGTGATCCGATTCGTGCACGAGCGGCGACCGGAACTCGCCCCAGCCACAGCCGCTTTCGTCGCAGCCACCGCAGCAGCCTCCGACCAACCAGCAGCACCGAAGCCGCTCGAGGCTGGCGTGTCTCTACGCCCGATGGCACCCGACCCCGCAGCCGTCGCACCTAACCCTAGCGCCGATGACGCCGTTAAAGAGCGCATCCTGGCGCTGGTCGTAGAGAAAACGGGATACCCGCAAGACATGCTCGACCTCGATCTCGACCTCGAAGCCGACCTGGGCGTCGATACTGTGAAACAAGCGGAAATGTTCGCGGCCATTCGCGAGATCTACAACATTCCGCGCGACGAAAACCGCAAACTCCGTGATTACCCAACGCTTGCCCACGTGATCCGCTTCGTGTACGAGAAGCGGCCTGATCTGGCAGGCAAGTCCGTGCCAGTTTCATCCTCGACGGCCCCACTTCCCGCGGCATCTCCACGACCAGTGGCCGAGCCCGCGACCGCCGCTCCCAAGACCGTAGTGACAGCGCTAGATTCCGGCGAGGCGATCAAGAAAAAGGTCCTCGAAATCGTCGCGGAAAAAACCGGCTACCCCGAGGACATGCTCGATCTCGATCTCGACCTTGAAGCCGACCTCGGCGTCGATACAGTCAAGCAAGCAGAGATGTTTGCCGCGGTGCGAGCCGCCTACAACATCCCTCGCGACGAGACTCTCAAGCTGCGCGACTTCCCAACGCTTGCCCATGTCATCAAGTTTGCACGCGAGCGGGCCAGTCTCGTCGCACAGGCTCCTGCAGTCGCGAGGAAGGACGATCTCAGGGTAGAGGAGGCCGCAGCTGTGCGCGCAGCCGAGCCTGCGCGCCCGGCGCTTGCCAGCCTTGATGCCGCAAATGCCATTCCCCGACGCGTGCCCACGCCAGTTTTACGTCCGCCGCTGAATGTTTGCAAACCAACTGGTGTAAACCTCGGCCGCGGCAGCCGCGTTGTGATCATGCCTGAGAAGAACGGCGTCGCAACTGCTCTGATCGAGCGCCTGAAGGCCGCCGGAGTGGAGGTTCTGCAAATTGACGGCGCGCCCGATGCCGATACTCTGACGCGTCTGCTCAAGAACTGGCTCTCTGCTGGCACGGGCACTATTCAGGGAGTTTACTGGCTCTCCGCTCTCGACAACGAAGGAGACATCCGCAATCTCGATCTTGGTGCTTGGCGTGAAGCCGTGCGCATTCGCGTGAAGTCACTCTATACGACCGCACGAACGCTCTACGAAGAACTCGGTCGCGTCGGAGCATTCCTGGTGACAGCCACGCGCCTGGGTGGACATCACGGTTACGACGAAGCGGGAGCTTCAGCCCCGCTTGGGGGCGCCGTCACTGGTTTTGCCAAGGCATTCAAGCGCGAGCGGCCCGACTGCACCGTCAAAGCGGTCGACTTCGAGACAGCACGTGGCCCAGTCGCGATTGCGGAGTTGCTCATTGCAGAAACTCTGCGCGACCCCGGAGCGCTGGAAATCGGGTACACGGGCGAGCAGCGCTGGACGATCGGCCTCCAGGAACAGCCTGCGGTCGACGGCCGTTCGGGCATGGTGCTCGACAAGAACTGCGTCTTCGTGGTGACGGGTGCGGCCGGCAGCATCACTTCGGCCATCACCGCAGATCTGGCTGCAGCCTCTGGCGGCACATTCTACCTGCTCGATCTGGTGCCCGAGCCCGCTCCTGCCAATCTGGATCTGAAGCGCTTCATCAACGACAAAGAGAATTTGAAGCGCGATCTTTTCGCGCGCATTCAGGGTCGCGGTCAACGCGCGACTCCGGCTTTGGTGGAAAAGGAACTCGCCAGCCTGGAGCGGGCGCAGGCAGCCCAATCGGCCATTGCAGCCGTGCGTGCAGCCGGGGGGACGGCCCATTATTTCAGCGTGAATCTCACCGACGCCGATGCCGTGGGCAAAATAATCGCGCAAGTGCGCGAGCGCAGCGGCCGGATCGACGTGCTGCTGCACGCCGCCGGGCTGGATCGCAGTCATTCGTTGTCCGACAAGGATCCACGCGAGTTCGATCTTGTCTTCGACGTCAAGGCGGACGGCTTCTTCAACCTCCTCTGCGCCATCGGCGACAAGCCGCTTGGTGCGACCGTAGCTTTCAGTTCGATCGCCGGACGCTTCGGCAACGTCGGACAGACCGACTACTCATCAGCCAACGATCTGCTGTGCAAGATCACGTCGAACTTCCGCACCAGCCGGCCGGCTACGCGCGGCATCGTGATTGATTGGACAGCCTGGGGGGGCATCGGAATGGCCACGCGCGGATCGATTCCAAAAGTCATGGAACTCGCCGGCATCGACATGCTTCCGCCCGAAGCCGGCATTCCGCTCATACGCCGCGAACTTACCGTCGGCGGCACACGCGGCGAGATCGTGATCGGTCAGCACCTCGGCGTTTTGCTTAACGAATGGGATAGCGACGGCGGACTTGAGACTTCCCCTTCGGAAGCGGACCGCGAGCCGACGCCACTGAACGGGCCGATTGCCGACAAAGTCGCCTCTATCAGCTTGTTCGACGGGTATGCGATCGAAACTACACTGAATCCTGCCACTCAGCCTTTCCTCCACGATCACCAAATTGACGGCACGCCCGTGCTGCCAGGCGTGATGGGAATCGAAGCGTTTGCGGAAGCGGCGCTGAAATTCCTTCCCGGCTGGCACGTCGAAGCGATTGAAGACGTCAACTTCCTCGCTCCGTTCAAGTTTTATCGCGGAGAGGCGCGCACCGTGCGCGTCGAGGTAAAGGTTCATCCGCAAGGAGAGGCGCTGGTCGCCGATTGTCGCTTGATCGGCGAACGTGTTCTGCCTACTCAGACGGAACCTCAGCGGACCATTCACTTCACAGCGCGAGTGCGACTGGCAAAACAACCGGTGCAGGCTCCCATAAGCAAGGCCGCTGTAGAACCGCAGGGCAGCGCCGTCCAAGCCGCTGACATCTATGAACTCTACTTCCACGGACCGGCGTACCAGGTAGTGGAGAAGGCGCGGCGCACTGGATCGCAGATCGTCGGCTTGATGGCAAAAGACCTGCCGCCGAATCACCATCCCGCGGATGCGCCCACGGCGATGGCACCCCGTTTGATCGAGCTTTGTTTCCAGACTGCAGGAGTCTGGGAAATGGGACTCCAGTCGCGCATGGGCCTGCCACAGCACGTAGATCGAGTCTCGCTGTTCCGGTCGCCGGCTTTGGCGGAAGGCCGTTTATATGCCGTAGTTACCCCTAGTGAAGATCAAAACATCTTTGCCGCCGAAGTCATCGACCAGAGAGGAAACTGCTACCTGCGTCTCAGCGGCTACAAGACGGTAGCTCTGCCCCAGGGCATTGAAGCGGTGCGTCTGAAGACGCTGCAGGCCGCAATATCCGAAGAGGCCGCGTTGGTGGCGTGAAACATTGGCGGCTTGAAAGCGCAATCCTGCAAGCCCACGTCGTCTCGCGGAGCGCTTATGGAACTGGCATTTCAACGCATTGCAATCATTAACCGTGGCGAAGCCGCCATGCGCTTCATCCACGCTGCCCGCGAACTTAGCCAGGAGCGCGACCTCTCGCTGCGCACGATCGCGTTTTTCACCGAGCCCGATCGCCATGCCATGTTCGTGCGCGAGGCCGATGAAGCCGTCTCGCTCGGCGCAGCTCTGTTCAACGATCCCGAAACCCATCGCCCCAAGAGCAGCTATCTCGAGTACGCGGGTCTCGAGCGGGCCCTGGCCGGTTCCCGGGCCGATGCCGCCTGGGTGGGATGGGGATTCGTGGCCGAACATGCCGCCTTCGCGGACCTTTGCCGCGACATGGGTATTGTGTTCATCGGACCGAGCGGTGATGTCATGCGGCAGCTGGGCGACAAGATCGCTGCCAAGCGTCTCGCCGAGCAAGTCCAGATTCCGGTCGCTCCATGGAGTGGTGGCCCGGTCGAGACTGTGGACGCGGCGTTGTTTCACGCCGAGCGCCTCGGCTTCCCGCTCCTCATTAAGGCTGCTGCGGGCGGCGGTGGGCGTGGGATCCGCCGCGTGCTCTCCGCCGACCAGCTGCCGCGCGCCTTTGAGAGCGCCCGTTCCGAGGCGTCGAAAGCCTTCGGTGACCCCACAATTTTCCTTGAGCAACTGGTCCAAGGAGCGCGCCACGTCGAGGTGCAGATCATCGCCGATCACTACGGCACGACCTGGGCAGCGGGCGTGCGCGACTGCAGCATCCAGCGCCGGCAGCAAAAGGTCATCGAGGAAGCCCCGTCCCCAGGCATTTCTCCGGAAGAGGATGCACTGGTTCGCGAGGCCGCCGTTCGCCTCTGCCGCGCTGTTGACTATACCAATGCGGGCACGGTGGAGTTTCTCTACGAGCCGCAGAGCCATCGCTTCGCGTTTATGGAAGTGAACACACGGCTGCAGGTGGAACATCCGGTTACGGAATGCACCACCGGTCTCGATCTGGTAAAGCTGCAGATTCATGTCGCACGCGGCGGCCGCCTGGAAGGCGAGGCTCCCCATACAGTCGGTCATGCAATTGAGGTGCGCCTGAACGCGGAAGACGCCGAAAACGGCTTCGCACCGGCTCCAGGAAGGCTGGAGCGTTTTCGCATGGTCACTGGCCCGGGCGTGCGAGTCGACACCGGAGTGTGCGAGGGTGACAGCGTTCCAGCCGACTTCGACTCCATGATCGCCAAGATCATCGGCCACGGGCAAACCCGAGCCGAAGCACTCTCTCGCCTTCGCCGCGCGCTTAAGGAAAGTGTCATCGTACTCAAAGACGGCACCAGCAACAAAGCATTCCTGCTGGATCTGCTGGGACGGGATGAAGTTCAGCGTGCAGAAGTTGACGTCGGCTGGCTTGACCGCATGGCGGCAGATAGCAACCAAGTGAACGGCAAGTTCGGTGACGTCGCTCTGATCCAGGCCGCCATTGGTGCTTACGATGCCGAGTTGGCGGTAGAGCAGGCCCAGTTTTATGCCTCTGCGGCAAGAGGCCGTCCGCATGTGCGGAGCGAGATCGGACACAACCTGTCCTTCCGTCATCGTGGCCATCTTTACTTTGTTCGCACTCTGCGGCTCGGTCCCCACTGTTACCGCGTCGAGGTGGACGGAAAACGGATCGACGCCCGCATTGAGCGAAGCGGTGAGTTTGATTGTTGGCTGACCGTCTTCGGTCATCGTTTTCATGTCATCTCTGCCTTGCAGGGTTTGTGCGCAAGAATTGAAGTGAATGGAATTGCGCATCGCGTGGAGCGCGACGACGGAGGGATCATCCATGCCCCGGCACCGGCGGTTGTCGTATCGATCGCCGTAAAGCCCGGCGACGCGGTCGCGGTCGGAAACCGCCTGGCTGTGCTCGAAGCCATGAAGATGGAAACCCAGATCATCGCTACGTTCCCCGGCACCGTCCGGCAAGTGATGATCATGCCGAACGTGCAAGTCGATACCGGCGCTCCTCTGCTTCAGATCCAGGCCAACACGACCGAACAAGCGGCAGATCCGCAGCCTCGTCTGGTCTTTGGGGCATGGCAAACGATGGACGACAAGCCGTCGGCTTCCGCAGCGCAATGCGCGGATGTCCTCCGCGACCTGCGCCAGCTCCTGCTGGGCTTTGATCTGGATCCAGCGCAGTGTGCTCGAGAGTTCGCTGCATGGAGCCGCGAATGTCCCGGCAGTAACGAGGAAGTCCAGACCTGCGAGAACGAGATTCTCAGTATCTTTGTCGACATCTGCGCACTATTTCACCGGGAGCCGGAAGTCAATCATCGCGCCAGTGCGGAGGAGCCGAGCGCCGAGTCGTACCTGTTCTCCTTCTTGCGTTCCGTCGAGACCTGTGGCGAGGGACTGCCCGCCGCGTTTGTCGCAGCCTTGCAGCGTGCTCTGGCGCACTTCAATGTGCCAGGTCTCGATGGTTCGGCTGGCCTAAAGGAAAGTCTGCTCTGGATCTGCAAGTCGCATCTGCGGATGGACCAGCAAACCGCTCCTATTCTCGACATTCTCGAACGGCGCCTGCAGCAGGCCAAAGCAACCAATCCCCGGGCTGACGCAGACTTCAGGGCACTCCTCGAGAGAATCCTCTCCATTACGCACGAGCCTTATCCTTCGGTCAGCGACCTGGCCCGGGAGGTGCGCTACCGCTATTTCGATCAGCCCCTGTTTGAGCAAGCCCGCGATCGAGTCTACGAAGAGGCCGAAGATCATTTGGCGAATCTTGCGGCGCATCCGGATGCTCCCGACAGGCGCGCCAGAATTCACGCCTTGATCGAGTGCCCGCAGCTCTTGGCAGGGCTGTTTGTCTCGCGCTTCCCGGCTGCCGATGCCGCGCTGCGCCACACCATGCTTGAGGTGCTCACGCGCCGGTACTACCGCATTCGCAATCTCCAGAGCCTTACGTGCTCCCTTGCCGGAGAACTTTGCTACGTCTCGGCCGAATACGATTACGAAGGCAAACGGATTCACGTCTTCGCGACTCACACGGAATATTCAAACCTTACGGCTGCAGCTCAGGCGCTCCTGCCGGCGATTGCCGAGATCCCTTTGGATCACGACATCGTGATCGACTTCAGCCTTTGCCATTCCGGTCAGCTGCCGGACCCCGACGCCACGGAGAGCGAAGTGCGTACCATGTTGAACCAGGTCCAGTTCCCGCGGACCATCCGGCGAATCGTGGCGTCGGTCGCCGCTCGAGAACAGGGCCGGCGTGCGCGCGACATGCAGCACTTTACCTATCGCCGCAGCGAGAGCGGATACAGCGAGGAAAAGCTGTACCGCGGATTGCATCCCATGATGGGCAAGCGCCTGCATTTGTGGCGGCTGAGCAATTTTAAAATCGAGCGCCTGCCGTCGGTCGAAGACGTCTATCTGATCCATGCCATCGCTCGTGATAATCCGAAGGATGAACGCCTTTTTGCGGCGGCGGAGGTGCGCGACGTCACGCCAGTGCGTGACGTCGCCGGCCGTATCGTGCAATTGCCCCATCTTGAGCGCATGCTGATGGAAGCGCTCGCTGCCATCCGGCTATGGCAGTCGAGGCGCCGTCCGCAGGAGCGCCTGTACTGGAACCGCGTCTTTCTCTATGTCTGGCCTCCCCTCCACCTGCGGCCCGATGAATTGCATGACATTGTGCGCCGTCTCGCCCCAGCCACTGAAGGTCTGGGCCTAGAACAAGTCGTCGTCCGCGCGCGCATTCCCAATCCCGCCACCGGTGAACTGCGCGACCTAGTCGTGCGCATCTCCAGCCCGGTGGGCAGCGGCCTGCTCATCACCTTCCGCCCCGCCGATAAACTGCTGCCGCTCAAGCCGCTCAGCGCATACGATCAGAAAGTCATACGTGTCCGCCAGCGCGGAATGGTCTATCCCTACGAGATCGTCAAAATGCTCACGCCGGCACGCGAAGACATGCGCGCCGAATTTCCTCCCGGCGACTTCATGGAGCACGATCTCGACGAAACCGGCGAGCGCCTCGTGCCCGTCCTCCGTCCGCACGGCGAAAACAAGGCCAACATCATCGTCGGGGTGATCCGGAACTTCACGGCGCGGTACCCCGAAGGGATGACGCGTGTTCTGCTCCTGGGCGATCCCAGCAAGGATCTGGGAGCTCTGGCCGAGAAGGAATGCCGCGTCATTATTGC
Organism: Candidatus Sulfotelmatobacter sp.; assembly: GCA_030041475.1. GTDB lineage: Bacteria > Acidobacteriota > Terriglobia > Terriglobales > Acidobacteriaceae > Sulfotelmatobacter. Next base: position 53,885 of record JASHNU010000073.1, read on the forward strand.
CGCGCTCGATCTGGCGCAGCGGAAACACGTGCCCCTGGAATGGTTCCCCATCTCCGCGGGCGCGAAGATCTCCATGGAAAGCGGCGTCGAGAACATGGACTGGATTGCCCGTGTTTTGCGCCGCCTGGTCGAGTTCACGCAAGCCGGGGGCGAAGTCAATCTCCTGGTCAACGGCATTAATGTCGGCGCGCAGCCCTACTGGAATGCCGAGGCCACCATGCTGATGCATACTCGCGGCATTCTGGTTATGACTCCCAAAGCCGCCATGGTCCTGACCGGCAAGCGTGCGCTCGATTATTCCGGCGGCATTTCCGCCGAAGACAATCAGGGCATTGGCGGATACGACCGCATCATGGGGGTTAACGGGCAGGCGCAGTATTGGGCCCACGACATCAACGAGGCCTGCCACATCCTTTTCCGCTACTACGATCACACTTACGTGTTGCCCGGCGAGCGATTCCCACGGCGCGCCGAAACAGCGGATCCCGTCGATCGGGACGTGCGGAAGTATCCCCATAGTGAAAACGGCGAGGAAGGTTTCGCGAGCGTGGGCGAGATTCTGTCGGATGAAACCAATCCTGGCCGCAAGAAGCCTTTCGACATTCGCCGCGTGATGATGGCGACCGTCGATCAGGACCATCCGCCGCTGGAACGTTGGGCCGGTATGCGGGCGGCTGAAACCGCAGTGGTCTGGGACGCGCACCTGGGCGGCTATCCTGTCTGCCTCATTGGCTTCGAATCGCGGTCTGTGCCGCGCATGGGCTTTGTTCCCGCCGACGGCCCCGATCAGTGGTCCGCTGGAACTCTGTTCCCTCAATCTTCGAAGAAGGTTGCCCGCGCCATTAACGCCGCGAGCGCGAACCGGCCGGTCGTGGTCCTGGCTAATCTTTCAGGCTTTGATGGTTCGCCGGAGTCCATGCGCCGCTTGCAACTAGAGTACGGCGCGGAAATTGGACGAGCCGTAGTGAACTTCAAGGGCCCGATCGTGTTCTGCGTGATCTCGCGCTATCACGGGGGAGCTTACGTGGTGTTTTCTCGCGCGCTGAACGAGCAACTGGAAGTCTCGGCGCTGGAAGGAACCTACGCGTCCGTCATCGGCGGCGCGCCGGCCGCGGCCGTGGTTTTCGCCAGTGAGGTCGAAGCCCGCACTCGCAAAGATGAGCGCCTGCAGGCACTCAACCAGGCGATGCTTCAGGCCGAGGGCGCCGAGAAAGCACGCTTGCGTGCGCAGTGGACCGAGCTGTTCAAGTCGGTGCACTCGGAAAAACTGGGAGAGATGGCTGCTGAGTTTGATCGCGTTCACAGCGTGCACCGCGCATTGAGTGTAGGCGCGCTGAATCGCATCATTTTGCCCGGGAGCCTGCGTCCTTACTTGATCGATGCCGTGGAGCGCGGCATGAGGGCAGAGGAGAATACGTACCGGAAAGAAGCGGTCGAGGTCATAGAAGCGGCCTAGCGGCGGCGGAAGAATTTATGAGCGGCATTCCAGCTTGTCCGGAAGAACTCGCCCCCTGCGAATCTGTGCAGGACGTCTGTTGGCTGGAGCAGAGAGAAGTTAATGTCCCGGCCGGAGATGATTGGCTTAGCGCGCAGGAAGCGACTAGCCTCGCCCGACTGCGTTTCCCCAAACGCCATGCCGACTGGCGCCTGGGACGCTGGACCGCAAAACAGGCTATCGCTACTTGCTTCAACCTGTCCTCTGACCATCGCGCCCTTGCGGCCATTGAAATCCGCGCCGCAGCGTCGGGATCGCCGGAAGTTTTTCTCTCCGGTGAACTGGCTCCTGTTGGCATCTCGCTCAGTCACAGCTCCGGCGTTGCCCTCTGTGCCCTGGCATCGCGCCCGAGGAAAGCGGGCGAGGCCAGTCTCGGATGTGACGTGGAGGCCGTCGAGCCGCGCAGCGACAACTTTGTGGGCGATTACTTCACCGCCAGCGAGCAGAAGGTGATTCAGCAAACCCCTGCCGAAAATCGGCCCCCGCTCGTCACTGTGCTCTGGAGCGCAAAGGAGAGCGCATTGAAGGCTCTGCAGGAAGGACTGCGGCTCGACACAAGGAGTGTCGAGATCAATCTCGGCACGGCATTCCCGACAAATCGCAAATGTTCCGGAAGTTCATGCCTGGTACTGCCTCGCACATCTGCTGACTCCTGGCGCCCACTGCAGGTTCGTTATCAAGGCTCATCTGCCTTCCATGGCTGGTGGCAGCATGACGATCAACTCGCGCGGACCATCGTTTCCCGCCCGCCCTCGCGTCCGCCGGCGCACGTTTCGGTGATCGGAACTTCAGAACACCCCAATCTGCAGCTCACGATCCCGGCCATCATGATCCCGGCAATCCGCTCCTAATCTCCGCCGCTTTCCCCGCGTGATACACCACCACGAGCGGCTTGCCGCCATTCGGATAACGCACTGTCTTCTCGTAGGAGATATCGCCCGCATCCGGAACGCCCATGCCAACGGCAAAGTCCGCCTGCAGTTCATTCATTCCCGGTTTCACTTCATGCCGCGCGACCGCATCCCACACATTCGCAGGCCAGTGCTTGTACAACTCGTGCGGATCTTCGACAAAGAACATTTCGTCGGAATAAACTCTGTATTCGCCTTCGGCCTCAAATCCGATCGGCACGGCACAGCTTTTTCCGTTTTTCTCAAACACAGCCATCATTTGCGGCCGCTGTCCGGCGCCCGGAGGCTTCGCTATGACCACGTCTTTGATGGCAAGTTTCTCGATCGGCAGCAGCAGCCCTGCTTCATGCTCAAAGTCCATACGCTTGCGCGCCGCGTCATACCCGTAGTACGTGTACCGGTATCCCTCCTTCACCCAAACCGGCTGCTGGGTCAACTGCTTCGCCGTTTTCAAATCGTAGGGATAGAGTTTTTTCGGCGTGACGTAATAATCCGGGTTGGAATATCCCACTTCCTGCGCTAGCTTCTGCTTCCGCGCAGCGACCGCATCCTCATGCCGCTGATAAAGGACGTATCCCGTGCGCACGCCGGCAACCACCATCGCCACCACGAGCGCCAGCTGGATCGTTTGCTTCGCCTCTGGTGTCATTACCAAAAGACTGTACCAGACCACCAACTTTGGGTATACCAGAGAGCATCTGTGATACTAGATACTGTCTGGCCGCCATCAGTCGACCAAAGTTGTCATGCTCAGACTCGCTTCTGCCCGCCTCGTCGCCGGTTTCGCTGTACTTTTCGCTTTGTCGCATTCTCGTCTGCTTGCGCAGCCTGAGAACTGTCCTCGACCTGCAGCCCTGATCGCTCCTGACAATCCCGCCTACAACGACGCCATGGACTTGCAAAAGACGTTGGAGGCACGCGGCTTCGTCGTCGACTGCATTTTTCCAACAAAATTCAGCAGCGCCTTTCTGGTTTGGGAAAACGGAGTGCCACGCAGCACCGTAGAAGGCGAGGCGTGCTTCAGGACGAATTTCGGGGACCTCGACATTGTCTTCATTCCCAAGCCTCAAACCTTTGTTGAGCTTAAGATCGAGGAACGCCGCGAAGGCGGGGGTTATCTTTACACTTTTTCCGGAATGCCAGAGGTTTGGTTAGTGAAAAGGGTGGGCAGCGGCCCGCGGCGGGAATATTTCCTTAAGCACGACAACTATATTTTGTCAGTAACGGACGAGAAGCTTCGCGCGCGTCTCGAAGAAACTCTGCACGTGGAATGGCAGGCCCCTGACATCCGGCACCATCGCTGATGTAGACTGATCAAAGAAATCCCCATGCCTGTTACTGAACAAGACGTGCTGAGCGCGCTGAAGAGTTGCTACGACCCGGAAATCCCGGTGAACATCGTCGATCTTGGCCTGATCTACAAAGTGAATTTCACGGCCGTTGAGGACAGCCAACAGGACGTATCTGTTGATATGACTCTCACCGCGCAGGGCTGCCCCGAGCATGTGAACATCAGCGCCCAGGTAAAATCACGCCTCGAGCAGTTGCCCGGCATTCGCAGCGCCGCGGTCAACGTTGTTTGGACTCCGCCCTGGACCCCCGAGCGCCTCAGCCCTGACGCCAGAAGGCAACTCGGCATCGAGTGAGGTGGTCCTGAAACCGGTTTAGCCTCCGATCTCTTCCCAAGCCTCCGCGGCGCTCTGCCCCGCGGCCTCTGTGATCCGCCGGCCGGCACGACCGGCCATCTCCATCACGCGCATGCCGCGCTCGAAATATTCCGGCAGCGTACGCCGCACCTTTTCGAACTTGTCAGGATATTCTGACGCCAGCACCGCCAGTCCCACGCCCGTGGCCAGCACGCCCGCCGGATATCTCTTTTTCATGAACAAAATTACCGCCGCCCCAATCGAGCCTACGACCGCAGCTTTCTTCCAGCTCTCCATCTCGTCCCCCAGGAAATCTACTGTTGCGATTGTACTCCGCGGCAGCGGGGAGACTCCAAGTGGCACGTGGATACCTGCCGGAGTAGTGTGTTTCGGAAAGCACGATCAACTGGCTCCGGGCCGCATGTGAGGCTGAGCTGTTATTCCCTACCAAGCGTTCCCGTTCCGCGTCGAAAATCCTGGGGCTCAATGCCAAGGCGCTTCAGCATCGACTGTAGTGTCGTGCGCTTCATCCCCAGCCGGCTCGCTGCTCCGTCTGCGCCTGACAGCACGCCGTTCGTCTCCCGCAGAACACGAATAATATGCTCGCGTTCCATTTCTGTCAGGCTGTCTTCGGCGATCTCCTCCGGTATCCTCAATTCGGCGGGAGGAGCGGCCAATACAGTACCCTTGCTCATAATCACCATGCGCTCAATCATGTTTTCCAGCTCGCGCACGTTACCCGGCCAGTTCCAGTTCTGCAGAACCTGCATGCTATCGCTTGGGATGATTTCGATGTGTCGGCCCATGCGGGCGGCATATTTTTGCACGAAATGTCTAACCAGCAGCGGAATATCCGACCTGCGTTCGCGTAACGCGGGCAACTCAATGGGAAACACATTAAGGCGGTAGAACAGGTCTTCGCGGAACTCTCTTTCCGCAACATCCTTCTGCAGGTCGCGGTTCGTGGCCGAAATAATGCGCACATCCACGCGCAACGTACGTACTCCCCCCAAACGCTCGAACTCGCGGTCCTGGAGCACTCGGAGCAGCTTCGGCTGCAGTTCCAGCGGCAATTCGCCGACCTCGTCGAGAAATAGAGTCCCGCCATCGGCCAACTCCAAACGGCCGATTTTCTGAGCGACTGCGCTGGTGAACGCTCCTCTCTCGTGACCAAATAACTCACTTTCCAACAGACCCGAAGGCACGGCCGCACAATTAAGCTTGATAAAGTTCCGATCGCGCCGTGAACTCAGTGCGTGAATCGCTCGCGCCACCAGTTCTTTCCCGGTCCCGGTCGCGCCAAAGAGCAGCACAGTCGAATCAGTCGGCGCGACCACACGCGCCTTCTTCAACACTTCGCGCAAAGACGTGCTGTGCCCGATGATCTGCTCAAACCCCAGCTCCGTTTGAATTTCGTTCTCCAGATATGACTTCTCGCGCGCCAGCTTGTCCTTGTCACTGCGCAGGCTGTCGGCCAGTTCCCGCAGGCGGGCAATGTCCATGGCAGCGCCCGTAATTCCAACGATTTTCTTTTCCAAATCAAACAGCGGCTCGATGGTGATGTCGTAAGTGAAGTTTGCCCCTTTGTATGGGATCACAACTTCTTCTCTCACGCCCACGCCCGTGTGCAAGACTTGTAACTTCAGTTCTCTCAAACGACGTGCACCCTCCTCCCCGACGATTTCCTCATCCGTCTTGCCCAGCACTTCATTCGGCATCAAGGAATGAAAGTTGTACAGCCATGTGTAGCGCAGATCGCGATCCTGGCTAAACACCGCGATGGGCGATTCCTTCAGCGCCACTCGGAAACGCTCTTCACTCTGCCGCAACGCATCTTCGACCCGCTTGCGCTCGATCGCAATACTGGCGAGATCGGTCGCAACCTCGATCAGATGTTTCTCCGTTGCGTTCGGACTCCGCGGTTCCCGGTAATACATCGCGAATGATCCCAGTACCCGTCCCTCGTGCGAAAGGATTGGAGTCGACCAGCAGGCGCGCAAGCCATGCGGGGCGGCCAGATCGCGATAGTCTTCCCACAGCTGGTCCTGCAGGATATCGCTCACAATGACCGGCTCTTTCCTGTACATCGCTGTACCGCACGAGCCAGCCTTTGGCCCGATCGCGGCTCCATCAATGGCCTTGACATAGGTTTCTGGAAGGCTTGGGGCAGCCCCGTGCCGCACGTGCGTCCCATCCTCATCGAGTAACAGAACCGAACCCATCATGCCCTGGCTTTGCGATTCGATCAGGCCGACCAGAGTTGGCAGGCTCTCGGCCGGCGGCAGCCCCGTGGCAATCATCTCCAGGACGCGCTTTTGCAGCCTAGCCAAGTCCTCTGCCCGCTTGCGCGCGGTGATGTCGAACACAGTCGACTGAATTACTGTTTCGCCATTTCCCTCCGTCGCCAATGCGCTGTTCAGCAGAAGCCAGACGGTGGATCCGTCCATGCGGCGCATCTCTAATTCCCTATCGAAAATTGCTCCCTCGCGTTGCAACTGCTCCCGCAGGTGCTTCCTCTCCGCCAGGTTTGCATAACGCTCCTCAATCTGGGCGCCCCGACACTCCGCTGCCTCCGTGTGCCCGAAAATTCGTGCCCATGCGTCGTTGCAATCGATCACCTTGCCGTCGAGACCGATAATTCCCACTCCCGCAACGCTTTTCTCAAACAGGGTTCGATACCGCTGCTCCGAACCGCTCAGGGCCAGTTCCGCCCGCCTGCGTTCTGTGATGTCGTGCGCCATGCCACGAACAATGGGATCGGCCACTCCTTCGGTGCGCAATGTGTTGTGGTATTCCCATGTGCGCACCTCTCCGCTCCTCGTGATCACACATAACAGACCATTCTCCGGACCGCCCGTCGTCCTCAGCCTCTCCAGGTACTGATCGAACAGCTCACGGCCCTCGGGCACGATCAGGTCGCGCATGGGAATTTTCAGCAACTCCTCTACGCTGTATCCCAAAATCCGCGCGGGCGCCGGATTCACCGACAGTAAATTGCCCGCCAGATCGTGCGTGCACACCAGATCCTCGCTGTGTTCGACCAGGTCGCGGAATCGATCTTCACTCGCCCCCAGCGCCCTTTCTGCCCGTCGGCGTTCGGTGATGTCCTGCACTACGCCTGCCAGGCGATAAACCTTGCCTTGTGCGTCCCTCACCTGAAAACCCTGCGCTTCCACCCAGCGGATCGTTCCATCTGTGCGCACGATTCGGAATTCCTCGTCGAACACTCCGGTCTCTATCGCCTCTTCCAAACGGCCCAGGACCCGTGCCCGGTCGTCCGCGTGGATGATTTCGCGATAGGAAAGCGGTGAATCCAGCAGGCTCGCGACTGTCCGGCCGGTAATCTGCTCGAACGCCGGGTTTACATAGATCGCCTGTTTCGTGATCGCATCCACCATCCAGAAGATTTCCTGGATGTTGTCTGCCACTTGATGGAATTTCTCTTCGCGTTCGTGGAGGGCCACTTCTGTCAGCTTCCGCTCGGTGATGTCCTGCACTGTGCCGACAGCCTTTGACGGCCTACGCTCCGCGTCGAATTCGATTTGCGCTTGAATCCGCACCCACCGCCTGCACCCCTCTATCAGCACCCGACACTCCTCCTCGTATGTCCCGCTCGCCAGCCCCGCGGTCCACGCGGAATCCGCTCGCTCACGATCTTCCGGGTGAATCATCTCGTGGGCCTGTTGCGGAGAGACCGTTGCTTTCACCGGAAGGCTCATAATGCGGTAGGCTTCATCGGATAGCACAAGACTGTCGCGCTGGATGTCGTAGTGCCAGCTTCCAATGTGAGCAACCGATTGCGCCCGGTTGAGTTCGGACTCCCTGACGCGGAGCGCCCGCGTGGCGCGATTGTGGCTGGAGGTGAGGACTGTAAGACACACGCCGATGAGGGCGAACAGAGCGGGGGCGACCAGATCCTCAGGAGAGCGAACCACGAAGGAATTCCTTGGCTCCAGGAAGAAAAATCCGCCCGATGTCGCCGCCAGCGACGCCGCCAGAATTCCCGGACCAAACCCGGCCCGCATGGCAACCAGCACAATAGTCGGATAAAACAGAATGAACGCCAGATGGGGAGTCAACAACCTTAGGGCGAACGTCAGGACGGTTACGACCGCAACGGCCACTACCGCGAACCCATACCGCACCGGCCAGGAGCGCTGCCTATAAGAATCGGAGATTCCCAGACTTTCCCACAGATCGGCAAAACTCATAGCCAACCTCTACTTCGCGGGATTAAGTGGACGCGCCGTTCTGCTCGGCAATAGAGTTCGATTGTGACGCTCCGTTGCTGAGCGACAAAGCCAGTTTTCAGGACAGCTACGTCCTTGGACCCCCAAGCTTGTGTCTTGCATTATGGCACGGAGCTGCCCTTGTTTGTAAAGACGGCGGAGGAGCGAGATCTCCCGAAGTGGGAAAATTCGCGTGGAGCAGCGCCTCCTCGGGACACGCGTCTTCGGGGAACAACGGAGGTCCGTCGTGCTGGAATTCCGGTCTTAATCCTTTACCGCTTTGTCCGTGATCTCCAGGCCCTTGTCGATGATGGCATAGGCCTCCCGGAGTTGGCGCTCGCTGATACACAACGGAGGATTCGTGAAGAACGTGTTCCACCGCACCAGCGTATAGAGCCCCTGCTCGCGGAAGTACCGCCCGAGGGCCGCCATCTCGTCCGACGTACCGTTGAATGGAGCCATAGGCTGCCGCGTCTTCCGATTGCGGATGAGCTCTACGATTCCAAACAGTCCGATCGATCGCACCGCGCCGACCGATGGATGCCTGGCTTGCAATTCGGTGCCGAGCTCTTTCATTACCGCACCCATCCGGCGTGCGTTCTCGATGAGGTTATCTTCCTCGTATACGCGGATGGTCGCCAGCGCCGCCGCGCATCCCATGGGATGCGAATTGTAAGTCAGGCCGCCGTAGAACACCTTGTCCTGAAAATGCTGCGCGATATGATGCCGCATACCCACAGCTCCAAGCGGCAGATAACTCGAAGTGAGCCCCTTCGCCATGCACAGCAGGTCCGGCACAACTTTCCAGTGATCGACGGCGAACCATTCGCCAGTGCGGCCGAAACCGGCCATCACTTCGTCCGCGATCATCAGGATGCCGTACTTGTCGCACAGCTTGCGAACGCCCTCGAGATATCCATCCGGCGGAACGAGAACCCCGTTCGTTCCCGTGACCGGCTCGAGAATGAAGGCCGCAATGTTCTGCGGACCTTCGAGCTGCATGGTTTCTTCGATCATCGCTAGTGAAGTCTCCGCCGATTCCCATCCGCGCTCGATGCCGTGATAAGGATCGAGCACGCGCACGACTCCCGGCATGCCCGGTTCGACGGCCCATCGTCGCGGATCGCCCGTCAGCGAGATGCTGCCGGCCGTAGCGCCGTGATAGGACCGGTAGCGCGCCATGATCTTGTGTCGCCCCGTGAAAAATCGGGCGATCTTGATCGCGTTCTCGTTGGCCTCAGCGCCGCCGTTGGTAAGAAAGAAGGTATCGATATCGCCGGGGCAAATCTCCGCGAGCTTTGCGCCGAGCCGAGCCCGCGGCTCATGCGCCATGAACGGATTCGCATAGCACAGCGTTTCGGCTTGCTCTTTGATCGCATTGATGACGCGCTCATCGCCGTGGCCGATGTTGACCGACATCAACTGGCTGTTGAAGTCGATGAATCGCTTCCCTTCCGGCGTGTAGAAATAAATGCCCTTGGCTTTCGCAACCGGAATGGGGTCGACCTTCGATTGCGCCGACCATTCATAGAGCGTGTGTTTCTTAGAAAGGTCAATCATTTCTTGCCCGGTCATGGTCGGATTGGCAACGGTAGTCGTCATAAATTCCCTCGACAAAATAAATTCACCACAGCGTCACAGAAACTTCACTCTCGCTTTCTCAGTGTCTCCGTGCCTCTGTGGTGAGAGTTTTGCACGGAGTCACCTAGAACTTGCGGGAATGCTCCTTGGCCCAACGTTCCACGACAACTTTCTTGTCAGTGTAGAACTCGATCGCGTCGCGGCCCTGGCCGTGGAGATCGCCGAAGAAGCTGTTTTTCCATCCGCTGAACGGGAAATAAGCCATAGGCGCGGCGACGCCGATGTTGATGCCGATATTTCCCGCCGGGGCCTCGTATCGGAAACGCCGCGCCGCTGATCCGCTCGACGTGAACAGCGACGCCTGGTTGCCGTATGCGCTGCGCTCCAGCCAGGCCAGGGCGTCATCGAGGCTGTCGGCGTGAACCAGACTGAGTACAGGACCAAAAATCTCTGTGTCGGTGAGTTCGCTCGTAGCGGGAACATTATCGAGGATCGTTGGCTTCACGAAGTTGCCGGATTCGTGCCGCGGAATTTTCGCGTTGCGTCCATCGAGCAGAACCTTCGCGCCTTGCTTCTCCCCCACGCCAATTAGATGCTCGACGCGTTCTTTGCTCTGCGGCGTAATCACCGGTCCCATTTGAACACCGTCTTCCAGGCCGTTGCCGACTCTGAGCTTCGAGGCAGCATCGGAAATCGAATCGCGGAATGTCTTCTGCGCTTCGCCGATAGTTAGCGCAACGGAAACTGCCAGACAGCGCTGGCCCGCGCATCCGAAGGCGCTGTCGGATATGATCTGCGTGGCCATTGGCATGTCGGCGTCGGGAAGAACAATCACGTGGTTCTTTGCGCCTCCCTGGCACTGGCAGCGTTTCCCTTTTTCCGCCGAGCGCGAGTAAATGTAGCGGGCTACCGGGGTTGAGCCGACAAAACTGATGGCACGAACTTTCGGATGATCAATCAGCGCGTCGACCGCAGCCTTGCTGCCGTTTACCAGATTCACCACTCCCTTGGGCAGGCCGGTTTTTTCGAGCAGTTCGTAGATGTAGCGCATGGTCAGCGGCACGCGCTCGCTCGGCTTCAGGATGAACGTGTTGCCCGTGGCGATCGCGTACGGCAAATACCAGAACGCAATCATGCCGGGAAAGTTGAAGGGCACGATGGCCGCGACCACGCCCAGCGGCTGCCGAAGCATCATTTCATCGATGCCGCGGGCAACATCTTCCAGGTTGTAGCCCTGCATCATCATCGGGATGCCGCAGGCCACCTCAACGTTCTCAATAGCGCGTCGCATCTCGGCCTTGGCTTCGGCGAATGTTTTGCCGTTCTCCACGGTGATGATGCGGGCAACCTGGTCGATGTGCTCCTCGAGCAGCATCTTCAGCTTGAACAGCGGCTGGATGCGGTTTTCCGGCGGCGTGCGGCGCCACTCGGGAAAAGCAGCGGCTGCGGCTTCGACGGCGGCGTTCACGTCCGTGGCGTCGGCGAGGGGAACGCTGGCCAATATCTCGCCCGTGGCGGGATTCACGACATCGCGCCATTCTTTATCTGAACCAGCTTGATCTGACGAACCGGCGCACGAATCAATCCATTGTCCGTTGATGAAGTTCGTCAGCTTGATGACAGGAGGTGCGGCTACGCTCATAGAAATAACCCCAGCGAATCGCGAAGAATCAGTTGCCTTGCTGGTTGCCTGCGGGCATCAGCAATATCGGTCAGTATAGCGCTGCCTCGGCAAGCTGCGGTCAAGCCCACTGCACCGCTGCGCCTTTCTTCTCGGCGACTGCGGCCAGCGCGGCTTCCAGAACGTCCAGCGCCTCAGCCATTTGCCCATCGGTGATGACGATCGGCATCAACAGGCGGATCACGTTGCCGTAAGACCCGGCTGTTATCGTAACCAGGCCGTGCTCGTAGCAGAACTGCGCAATCTCTTTGGTCTCAGTGTCGGCGGGCTCGCGCGTCGCGCGGGAGCGGACAAGTTCCAGCGCCTGCATCGCGCCCAGGCCGCGCACCTCGCCGATCAGCTCCCAGCGGCGCTGCCAGTCATCTGCGCGTTTCCGGAAAATTTCACCCAAGTGATTGGCGCGGGCGTTGAGATTTTCTTTTTCAATCACGTCGAGCACGGCCAACGCTGCTTCGCACGCCGCTGGATTGCCCCCGAATGTCCCTCCAAGCTGGCCCGAAGCCGGGCCGTCCATGATTTCGGCGCGTCCCGTGATGGCGGCGAGCGGCAGGCCTCCGCCAATCGACTTGGCCATCGTGATCAGATCCGGCTCCAGCCCGAAACGCTCGCAGGCAAACATCGCCCCAGTGCGGGCAAAGCCGCTCTGCACTTCATCGGCGATGACCAGGATCCCATGCTTGCGGCAAATTTGCGTGAGGATCGAATAGAACTCCGCCGGCGGCGTGACGAAGCCGCCCTCACCCAGAACAGGCTCGACAATGACCGCAGCCACGGATTCCGCCGCAACTACGCGCTTGAATGTGTCTTCCAGATGACGCGCGCAGTGCACTTCGCAGCCCGGATATTGCAGCGAGTACGAGCAGCGATAACAATAAGCGTACGGAATACGGTATACGTCACCGGGAAACGGCTCGAAACCGGCTTTATACGGATGAGTCTTGCTGGTCACCGACATCGCCATGTAGGTACGGCCATGGAAGGCGTCTTCGAAAGAAATGATCGCCGGCCTCTTGGTGTGAAAACGCGCGATTTTGATGGCGTTCTCGACGGCCTCGGCACCGCTGTTCACTAGCAGCGTCTTCTTCGGGAAACGCCCCGGTGTGATCGCGTTGAGCCGCTCGGCCAGCGCCACATAACTTTCATATGGCAGCACGTTGAAGCTGGTGTGCAGGAAGCGATCGAGTTGGCGGCGAATGGCCGCGATCACAGAAGGCGCGCGGTGCCCGGTGTTGAGGCAGCCGATACCGCCGGCAAAATCGATGAGGCGGTTGCCGTCCACGTCTTCGACGACCGCGCCTTCGGCCTTCGCCACGAAGACTGGCGTAGCGTGGTAAGCGGCTTGGGGTACGGCCGCATTGCGGCGGCGCATCAGCTCGCGCGAGCGCGGGCCTGGAATGGGAGTGCGTAGTTGAATGGTAGACATAGTTAAAATCTCTGGGGTCAGGGGCTAGCAGACCATCTGGCCGATTCCCTGATCCCTGGCCCCTAGTCCCTGCCTTTCAGTACCAGCCGATCGGCGCTTCGTTCAAATTGATGTGCACTTGCTTCGTTTCCAAATATTCTTCGATGCCCCATGGGCCGAGTTCGCGGCCGAAGCCCGATTGCTTGAAGCCTCCCCAGGGCGCTTCGACGTAGGTCGGCTGCATGTGGTTGACCCAGACGATTCCGGCGCGTAAAGCTTTGACTGCGCGCATAGCCTTGAAAATGTCGCGCGTCCAGACGGCGGCGGCGAGCCCGTAGGGAGAGTCGTTCGCGATCTTCAGCGCGTCTTTCTCATCGTCGAACGGAATCACAGCAGCAACGGGGCCGAAAATTTCTTCGCGCGCAATACGGGCACTATTCGGCACGTCGTAGAAAATTGTCGGTTGCACGTAATAGCCCTTGGCGATTTTATCGGGGCGTCCACCGCCGGAGGCCAGCTTGGCTTCTTTCTTGCCAATGTCGACATAAGAGTTCACGCGGTCGTATTGTTCCTTGCTGACGAGTGGCCCCATTTTCGTGTCGCGTTCGAGTGGTGGACCGAGTTTGATCTTCTTGGCCTTTTCGGTCATAGCCTCGACAAAGTTCTTGTAAATCGATTTCTGCACCAGGATGCGGCTTCCTGCGGAACATACCTCGCCCTGATTGATGAAGACGCCGAAGAGCGCTCCGTCGATGGCGGCTTCGAAGTCGGCGTCCGCGAAAAAGATGTTGGGTGATTTCCCACCCAGCTCGAGCGTGACGCGCTTCACTGTGTCGGCGGCCTGTTTGACGATGATCTTGCCCACGGTGGCACTGCCGGTGAATGCAATCTTATTGACGTCGGCGTGCTGCACAATCGGCGCGCCGCAGGTCTCTCCGAAGCCGGTGACGATGTTGACCACACCGGCGGGCAGGCCACAGTCGGTAAAGTATTTTGCGAATTCGAGCGCGGTCAGCGGCGTCTGCTCGGCCGGCTTGAGAACGCACGTGCAACCCGCCGCAAGCGCGGGTGCAAGCTTCCACGCCGCCATCAACAGCGGGTAATTCCACGGGATAATCTGTCCGGCAACGCCGACTGGCTCTTTCAACGAGAGCGACATTGCGTTATCCGGCACGGGGTTCACCGAGCCGATAATTTTCGTAGCGAGGCCGCCGTAGTACTCAAAGCACGTGGCGACGTCGTTGAGATCGTATTCCGCTTCAACGATCGGTTTGCCCGTGTTGCGGCATTCGAGTTCGGCGAGCGCCGGCAGATTCTGCCGAACTTTGTCCGCGAGACGGAAGAGTACCCGGCCGCGCTCCTGCGCCGTGGTCGTCGCCCACGGGCCTTCGTCGAAAGCGGCTTTGGCGGCGGCGACCGCACGATTTACGTCGGTGGCGTTCGCGTCGGGAACCTGGGCGATTACTTCCTCCGTCGACGGATCATAAACTGGGAATGTCTTCGCCGATTGGCTCGCGACCCATTCCCCGTTGATGAACATCTGATAGGTTTTCACTTCGGTTGTGACTCCGCCGGGCATCGTGGCCCTCCTCGGGAGCTAAAGCCCCAGTCTTTCCCTTGCACTGTCAGCGCGCCTAAAGCCGCGTTTCAAACCTGGTCGAGCTTTCGCTCGACCGGACGGACGAGGGTGTCCGTCCTCCCTACACGGATCTTGCCTCTTCCATGCTCTTCTCAATCACTGGCTGCGGCGCCTTGTGCCGGCCATAAACGAAAAAGAAAAACGCGGCCAGACCGACGAAAAACAAAGTGCCGCCGATCATCCAGACTTCGTACCAGAACAGGGACGAGATCTGCTGGGCGGGAAAAAAGACCAGCGCGATGCCGAGAATCGTAGTTAGAAATCCACTCATTCCCGCGGCAAACATCGTCCCTCGGCTGTACTGACCCCTGGGTGCAGACTCAGTGATCGCAAACTTCGCCAGCGCTCCGAACATGTAAACGAATGGCACCAGTTGCAGCACCACTGCCAGCGATAACAGCTTCTGAAACGTTTCCTGCACTCCTGCGCCAGCAAAATTCAAAATCACCAGGATCGCCGAGACGATTCCCTGCACGATGAGCGCCGCATACGGCGTTGCGTAGCGGGGATGCACATGGCCCAACCACGAAGGCATGTAAGAGTCGAGCCCCGCCACAAACGGAATGCGAGCCGATCCGCCCATCCACGCAGAGCCAATGCCGGCAATCGAAAGGCTGAGCATGAGCGCGAATGGAACAGTGATCCCGCTCAAGCCGACCTGCGCAGCCATATGACTGACAGCCTGCACGATTCCCTGCAGGACATTTACGTTCTTGCCGACGGCGATGAGCAAGGCAAGTGTCGCGCCAACGTAGAACATTCCGGAAAGAATGCCGCCCAGGGCGACTGCGCCGGGCAGCGTCCGCTGCGGATCCTGGATTTCGTCTCCCATCACGGAAGCGAGTTCGAGCCCGACCAAGCCGAAGCAGATCACACCGAAGGAATTGAGGACAAATTTCGGATTCGCCGGAATGGAGAAATCCGAAGGGGTGATCGTCGTTCCAAACCGCGACCAGATCGCCACCGCAAGTCCAATCAGCACAGCGGCGGCGATGAATGTTCCAATTGCGCCGAGGTTGTTGATCCACTTGCCGACGCCGAGGCCGAGAATGTTGAAGAGCGTCAGCAGCGCGAGAAGCGAAAGCGACGCAATCGAAGCGAAGATCTTGTTGTCGGCCAGACTCTGATGGCCGGGGCCGAGGACGTAGACCGACACGCCGACGAAATACAGCATCACCGTCGGCACGTAGAGCATGTTGTTGGTCCAGTAGCACCAGCCGGAAAGAAATCCGTGGAAGTCGCCGAAGACTTCTTTCGCCCAAAGGTAGACACCGCCCTCGCCGGGATAACGGTGCGCGAGTTCAATGACGGCGATGCCCTGCGGCCAGAAAAAAAGCAGGAGGGAGATGGTCCAGAGCCAGACAGTGATGCCGCCGTTGGCCGCGATCGAGGGCACCACATTCAGATTGAACACCGCAACGACAAACAACAGCACCAGATCCCGGCGCCCGAGGGCGCGGATCAGATGGGGCTGTTCAGCGGATTGTGCCGTGGTGGACAAGGTCGTGTGCGCCGAAAAGCAGGTTCTCACCCCGGCTCTCGCCGGGATTCGGAATGACAAGCCGTATTTGTTGCTGCCGTATTTATTACTGCTGACATTGTTGCTGAGGCTCAGTGCGCGACAGCGGCCGGCTCAGGGATCGCACGCTCCTGTTGTGCTTTCGCCAGCGATGCGGCAATGTCATCAAACGCGGCCAGGTGCTTGTCGATGTCGGCTTCGGTATGCTGCACCGAAATCGTCCACTGCTCATCCCACCAGTAAGGCTGAGCCATCACGCCGCGGTTCACCATGCCGAACCAGTAGTGGCGCCAGAGATCGACATCGATCGTCGTCCAGTCGCGATAGTTGACGATTTCTTTCGGATAAAGCATCAGCGCGCCATTCGCGCCCGCCTGCGCGATGTAGGCTTGCAGGCCCACCTTCGCGATGATCTTGCGATAGCCGTCGGCCAGCTTCTTGCTGAGTTTCTCGACGTGCGCATAGTTCTCGCGCGTGAGCACATGGCGAAATGTGGCGAGACCGGCAGCCATCGAGACCGGATTCGTATTGTACGTTCCGCCATGAAAAACCTTGTGCTGCGAGATCAGATCCATCACCGACTTGTGCGTGCCGAAAGCCGCCAGTGGCAGCCCGCCGCCAATCGACTTGGCCAGGCAGATCATGTCGGGCATCACGCCGAAATATTCGCTGGCGCCTCCCCAGCAAAGTTTTGCCCCGGTCTTGACTTCGTCGAAGATCAGCAGCGCTCCGTTCTTGGTGGCGATGTCGCGCAGACCTTGCAGGAAGCCGGGTTGCGGCATGCACAGGCCGACGTTCATGAGAATGGGTTCGAGTATGATCGCCGCGATCTGACCGGTATTCTCCTTGAAGCGGCGCTCCACGGTCGCGAGACTATTGAAGGTGGCAATTTTGACGTTTTCGAGAGCGGCTTTGGGAACACCCAAGCCGCCGGGCACCGAGGTTGGAGCGTTAATGTCGCCATAGTCTGGGGCATGAGGCTTCACGCTGACCAGAGCGCTGTCATGCAGGCCGTGGTACGCGCCTTCGAACTTCACGATCTTGTCGCGACCAGTGGCAGCACGCGCGAGGCGGATGGCATGCATCGTGACTTCGGTGCCGCTATTGCCGAAGCGGCACATTTCGACCGGGAAGCGGTTGCAAATTTCCTCTGCGAGTTCCCACTCCATGTCGTGCGGCATGCCGAACATGGTGCCGGTCGAAAGGCGCTTTTCGACTGCCTTCATGACGGCCGGATGGCAGTGTCCCGCCATCAGCGCGCCGAAAGTCAGGTTGTGGTCAATGTATTCGTTGCCGTCGAGATCGCGGAACTTGCTGCCGCTTGCTTCTTTCACGAAGATCGGCCAGGGATCGTAGGCGCGATAATTGCTGGCCACGCCCAGAGGAATGCGCTTGAGATTTTTCTTGTGGGCTTCGGCGGATTTGGGCGTGCGGCGTTCGAACGCCGAGATTTCTTTCTGCAGATCGGGGTACATCGAGATTCTCCGGAGATGCTCAGGCTCCGCATGCGCGGGCCATTAGAATGCCGGGACCGGGGAGGCGGTCCCGGGAGGTGTTAGCTACAGTCTATCTCACAACTCAGAAAAAGAACTTCAGAGCAAACTGAAACAACCGCGGATCGCCAGCCTGAGTGATCCTGCCAAACTCAGTCGGGCCATCTGAAAAGTGCCCGTCCGGATTCGCGTAATTCGTATGGTTAAAGACGTTAAAGATTTCTGCGCGGAACTGCAGATACCTGGTCTCGCTCAGAGGAATCTTCTTGTGCACAGAAAAATCCCAATCCTGCGTCCCCGGTCCGCAGCAAATCGTACGCTGAGTGCCGTTGTTGAACTGTCCCAGCGGTGGATCAGCAAAGTCACCCGGATCAAACCAATACCCCGGTGCCGAGATGCCGAGCGAATTATCTGTAAGTACTTTCCGCGGATTCAATTTCTGGAATGGTGCAACCAGGCTCGGCGCTTCGGTGCCCAGGAAGAAGAAGCTGTTGATGAGCTCGGCGTCGTCGGCCGTATCCAGGCGAATGGGAAATCCGCTCTGGAACTGCGTAATCCCTGAAATCTCCCAGTCATTCAGGATGGCGCGCTTAACGCCTGAATACCTGCGCGTGGGAATCTCCCAATCGTAGCTGATGACGAACCGTTGCTTTGCATTGAAGATCGAAAGCGCCCGGCTGGCCCGGTAATTGAAAGGATCGAGTGTTTCTTCAAACGTAGAACCATCGTCGATCGACTTGCTGAACGTGTATGCCGCCTGGAATTGCAGACCGCGGGAGAATCGCTTTTGCAGCATCATCTCCAACGCGTTGTAAACCGAGTTGGCGATCGTGTCCTCGGCGAAGACGTCAGTGAACACGGGAATTCCGTCGACGGGACAACCAACGCTGGTACTCGTATTCCCACTCACGTAGGGGCCCGTGTAAGGGTTGCAGTTGGGCGACGAGTACGGACGCAGACCAACCAGATTCAGCCCGCCGGGCGCGACCGATCCGATCGTGGTACCAGCGGGAATGACCGTCGGGCCGTTGGGACCGTAAGGAACGTGGAACCCTCCGGGAGGCGCGGTAGCCTGGGGCATGATGGTCCATTGCGAGTCTTCGAAAGTGGGCGCACAGTTGGCGCCCTCACCATACGACGTCACGTACGGGTTGGTTACGGGATTCGGACTTTCGGCATAGACACTCATAATGTCGAGGCAAGTCTGCGGAGTCGACGGGTTGATGTCATGAGACGCCAGCAGACGATGTCCCTGCGAGCCGACATAGCCGACCTGCAGCATTAGGCTGGGGCTCAATTCGCGCTGGATGGTCAGATTGTACTGACTGGTGTATTGCGTGCGCAGATGGGGTTCGAAATCACCATAGAGAAGGATCGGGCGGAAAAAAGACAGATCGGTGGGCTGCCCCTTGGTCGGGGTGATGATTCCATTGAAGGGGTTAGGATTCACATACCCACCTTGGGCGACAAAAGGAGTGTTGAAAAGCTCGTCTGAAAGCGAGGAGCTTCCGCCGAAGGGAGGTTCGGCGCCGAACTGCGCCGCAACCAATTCTTCAATCGGATTGTAGAAAAGTCCAAAACCCGCGCGAATGCTTGTCTTTCCGTTGCTTCCGAATAGCTTGGCCAGGGGGCCGCTCTTGAAGTCGGGACTGTAAGCCACTCCAATGCGAGGCGCAAAAGCCTTGTAGTAGGTCGAGGTCAGGCCGGCGGGGACGCCAGGATCACCGGGGACAACCAAACCGGTCGGCGTCGAACCTGTGTTGGCGCAAGTCGGATTGGTAACCCCATAGCCCTCCCAGTAAGAAGTGCTCGTGCTGATTCCGCAGGGATAAACCGTGGAATTTTGGCCGGGTCGGAAAGTCTCGACGTGTTGGGCGATGTCGGTTAGCGGCGGATTGAATTCCCAGCGCAGGCCGTAGTTGAGGGTCAGGTTCGGTTTGAGTTTCCAGCTATCCTGAACAAACGGGTAGACAGCCGTGCTGCGAATATCTTCGCGCTGGCCCGATCCCTCAATATAGAGATCAGGGAGACCGAGCAAGTACTCGGCATAATTGTCGCCGTCGCCGGGAAGGATGGCATTCGGTCCAGTGTTGCTGAAACTGAAGTAGCCGTTGACGTCGAAATAATAATACTGGTCGAAGCGGGCGCGGCGTGCATCCACGCCAAACTTGAAAGTGTGGTTGCCTTTGACCCAGGTCAGGCCGTCGCTCCACTGAAAACTGTTGCCAACCTGGGGAAGAAATCCCTCCCAGTTGTTGCCAAACTCCGCGCCTCCCCCGACGATGACGTAGGGGACGCCGGTCAGAGTGGAAGGCAGGCCTGGCGTGATGCCGTACTTCGGGTTTGTGCCAAACTGCCCCACCACCGAGGTACTGCCAAGGCTTGAATCAGACGTCCCGGTAAAGCAGAACGCGGCGGCTGCGCTGCCGCAAGACGAGGTAACGGCGTTCGTAGTCTGCGACTTCAGGAATCCGAGTTCCCCTTCCCTCATGTATGTGAAGTGAGCTTCGTTGACGAGCGCGTTGCTGATGGTCCAGGTATGGGTAAAGTTCCACTGCTGATAGCGAAGATCGTTATAGTTTCCAAAGCCGGGAAGGTTGGCGCCCGATTGTTCAAACGTATTGTACGGCTGCAGTTGAGTGCCGTCGTTGAAGTAATAGTAGGCGGTCAGGTTTTGGTGATCGTTGATTCTGTGATCCACACGGACCGTAAATTGGTTGGCATTATCGGTTCCGACGGGAACCGCCTCGAACTGGCTCGACCCGACGTTGGCCGTGGGCACGTACTGCTGCAGCAGATTAACAGCCACAGGATCCTGGCAAGGAACCGGAATGATGCCGTTCGGAAACACTGTGTTCCACGGAATGTACGCCGCTCCGGTATTGGGATTGGTCTGTGTGGGCAGCGAGGCAATCGAATAACCTAAAGCCGTATCGCATCCCGGGCGACCGTCGAGAACCTGCCCCACGAACGTGTTGTAGATCCCGGGATAGGATTGGCATGGATTGGTGTAAGGAGGGGTGGTCGAGCAGGAGGTCTGCCCGGAGGCCGGTATGCCTGCGGGAAATCCGCATACACCGTTAGAACAGGCTTGGGTGAAGATCCCACCGAATTCACCCGACGCCGGCGTGCTCCCTATCGCGGGAGCGCCAGTCGGTACTGTTACCAGCTGCCCCGTCTGGCCTGCTCGGATGCGGCGCAACTCTGTCGACAAAAAGAAAAACGTCCGGTCCTTCTTGATGGGACCGCCGAATGTGCCCCCGAACTGATTCTGATTCAGCTGAGGTGTGAAAGGGTCGCCGTATCCTTTGGAATCGAGAATGGTGTTGCGGAAATACTCGTAGATATTGCCGTGAAACCGGTTTGTCCCTGACTTGGTGATAACGTTTACAACGGACCCCGAGTTGCGGCCATACTCGGCATCGAAGGTATTGGTGATGACGCGAAACTCCTCAACCGCATCAGGAGTCGGTTCGATCGTCGGCGTATTGACGAATTGATCGTTGGCGTCGCCGCCGTTTACGCTGAAGTTGTTGGCGCGCGTGCGGCCTCCGTTAACCGAAACTGAACCCGGATCATCGGAACCAAAGAACAAGCTGCCGCTCGATCCAAGCTGCGACTGCACTCCCGGCTGAAGCTGCAGGAACTGATAAGTATCGCGCGTGTTCAGCGGCAATTCATTCACGGATCGGTCGTTGATCACTGCGCCAAGCTGCGTGCTGGTCGTATCAATCTGCGGAGCTTCGGACGTAACGTCCACAACTTCCTGTGTGCCGCCAATCTGCAGCACGGAGTTCAGGGTCATCACCTGGTTGACGTCGAGGATCAGATCTTTCTGCTGATTTTTCTTAAAGCCCTTAAGCTCGAAAGTCGCCTGATAGGTCGCGGGCACAACATTCACGAACGAATAATCGCCGCTGTCGTTGGTCTGCGCGTCGCGGCTCACTCCGGTCGCCTGATTGGTGAGCGTGATCTTTACGCCCGAGAGCACCGCGCCGGTGGGATCCGAAACTCGGCCGAGGATTCGGCCGGTTGCACCCTGGGCGGCAAGCAGTGTGGGGAAAAGCAGGCAGATGCCGATCATCAGATACAGCGGAATCCATCGGGCTCGCAGTGACGGCATGGAACCTCCAGACTTCCTGGGAGATTGTTGAAATTTTTTTCGTGTTGAATCTTCGTCGCTAACGACAGCTTGAATCTATTCAGAACCTTGCTATAATCCCGCAAGGTTAGAGAAGCCGGGCAGGCACTGTCAAGGATAAAAACGAGTCTTACACACGAGAATCTGCGACGTCGAAATGTCACGTTCGAGACGTCGTGCCGCCTTCAGCAGGCAATGAAACCGAGCAGCCCCAAACCTTACTTGAAGATCGGCGACGTAGCCAAGAAAGTGGGCGTCTCGCCGTCGGTGATTCGCTCCTGGGAGAGCCTGGGACTCGCGAGGCCGCAGCGCACGGCAAGCAAGTACCGTCTGTACACGGTGGACGATGTGAAACTGCTGCGGCGGGCGCGGTTCCTGCGCAAGGTGCGCGGACTGAACGCCCCGGCAATCGTACAATTGCTCAAACGCGAGGGCAGGGTGCATCCTGCAGGCGATGGCAATGTGGGCGCCATTGGTGCGCACTTGCGGCAACTGCGCATGCGACGCAGGCTTTCGCTCGCGCAAGTGGCTGAGACGGTGGGCATCTCAGTGGGATTTCTCAGTGCGCTGGAACGCTCTCAGATGAGCGGCTCGGTGGGGACGTTGCGCAAGCTGGCGCGGTTTTACAAAACGAATATCCTCGAATTTTTTGACGCGCATGGAGCCGGCAGTCGGCAAGTGCGTCCGGGCGATCGCAAGGTGCTGCAGGCGGGTGAGGGCGTGCGCATGGAACTGCTGGCTTGGGGAAACACGGTGATGGAGCCGCATTTGTTTCGCGTGGCGCCCGCAGCCGGCAGCGGTGATTCGTACGCGCACGAAGGCGAGGAGTTCATTTACGTGCTGCGTGGCGATTTGGAGATCATGCTCGCAGGCGAAAAATACCGTCTGAAGCCGGGCGACAGCTTCTATTTCGAGAGTGCGACACCGCATCGCTGGAAGAATCCCGGCCGGAAAGAAACGTGGGTATTGTGGGTCAACACTCCGCCGACATTCTAGGTTGCGGAAATGAGCAACACGGAATCTGCACGGGAGGGACCATGAACTGGCGACGCATCGTCGGGCTACTGCCCGTTTTCGTGGCGGTTCTGTTCGTTGGATCGTGTACGAAGAAGACTCCCACGCTCAACCTGCTGGTGTGGGAAGGCTATGCCGATCCCTCATTCGTGCAGGCATTTGAGCAAGAAAATCATTGCAAGATTGCAGCGTCGTACATGGGATCGGACGATGAACTGATGGCCAAACTGCACGGAGGCAGTGCGTCGAACTACGACATCATTTCGCCATCGAGTGACGTAGCGGCCTCGATCGCGAACGCGAATCCGGAGCTGGCTGCGCCGCTCGATCTTTCGAAAATTCCCAGTTACAGCCAACTCTCTCCTCAGCTCACTTCCCTGCCCCTAGTACACGCCAAGGGCAATGTGTACGGAGTGCCGTTCATGTGGGGGCCGAACCCAATCGTGTACGACACGACTGTTTTTCACCAGCCGCCCGATTCGTGGAATGTCATGTGGGATCCGAAATACAAAGGCAAAGTTTCGGTGTGGGACGATCTTTCCACTGTCTACATGGCGGCGCAGGTGCTCGGCTTTGACAAGCCCGAGCCGTCGCATCTTTACAACCTCAGCGATCAGGAACTCGAGGCCGTCCGCAAGAAGCTATTGGAGTTGAAGCCGAATGTGCGGAAAATGTGGGCCACAGGCGGTGAGCTTACGAATCTGTTCGAGAATCATGAAATCGTCATCGCGATGGGCTGGCCGCTGAACACGGCCGAACTCAAGAAGGCCGGTTTCCCTGCCGGCGAAACGATCCCGAAAGAAAACACAACGGGCTGGATCGACCACCTGATGATCACAGCCGGGAGCGAAAACAAGGAACTGGCTTACAAGTTCCTGGAATACATGGTTTCGGCCAAGGCGCAGCAACTCGTTGCCAAGAAGACGAATTACGCTCCGGCCAATCCACAGGCAGCGAAGTTCATGACGCCCGACGAAGTGAAGAGTTCGCACCTGGACGACGTGGACAACTACCAGAGGCACATCTATTTCTGGCAGAATGTGCCACGGCGCGCGAAGTACACCGAGATCTGGAACGAGGTGAAAGCCGCGCAGTAAATGCTGCGCTGTGCGGCATCGTTGTGGCCCTCGGCCAGGCCTGCTGAATGCTGCGCAACGATTTCTCAACCATGATCTCACCAACCACTTCCGACGCGAAGGTCGCAGCAGGGGCAGTGTCGACGGCAAAACCCGCGCTGCTCGCCATCCGCAACGTAGCCAAAAGCTTTGGCCGCAATGTTGTGCTGCGCGACATTTCGCTGGAGATAGCCGAGGGGGAATTTCTCACGATTCTGGGTGAAAGCGGCTCGGGCAAAACGACGCTGCTGCGCATCATCGCCGGCTTCGAGAGGGCCACTTCGGGCGAACTTTGGATGGGCACAGAACGGCTCGACGCCCAACCTCCATACCGTCGCCGCGTGAACACCGTGTTTCAGCACTATGCACTGTTTCCGCATTTGACGGTCGAAGAGAACGTCGGATACGGATTGCGGGTTGCCAAACGGCCTGAGGCGGAAATTACTCAGCGAGTGGTCGAGGCTCTCGCCAAAGTTAAGATGACCGAGCACGCCAAGAAGAAGCCGTCGAAGATCAGCGGCGGTCAGCAGCAACGTGTGGCGCTGGCACGTGCGCTGGTCAACCGGCCGCGGCTACTGTTGCTCGACGAGCCGCTTTCCGCGCTGGATGCCAACTTGCGCCGGCAGATGCAGGTGGAACTGAAATCGCTGCAACGAGAAGTTGGAATTGCCTTCGTCTTCGTTACGCACGATCAGGAAGAAGCGATGGTGATGTCGGACCGGATCGCGCTTCTGCGCTCGGGCGAATTAGAGCAGGTCGCAACGCCGCGCGAAATCTACAGTCGCCCCGCAACGGCCTATGTGGCGCAGTTCATCGGGCATACGAATCTGCTGCGAGGCGCGGTGCGCGACGGTGTGGTGCGATGCGAAACTCTTTCGTGGTCGTCAACGCTTCCTGACGGGCCGGTACTGTTTTCCTTGCGGCCGGAGCAGATTCGTCTCGGAAGTTCCGGTGCATCAGGCATGGTCCGCACTCGTGGGCGAATTCTGCATCAGGCGTTCCACGGCGCGACAGAACTGATTCGCGTGCAGTGTGCCGGTGATCTCGTGCTGACGGTTAGAACCACGAGCGGCAGCGCGCCACAGAACGAAGTTGAAGTAGAGTTTTCTCCCTCCGACGCGGTCGTAGTGCGCGAGTCTCCGGAAAGGAACTGATGTTTTCCCGCGGCTACAAGACGGTCGTCACCGTGCCTCCGCTGGCGTGGGTCGCGGTGTTCCTGCTGGTGCCGTATCTGCTGATGTTCTGCTACAGCTTCTGGTCGGTATCTTCGTCGCAGACCATCGTGCATTCCTGGAATCTGAACAACTACCAGGAACTGCTGGCGAAACCGGTTTATTGGGAGACGCTGTTGCGCTCCATGTGGATCGCGGCACGGGTCATGCTATTTTCTCTGCTCCTCGGATATCCGCTGGCTTACTTACTATCGTTTTACGCCGGCGTGCGCAAGGACCTGCTCTATCAGATGGTCATCATTCCGTTGTGGGTCAGCTATCTAGTAAGAGCGTACGCCTGGAAGACCATTCTTGGGGCCGATGGCGTGCTGAATACCTCCTTGCAATATCTGCACCTGACCAGCCATCCCATGGACTTCCTGTTGTACAGTCCGTTTGCCGTCGTTCTCACATTGACGCACATCTATACGCCGTTCACGTTCTTGCCGATCTATGCCGCACTCGAGCATATCCCGCGGAATCTAATCGAAGCTTCGCACGATCTGGGAGCGAGTCCGTCGCAAACGTTCTGGAAGGTGATCTTCCCGCTCTCGATTCCGGGCGTTCTTGCCGGAGCGACATTCGCCTTTGTCCTGAGTCTGGGCGATTTTCTCGCGCCGCTGCTGCTGGGCGGTCCGAGCGGCATCATGATTTCGAACGTCGTGGTCAGCCTGTTCGGTGCGGCCTACAACTGGCCGCTTGGGGCAGCGATTTCACTTTGCATGCTGGTCATTGTTGTGAGCTTGTTGTTTTTCTCGGAAAAATTGGAGAAGAAATGGAGCTTCTCATGACCGGCAGCGCAGCCAATCCCTCGGGCCCGCGCTGGTTGCTGGCGCATGCAGCACTTGTCTTCGGCTTTCTCTACCTGCCTATCGCAGTCTTGATTTTGTATTCCTTCAACGGACAGGGAGTGGGCGGTTTCCCACCGCAGAACCTCACGCTCGACTGGTATCGAACTCTGTTTGGTGACGGTGCTATCTGGGACTCAGTACTGAACAGCCTTTGGGTGGCATTCGCGGCAATGGCGATTTCACTTACGTTCGGCATTCCCGCTGCGCTAGCCCTGGATCGCTCACAGTTTCCGGGCAAGGCCTTGTTCCGCCGGCTGGTTCTGCTGCCGCTGATTCTGCCCGGAATCATCACTGGACTTTCGCTGCTGATGCTGTTCAATCTCGACATGGTAGCGACGGTTCTCAAATGGATCACTGGCCAGAGACTCAGCCTGCTGACGATCACTCTTGGCCATGGTACCGCCCTGATTTCCGTGGCCACCACAGAGATTTTCGCCGGGCTACAGAAGCTCGACCGCGCGCAGGAAGAAGCGTCGCTTGACCTCGGAGCAAGCTATTGGCAGACATTCTGGCGAGTCACAGTGCCCAATCTCAAACTGCCGATCATCGGCGCGGCGTTGCTCATCTTCACGCTTTCCATGGATGAGATCGCTGTCAGCTTTTTCCTGATCGGCCGCGACAACACGCTTCCGCTCGAAATCTGGGGGCGGTTGCGGCGCGGCATTACGCCGGAGATCAACGCAGTCTCGACCATCATTTTTATTTTTTCTCTGGTCACGATCGTTTTCTGGTACCGGTTGCGAGTGCGCAGCGAGGGTGCGGCTGAAGTCGGCACGGAGCTAATCGAGCCTGCGGAGGATGAGGCATGAGCGCGAATCGCAGAGACTTCATCAAGTTTGTGGTGGCGGGCGCGGTGTCGGCCGGGTGCCCGGTCGATCTGTCACTGATCGCCCAAACCGCCGATCAGAACGCAGGCAGCAACGCCAGCGTGGAAGGCGAGGACAACCGCATTTGCCACCAGGTGCGCGATGGCCGCGTGTTCTCGCGTCCTCCGGCCTCGGCCAGGCACGACATCGTGATTGTTGGCGGCGGCGTGAGTGGTTTGACGGCGGCATATCGTCTGCAGCATCGCGATGTTCTTCTTCTCGAAAAAGAACCGCACTGGGGCGGCAATGCGTATGCCATGGAGTACGACGGCAGCGTCTATGCAACCGGCTCTGCCTTTATCTGGACGAACTCCGAAGCTTTCCGCTTCGCCAAGGAGATTGGCCTGACTCCGCTGCCGGTCGATTGTCCCGATGGCAGCATCATCAACGGCGAATTCATTCCCGACACGTGGGGCAGCGGTCTCGACAGGCTTCCCTATCCACCCATCACGCGCGAGAGTTTTAAGAAATTCAAAAAAGAAATGATGGGCATGGACGTCGAGAAACGCAGCGCGGAGCTGTACAACGTTCCGTTTTCCACCTTCATGAAGCTCTACGCGGGCGAGATCAAGCAGTGGTGGGACACTTTCGGACCCTCCAATTGGGGCGCCACGAGCGACGAAACAGCGGCCGCGTTGGCCATCGACGAATTCCAGGACGTGGTCGCACAGAGCCGCGAAGACAACCGCTATACCTGGCCGGGAGGCCTCGGTGAAATCACGCGGCGGCTGGCGGAACTCCTTGAACCGAAATACGGCGCGCGCATGCAGCCAGGCGCGACCACGGTGGCCGTGGTTTCCGGCAAGAGCGACGTGGAGGTGACATACGTTGTGGCGGGAGAACTGAAGACAGTCTCGGCGAAAGCCCTCATTATGGCCACGCCCAAGTTCATCACGCGCCGGATCGTCGAAGGGATTCCCGACAAACAGAGTGAAGCGATGCGGCAGATTCACTATGCGCCGTATTGCGTGGTGAACCTCATCTTCGATAAGCCCGTCTTCAACAAGGGGTATGACACGTGGTGTCCGGGCAACACGTTCACCGATTTCGTCGTGGCCGACTGGGTGGTTCGCAAGAAATCAGGATACAAGCAGAAGTACAACATTCTGAGCTGTTATACCCCGATGAAGGAAGAGGACCGCGGATATCTGCTGAATGAAACCGGCTCGCGCAAGATTGCCGGCAACGTGTTACGGGATTTTCAGAAGCTTATGCCGGGCTTCAACGTCGATCCCATCGAAGTGCACATCTACCGGCGCGGGCACCCGATGTACATGTCGATGCCGGGACTCTACACGCAAGTGCAGCCGCTGGTGCGGCAGCCGATGGACCGCGTGTTCTTTGCGAATACCGATTCCGAAGGCCCGGAATCAACCACCAACGAAGCCATCAGGGCTGCGCAACGAGCCGTGCGGCAAGTGGAGGCGCGGCTGGCGGGCAAACCAGCGGGCAAAGACAAAGCAGTGGCGGGATAGCGACTGCGCGTGGGCTCACGTCGGGCGGGCTCTAGCCCGCCCCCGTTGGACGAAGTCGCGAATAGGAAAGTAGATCAGCGCCAGAGACCAAGCAAGAACAGAAGCGAAGACACCAGGCACCCATAGCCACGACGAAAACGCCACGAGTTCCAGGTACATCTGATGGCCCTGAAATATCAAGCTGAGCCCCCAGAATGCTCCCAAGGCAAGCATAAGTAGGTCTGCCGCCAGTCTTAAAGGAGCCCAGGAGAATGTGACGAGCGTCCGATTCGCCCGCCAAGATTCGATGCTCAGAGCCACCCAATACCAGAGCAGGCCCACCGCAAGCACGAAAACAACACGATCCCACAGCTCCGAAACATGCCGATAGTAAAGCACTCGCATGATCGCCAGCGGAGCATTTAGGGAAACAAGCAAAGTGAAGGCGGGGGAATCAGCGAGCACTTCGTGATGCGCCTTCAGCGTCTCAAACCACACGTCAGACCAGCGATAAAGTCCGAGCGCAACTAACATCTGCGCCGCGGGTAGCACGTATCTCAGCCGCACTCTCATGTGCCATTTCTAGCAGGACCCGGAGTAAACGCAAGTGAACGGAGGTAATAGCGAAATCCTCTGCTGCTCACCCCGAATTCCGCCGAGACGTTCCCGCATAGTAAAGTGGTAGTAACACGCAAATCAGAAAGGATTTCCTTGAGTTCAGGCATTCGCAATATCGCCATCATCGCGCACGTGGACCACGGTAAAACTACGCTGGTCGACGCCATGCTGAAGCAGAGCGGGACGTTCCGCGCCAATGAGAACGTCGCCGAGCGCGTGATGGATTCGAACGAACTGGAGCGGGAGCGCGGCATCACGATTCTCGCCAAGAACACCGCGATTTTCTATCGCGACGTGAAGATCAACATCGTGGACACGCCGGGCCACAGCGATTTTGGCGGCGAGGTCGAGCGCGCGCTGAAGATGGTCGACGGGGTCATGCTGCTGGTCGATGCCAGCGAAGGTCCGCTGCCGCAGACGCGCTACGTGCTGGGCAAGGCGTTGGCAGCGCAACTGCCGCCGATTGTCGTCATCAACAAAATTGACCGCGCCGACGCTCGCCCGCAGGCAGTGCTGAACGAGATCTACGACCTTTTTATTGACCTCGACGCAAAGGAAGAGCAACTCGATTTTCCCGTGCTTTATACAAATGCGAAGACTGGCACCGCCGCGGTCGAGAGCAATGGCGGCGGTCAGGACCTGCGGCCGCTCTTTGATGCAATCCTGAAAACGATCCCGCCGCCGCAGGGCGATGCCGCGGGCGCACTGCAGATTCTGGTCGCAAATCTCGATTACAGCGACTATCTGGGAAGGCTGGCCATTGCCCGTGTTTTCAACGGAAAAATGTTCACCGGGGAAGAAGTCGCCATCGCGAAACTCGATGGCAGTCTGCACAAAACAAAAATCACGAAGCTGTTTTCTTTCTCCGGCCTGAAGCGCACCGACATCACAGAGACGGAACTCGGCGACATTATCGCCGTCGCCGGCGTGGAAGGAATCACGATTGGCGAGACCATTACTGACGCCGAGAATCCCGCACCGCTGCCTTCGATCGCCATTGACGAGCCGACGATTGCCATGCTCTTCACGGTGAACACTTCGCCTTTTGCCGGCAAAGATGGGACGTATGTGACGTCGCGCAATCTGCGTGAGCGCCTCGAAAAAGAATTGCTGACCAACGTTTCGCTCCGCGTGGAAGAAACGGGCTCGACCGATTCGTTCAAAGTCCTCGGCCGCGGCGAACTGCAGCTTTCCATCCTGATCGAGATGATGCGGCGGGAGGGCTACGAGCTGATGGTGGGCAAACCGGAAATCGTCACCCGGCGCGACAGGGAAACCGGCAAGCTCATGGAACCGGTCGAGCACTTGACGGTGGATGTACCGGAGGAGTTCGTCGGCGTCGTCATGGAGCAACTGGGCGCGCGCAAGGGGGAAGTCACGAACATGCACAACCACGGCTACGGGCGCGTGCGCATCGAATTTCGCGTGCCCAGCCGCGGGCTGATCGGGCTGCGCAGCCAGTTGCTCACCGACACGCGCGGAACCATCGTGATGAATTCGCTGTTCGACGGATACACCGAATGGCAAGGGGAGATTCCGCACCGGCTCACCGGGGCGCTGATCGCCGACCGGCCCGGCGTCTCGACCGCTTACGCGTTGTGGGGATTGCAAGAGCGCGGCGAGCTTTTTGTCGGTCCGGGAGTTGATCTCTACGAGGGGATGATCATCGGAGAGAACGCCAAGGATAACGATCTCGACGTCAACGCTGTGCGCGAAAAGAAGTTGACCAACATGCGCGCCTCAACCGCGGATGAAGCAATCCGGTTGGTGCCATTCCGCGCGCTCAATCTGGAGCAAGCGATCGAATTTATTGCCGACGACGAGTTTGTGGAAGTCACGCCAAAG
Source organism: Candidatus Sulfotelmatobacter sp. (assembly GCA_030041475.1). Taxonomy (GTDB): domain Bacteria; phylum Acidobacteriota; class Terriglobia; order Terriglobales; family Acidobacteriaceae; genus Sulfotelmatobacter. The sequence continues at coordinate 84,596 of JASHNU010000073.1, forward strand.
TCGCTGCGCCTGCGCAAGAAAGTTTTGGCGGCGAACAAGCGAAAGAAGAGCGCCCTGGCCGCCGTGGAAGAATTGTGAAGCAAGGTAGCAAGTCCGCAAGGAAGATCCGGCCGGCCCGGACCGAAGTTGCGAAAACCGACCTCTGTATGTTTCTCGTCCCCTGCAGTTGCGGCACGACTTTTTCCGTTGCCGAAAACTATGATCGCCAAGGCATTGCCTGGAGCCGCTACCTGATCTGCCCGGCGTGCGGCAAACGGCACGATCCCAAGAATCGGCTTCTGCAGATGGGGTTTCATCCGGAAGGGTATTGGAAAGTAGATGCGTGCTAGAAGAAGGCACACGACAGGGTTCGTAACAAACTTGACATGCCCTTAACGGCAACCTGCTATACTGCTGGCCGCATTCGACTGTTCGCCAGCTCCGGTTTCGATTTTCAGGCTCCAACCTGCCAAGTCCGCCGAACTGAGCTCGCACTCCGACAGCTCAATGCAGAGGCAGACGCGTGAAAAACATTTTCGTGGGGAATCTCAGCTTCAACACAACTGAAGATGAGTTGCGCCAGGCATTCGAGGCGTACGGGCAGGTGGACCGAGTCAGCATTCTGACCGACCGCGATACGGGCCGCTCGCGCGGCTTCGGCTTCGTCGAGATGGCCAGTAACGAAGACGGCGAAAAGGCCATCGCGGCGCTGAACGGAACGCAGATCGCCGGCCGGACCATCAACGTCAACGAAGCGAGGCCGAAGTCTGATCGCGGCGGCGGTGGCGGCGGCGGTGGCCGGGATCGGGGAGATCGCGGGGGACGGGATCGTGGCGGCCGCGGCGACCGTGGCGATCGCTGGTAAGACGAATCCCATCTCCAGCATCGGCTTCGGCCGGCTTCTCCTATCAAGCGTGTGAGGCGTCGACGTTGAAGCCGGCTTCCTCGCGTGTGTAAACTGGAATTGGCGCGCCCGTAGCTCAGCTGGATAGAGCGGTTGCCTCCGGAGCAACAGGTCGGGAGTTCGAATCTCTCCGGGCGCACCAGACCTCCGACTCTCCTGCTCAGCAAGTCTCCTACTGATGAACTACGACGCCATCCTGGTTGTTTCTTTCGGCGGTCCGGAATCGAGAGAGAACGTGATTCCTTTCCTCGAGAATGTCCTGCGCGGACGCAACGTCCCGCGCGAGCGCATGCTGGCCGTCGCTGAGCACTACTACCACTTTGAAGGCAAGAGCCCGATCAATCAGCAAACACGTGAGCTGATCGCCGCGATCGAGGCCGAACTGGCGCAGCATGGTCCCAGGCTGCCGGTGTACTGGGGGAACCGCAATTGGCATCCCATGCTGGCCGACACCTTGAGAAAGATGAAGCAAGACGGCGTGCGGCGGGCGCTGGCGTTCGTGACGTCGGCTTACAGTTCATATTCGGGATGCAGGCAGTACCGCGAGGATATTGCCCGCGCGCAGAGCGAGGTTGGAGCTGGCACGCCGGAGATCGACAAGCTGCGCGCATTCTTCAATCATCCGGGATTCATCGCTGCAACGGAAGAACGGCTTCGCGAAGCGCTCGAGCAAATTCCAGCGAACGCGCGGCAGAATGTTCAACTCATCTGCGTCGCGCACAGCATTCCAAGGTCGATGGCCAATACGTGCGACTACGTTCGCCAGTTGGAGGAAGTCCGCAAGCTCGTCTCGGAACGGCTCGGTATCGCCAACCATGCATTGGTATATCAGAGCCGAAGCGGCGCGCCGGGGCAGCCATGGCTTGAACCTGACATTCTGGATTACCTGCGCACGGTGAAGGAGAAAAATCTGGCCAGTGCCGCCGTGGTCGCGCCGATCAGTTTCATCTCCGATCACATGGAAGTGCTGTATGACCTCGAAATCGAGGCACGTCAGTTGTGCGATTCGTTGCAGCTGCCGATGGCGCGCGCCAGAACCGTCGGGGTGCATCCTCAGTTTATCGCGATGATTCGCGAGCTGATTCTGGAGCGCACGAATCCAGGAAGGGAACGGCGCGCACTGGGATCACTCGGTGCGCGGCCGGATGTGTGCGCGGAAGATTGTTGTCCCGCTCCCCAGCGGCCACCGCGGCCGCAAGGCGCACCTCAAAGAACTGCCACGTCGTAGCTGATCGGAACGGCTCCTGCCGCGTTCCTCAGAGCTCTGCTCAGTGAGAAGTGACTGTCACTCGTGGCAGTTCGAAGTCGGTCGCTTTGGGACCGCCTTCAACCAGTCGCATGGTCTTCAGGATGGTCTGGATCACCGCTTCGTTGCCCACAGCCGTATTCAGCATCATGTGATAGAGCGAGCGGGTTGGCCAATCCGCGTTGAAATAGTGCTTGATGTAGGCGACGCGCTCGCGATCCACTGACTCGACCAGTTCTTCGGCCTCTTCCTGCGAGTGGCCCTCGGCCATGACGCGGCGCATTTTTTCGGCGCGCGGAGCGTACAGGAAAACGTGGAAGGCATCCGGGTTCTCGCGCAGGAAATACGGCCCGCCACGTCCCACAATGACGGCGTTCCCTTCCCGCGCAATTCTGTCCATGATGTCCTGCATCATGGACATCATGCGGTCGGTGTCGAACACCTGACTGCCGAGGGCGGCGCTATTGCGTTCGTAGCTGCCGCGCCAGAAGGCCTTCGCCATGCGATGCAGCCGGCTGTCCATGCGCTCGTCACAGCGCCTCACGGCAGAGGCGTCGACGTTGGCAAGGCGGGCAATTTCTGCGGTGAGGGTCTGGTCCCAGAGTTTCCAGCCGAAACGCTCGGCAAGGGCGGCAGCGACAGCGGCCGCGCCGCAGCCGTATTCGCGCTCGATGGTGACGAGACGAAACATCGCTACTGTTTAGTGTACCGCCATTCCACCGCCCGGTTTCCCTTTTTTGACTAGGAAAACCATTGGCACCATCAAGAGGATGGCCACACCCAGAAACCAGAAGCAATCGATATATGCCAGCATGGTCGCCTGGCGTTCGACCGTGGCCTGGATGAGCGCGTAGGCCTGCTGCGTCGCATTCGCCGCACTCGCGCCATGGGCGCGCATGGCACTCGAAGCGCCCTGAATCATCGCGCGCAACGCCGGATTCGTCAAGCTGAGATTGCCGGCCAGATTGGTCAAATGCAGCTGCGTTCGGCGGTCGAGCATGGTAGTGACGACGGAGATGCCGACGCTGCCGCCGATATTTCGCGCCAAGTTCATCAGGCCTGATGCGGCGTTGTTCTTCTCGCGCGGCAGGAACGCATACGCGGCCGTATTGATTGGGACAAACAGGAATGCCATTCCCGCGGCCTGAAACACGCGGGCCATGGCCACGGTGTGGAAGTCGATGTCCAGATCGAATCGCGTCATGTGAAACAAGGACAGCGACAGTACTGTGAGGCCGACAAGAAGCAGCCAGCGCGGAGTGTACCGCGACAGCAAAAAGCCGACCAGCGGCAGCAGCAGCATGATCGTGAATCCGCCCGGCATCAGAGCAAGACCGGCCCGCTGGGCAGTGTACCCGAGCATGGTCTGCATGAACAGCGGCAGCAGCAGCGTGCTGCCGAGCAGGGCGAATCCAAGCATGAACATGAGCAAGTTAGAGATGCCGAAAGTGCGGTCGCGGAACAAGTGCAAATCGATGATGGGATCCTTGTGCCGCCACTCCCAGAAGATAACGAATATCAGCGCCACGGCGGAGATCAAGGCGAGCGTCACGATGAAGTTCGATTCGAACCAGTCGTCGCGCTGACCCTTATCGAGGACAATCTGCAGCGTTCCCAGTCCCAGCGCGACAAAACCGAGACCCACATAGTCGACGCTGGTTTCTCTCAGCTTGCGGCGCTTGAGATACGGCGGGTCCTGCACCAGGCGCGAGGTCAGAAGAATGGAAAGCATTCCGACCGGGATGTTGATGAAGAAAATCCAGCGCCAGGTGAAATTGTCGGTGATCCAGCCACCGAGTGTGGGACCGATGGCCGGCGCCGTGACCACCGCGATGCCATACACCGCGAACGCCATGCCGCGCTTGGCCGGGGGAAAAGTGTCGGCCAGGATGGCCTGCTCGCTGGGTTGCAATCCACCGCCTCCGGCGCCTTGCAGAACGCGGCAGATGATGAGCGTTGCCAGGTTGGGCGCCAGTCCGCACATAAACGAACTGATGGTGAACAGGGCCACGCAGCCCATGTAGAAATTTTTGCGGCCGACAATGGATGAAAGCCAGCCGCTGAGCGGAAGAACAATTGCGTTCGAGACCAGATAAGAAGTCAGGACCCAGGTGCTTTCGTCCTGCCCTGCAGAAAGGCTGCCAGCGATGTGCGGCAGCGCTACGTTGGCGATGGAAGTGTCGAGCACCTCCATGAACGTGGCCAGCGTCACGGTGACGGCGATGATCCACGGGTTGACCGCGGGACGCCAGGCTGCGGCCTGATCGAACGTGGCGGTGGTACTGCTCATCGGCGAATCCAGACCTTGGGCTCAACCGACATGCCCGGGCGCAACTGGTGATCGTTGTTCGAACCGGGATCGAGCACGATCTTAACCGGGATGCGCTGGACAACCTTCACGTAGTTCCCCGTCGCATTTTCCGGCGGCAACAGGCTGAAGCGTGCGCCGCTGGCCCCGGCAACACTGTCCACTTTACCGTGATAGGTCCGGCCATTGGCGTCAACTTCGATGTCGACAGGTTGGCCGACCTTCATGTTGCGAAGTTGAGTCTCCTTGTAGTTGGCCGTTATCCATACTTCATCGAGATTGATGACTTTCATCAACTCCTGGCCGGGGCTCACGTTCTGCCCGACTTCTACCGTGCGATTGCTGACGATGCCGTTCACCGGCGCGACGACCTTCGTATACTGCAAATTCAGTTGCGCTTGATCGAGGTCCGCCTTTTTTTGCTGCGCCTCGGCCAGAGCCGCATCTGCGCGGGCGCGTGTGATCTGCACTTGCTTCGGCGCGGTATTGGCGTAACGCCAGTTCGCCTCGGCTTGAACGAGCCTGCCCTGCGCCTGCGTGACCTGCTGTTGCGCGGCATCGGCACTGGCTCGGGCCGCTTCCACAGTCGCGGCGCTGGCTTTGGCCGCAGCCACGGCCTGGTCATACTGCTGTTGCGAAATCTCCTGCTTGTCGACCAGTTGCTTGTAGCGCACCAGATCGTTTTGCGCCTTCACGTTGTTGGCTTCTGCTTCCTGCAATTGAGCTTTGGCGGCCTCAAATTGCTGTAGCGCGACCTGGATTCCTGCGCGTGCGCTGGTCACGTCAGCCTGGGTAACGGACACCTGACTGCTCGTGTTGACGTCAGTGACGGGAACGCTTACGCCGGCGGCCTCGGCTGCGGCACGCGCATCCTGATAGTCCGCTTTGGCGCGATCGTAGGCGACTTGATAATCCGTAGGATCAATTTCAACCAGCACCGTTCCGGCCTGCACGTATTGATTGTCGTCGACGTTGAGTTTGATCACGTGGCCAGTAATGCGGGCGCTGACGGAGTTGACGTGGCCGTCGACCTGTGCGTCATCGGTCGACTCGTAACTGGTCACATAGCGAATGACAAGAATTCCGACGACGAGTAGAACGACAATACCGATCGTCAGCCCGATGCGGAAGCCGGAACTGCCGGTTCGCGACGGACGGGTGTGAAAGTCTTTCTCCGTCGACGGCAGGGGTTTGGATACGGGCTCAGGGCCCGTGGATTCGACAGGCGGAACTTGAGCGGATTGTGCCATAGGCTAATGACTGCCTTTCAGATATCGCTTCACGCCTTCCTCGGCGTCGCCGATGGCGTGAGCGAGTTCCACTTTCGCCAGATTGTGGGCGTACAGACTCTGAATGTAACTTTCATGAGCGCTGGCCAGGGCTTCCTGAGCCTGCACGACTTCGAGATTATCGGTTACACCGGCGGTAAAACGATCCTGCGATTGCGCCAGCGCTTGCTCCGCCAGATCCACGGAACTGCGCGCGACTTCCACTTGCTCGGCGGCGGCATTCAGATCGAGCACCGCCGTACGAACCTCGTAGTCGATGCGGCCGCGCAGGTCGGCCAGTTGAGCACGCGTCTGTTTCAATTGGCTATCCGCTTCCAGCACATCGCTGTGGACTTTGTTGCCCGCAAAAATTGGGATGTTCAGCCCTCCGGCAACCTGCCATGTTCCGTTCGACTGGCTGGGCGTTACGCCGATGTCTCCCAGATTGGCGGTCAAATCGAGCGAGGGATAGCGACCCGCCGCTGCCGCCCGCCGCGACAACTCAGCCGCCTGGACCTGCGCCAGCGCTGCCTGATAGTCGGCGCGGGCACTATAGGCCCGTTGCAGATACGTCTCAACAGGAAGAGCAGTCAGAGCCTGGTACGGTGCCTTCTCGGTAAGGACAAATTCCTGCCCCAGTGGCAAACCGATGATGCGTCCCACAGTCAGTTTCTGCTTCGCCAAATCGTTGCGGGCAACGATGAGCTGCTGCTGCCGTGTCTGCAGTTCAACCTGAGAACGCAAAGTGTCAATCGCAGGGCTCAGTCCAGCCTTCTGCTGATCGACCGCCTTGTCGTAGAGAGCTTGGGCGCTCTTCACCTGCGCCTCGGCTGTTTCCACGCGCGCGCCCGCGGCGATGGCTTGCAGATACGAGTTGCCCACAGCAAGAACGACGGTTTCCCGTGCATCCTTGTAAGTGAACTGCGCCGCCCTCAGGCTGGCCGACGCCGCTTGTTCCTTCTCAAAATCCTTGAAGTTGAAAATGGACTGATTCAAGTTCGCGCGCGCATCGAAATAGTTGAAGGCCGGAATCACGCGCGGAAAGTGGCTCGTGTTGGAGCCTGGTGGGCTCAGCAGAGGCAACAGCTTGCTGAATCCAAGAGCTGCCAGGCTCTCAGTCTCCGCATTTTCCAGCAGACGAGCGCTCAGATCCGGCAACAGTGCGCTGAGTTCCTTCCATCTCTCACCCCGCGCCGTCTCCGTCTGATCGGCGGCCAAGAGCAGACCCAGGTTGTTACGCAACCCCCGATCGATCGCGTCTTTGAAATCGATCTGCAACACCTCTGCGGTAGCTTGGCCTTCAGGTGCGCTGCCCTGAAATTGGGCAGGAAGGTTAACGATCGGAGCTGACGACGAAGGCCCGGCTGCGGTTTGGGCGAGCAGCGCCGGGCTGGCGAACAGGGCGCAGATCAGGACAGGAAGTAAGGCTGAAAAAGCCTTCAATGAATGTTGCATCCGAGACCGTAGAGACCCCGCCGGACTGGTTCAGCGGCAGAAAGTCCTTTCTTGCTTATAGCATAACTTCCGAGATTGGATTCCTCGGCGACGATTAGCGATGCAAAACGATTGCGTCGCGGTACCTTGGAGCCGGCCCCTCAGAGTCGCCCGGGGAAAAGTGTCTCGTTCCGGGGCACCCAAAGTGCAGCCCCTTCGGTACTTTGCCGGGTACAAACCGGCGCCATTAAGCTGGTTTGGGTAGCTATGCGCAGGTACGCCTCATTCTTGCTCGCAATAGTGGTGCCACTGACCGGGGTCACGCTGGCGCAACACAGTCCTGACTCGGAAAGTGTGCGTAAGGTCATTACACGAGTCGCGCCCAGCTATCCCGAACTTGCGAAGCGTATGCACATTGAGGGTTCAGTCAAGATTGAGGCTATGGTGCGGCCGAACGGCACAGTCCGCACCACCCGCGTCATCGGCGGCAATCCCGTGTTGGTCGAGGCTGCATCCAATGCCGTGAGCAAGTGGAAGTTCGAGCCTGCTCCGAATGAGACCATGGAGGTTGTCCAGCTCACATTTGTGACGCAATGAACTTTGCAAGTACGTGTTCCGATGAAAGAGGTTCGACCTTAACTCTGAGATCGCCCGCGGGTCTTGGGATTCTGCCATCATGTCATTCCAGCCAGGAAAAGCCCTCTATCGTGGGAAGGAGCGCCCCCATCGCCGTTATCCGCGATTTCAATGCGACTTTCCGGTCATCGTGTCATTGTTCTCCGGAGAAGCGCACAGGCGCTTCGACGGCCGATGCAAAGACCTTTCGGCGGCAGGAATCGGCATTTTGATCGCAGAGGAGATTTTGCTGGGCGAAGTGGCGTCGCTCGTCTTCTCTCTTTCTGACCAACCCGAGTCATGGACCGTACGGGCTGTACTTCGGCACCGCCGGGGATATCACTACGGATTTGAATTCCTCTCCCTCACGCCTCCACAGAGCGAAACGCTGGCGAACTTTCTTCCTCGCCTGAAGCGGGCTGACTCTGACTGAGAGCGAGAGACAGCCCGCATCGTGATTCAGAAAAGATCGCGTATCCGAAAATAAGTGACTTAGGTCATCTTGATACGCGGTGACCCAGGGTAGAAGCTTAACGGGAGCCCGCAAGGAGCAGAAGTAGCATTTCCATGAGTGCTGCCACAGGAACTGATTGGACTCGAATACTCTCCGACCCGGACCTGGTTCGGCACGTCGGTAAGCTCCTCCAGGCTTATCGCGAAGCGCCCGTAGAGAAGCGCGAAGAGGCCCTGCTCGCGGCCATGCGCCAGATCAAGACGGCCTCGGCTGGCGAGGCCAAGGCTGCTGGCCAACCAGAAGCAGCGGCAGCGCCGCAACCGATTCCAACTCCTGCTTCCGCGACGCCTCCCTTTGAGCCCGATCTATTCACTCCAAACTTTGGCAGCGACCGTCGGCGCCATCCGCGCATCAAGTGCTTTGTCGCCGTCGAACTGCGCGTTGAGGACGATCCCGCGCCGATCTGGGGCAATCTGTCGAACACCAGCGTGGGTGGATGTCTGGTCGAAACCGCCACTCCCGTTAAGCCCGGAGCCAAGGTAGATATCGGCCTTTGGGTACCGAATGGCAAGATCTGGGTTAAGGGATTCGCCCTAAGTGGAAAAGTTACCCGCAGCGGGCCCGCAACTGGCGTTCGCGTTCGTTTCGATAGCATGCAACCGGCCGAGCGCGACAGCTTGCGCCAATTCCTTAAGTTCGTACAGGACACTACGCGGGCATCCCACAGCGAAGACAGCTATTTGCAGCTTCTGAAGTAAAGTCCTCGTTTTTCACCACACTTTTTTTCATTTCGCCTCAATCCACGCCTCTGCGGAAATTGGTACACTTTCTCACCGAAACCTTTATCTAGAATGAGACTCTAACTCCCTATGGAGAAATTCGGCGAGTAGAAGGCCGGGCTGGAGGAGCGAAATTCGATGGTCGCCAGTGAACAAGTCTTAGCAACGGGAAAACAGCTGGACACGCTGTGCATCAACACGATTCGGACCCTGGCCATTGATGCTGTACAGCAGGCCAACTCCGGCCATCCCGGCGCGCCCATGGGCCTTGCTCCGGTGGTGTATTGCCTATGGCAGGATTTTCTACGCTACGATCCCGCCGATCCCACCTGGCTTAACCGCGACCGCTTCGTCCTGTCGAACGGGCACGCCTCCATGCTGCTCTACGCTATGCTGAATCTGGCGGAGGTGCGCCAAGTCGGCGAGGATGGCCGAGTAACGAAGGACCTCGCGGTCCCCATAGAAGAGATCAAGCGCTTCCGCCAACTCGGAAGCCGCACACCGGGGCATCCCGAATCGCATCTGACCACTGGAGTGGAAACGACGACCGGGCCACTCGGGCAAGGCGTCGGCAACAGCCTAGGCATCGCGATCGCCGGCAAATGGCTGGCGTCAAACTTCAATCGCCCGGGCCTTGAGATTTTTGATTACAACGTCTACGCGCTTTGCAGCGATGGCGATCTGATGGAAGGCATTGGCGGCGAGGCCGCTTCCCTGGCCGGACATCTTCACCTTTCGAATCTCTGCTGGATCTACGACAACAACCACGTCACGCTCGACGGCCCGGCCGCGTGGTCGTTCACTGAAGATGTGGCTACCCGCTTTATCGGCTACGGATGGAACGTGACGCGCGTGGCCGATGCCAACGACCTGGAGATGCTGGCTCGCGCCTTTGAGGTCTTCCAGAAAACTTCCGACCGGCCGACACTAATCATCGTCGACAGCCACATCGGCTACGGTTCGCCGCACAAGCAGGACACCAACGCCGCCCACGGCGAGCCTTTGGGTGAAGAGGAAGTGCGGCTGGTCAAGAAATTCTACGGCTGGCCCGAAGACGCGAAGTTTCTGGTTCCGGATGGAGTCCGCGAAAACTTCCGCGATGGCCTTGGCAAGCGTGGCCGCGATCTGCACGCGCAGTGGTCCGAAGGCTTCGCGGAATATTCCGAGAAATATCCTGAGTTAGCGGAGCGTTTACGGTTGATGCAACACCGCGATTTGCCAGCCGGCTGGGACAAAAATCTCCCCACGTTTCCCGCCGACGCGAAGGGCGTCGCGACGCGCGAAAGCGGTGGGAAGGTGCTCAATGCGCTCGCACAGAACATTCCCTGGCTCATGGGTGGATCGGCCGATCTGGCAACTTCTAACAAAACCAACCTGAAATTTGAAGGCGCTGGAGATTTCGAAGCCGGCAGTTACGGCGGACGCAACCTTCACTTTGGCGTACGCGAGCACGTCATGGGCGCGAGCGTGAACGGTCTGGTGGTTTCGGGCATTCGTGCCTTTGGCGCAACGTTCTTCAACTTCAGCGATTACATGCGCGCCAGCATCCGGTTGTCGGCGCTCATGGAGATTCCGTCCGTCTTTGTGTTCACCCATGATTCGATCGGCGTGGGCGAGGACGGCCCTACGCATCAACCGATTGAGCAACTGGCATCCCTGCGCGCCATGCCGAATCTCATTGTTCTTCGCCCCGGTGACGCCAACGAAGTCGTTGAAGCATGGAAGGTGATTGCGCAACTCAAGCATTCGCCCGCCGCACTGGTACTGACGCGGCAAAATGTACCGACGCTGGATCGCACGAAATACGCCTCTGCATCCGGGCTGACGAAGGGAGCGTACGTGCTCGCCGACGCGGCCGACGGCAAACCTGAGGTGATTCTGATGGCGACGGGCAGCGAGCTATCGCTGTGCGTGGACGCTTACGAAAAATTGAAAACCGAAGGAATCCGCGCGCGCGTGGTCAGCATGCCTTCGTGGGAGATTTTCGAACAACAGAATGAAGCTTACCGGGAGAGCGTTCTGCCCTCCAGCGTCACGGCGCGCGTATCCGTCGAAATGGCCGCGACGTTAGGATGGGATCGCTATGTCGGACCGAAAGGTCGAGAGATCGGGATGCATAGTTTTGGAGCGTCGGCTCCGTTGAAAGATCTGTTGAAGAATTTCGGATTCACCGTGGAAGCTGTGGTTGCTGAAGCGCATAAGGCAATCGGCCGCTAGAAAACATCTTGCTCGTGATTCGCATCAGCTCTTTGATCCTGATCATCAAACCGTAGTGGAGGACATCATGCAACCAACGGGAGTAATCGAAAACGCAAGAACCACAAAGAATCCGCTCATGGAACTCCTCGACCACGGCCAGTCGATGTGGCTCGACTACATTCGCCGTGACTTGTTCACCACCGGAAAACTGAAGCAAATGATTCACGACGACGGCTTGCGGGGAATGACGTCGAATCCGTCGATTTTCGAGAAGGCGGTCGCCGAGAGCTCGCTCTATGAAGAGATGCTGACGTCGCTGGCTTCGCGCGCCGATCTCGACACCACTGCCCGCTACGAACAGATCGCCATTCGCGATATTCAGGATGCAGCCGATACGCTGCGGCCCGTCTATGACCAATCGAATTTCCGCGACGGCTACGTCAGCCTCGAGGTCTCTCCCTATCTGGCGCGCAAAACCCAAGAAACGATCGATGAGGCCCGGCGGCTTTGGAAAACCGTCCGCCGTGACAACGTCATGATCAAGGTTCCGGGCACGGCGGAGGGATTGCCGGCTATCCGGCAGTTGATCGGCGAGGGCATCAATATCAACGTGACGCTCTTGTTCGCGCAGGAAGTCTACGAAAAGGTTGCCGAAGCTTACATCGCCGGTCTCGAGGATTTATCGGCCCGCGGCGGCAACCTGAAGAAGATGGCGGGCGTCGCCAGCTTTTTCATCAGCCGCATCGACACTCTGGCGGATTCTCTCCTGGTGGAGAAACTGAAAACCGCATCCGGCCCAAGCCAGGAAGCGCTGTTGAAAAGCCTGCTGGGCAAGGTCGCGATCGCGAATGGAAAGCTCACCTATCAGCGCTATCTGCGCATCTTTAGTGGTCCGCGGTGGCAGGCTCTGGTCGCCAAGGGAGCACAGACGCAGCGCGTGCTGTGGGCCAGCACCAGCACAAAGAATCCCAACTATCGCGACGTGGTCTATGTTGAGGAACTGATCGGCCGCGACACCGTCAACACCATGCCTCCCGCTACGATCGACGCCTTTCGCGACCATGGGCACCTGCGCAATAGCCTGACGGAAGACATCGCTGGCGCGCAGAGAGTGATGGACGATCTGGCGAGTGCCGGGATCTCGATCAAGGAAGTCACCGACAAGCTGACCGATGACGGTGTCAGGCTTTTCGCCGATGCATTCGACAAGCTTCTTGCCGCCGTGGCAAAGAGCACGAAGGCGAAGGGCACCGAGGGAAAGACCGCTTAACGCAAGAACCCGCAGTAAGAGGGCCAGCCGTAATTCGGATAGCTGACCGACGGAGTCGAGTCGTGAACGCAGCCAAGTTGCTGGACGAAGCGAAAACAGCGAGTGGATTCCAGTCATCTCTGCCCGGACCGCTGGCTTCGGTGGTGCAGTCGGCGGTTGCTGATTGGCAGTCCAGCGGAAAGATGAAGCGCCTGTGGCAGCGCGATGCCACGCTCTGGACGGGCGATGACGAGGCCAAGTGGCTGGGCTGGCTCGACACTGTCGAGGAACAACTCGCGCAGCACGAACGATTGCAGAAACTGGCCAAAGAAGTGCAGCAGCGCGGATTTGAGCACATCCTTCTGCTGGGCATGGGCGGCTCGAGCCTTTGCCCAGAAGTTCTCCGGATGACTTTTGGCCGGATCCCGCAATTCCCCACGCTGCACGTGCTCGACTCGACTGATCCCGCGCAAGTGAAGTGGTTCGAGCACCAGATAGACATTCCGAAGACGCTCTTCATTGTCGCCAGTAAGTCAGGCAGCACGCTCGAGCCCAATATCTTTAAGCAATATTTCTTCGAGCGCACGCGGCAAGCGGTGGGCACGACGAAGGCCGGCAACCATTTCATCGCCATCACCGATCCCGGCTCGAAGATGCAGCAGGTGGCCGAATCAGATCATTTCCTGCACATTTTCTTTGGGCGGCCTTCCATCGGCGGGCGTTATTCGGCGCTGTCGAATTTCGGCATGGTGCCGGCCGCAGCCATGGGCCTCGACACGAAAACATTCCTCGACCGCGCGGCCGAAATGGTGCGCGCTTGCTCGGCCAACGTCGCCGTAACGGAGAATCCTGGAGCTCAGTTGGGCATTATTCTTGGCGCCGCCGTGAAAGCGGGGCGCGACAAGATCACGCTCGTCACCTCGCCGGGCGTTTCCGATCTCGGCGCGTGGCTTGAGCAACTACTGGCCGAGTCCACTGGGAAAAACGGAAAAGGAATCATTCCTGTAGACCGCGAGCACCTGGCTGCGCCGGAAATCTACGGCAATGATCGCGTCTTTGTTTACGTCCGGCTGCAGTCGGGGGCTAATGCCGATCAGGATGCGAGAGTCGCCGCGATCGAAAGGGCCGGACATCCTGTAATGCGCATTACCATGTCCGACATCTACGAACTCGGGGCGGAATTTTTCCGCTGGGAAATCGCCACGGCCGTCGCCGGGTCCATCATCGGCATCAACGCTTTCAATCAGCCCGACGTGGAAGCCAGCAAAGTCGTGACGCGCAGTCTGACTTCCGAGTACGAGAAAACTGGCTCGCTGCCGGCGGAAAAGCCCGTCCTCGAAGACGCCGGCATCAAGCTCTTCACCGATGAGAAAAATGACGCGGCGGTGGCCAAGTTGGCGACCGAACCGACATTGGCTGGATATTTGAAGGCGCACCTTGCTCGCATCAAGCCCGGAGACTATTTTGCCGTGCTCGGCTACATCCAGATGAACGCCGAGCACGAGCAGAGTTTGCAGGCCGTGCGTCACGCGGTTCGCGACAAGAAAGGCGTGGCCACGTGCCTCGGATTCGGCCCGCGCTTTCTGCATTCGACCGGGCAGGCTTACAAGGGTGGTCCGAACTCGGGCGTGTTTCTGCAGATTACCTGCGACGATTCGGTCGAACTGCCGGTTCCCGGCCAGAAATACACCTTCGGCGTGGTCAAGGCGGCGCAGGCGCGTGGAGATTTTCAGGTTTTGGCCGAACGCGGGCGGCGTGCATTGCGCGTTCACTTAGGCAGCAACGTGAAAGCGGGACTGGCAACGTTGCAGAGCGCAGTGCAGAAAGCGCTTTGAAAGGGCGCGGCTTCAAGCCGCGCTGCTCCGCCAGCAGAAATCGAAGGCGGCTTTAGCCGCCGGCTACTGGAGCAGGCATGCAACTGGGAATGGTAGGGCTTGGGCGCATGGGCGCCAACATGACGCGGCGCTTGATGCGCGGCGGACATCAACTCGTCGTTTCTGATCTGAGCGCCGACGCGGTCAGGCAACTCTCGGCGGAAGGCGCGACTGGCTCAACATCGCCCGAAGACCTGGTCGCAAAGCTGGCACGGCCGCGCGCGGTGTGGATCATGGTTCCCTCCGGCGGTCCCACGGAAGCGACGGTCCAGAAACTTGCGCAGCATCTCAAGCCTGGCGACGCCATCATCGACGGCGGCAACTCTTACTTCAAAGATGACGTTCGCCGCTCCAAGGAACTCGCGCCCAGCGGCATTCACTACATCGACGTCGGAACCAGTGGCGGCGTGTGGGGACTGGAGCGCGGTTACTGCATGATGATCGGTGGGCCCAAAGAGGCGGTGCAGCGCCTCGATCCGATTTTCAAAACGCTGGCGCCCGGCAAAGGCGACATCCCGCGCACTCCCGGAAGAGAAAAGCTCGGCGGCACCGCCGAAGACGGCTACATCCACTGCGGCCCCTCCGGCGCCGGGCACTTCGTGAAGATGGTGCACAACGGCATCGAGTACGGCATCATGCAGGCTTACGCGGAGGGCTTCGACATTTTCAAGAACGCCACCAGCAAAGATCTGCCGGAGGATATGCGCTACGATCTGAATCTGCCCGACATCGCCGAGGTCTGGCGGCGTGGCAGCGTGGTCGCCTCCTGGCTGCTCGATCTGACCGCGATGGCGCTCACTGAGAACCCGACGCTTTCGGAATACGAAGGCTTCGTTCAGGATTCCGGCGAAGGGCGCTGGACAATTCAAGCGGCGATTGAAGAAGCCGTGCCCGCCGACGTGTTGACCGCAGCATTGTACGTACGTTTCCGCTCTCGCCAGCAGCATACCTTCGCCGAGAAGATGCTTTCCGCCATGCGCCAGAAATTCGGCGGACACGTGGAAGCTGGCGAGGGACCGGCTGGCGCGGCTAAGAACGGAGCAAAGAAGAAGACCGCCTAGTTAGCTTCGACCTCTTCGAGAAGTGGGGAATTCTTATGGCTCAACTCGTAGAAACTCCGGCGACAACGCCGCCGCGCATCGGCAAACAGGGCGATCCTTGCGTCATGGTCATTTTCGGAGCCGCGGGCGACCTGACCGGGCGCAAGCTGATTCCAGCACTCTACAACCTGGCGCGAGCTGGCCTGCTTTCGCGCGAGTTTGCTGTCGTGGGCGTCGCCCGCGCCAAGATGTCCGATGAGGACTTCAAGAAAAAAGTTCACGAGGACGTCAAGGAGTTTTGCGACGACTGCACTGAAGACGACTTGTGGGAGTGGTTCCAGCGGCGCTTCTATTATTTCGCCGGCGACTTCAACGACGACAAGCTGTATCCGCAACTCAAAGACTATCTGGCCAAGGTCGATCAGGATCACTCCACCCACCAGAACTTTTTCTATTACCTCGCGACCGCGCCCAGTTTTTTCGGGCCCATTGTTGAGAAACTTTCGACCTGTGGCCTGATGGAGCAGGGCAACGGGCAGAACAGCAGCCACTGGCGCCGCGTGATCATTGAGAAACCGTTTGGCCACGATCTGGAATCCGCGAAGTCCCTGAACCAGCAATTGTTGAAAGTTGCCGACGAAACGCAGGTCTACCGCATCGACCACTATCTGGGCAAAGAGACCGTCCAGAACATATTGGCCTTTCGTTTTGCCAACGGAATTTTTGAGCCGGTCTGGAATCGCCGCTACATTGACCACGTACAGATTTCTGTCGCGGAAACTGTCGGCGTCGAGGGCCGCGGCAGTTATTTC
This sequence comes from Candidatus Sulfotelmatobacter sp., assembly GCA_030041475.1. Taxonomy (GTDB): domain Bacteria; phylum Acidobacteriota; class Terriglobia; order Terriglobales; family Acidobacteriaceae; genus Sulfotelmatobacter. The sequence continues at coordinate 100,757 of JASHNU010000073.1, forward strand.
GATCATGCCGGATCGTTGCGCGACATGGTGCCGAACCACATCATGCAGCTCATCTCGCTTACTGCGATGGAACCTCCGATTTCGTTCGATGCCAACGCCGTGCGCGACGAGCAGGCGAAGATTCTGCACGCCATTCAGCCCATGAGCGACGAGGAAGTCCTGAGCCGGACGATTCGCGGCCAGTACGGCGAGGGCACCGCCGAGGGCAAAAGGGTTCCCGCTTACCGCGCAGAAGAAGACGTTCCCGCGGATTCCCGGACCGAAACCTTCGTCGCCATGAAGTTGCTCATCGACAACTGGCGCTGGGCCGACGTTCCCTTCTACCTGCGCACGGGCAAGCGCATGCCGGTCCGCAATACGCATATCGTGATACAGTTCAGACGGGCGCCATTCGTGCTCTTTCGCGATACGCCGGTCGAGCACCTCATGCCCAATCAACTGGTACTGCACATTCAGCCAGAAGAAGGAATCTCGCTGCAATTCGCCGCCAAAGTTCCGGGGCCGGTCATGCGGCTGGGAACTGTCGACATGAATTTCGAGTATCAGGAATATTTTGGCAAGCAACCCAGCACCGGTTACGAGCGTCTCCTCCATGACTGCATGATTGGCGATCAGACGCTTTTTCAGCGCGCGGACATGGTGGAAGCCGGATGGTCCGTGGTCAGCCCGATCCTCGACATCTGGAAAGCCCTCCCTCCGCGCAACTTCCCCAACTACGCCTCAGGCACCTGGGGACCGAAGGAGGCCGACGAACTTCTCGAACGCGACGGCCGCCGCTGGAGGAACTTCGAAAAATGATCCTGGCCGGCGATATTGGCGGTACCAATGCCAGGCTGGCTTATTTTCAACCCCAGAATGGGCACCTGCGGCTGCTCGCGGAGCGCGTCTTCCCCAGCCGCGAGCACAGCGAACTGGGAGAAATCGTAGAACAATTTCTGGAAGAATCCGGCACGCGTCCGGAAGTCGCGTGCTTCGGCATCGCAGGCCCGGTGCGTAACGGACGCGTCGAAACTTCCAACCTGCCATGGGTCATCGAGCAATCGCGACTGGCCAGGCAGATTCGGCTTCCCGCAACCCTCCTCATCAACGACCTTGAGGCCAGCGCCTGGGGCATTGGCGCTCTGGAGAAGACTGATCTGGTTCCGTTGAACCGCGTCAAAGGTCCCGCCGTCGGCAATCAGGCGGTCATCGCTCCCGGCACAGGCCTCGGCGAGGCAGGAATGTTCTGGGATGGAACCGGGCATCACGTTTTCGCTTGTGAAGGCGGGCACACCGATTTCGGACCGCAGGATGATCTGCAGATCGAGTTGTTGCGCTTTCTTCAGAAACGCTTCGGGCACGTCAGCTATGAGCGAATCGTGTCCGGTCCGGGGTTGGTGAATGTTTACGAATTTCTGCGCGACGGCGGGCGCGAAAAAGAGACGCCGAAGGTCGCGGCTCAGATGAAGAGAGGCGATCCGGCCGCCGCGATCTCGCGTGCGGCGCTGGACGCGGCCTGTCCGCTCGCCCTGAAAGCGCTCGACGTTTGGATCTCCGTTTTCGGCGCCGAAGCCTCGAACCTGGCGCTCAAAACCATGGCGACCGGAGGATTGTTTCTCGCGGGCGGCATCTCGCCGAAGATTCTTCCCAAACTGAAGGAACCTTTGTTCATGCAGGCCTTCCTGCACAAGGGACGGCTGCGACCGCTCGTCGAATCCATCCCCGTGCAAGTCGTCACCAACGAAAAAGCCGGCTTGCTCGGCGCGGCGCGCTGCGCCGCCGCCCGCGGCAGCCAGGGTTGAGCGAACGCGTGAGGCCTTGTGAGTTTTTCTTCGCTTGAAATCCGCACCCTGAGCACCCCACAGGAGTTGTTCGACGCCGCTGCCGAAGAGGTCATCCGTGCCGCCAACGAAGCCGTGGCCGCACGTTCACGCTTCACCATCGCGCTTGCAGGCGGAAACACCCCCAGAAGCCTCTATCACCTGCTCGCCAGTAACGGCCGCACTTCCTTGCCATGGGAGCACATGTTTTTTTTCTTTGGCGACGAGCGGCACGTGCCTCCGGACAACCCGGACAGCAACTACCGCATGGCGAATGAGGCCATGCTGTCGAAGATCCCGTTAACGGCTGGAAATGTGTTTCGGGTTCCCGCGGAAAATCCTGACGCTGCCGCTGCGGCCGCGCTCTACGATCAGACTCTGCGACAATTTTTCGCCCCCGCGCCTGGCGACTTCCCCAGCTTCGATCTCATCCTGCTCGGCCTGGGACCGGACGGCCACACAGCTTCTCTGTTTCCTGGGACTGCCGCGCTGCAAGAAAAGTCGCGCCTGGTGGTCGCCAATTGGGTGGAAAAATTCAAGACGTACCGGATCACGTTCACGCTTCCTGTCTTGAATGCGGCGCGCTGCGTGGCCTTTCTGGTCAGCGGCACCGACAAAGCGCCGGCATTGAAAGCGGTGTTGGAAGGCGACGCTTCCGGCGAGCAGTATCCGGCAAAACTGGTGAGGCCAAGCAACGGAAAACTGATCTGGTTGGTTGACCGGGCCGCGGCGAGCGAGCTTTCGAAGAGCGCGGCGTAAGAATCAAAAGAGAAACGCGGGAGGCGTTGTCATTTCGAGGGGAGTGAGGAATCTGCTTCTCCTCTCCACCAGCAGAAAACACATTCCAACTTCGTTGGCAATAACAAGACAGTGCGACGGGAAAGCTCTTATCCTCGCCAGTCGCCGATCTCCTTCAAACCTTTGCCACGGGCGTGTTCAAACAACCGCACGCGATGGCGCGAATGTTCGAATTCGTGGATATCGGCCCAGACCTCTGCCTGCCAGCCCTTGTCGTGTGCGGCCGATTCACCACAAGTCGCGCAACGGGTGTGTAAAGTTACCGGCAGCGATTCTACTCCCACCGGAACGGCTCCCGGCAGTTCGATGAAAATGCAGCGGACTTCTTGTATTTCCTCATCCTCGCCAAGGATGTGCTCGTAGCGCAGGAGATAACCGAAGCCCAGCTTGTGGGCCTCCGCCTCCGCTTCGGCTCGAGTGTGAAAAGGGCCATACTCCGCCCGCAGCGGCTCGGTGGAGTCGCAAGCCATCCAGAAGGTTTCCTTGTAAGCCATCGCGGGTTCGCCTCGGGGGCCGCGAAGCCGGCTCTTTGGCTGCGGTCTGAGCCTGCTCTTCGGAGTCCGGTCCCAAAGAGCAATTCAGAGGCCGCGGAGAGAATTGGCTAAGGCTCTTGCTTACCATAGAGTTAACCCAAAACAAATGAGTACCGACAAGAGCATTGCATGAAACCTTTTGCAGAAGAATGACGGGATGCGGGCGGTCGCAGCGGCGGGAATTGAAAACGCTTCGCAGCGGCCAGCTATCCAGGAAGACGCAAAGAATTGCAACGTGAGTACGGTTTCTCCGCGTCTCCACACTTTTCAGTGCCGCCGGCTTATGCGCCGAGCGTCCCACCTGGGTGTCAGCAGCACCGGCGACAGCCTTCGTTGTCAGGCCCCGATCGCCCGCCCCGCCAGTTCGCCGTGCTCCTGCTCGAGCGGCCAGTTCCTGCCGCCATGGCTGGCCACGTACATCGCCAGCTCCAGACGGCTCCAGACGCCCAGCTTGTCAAATGTGCTGCGCAGATGATTTTTGATCACTTGCTCGGTAGTGCCGACGATCTTGCCAATTTCGCGATTGGTAAGCCCCTGCCACACCAGTTGCGCCACTTGTATTTCTTTCGGGGTAAGACACTCACACGGCGTCATGACTGCGCTTCCTCCTTGGTGAACATGGCAATCGCCAGCTTCACCCGCTTTCGGCCATCGCGGATTCCTGCACGCAAGAAGAGCGTGCGCAAATGCTGTTTTACGGTGCGCGGGCTGATGTTCAACTGTCCCGCAATTTCTTTGTTGCTGCAGCCCTGCACCAGGAGATTCAGAACCTGTTGGTCTCGGGGTGTGACTTTGACTTGCTCCAGATCGATCACAATTGCATCCTCCACGTTCCGGGAATCAACTTCACCCTCTCCTAAAGCACACCTTTCGCCATTTATTCGGGCGCAGAAATGACAAAGCCCTAAGATATTGCGATCGCTATGGTTGTAGCGGCGATGCCTGTGTTTCAGGCGTTCTTCAGGAAGGACGTGGTAGCCTGAGAAAGTTCCGATTTGGTCCAGCAACTTGACCCACAAACCGCACCTGCACGATCTTGGTTTATGGCAGGCCTGCCTAGGGACAGGCCGATAACACAGGTGAGGACGCGACAGTTTCGTACACCTTTGGCAGATCCCCTTTCACTTCTGCACGTTCCGCAGTACGAGAGAGCCCGGCATAATTTCATGAGGCTTACATCGAAGAACTCGATCTGCCCAACGTACCTCTGCCATCATCTTTCCCACATCGGTCACAGCACAGAGGACCCCATTCTCAATTCGGGGCTGGGAGAGACTTTTGCACAGCTCACAACGCCATGGGCGCAGGTGCTTCACGCCATAACTGGAATGGTGGTCGAAAACGTTGCTGCAAACATTGCTTCGACACGGGGATGAATCTGGCACTCATGCTTAATTTCATCCCCTCAGGTAGCACCGAAAATTCAGGGCCGAGTCCTGGTCAGCGGGTGGTGATTTCTGAGCGCTCGAAAACCAGGCTGAGGACAATCCTCTGTTTCTTCTCTCTGCTGCTTCTTGGCAGCGGTCTCAGCTTCGCTCAGGGCGGGCCTCCCTTCTACACCACCGATCCTGCAACTCCCGGTCACCTGAACTGGGAAATCAATTTCGGTTATATGCCGTTTCTGTACAGCGGCAATTCCATCACCCACACCCCCGACGTGGACATCAATTTCGGCGTGGGAGACCGCATTCAGCTCACTTACGAAAATGCCTGGCTGCGTGTCTGGAACCAGGGCACTCCCGCGAAATATGGCCTGGGGCAGGACATACTCGGGTTAAAGTGGCGCTTCTACGACACGGGCGAGAAGGGCATGCAGTTCTCCATTTTTCCCCAGCTCTCGGTCAACAATCCCAATCACGCCGTGCAACGTGGCATCACGCCCCCGGGCGCGAGTTTGCTGCTTCCCGTTGAGTTCACCCGGAAAATCGGCCCCATCGACCTGAACATTGAATCCGGCTATAACATCGTGCATCTCGGACCAGACGGTTGGTTCACCGGAGTGATCGTCGGCCACGAGTTCACCAAGAAGCTCGAACTGGACGCCGAATTTTTCTGCACCGGCACCTTCCACCCTGCCTATGCACAGCCCACGCTCGACGTCGGCGGCCGATACAAACTGCACCGGCCTTTCATTCTTCTCTGGATGGCTGGGCGCGGGGTCGAACCGGCCAAAAGCGACCAGCCGTACTTCGTCGGCTATTTCGGGGTGCAGGTCCTGCTGCCGCTGAAGTCCTATGACAGGGAGTGATCTCTGGTTACCATAGTCACCGATCGCCTCTACTAGTCGCTTCAGCCCAACTTTTGCTGGCAAAGAAGACTCGCAAGCTGGGGCTTCCAGCGTTAAACTAGGGAGGATCTAGGAGCGCTTCCAGCGGAGCGTCAGGCAAGCCCCGGAATTTTCTTCCCCCATTTGAAAATCGGCCTTGGTACTTCCGATTGACCGCGGAATTTACAATAGAATACGCACAGCTCTCTCCGGAACAACACCGGACTGCAGACATCGGACGGCTTCGTGACTAAGAAAAAAGGGTCCGACAAGAACGACAAACCAGTTCTGAACGAGGAACTTCTCAGTAAGCTGCTCGAGGCGGCCTATGTGCTCCAGGAGCACAACCGCCGAACGCGCGGAACGGAGCTGCGCGTCGAACTGGACCAGCCGGCGGGGGACGACGCCGAAAGTGCACCTGCGGAAGCTCCGGTATCGCAGAGCTCAGCTGTCCTAGGGGCCCCTGCCGACAACCCTCCGCTGGCGAAGGAAGAAGCCTTTACCGCTGATTACACCGCCATTCTCGCCCAAATCGTCGAGACGCAACACAAGATTCAGCTGCGCAATCTGAAATTGGAAGATGCTATGACGCTCGTCGCTGCGCGTGTGCGCGAGATTGCGAAAGCCAGCGGCTCCGCTATCGCCACGATCAACGGTAAGCGGATACGGTACCGGGCAGCGGCTGGCGACATGGTTCTTCCCGTTGGTACAGAAGTCTCCGCGGAAAAAGCGCTTTGCTCGGCTTGCGTCCGCACCGGGCAGGTGATCCGGGGCGCCAACATCAACACCGAGTTTCTTCTCGACAGCCGAGAGTGCCAACGGCGCGGCATTCAATCCATGATCGCAGTTCCTATCTACCACGAGGGTCGGATCGCAGGCGGGCTCGAGCTCTACTACGCCACACCCCAGGCCTTCACCGAGGAGAACGTTCACACTTGCCAGTTGATGGCCGGCCTTGTCACCGAAGCCCTGGCGCGCGATGAAGAAACCACTTGGAGGCAGTCGCTGGCCACGGAACGGCAAGTCGTGCTCGATGCTCTGCTAAGACTCGATCCCAGTCTCGCGCCGCCGGAAAATGCGGCCACAGGCAAAGTCAGCGGAGTAACAACCGCAGACTTCAAATGTCGCAAATGCGGGCATCAACTCGCGCGCGAAGAGAACTTCTGCGGAAAATGCGGGACGGCGCGGCCTGATGAACACCCGACGACTGCATTGCCACCCAAACCGGCTCCAACTATGCCCGAAGGTGCAAAGCAAGGCACGAGTCGAGTGCCGAGCGAGGCAAGCGCAGGAGAGGACCTGGCCGGTACTGGCGGACTTCGGGGCGGCAATTCGTTGACGGAGTCGATCGAACAGGAAATGCCCGACCTGTTCACTCCGAGCCCATCAGATGCGGCAGAACCTTCTGGTGCGATGGTTCGCCGGCCCATTGAGATCACGGATCACTCGCATCTGCCCTTCGACCTCGAAGCCAACGACAGAGAAGAGGAAGCAAACGGCACGCTCCCCGAGACCTCTCTTGCCCCGGCAGACTCGGTAGCAGACTGGAGTTCCGCCGCCTCCGCGCGTGCTTTCCTGCAGCAACTGGCGGCCGGCAGGTCGGACACCTTCGCCCGCTTCTGGAGAGCGCGCCGCGGCGACATTTATCTGGCAGTCGCCGGCATTCTGGTCGCGGTAGTGATCGGCTGGGGAATCTGGTCCGAGCATCCGGTCGGCGCCGCCAACGCGACGGCTGCGGGACACAGGAAAGCTCCGGATGCCGATCTCTCCATCCTCGATCACATGCTCATCAGTCTCGGCCTGGCGGAGGCGCCTCAACCGCCTGAGTCCAAGGGCAATCCCGACACGCAGGTTTGGGTCGATCTCCACACCGCGCTTTATTACTGTCCCGGAGCCGATCTCTACGGCAAAACCCCTAAGGGGAAATTCACCACGCAGCGCGACGCTCAGCTCGACCAGTTTGAGCCCGCCTATCGGAAAGCCTGCGAGTGAGCGAATGCCACTGTACTTTTGTGCTTCCGCTCGCTGATGTAGGTCCGTGCACTTCCTTACTGATTTCCACACTCTTTCGAATTGACAACCTCCCACCCCCGGAGTGCAATCATATTTGGAGAAAAGGAGCGACCTGATTGCCGCAAAGAGCCGATAATTCTGACCATCCCGACTCGCTCCCTCCACCGGAATTAAATCCGCTCCTGAATCCACTGCTGGGCGCGCACATGGGCCGCTGGGCGGAAGTCTATTTCACCAGCCCGCCGGAAAAACGCGACCAGGCCGTGTGGGACCTTTTGTGCGAACTGAAAGCCGAACAAACTGCGGGCGCGGGCTCCGCAGCGCCACTTTCTACGAATGGTGAGCGCGTCGCCACACATCCGGTCTCGCTGCGCGACAGCTCTCCGCTCCAGGGCCCTGGGATCGAAGATCTTCGCGCCCGTTTCTCGGCTCCTTCCGTCGCGGAGGTCAGGCCGGACTTGATCGTGTGTTCCGCCTGCGGTTTTGAAAGTCCCGCCCGTCAAAGGTTCTGTGGCATGTGTGGCACACGTCTCGCGAAGCGGCCGGCTGCTCTGAACGGACCTTCCACACATTTGCCGCCTGCTCCATCGGCTGCGGCAGAAACGGACCGACACGAGTCCAATCTGAATTCAGAACCGGATCTGACTCTTGAGCCGAGTCAAAGTTTTGAGGCGGGTCGTTCTGAAGCGGATCAACGATCAGCGGCGAATGGAAGAAGTGAGCCGAATCAAGAACCTGAAAGCGCTCCCTCCACCCATGTCCTCGACGAGTTCCCCTGGAGGCGCGATGAGAACTCGCTATTTCGCATCGCAGAGGAAGTGCGCCCGCATGGCATTCGCGGCAGCCTGTTCGGAGACCCGGCGGATGGTTCGCTACGGTACCGACGTTATCTTGTGGCAGCCGTGGTCGTGGCGATCTTCGCCCTAGGCTATATCACATGGCGGGCGCTGCAAAATCAGCCCAGCGCAGCGCTGCCAACCGCACCCGCCGCGCAGGAGCAGACTCCCGAGCAAAAATCGGTGGCCAATGCCGTGCAGTCAGCGGCGAGCCAAGTCGCGACCAATCAGCCCTCCGCGGCCCAGCCTTCTGATATCGCTGCATCCGTGTCCGCGTCTGAACCTGCAACCGCGCCCGCAAAAACCGCGACCATGAAAACAAAGACCAGCATGGGCGAATCAACCGCAACCCACGATCCCGGTCAGAACGCTCTGACGTCCCAGCCGACGAGCACGGCGGCCGACTCTTTGATGCCAGAGACTGCCGAATCCGGCGCCACGGACCTCGCCATGGGACGCAGCTATCTGAATGGCACTAACGGCCACGAACGCAACAGCACTGAAGCTGCAGACTGCCTCTGGCGGGCCGTTTCCAAAAAGAATGCGGAAGCCACGCTCTTGTTGGCTGATCTATATTTGAGAGGAGATGGCGTTTCCAAGAATTGCGACCAGGCCCGAGTGCTGCTCGATGCCGCTGCGCGCAAGGGTTCGAAAGACGCCGCCGAACGGCTGCGCAATCTTCCGGCCTTTGGCTGCGAGTAATCGCGGTCGCTCTTGGATGCGAATATGCGCGCACGAATGACGGCGCTCTACTGCGTGAGAAACGCCGACGGGCTGCGCCTCGCCTCATACCACAGCGCCAGTTCCACGCGGTTCCAAAGTCCCAGCTTGTCGTAGATCACCCGCAGGTAGTTCTTCACTACATGCTCGGTCGTGCCGATCTCCTGGGCTACTTCGCGGTTCTTCAGGCCTTGGGCAACAAGGTGGATGACTCTCTGTTCACGCTCACTGGGGATACGGGTGCCATACCGTTCACTTGCAGACATGCCTGCCTCCGATACAAGATAGTTGCGAGTTTCACTCGCTTGATGCCGTCCGTAATTCCAAACCGGAGGAACAGCCGGTTGAAATGAGCCTTGACGGTTCGCCTCGCCATCTTGAGTTGGCTGGCAATCTCGGCGTTGTCGCAGCCTTGCAAAAGCAGTTCGACAATCTGTTCTTCGCGCGGGCCTAGCCGGACCGTGTGCTCCTTCATTTGCTCCCCCTACTGCGATTTGATTTGATTTCCAGCCCGATCCGGCGCGCGAGGCCGGGCGTTTCCAAAACCCATAGCATCCGCAATGCCAACTTGAGACCCATTCTCGATTGTGACGACCGACCAACATTTTCCACAACATGCACTTACACACGAAACGCACATTGGACGGTCCTTCGCACTCCGCTGCAGGCTACCGCTCTCACTTCCCAATTTCGTAACCCTGACCGCGACCGCGCAGAATCGGTGGAAAACCCACGCCTCTTCCCAAATTGAACCGGGCCACCTACGCGGCTTTGCGCACTGTGCTGCGCGAAATTGCGTCTTCGCCTCAGCACAACGAGATTGACTGATTCGTGCGCGCGCATGGGATGTGGAAAGAAATTGCGACTTGCTCAGGTAAACACCCTAGGCGAAATTTCCTATTCCGCGCCCGCTCCCTGAACAAATTACACGATTCCCCACGGCCCGGGCCGCACTGCAAGGTCGGCTGCACGTTGAGTACAATCAGCCTAGCTCCAACGATCCAGGCCAGCTTGTAAGTAGTGCAAAATACTGGCAATCTGGAAATTCGGCGCAACGGTATCCCCAGGTTGCGGTGGGTTGCACATTCCGTAGGTTGAAGACTGACGCGCCGCTTTCGCCGTATGGATTCCGAGCCAAAGCCAGAGCCAAACATCGAGATTCGCGACTACTCTGAGGCGGCCCTCCGCAGTGTGACCAGTCTGCTCCCCGGAGTTGTGCACCTGTGGTGGCGATCGCTCGAAGAGTCGGAAGGGGAGGTCCAAACCTGCTGCGAACTTCTCTCGCGTGACGAGCAGGACCGCGCGTCACGCTTTCGGGTAGAAGATGCTCGCGGGAATTTCATCTTGACCCGTGGCACATTGCGTTTGCTGCTCGCTGCCTACCTGCAAAAGAAGCCGGACCAGCTCTCGTTCGGGCTCACGAAATATGGCAAGCCTTTTCTCGATGGGCCACCTGACGCGCGCGTGAATGGCGTGCACTTTAACGTATCTCACGCCGACGGCCTTGCCCTGCTGGGCTTTGCGCGTCAGCGCGAAATTGGAGTCGACGTCGAGCGCATTCGGCCCGAACTCGATACTTGGCAGTTGGCGGAGCGTTTCTTCTCCGCCCACGAGCGCAGCGTCCTGAAGAATCTCGGCGGTGAGGAACTTCAGTCGGCGTTTTTTCGTTGCTGGAGCAGGAAAGAGGCTTACATCAAGGCACGAGGTGAAGGATTGTCACTTCCGCTCAGCCAATTCGACGTGTCCATCGCACCGAACGAATCCCACGCTCTTCTGGCAACCAGACCCGACGCTAGCGAAGCGGCGCGCTGGATTTTACGCGACGTGCCTGTGCGCGACGTTGCCCGCAACCTGCCCATGACTCGTGAATATGCCGCAGCCTGCTCGTTTTCGCTCAAGCCAGAGATCTAATCCGCCTGTGGAAACTTGGGGGTCGAGAGATCGCAAGTCTTTTCACACTTGCTCGTGTGGATTCGTCACCCGGGTGCTGCCGCCCGGCAATTCAATGCACTACAAGGACTTACGCGATGGTGCAAAACGCCCGCTGGGCACGGAGATTGCTCGCTTTTTGTTTTATCTTACGGAAGCGATTGACTATCCAGCGGCTCGGAAAAGTGTTAAGGTAACAGAAGTCAGTTTGGTTCTTTCCTCTCCCGTTTGTTTCTCCAAACCCGTTGTTTTGCTCAACCGGATGTCTGGCGGTGAATCCAGACAATTACAATAGGGTTACTAGATACACTATTTCCTAAGGGGGATCAGGACTTGACCGTTTCGACCAGGCATCTCATTCCGCCCCACGGCGGCGAACTCATCGATCTTCTCGTAACACCCGAAAAAGCTGCAGAGTTGAAAGCCCACTCGCGCGAGTGGCCATCCTGGGACCTTACTGCCCGCCAGATTTGCGATCTCGAACTGCTCATGAGCGGCGGATTCTCTCCGCTGCGTGGATTCATGACCAAGGCCGACTACGAAGGCGTTTGCCACAATATGCGCCTCGCGAGCGGCGTCCTTTGGCCCATGCCGATCACTCTCGACGTCACCGAGGATTTTGCTAAGAAACTCACTCGCGGCTCCAGCAAAGTCGCCCTGCGCGATGCCGAAGGCGTGATGCTCGCCGTCCTGCACGTCGAAGAGGTCTGGCAACCTGATCGCATGGCGGAAGCCAAGGCCGTCTTCAACAGCACCAGCAAGGCTCATCCCGGCGCCGACTATACGATGAACAAGTCCAATCCCTGGTACGTCGGTGGCCGCGTGGAAGGCCTGCAAGAACCTTCGCATTATGACTTCCGCACTTTGCGTTTTACTCCCGCTGAACTGCGCGCCGAGTTCGCTCGCTTGGGATGGCGCCGGGTGGTGGCCTTCCAGACGCGCAATCCCATGCATCGCGCACACGTCGAACTCACCTTCCGCGCCGCGAAGCAAGTCGAGGCCAACCTGCTGATTCATCCTGTGGTCGGAATGACCAAGCCCGGAGATGTGGACTACTACACGCGGGTGCGCTGCTATCAGCTGCTCGGTTCGAAGTATCCGCAGGGAACGCAGAAACTGTCGTTGCTGCCGCTGGCTATGCGCATGGGCGGACCGCGCGAGGCGATCTGGCATGGCGTCATCCGCAAGAACCACGGCTGCACCCACTTGATCGTCGGCCGCGACCACGCCGGTCCCGGCAAAGACACCGACGGCAAACCGTTCTACGGCCCCTACGAAGCGCAGGAGCTCTTCCGGAAACATCAGGCTGATATCGGCGTCACTATGGTCCCCTTCAACATGATGGTCTACCTCGAAGGCGAAGACCGTTATGTGCCGGATGACGAGGTCAAGAATGGCGACCGCGTTCTGAACATTTCCGGCACGGAACTGCGGCAACGGCTGAATGAAGGCCGCGATATTCCGGGATGGTTCACGTATCCCGAAGTCGTGCACGAACTGCGCCGCAGTTTTCCGCCGCGCTCTCACCAGGGTGTGACGGTTTTCTTCACCGGACTTTCGGGCTCGGGCAAGTCCACCATCGCCAATGCACTGTTGACCAAGTTTCTCGAAGTCGGAGGCCGACCGGTCACGCTGCTCGACGGCGACTTGGTGCGCAAGCATCTTTCGTCGGAATTGGGCTTCTCGAAAGAGCACCGCGATATCAACATCCGCCGCATCGGCTATGTCGCGTCGGAAATCACCAAGAACGGCGGCATCGCCATTTGCGCGCCCATCGCGCCTTACGACGCGACCCGCAAACACGTCCGCCAGCTTATCGAGCCCTACGGTGGCTTCATCCTGGTGCACATCGCTACCTCGGTGGAGGTCTGCGAGCAGCGCGATCGCAAGGGGCTGTATGCGAAGGCGCGTGCCGGCATTCTCAAGGAGTTCACCGGCATCTCGGATCCTTACGAAGCCCCGGCTGATGCCGAAGTCACGATCAACACTGCCGAAATGTCGCCGGAAGAAGCCGCGCAGGAAATCATCCTCCATCTGGAACGCGAGGGCTTCATCGGTGTCAACGGCGCGGCAGCGTAATCGAAGCGAAGCTTGATCCAGGCAAAGATCGAGGAGAGAAGTAAGAACGCGGCAAGACGGAATCGGCCATGGAACTGTTGGCATTGAAAATCGCGGTTGGCTTTGTGGTCGGTGTTCTCATCGGCCTGAGCGGCGTGGGGGGCGGCGTCCTGCTGCTCCCCGTGCTCATCTTCGGCCTGAGAGTGCCCCCAATTGTGGCCGTCGGTTCTGACGCACTCTTCAACTTCTTCACCAAAGTTCCCGCCAGCCTTGTGCACATGAAAAAGGGAACGGTGCGGCGCAAGGTCGTTCTCGCCCTTGCGATCGGCAGCATTCCCGGCTCGATTCTGGGCGTTCGAGTGCTCATGCACATCCGCCATCTCTATGGCGACGGAGTCAACAGCTTCATCAAGACCGCGGTGGGCATTCTGCTCATCGTGATTCCAACTCTGCTTCTGTTTCAGAAGCGCATTGAGGAGCAGGTCGCGAACCGCCCTCCAACTCTTAAGAACTTTGCTGGCATGGCTGTGATCGGGCTGGTCGCGGGCGTGCTCGTCGGCATGACCTCGGTCGGCTCCGGCTCGATCATCATGATGCTATTGTTGTTGTTTTACAGTTTTCCGCCTAAGGTGAACGTGGGAACCGACATCGTGCACGCGGTAATTCTCACGGGGGTGACCGGGTTCCTTCACTTCAGGTTGGGTAATGTCGATCCGGGACTGGTGGTATCCTTGCTGATCGGCTCCATTCCTGGCGGCCTGGTCGGCTCGCATTTGGCCACGCGCGTTCCCATGCTTTGGCTCCGCCGCATTCTCTGCGCGCTATTGTTGATCACGGGATGCCGCATGTTGTGGGCGTGATCCGCACTTGTTGAATCAGGAAAACATGACTTCTTCTTCTTCCTACGCCGATATTCTGGAGCGAATCCACGCGGGGCTGGAAGCGGCTCGCACGATTCTGAATCGCTTCACTCCGGGTGAGATTGAGACGGAATATAAGCACGGCCACGATCCGGTCACCGAGGCGGATCGAGCCGTGGACGCGGCGCTGCGCCTGAATCTCCTGCGCGACGGCGAAGGCTGGCTTTCGGAAGAAAGCGCGGACGATGTTTCCCGCCTCAGCAAAAGCCGCGTGTGGGTGGTCGATCCTCTCGACGGAACGCGCGAATTCGTTGCCGGCATTCCGGAATTCTGTGTCTCGATTGGATTCGTGGAGAATGGCCGTCCCGTGGCGGGAGGCATCTGCAATCCGGCGACGAGCGAAACGATTATCGGTACGATCGATTCAGGAGTCTTGTACAACGGAAAACCAGGGCACCCGAGTCAACGAACGACGCTCGAGGGCGCGCTGATTCTGGCCAGCCGCAGCGAAGTCAAACGCGGAGGGTGGAAGCAATTCGCGGGCAGCGAATTTCAGATTCGGCCCATGGGATCGGTCGCCTACAAGCTCTCTCTTGTCGCAGCCGGACTGGCCGATGCAACCTTCACCCTGACGCCCAAAAACGAATGGGACGTGGTGGCGGGAGCGGCCCTGGTCAAAAGCGCAGGCGGCTTTGTCAGCACTCTCGAGAAGGCCGAACTTACGGCCAATCGCCGCAATCCGCTTCTCTCGGGCCTCGTGGCCAGCGGACCTTTCCTGAAGGAGCCGCTTCTCGACCTAATCGGGAAACACACCGTGCGTCACACCAGCGCGCATGGATCGGCAGCGGAACCCGCGCCCAGCCGGGGTTGACGGGCGGGTTTTCTGCCCGACTCCCTGACGTAACGTTCTCGGCATCATCGTTCTCCGCTAAGATGGAGCAAGCGTCCGCAGCCGACTGCCCGGAATGAACACTGAGACCATCCATCCAAGCGCATCCCGGCCAAGCGTATGCCGCCCGGCAGGGAGACCTCTCCTTGTCGCTCAAGAACGGTTTTGGGTGCTCGAGCAATTGCACCTGGGCAGCGCCGTTCAGAATATCGCGCTAGGCCTGCGCTGGACAGGTCGGTTCGACCCCGGGGCGCTGCAGTCGGCGATGGACGAACTGATTCAACGGCATGAAATGCTGCGAACCGAATTTCATGTTTTTGACGGATCAGCGCGGCAGGTTGTGTCCTCATCGGCCAAGGTTGTTATCGGCAGCAACGATCTGCGCGGGATGCCAGATGCCGATCGCGAGCGTGAATTCCGGCGAAGTGCCGGAGAAGAACGGAAAAAATCCTTCGATCTGTCGCAGGCTCCCCTGCTGCGCGCGACATTGTTCCATATGTCGGATGCCGAACAGATTCTTCTCGCCGTCACGCATCGCATCGTCTGCGATGAGAGTTCTCTCCGAATCCTGCTCAGCGAACTCTATTCGGCTTACGCAGTTTTGCAGGAATCACCCGGACAAACACACACGAGCAAACCGGACGGCGGCTTCGCTCCGCTCGATGTAGTGTCCCCTGCTGACATTTCGTTCTGGTTAAAACATCTGGCGGGGGCACCGGCAGGCCTGGAGTTGCCAACAGATCATGCCAGGCCTGCCGTGCAGCAATTTCGCGGTAGTTGCGACGAGATGACGCTTCAGGCGCAGCTTGTGACGCGACTGCGAGAGCTTGGCGACAGCCACAAGGCCACACTGTTCACCACGCTGCTCGCCGGCTTCAGTGTTTTCTTGTCTCGCTATGCGCGTCAAGAGGATTTGGTGATTGGAACGCTGGTTTCCGGTCGCGATCGCGCGGAACTTACGAACGCCGTTGGCCCGATCGAAAACATGCTCGGTCTTCGTTTCGACGTTCCGGGTTTCGACCTGTCGGGCTTCGGCCGGTCGAGCAGTCCCAGCTTTGCTGATTTCGTAGCACGCGTACGGCGCAGCACGGAAGAATGCTTCGAGCACAAGAACGTGCCTTTCGAATCCGTGGTGCGCGAATTGCGCCTGCCGCGGGACATGAGCCGACATCCGGTGTTTCAGGTCATGTTCACGGCGAAGGAAGAGTACGCGGCGCTTGCGCCGGGCACCAGCCTGCTGGAAGTGGAAAATTCAGCAGAGCAGCTTGATCTCAGAGTTGAGTTCATGGAACAGAACGGCGAAGTCAAACTGCGCTTCCACTACGATGCCGATCTGTTCGATGCGGCAAACATCCGCCGCATGATGGGGAATTTCAATGTATTGCTGCAGTCGGTGGCAGCGGACCCAACGCTGCCAATCTCGCGGATTCCGCTGCTCACCGGGGCAGAGCGTCAGCAGTTGCTCGTCGATTGGAATGACACCAGCAGGGCTTATCCCACAGAGGTACCGCTGCACCGGCTGATCGAAGAGCAAGTTGAAAAGACCCCCGAATCCATCGCGCTGATCTACGAATCGGAGCAATTGACTTATCGGCAGTTGAACGACCGCGCCAACCGGCTGGCGCATTATCTTCGAGAAAACGGAGTCGGCCCCGACGTTCTGGTGGGAATCTGTGCCGAGCGCTCGCTGGAAATCGTCATCGCGTTGCTGGCTTCGCTCAAGGCAGGTGGCGCGTACGTTCCGCTGGACCCGGAATATCCCAAAGACCGGCTGGTCGCGATGCTGCGCAACGCGAATCCGGCGGTGGTTCTGACGCAGCGCCATCTGCTCGATCGCCTGCCCGATAAAACGAAGAACGTGTTCTGCCTCGATCGCGACTGGCCGTCGCTCGCGTCGAAGAGCAGTAAGAATCCGAACATTGCCGTGGAGGGAAAGAGCCTGGCGTATGCAATTTACACATCTGGATCGACCGGCGAGCCCAAGGGCGTGCCCAACATTCACGAAGCCATCGTGAACCGGCTGCTCTGGATGCAAGACACCTATCAGTTAACGGCCAAAGACCGCGTGCTGCAGAAAACTCCATTCAGTTTCGACGTTTCGGTGTGGGAGTTTTTCTGGCCGCTGCTGGCGGGGGCGACTCTGGTCGTGGCCCGTCCTGGCGGACATCGGGACCCGGCGTACCTGGTGAATCTGATCGCGGCACAAGACATCACGACGCTGCACTTCGTGCCCTCGATGCTCCGCATTTTTCTCGAATCGGCGGGGCTGGAACGGTGCTGCTCCATCCGGCAGATTTTCGCGAGCGGCGAAGCGCTGGCCTTCGAACTGCAACAGCGGTTTTTCAAGCGCATGAAGGCGGAGTTGCACAACTTGTACGGCCCGACGGAAGCTGCCGTGGACGTCACGTACTGGCGTTGCCGCCCTGACACGGAGGGCGCCATTGTTCCCATTGGCCGGCCAATCGCCAACACGCAGATTTACATTCTCGATCCGAATCTGCAGCCCGTTCCTGTCGGCGTGCAGGGAGAATTGCACATCGGCGGAATCGGGCTGGCTCGCGGATATTTGAATCGGCCTGATCTTACGGCGGAAAAATTCATCCCCGATCCATTCAGCGGAGCTCCGAACGCTCGCTTATACAAAACTGGAGATCTGGCGCGGTTTCTGGCGGATGGAAACATCGAGTATCTCGCCCGCATTGACAATCAGGTGAAGCTGAGGGGCTTCCGCATCGAACTGGGCGAAATTGAAGCGGTCCTCGGCCAGTGCGCGGGAGTCCTGCAGGCAGTTGTTATTGTCCGCGAGGACAATCGTGGAGATAAGCGTCTCGTGGCCTATTTGATGGCTGCACCCGGCGGCAAATTGGTCATGGACGCGCTGCGCCGAGAACTGAAGAACAAACTTCCCGATTACATGGTGCCGTCGCAGATCGTCGTGTTGAAAGAATTTCCCATGACCACCAGTGGCAAGGTGGACCGTCGCGCGCTCCCCGCGCCCCAAGATGATGGCCGAACGACAACCGCACGCGTTGCACCGCGCAACGAGATGGAATCTCACCTGGCGCAGATTTTCGCCAGCGTGCTGGGACTGCCATCGGTGGGCGTGACCGACAATTTTTTCGACCTCGGCGGGCACTCGCTGACGGCCGCGCGCCTGCTGGCTCAGATCAACGAGATTACGGGACGGCAGATTCCGCTTTCCGCAATGTTTCGCGGTGCGACAGTTGAGTCGCTGGCACGGATCATCAGCGAGCACAAGGACGCGAACGATCCGGTGGTAATGGAGATTCAGCACGGCGATGGTTCTGGCTTGCCGTTTTTTGCCATCGTGCCGGCGGGCGAAGAATCGATCGGCTACGCGATTCTGGCGCGGCACATGGGACCCCAACAGCACGTGTACAAAGTTCAGGGACACAGTCCGGTTGCGGGCGATCATCCTTACACGCCGGAGCAATTGCAGTCGCTGGCCGGCGAGTATGTCGCCGCGATGCGTGCGGTGCAGCCTGAGGGCCCGTATTGTGTGGGAGGGCTATGCGGTGGCGTGCACATCGGAGAGCGCGTGGTGGTAGAGCTCGAAGCACAGGGGCAGGAAGTCGCGCTGTTTGTGTCGATCGATACGTGGGTGATGCAACACAGCATGCGGTTGTGGCTGGGGCGCGTTCACTATTTCGAGCAGCGGCTGCGGGAGGTTAAGAACTGGAGCTTTCGAGAACAACTTCGCCACTACAAGGGTGCGGCCGGCAATCTGATGCGGAGGCTAACGGGTAAAGCGCCGGCGCGCACCGAGTGGCAGGAGGCCTACTGGCCGGGGAATTTCGTTACCACGCAATTCCGCGCTCCGGTGATTCTGTTCAAGCGTCCGAAGCAGCCCTACTATTACGTGAAGGATCCGCTGATGGGATGGGGCGCTCGCACCACCAGCGGCGTGGAGGTTCACGAAATCAATTTCGACCATCTCTACCTGCTGCGGGAACCGCATGTGAGAGTGCTGGGGGAAAAGTTAGCAGCGTGCATCCAGCGGGCGAGTGTGAGGAATGGACAAGAACGCCAGGCGCGGGAGGGGTCCCGTTCTGAACAGCCAGTGTGGGCCGGCGGAAAAGCGGAATAGCAGACAAATGCGCTACAAGCTGGCCAGTACGGTTTGAATCGGAAATTATTGAAAGCCTCGGGAAAAATCGCGATCTTCAAGAATGTTGGTTCCAGCTGGTTCGCGCTTGGGCTCAACATTGTGGTCGGCATTTTTCTTTCGCCATACATTCTTCATCACCTGGGGGACGAGGCCTTCGGCCTGTGGGTTCTGATTTTTTCGATCACGGGCTATTACGGCTTGTTTGATCTGGGAATCCGGTCCTCGATCATCCGCTACGTCGCCAAGTACTCGGCGACGGATGAGAAGGCCGAACTCAACCGGCTCATCAACACGGCACTGTTCGTCTATAGCGCAATCGGCGTGGTGGCGATCCTGGTAACCCTCGCGGTCAGTTCCCACGCGACGTCAATGTTCCGCATTCCCGGCAACTCGCGCCAGCTGGCGCAATGGCTGATTCTGATCGTGGGCACAGCGGTGGCTTTGGGATTTCCGCTGGGCGTGTTCGGCGGAATTCTGGAAGGCCTGCAGCGATTTTATGTGCTGAACCTCAACAGCATGATCTCGACTCTCATTCGGGCCTCGTTGATAGTCACAGCACTGCGGCACGGCCGGGGATTGCTGACGATTGCGGTGATCACTGTCTCGTTGCCACTGCTCGCGGCGATAGTGAACGCAACGGTGGTGCTGCGGCTTCTGCCTCTGCGGTTCGGCCTGCAGTACCTCAATCGCGAGAGTCTGAAGCGCATTGCGAGTTACAGCGGCACGACGTTTATCATCATCGTGGCCACGCGGCTGCGGTTCAAGACCGATGCCATGGTCATCGGAACATTCGTGTCCTCAGCGGCCATCACTTACTTCACGATTGGATCGCGGCTGGTGGATTACGCGGGCGATGTGGTCGGCAGCTTGGCGCAGTTGTTTGTCCCGATGTCGAGTAAGTCGGACGCTACGGGCGATCTGGCCGGGTTGAGAAGAATCTTCGTCGCTGGGAACCGCGCCTGTGCTTTGATCATTCTTCCCATCGCGGCCGTTCTGATCATTCTCGGCAGGTCGGTGATCGAGGCGTGGGTGGGAGCGCGGTATATAGCTACAAGCTATCCAGCCCTGCTGATTCTTGTAATCCCAACGACATTGATGCTGGCGCAGGCTGCCTCGGGAAGAGTTCTATTCGGGATGGCGAAGCACAAAACGCTCGCCATGGTCTCGTTGATGGAAGGCGCGGCCAATCTGCTTCTTAGCGTCCTGCTGGCGCGACAGTTCGGCATGCTGGGAGACGCGGTGGGCACAGCAATTCCGCTCTACTGCACGACGCTGTTTTTTCTTCCGCGGCACCTTTGCCGCGTGTTAAAACTGCGCCTCGGCACTTATCTGAGCCAGGCCTTCACGTTGCCCATCCTGCTTTGCGCGCCGCTGGTGGTCGTGCTGTTGCTGCTGCGCCACTGGTTCGTCGCCCACAACTATTTGCAATTGGCGATCCAGTTGACGATCACCGGCGTTGTTTACGGAGCCGGACTTGTATGGGCCATCTGGTCTCGCAAGGTCTGGCAGGTGGAAGGGATTCAAGACAGCGACACGGCCAATCAGGTCGCGGTCGGCCTGATCGAGACCATGCAGCAAGAGGAAATATAACTCGGATTTGGAATAGGCCGATGAACTGACCATGGTGAAAACCATGGAAAGCCATCGCGATTGATAGGGAGCGCTTTAGCGCCAACGGGCCAGCAGCTCCCCCTGTTGCGAAAACTTCACCACACTCATACTCCCAACAATTCCGTATCCATCGACTGTATAGAGGTTGCCATCCGCATCAACGGTAACCCCGGCGGGACCGTTTTGTGAGAACAAGACATTATTGGCTGAGTTGGAAATCGTAGAAAGCAACTTGCCGTGGGGGTCGAATTTCTGCACTCGATGCAGAGTCCAATCGCTGACATAAATGTTTCCCTCATGATCCACGCCTGATCCCTCATCCTCGACAAATTGGCCCGGTCCTTTCCCACGTCCGCCAAAGACAAACTGAGTGTGCCCGGTACGAATTGATATCACAACGATCCGATGATTGCCCGCATCTTCAACCACCAGGCTGCCGTCGGAACGAACGGCAATAGTCTCCGGCGTATTCCATTGGTCGCGTCCATTTCCCTTGGATCGCTGCCAGACGGCAACCCGCTTGCCGTCGGAGGAAAATTTCTGGATTCGATTTGCTCCGCCCTCCGCAACGTAGATGTAACCGGCTGAATCGACCGCAACATGCCCCAGATCGTGAACCCATGGATGCTTGCTCCCTATACTCATGAGCAGCTTGCCCGTGGGTGAAAACTTCAGTACACGCAAGCTCCCGCCATCAGTGACGAAGATGTTTCCATTGGAATCGACGGCGATGCCTTCGGGCCCGCTCGCGCGGCCCTGAACCGCGCGGAAGACTCGCCATTCGGCGATCCGCGTTCCCTGCGGGGAAACTTCCAAGACGCGAAAATGGCTCTTGTGATCGTTATCGGTGATATATGCGTTGCCGACGGCATCGATGACAATATTGTCGGGGCCGTAAAAACACAAAGTGCATGCTGCCTCGTTTCTGGTTGCCAATGAGTGCGAAGACGCCCACGCGAGGGCGACCAGACAGACAACCCATAGGAAAATGCGGCGAGACAAACTACGGAAACACATGAATGCACCCCTGACTTTAAGATTGAGGTTAAAGGCCAGAAGGTCAGATCTTAGGTGCCACTCTGCTGCCGACGAGTTCGTAGCCGAGTTCCTCCATTGTCGCTCCCCACGCCGTTTCAATTTTGCGCACCGACACCGCAGAGAGTTTTCCCTGCCACGTGCCCGACCTGGCCTCACGAACAAAGGGAATGTCGTCGCGAGTATTCCTGGTGGTCTCCCACTGCTTCCATTGCTTTTGTTCGAGCGAGCGCATCTGCGCAGCGGAACTCAGTTTGACCGCCCGCTGGATTCTTTCGGGGTGAACATCCTTGCCGATCAGATCTGCCACCCGCGTTAATTCGGTCGCGGTGTCCGCGAGCAAGTCCTCGTAGCGCACGAAGCGGTAACCCGGTTTGCCTTTGCGCAGGCGGCACCAGCTCAACGTGTGATCCTCCCAGGAGCCCAGGCGATCCGCGTAGTCCGCCATATGCGCAGCGATAAAGCGGTCCACGAACTCATCCATGGGGTAGCCATCGGGCAGTTCGCCAACTTTGATGTTGTAGTAGTAGAGCGACAGAGCCACATCTCGCGGGTCGCGGACAATGTGGATCACCCGCGGATAACGCGGATCAAAACTCTCGTGACTTTTGATCAACCGGGGCAACCGGCGCAGAACGTGGTCAGGATGATCGTAGATCAGCGGCACGAGGCGGTTCACGTTGGCAAAGGTGATGGGCTCGTCTTGCACGAGATTGCCGAAAAGAAATCGCGCCCACGTGCTGCCTGAGCGCAAGTACGAAACAATGAAGACATCGTCGGGGAAAACGGTCAGGCCGCGCCCCGCCGCTTTTCTGCCCAAGGCAACGTCCATCACACTTTTGGTGTAGCTCCGGGCGCGACCGATCAGGCCCATCTGTTTTCTCTCCGTGTCTTCATCCTCTCCGTCTCTTCTGCAACCCAAGCTGTGCATAGACTAGAACAGATGCACAGCGGCAAACAATTACGTTCGCGCCCGCGAGCCACGTCGCCAGTTAACTCCGCACCCTCGATTCGCCAACTTTGATTCACGGAAGTCGTTCCGCTGCCGAAGTCCATGTACTAGTGGCACCCCGTGGGGTAGCAACTTTCGTTATCTACGTCCCTCAAAACTGCCTGATTACAGTCGAGATGTGTCACCAGACCTGGACGCAGGGTCGAAAAAAATCTCAAACCGAGGTTCAAACTCTTGCTTTCGCAAGGAGTATCCCCCAACTTCTCATGCGCGCGGCGAAACTTCGTCTCGCTTTTTGAGCGCGTCGCGATACTGGCCATTGCTTGTGCGGTATTGAGTCTTGCAACAGGATGCGCCACCAATAGTTTGGCCCAGAGTCATACTCAGTCCGCGGCCCAACCGATTCAAGTCACGATTTCTCCAAGCAGCGTAACGCTGATCCCAGGAGCGCAGCAGCAGTTCACGGCGACAGTGCACGGCACGAGCAATACAGCGACGAGCTGGCGCGCATCGGCAGGTTCGATCTCGAGCGACGGCACATTCACTGCTCCAGCAGTAAACAACGGAACCGAAATCACGATTTCGGCAAGCGTCGACGGCCTGGCTGAACCGGCGACCACGGTGGTTACCGTCGAGCGTGGGCCTAAGCTTGCAATCACCACATCGTCGTTGAGTGCAGCCTCCGCCAACACTGCTTATGCGGGAACTCTGACTGCGACCGGCGGAACTCCTCCATACCGCTGGAGCCTTGCGGCAGGGACCCTGGCGCCGGGCTTGCAGTTACAACCCACTGGCGTTCTGGCAGGCACCACCACCAGCAAGGGGCAATATTCCTTCACTGTGCAGGTCACCGACGCCGTTTCCAACTCGGCGACGCAGGCGCTGACCCTCGCCGTCACGAGTACATCGAGTCAAGGTACTTCGGCCGGGCCCAACTGCGGCGCGCCCAATTACTGCTCTACTACTTCGACTGCGAATCCGGGGCCGATCTCCCCCTTGTTTACCGGAACACTGGGCGTTAACCAGACGGCTTTCGACACGACCTACAATCCTGCCGGGATGGATTGCTACACTCGCGCCACCGACGCCTCGACGTGGGGCGGACCCTCCACCGACAACAACACGTTCTCGGGCGGCGACAATGACATCATGTGGTCGAAAAACAACACCTACGTTGGCGTCGAATCCGGAGGGGACGTCTACATTCTGCACCTGAATTTGTCGGGCAACTGCGCCAAGGTCGTCAACACCGGAAATCTTCAGGGACATGGCAGCGTACACATGGCTGGCCCGTTCGGTTTCTCCAAGACGACCGACAACGTCTTCTACTACCTGACGAGCTACACCCAGCTCAACGAAGGCACCATCACCAGCGACAGCACCTACACTTCGACACTTCTGGTTGATGTGGCTGACGGATCAGCGTGCCCCGGTCTGCCCTATCCCTTCAATGCCACGCACGCGGGCATTCTCGGCATCCGCTTCGACGATGGCCGCTTCGGCTGGGTCCTGAGTAACACAGGCGGGCAAGGGACGGGTGTTTGGGCGGTGATTTGGGATCGCGATCTGGGATGCTCCGTCGCCAACATGAGCACAGGATCGTATTGGGCGTTTTGCGCGTCGAACTGCAAACCGTCGACTCAGCCCACTGGCATGTTGGCGAGCAGCGCGGCCTGCACCAGCGAAAGCGACTGCAATTGCTGGGGAGGGGCGATTCACGACTCACAGATGTCCGGCGACGGAAACGCCCTGGTCATAAGCGAATACGGCGTGTGGACGCACGGGGCGTGCGCCGGCAAGAAATATGGGACGATGTTTTCGATCTGGGAGCCGGGTACGGCCATCACCCAGTTTTGCGACAGCGCGCCAGGGACCGGGACTGGCGGTCAGTACTGTGGCGGCCATGATTCTGTGGGCATCAGCCACATGCTGAATTCACAGCTCACGATGAGCGCAATGCGTTCTCTAACCAACGTTCTCAGTTACACGCAGTTCGATAGCGGCCTCATCTTTGAGGGCGCACACGGGCAATGGCCGCATCCGGACAACGACGACACGTATCCCTGGGTGCAGGCCAGCTATGACTTGTACACCACGCAAGGCACGGGTTGTCGCGGGGGCGCCAACTACTGCCCCATCAACGGCGGCAACGCGATTTTTGCCGACTACCCTTCCCGTGAACTGGGACACCCGCGAACCTACTTCGGCCACACCTTCAGCTGCAACACCACTTCTTCAAACTGGGCACAGTGCAACGGCACGGGCGACTACTACTTTGGCTGCGCCAATGCCATCATGAGCGTTTCACAGGATGGCAATTGGGCCATGATTGCGAGCGGGATGCTGTTGGACCTGGGAACGGATTCCAAGGGCCATCCGCGCTGCGACACATTCATCGTCCATCTGAACTAACGAGCATCGCAGAATAACGACAGGGCGCCGGGGACCGACCGGTCTCGGCGCCTGCCTTACGGAGAATATTCTGCCCGCGACTTCGCGTGGTAACATGGCGAAAGTTGAGGCTTTCTCCAATCTGGTGCTGCCTCCGTTTCGGTTGAGCGAAATTCCTCGTGTCTGGCAACTTTCAATTCATGCCCGTTAGGCCTGCGATATGGAAATTGGGCCTGCTCATTCTTAGTGCCGCGTGTTCGGTTGCGGCACAGAGCGCAGCGGCACCGGATACGAAATCGACCTCGACGCAAACGAATCCAGGGCAGTCTGACC
This sequence comes from Candidatus Sulfotelmatobacter sp., assembly GCA_030041475.1. Lineage (GTDB taxonomy): Bacteria > Acidobacteriota > Terriglobia > Terriglobales > Acidobacteriaceae > Sulfotelmatobacter. The sequence goes on from JASHNU010000073.1 coordinate 125,909, forward strand.
CACCCAAGCCTGGCGCCAAAAGTGACCCAGCCGGTCAGGGCCAATTCGACGGTCCCGCGGAGTTACCCCGTGTGTATATGAGGACGGCACTTGCCGACACCCCAGCGCACGGCAAGCCGATGTCGGTGAAAAGTGGCGAAAACCTGCAAACGGCGCTCGACAACGCGTCCTGCGGAGACACGATTCAACTCGAGGCCGGGGCCAGCTTCGCCGGCCGTTTTCGCTTGCCCAGAAAAGCTTGCGACGATGCTCACTGGATCATCATCCGCACCAGCGCGCCTGACGGTGCTCTACCGGCGGAAGGAACTCGCATCACGCCCTGTTACGCGGGGGTGGCCGCGCTCCCGGGCCGTCCTCAGTTCCAATGTCCACCGGCGAAAAGTCCCGCGGTGAAAAATGTGATGGCCAGGATAATGCTGGCAGGCCAGGGTGAGGGACCGATCCTGTTTTCAGATGGCGCCAATCATTACAGGTTCATTGGCATCGAGATCACCCGCGCGTTATCTTCGGGCGGGGTGGTTGCGCTCGCTGGTCCCGACGGAGCCGTGGCTGCTGATCACATCATCTTCGACCGCGTCTGGATGCATGGCACGGCCCAGGACGATACGCGGCGCGGCCTCTATCTGAGCGGCACGACCTACATGGCGGTGGTCGATTCGTTCTTCACCGATTTTCATTGCACTGCGAAGCTTGCCTGCACCGACACGCAAACCATTTCGGGCGCGGCCGGCGACCTGCCGATGGGCCCGTACAAAATTGTCAATAACTTCCTCGAAGCCGCGGGGGAAAACATTCTTTTTGGCGGCGCGCAGGCCACCGCGACGCCGACCGATATCGAGATCAGGCATAACTACCTCTTCAAGCCGATGACCTGGATGGCCGGCCAGCCCGGCTTTGTGGGAGGCACGAACGGAAATCCCTTCATCGTGAAGAATCATTTTGAACTGAAGAATGCCCAACGTGTGCTGTTTGAAGGCAACGTCCTGGAAAACAGTTGGGGAGGTTTCAGCCAGACCGGATTTTCCATTCTTCTCACACCGAAGAATCAATACATGGGCCCCGCACGCGGCAGTGTGTGCCCGCTTTGCCGCGTCTCCGATGTGACCATCCGCGACTGCGTCATTGCTCACGTAGCCAGCGGCTTGCAGATCGCCAACGTTTCTGACAAGGACGGGCAACCTTCGGCCGGTGGCGAGCGCTACAGTATTCACGACGTTGTCATCGCCGACATCGACGGCAAAAGATTCTCCGGCTTCGGAGCATTCCTGTCCCTTATTTCCCATCATCCCGTGTTGAGCGATGTCCGCATCGACCACGTCACGGCGGTTTCTCCACGCGTGTTCATGAATGTCGGAGTCAAGGAAGCACACATCCGCAACTTCACCTTCACCAACAATCTCGTCGGTGCCAATGAGCGCGGAATCACCAGCACTGGCGGTGGGCCAGAGAACTGTGTTTTTCAGCCTGAGAGGCAGCAGCCGGCCGGAGTTTTCAAGGAGTGTTTCGACTCAGTCATGTTCACGAACAACGCCATCATCAACGGGAATGGCGCATGGCCGCCCGGCAACTACCTCCCCGGCGATGTGGAGGCCGTGGGCTTCATAAAGAACACAGCAGGGCTCGACATGTTTCGTCTCTGCCGGACAAAAGGAGATTCCTGCAAGAGCACGTCAAAATACGCCAGAGCCGGAACCGATGGGAAGGATCTCGGAGCCGATATTGATGCCCTCGTCGCCGCGACTCGCGGAGTGACGGAGTGAACGCTCTGGGAACTACCGGCTTGAATCGCGCAAAGGAAAGAAACGCCAGTGAACGAGGACACGCGCCCGTATTCGTCCTTGGATGCCCCCGCTCCGGCACGACGCTGTTGTACGACATGCTGCTTTCCGCCGGAGGATTCGCGGTTTACCTCGCTGAATCCAATGTCTTCAACCTGCTCGGGCCGCGCTTTGGCGACTTAACTGTGCGCGCCAACCGGGAGCGGCTGCTTGAAGCGTGGCTGGGGAGCAAGCTATACCGCGCTTCCGGCCTGGATGCCCGGCGAATCCGTGAACACGTTCTGCAAGACTGCCGGAACGCCGGAGATTTCCTGCGCGTCGTAATGGGAGAGATTTGCGCGTTGCAAGGTGTACCGCGCTGGGCAGAGAACTCTCCAGAGGCGATGCTTTATCTTCCAGCTATCAAGCAGCTCATTCCTGAAGCTCTCATCATTCACATAATTCGCGATGGCCGCGACGTGGCCAGTTCGCTCGGCCGTCTCCGTTATGTGCGTCCATTCCCGTGGGAAGACCTTTACAGCGTCACTGGCTGCGGCCTGTATTGGGAGTGGATTCTGCGTCGCGGCCGCAGGTTCGGCGAGCGCGCGGGCAACGACTACATGGAAGTCCGCTTCGAAAAACTGCTGGCGCAACCGCAGGAGACACTGGACGAGATCGGCCGGTTCATCGCGCAGCCGCTTGACTATGAAACCATTCGGCGTATCGGCTATGGCTCGGTCACCAAGCCCAACACATCGTTCAGCACGCATGATCCCAACATTGTGTTCAATCCAGTTGGTCGCTGGAAGAAGAGCTTTTCGCCAAAGGGGTTGGCCCTCTTTGAGCGCATGGTCGGCAAAACACTACAGGAACTTGGCTATCCTTTAGCAACGGAAGCGGCGAACATCCCCGATTCTCTTTCCCTGAAAGCCACGAGGCTGTTGCATCGCGCATTTTTCGCCGGCAAGTTCTGGTACAAGAACGATCCGGCGGTGCGGTTGCTGCGTCCTGTCCTGACTGCCCGCGAGATTGATGAGATTGTGCTGGCCGAAGACCATCCGCCGATCATAAGGCAGCCCGCCGAGCGCTCTTCTTGACGAACCGCACGGCTTTGCCCTGCTTTGTTTGAGCTGCCCGCGTTCAAATCTCTTATGTGAATGCAACTGCCTGGCTTGACGTAGTGCGAGCGCCTGCAACTGTCATCTCTCCCTCGATGACAGTCCTGAACCAGATTTCCAGATTGAGCAGCCGCCAGATGCGGCTGCCATGGTCGCGGTTTTTGGAGCGATGCTCGTCGAAGATTCTTGCTACCGCGTCACGGCGGAACAGGCCGCGATTGACGCTTCTCGGCTCGAGCAGCAGCCCTTGAATGTTGTCGAGTTGCGGCCCCGCCAGCCAATAGTCCCAGGGTGTGGGAAAGCCCATTTTCTTGCGGTAGACAATTTCGTGGGACAGCAGGTCTTCGACGGCCTCTTTCAGAATGAACTTTCCTGCCATGCCGCGAATCGAACACTGCGCCGGAATCCGGGCGGCAAATTCCACAAGAACGTGGTCGAGAAAGGGCACGCGGCTTTCGACGGACGCCGCCATGCTCATTTGGTCCTGCTTCATCAACAGCTCAATCAGATAGCTGTTGATGTCCGCGTACAGCAGCCGATGCAGCAAGTCGCCGCGCGACCGGTTCCATGCGGCCATGGAACCGGAGTACGCGTCGCCTGCGGCGGCCAGCGCTCCGGGCATTAACAAGTTACATTGTTCGGCTGCGCTAAATGCAGAGAAAAAGTTGTCGTAGTAAAACGATTCCCATGCATTCCCGTCGCGTACCAGAAACGTATGCTCGAGCTTCCGGCGCAGTGATGACGACAGCGGTCCGTTCTCAATCCCTTTACGCACGAAGCGGCGAAGGGCAGCCGGCGTCATCTCGCGATACCTGCGATCCCATCGCGAATTCATCAGCGTCCATGCATAGCGCGTGTAGCCTGCCAGAGTTTCGTCGCTTCCCTCCCCAGTAAGAACGACGGTCACGTTTTCCCGCGCCAGGCGCGCCACAAAATACAGCGCGACGCTGGAGGGCCAAACCAGCGGCTCGTCTTCATGCCAGATTAGCTTGGGCAGGCTGGCGAAAAACTCCTGGCGGCTCAGGCGCACTTCGTGATGATCCGACTGAATGTGCTCGGCCACCTCCCGTGCGTAACTGAGTTCGCTGAAGGATTCTTCGCCGTATCCGACGGCAAAAGTCTGAATGCGATCACCCCGAATTTTCCGCGCCAGCGCTGCGACCGCACTCGAATCGAGGCCTCCGCTGAGGAACACACCCAGCGGCACATCGCTCATGAGGTGAGACGAGACGGCTTCTTCCAACAATTGCCGATAACCGCTGACGTAATATGTGGCGGGATGCGCATCCTGATCTGTTTCTGTATCCAGATTCCAGTACTGCTCGATGCGTGGCTCGCCTCCCTCCGGCAATTCCAGCGTATGGCCTGGTATGAGCTTTCGGATTCCAGCAAACATTGTCTCCGGCCCAGTCAGGTACCCGAACGCGAGATATTCCGACAAAGATCCGCGATTGAATTCAGCCGCAATGCCCGGATAAGCGAGAATGGCCTTGATTTCCGAGCCGAAAACAAATGCACCGCCATCCCACCAGTAGTAAAGCGGCTTGATCCCGAACCGGTCGCGGGCGGCAAAAAGGGCGCGCCGCCGCCGATCCCAGATGACGAACGCGAACATGCCGCGCAGGTGCTTCACGCAATCGCGGCCGCACTCTTCGTACAAATGCACAATGGTTTCGGTGTCGCTGCGGGTGCGGTAGCGGTGTCCCTTGGCTTCAAGCGTAGCGCGCAGTTCGACGTGATTGTAGATCTCGCCGTTGTAGACGATCCATACATCCTGCTTTTCGTTCGCCAGCGGCTGGTGGCCAGTTTTGACGTCGATGATGCTCAGCCGCCGCGTAGCCAGGCCGACGTTTTCTTCTAGAAAAATGCCATCGTCGTCCGGTCCGCGATGGATGATGCGGCGATTCATCGCCTCCAGTGCGTCGCGCTGCACGCGCCACTCGCGATTGGTAAAGAAGACTCCGCAGATTCCGCACATAGGAAAACTTCGGATCGAAATGAAACCTTGACCAGCAGAGATGCCGTTGCCCCGTTCCCAGCTGGATTTATCCGGCGCCCGTTGCCGCTTCCGGATTCGATGAGCGCAGGCTTCTCCGCCCGTCCTGCACGACTAACTCAGCCCAGCGAACCGCTTGCTGGCAGCGCAATTCGGGGCCTCCGGTGATTTCAGTATAGCTACCGTTCGACATGAGCAACAAATGATCGGAACTGCCTGTGCTTCGGCACCAGCACACGAATTCGGCGTCACTCAACACCAGATCCTGTCGCCACGGGCGCTTGGGCGTTGCGAAAAAGAAAAAACATTCGCGGCCTTCCTCCGCGTAACGGTAGGCGGTGACCGCCGCCCCTGAGTCATTCGCGGCGATTCGTGTCAGCGATCTCGCTGCTGGACGGGCGTCCGCCAGTGTCACAAGGACGCAGGCAAATTCTGCAGGCACGTCCGCAACAGTACCCAGGTTCAGCACCGTGGCTGGCGCCTTCTGCCCGTAAACCGGCGACCAGGCCTGTTTCCGGAGTTCCTGCTCCCAGCCAGATCCTTCCAGCGGAACAATCGCCAGACCTTGCTGCTCGCCCTGCACGCGAAACACGTTCGCTTCCAGCTGTTGCATATCTGCTCCGAGATGCCACGAAATATCCAGCCGATGGCGGCCTTGCCCCTCGACCACGTCACGCACAAGACAGATGCCGTTTTTCAGAGAAATCACCGTTCGCCGGTGAATGACCGGCTCAGGCGGGCGTTGATAGCCGTCATGACTTGCTGTCACAAGGTCGAACGCGGGGTTCTGAATCCATTGCTCGACTCTCGTCTGCGTGAGACGCTTCCAAGCGAACGGTCCCGAAGCCTCGGCCTGATCGGCGCTATCGACCAGCAATGTGTTGTGCTTGGCGGTTCCTCGGAACAGGTCACGATCCGCATTTTTCCCAACATATTGATAAGTGCCCGGATCGATTAGAAAAGGCGCGACGCGCTGCGAGCAAATATTTAAGGCGTCGGCATGACCGTGCCCGCCGCTTTGCGCGCCCTGGGGCCCTCCGTCGAACACAAGCTGCGCCGGCGGGTTGTCTGTCGTTAGCAAATAGAAACCTGATTTTTCCAGCGCCGTGGAATTCATCGGCGGCGGACTGGCAGCGAGGTCATCCCAGCGCCGCACACCTTCCGCGCCCAAAAGCCAGAGTGTCTCTTCGCGCAAACCCCCAGCGACTGACTTGAAATCGCTACGCTGGAAAAGGGTCGCTCCGGTAGCTAGGGGATCGAGAAGATGCTCCGCCCGATTGCGGCACGGATCGAACACGCGGCCGCCATCATCGTCTCCGAAACGCGGAGGCGTGCCACACCGGCCCAGGAGGCACAAAGCATTCAGCATTTTCTCCAGCCTCTGCTCAAAACTGTGCGGGATCGGAATGTTATTCATACTGGCCAGCACTGCCGAATGCAGAAAAAAGTCGAGCGCGTAGACGTGGTAATAGGTCGACTGCTCGAAGTGAAAACCGTCGTCCCGGATTTGCCGTTCGCTCTCCCGCACGATGATGTCCCACCCCAGCGACTTCCAGCCTTCCGCTCTCGCCAGCTCGGGGCAAAGCACGCCCAGAAAAAAAAGACCGACGCCTTCCCCTAAGAGATGCGTATTCGGAGAGAAATAAGTAGATAGATAGCGTTCGATATGGCGCCCGTGGCGGGCCAGGCCGCGCAGCCACTCGTTGCGGAAGTCGGGCACGTCGCGACTCCCTTCCAGCAAATGCAACGTCCACAGCCACGACAAACTGCGAAACGCGACCTCCAGACTGCTCGCCCAGTTGATGCCAATCGGGTAAGGATTCTCCGCCTGCCAGTGCCGCCACTGACGCAGGATTTCGTCGACAAATCGCAGATTTCCTGTCAGCCGGTACGCGCTCGCCAACGTGAGGAAGTGCTGGTGGCGATTGAGTTCCCACGTGACCTTGCTGTCGCCAACCTCGTCGAAATCGAGATATCGGACCTTGTAGAAGAGTTTCCGCGGGGATCGTTTCTCGTGGACACGGTCGAGATGCCAGTCAATCGTGGCGCCGTAGTCCAGATCGCCGTAACCCAGCAGGTCGAACCGATGACGGCAGAGCTTTTCCGCTCGCTTGACGATCAGTTCGGCCTGATCGGGCAACCTTTGCCGCAGCAATGCCACGAGCGAATCGGTCGAGGCGGGTTCCCAGAAAAATCTGCCACGCTCCTGTGCCGACCAGTTCCGGGCGGACGAATTCGGCACCCCCTGGGCCAAGTCAAAACCCAGGCGCGACAAAACGCCGTCTGCGCGCTTGCGAAATTCCTGGCGAGTACGCTCGCGCAGTTCCTCGCGGTCCATCTGCACCAGCCGGGCTTTGATTTTTCCCCACTCAGTGAGCTTCATACCGTTTATGCGGTCGCCGCGCTGCTTAAAGCCAAGCGCCTGCCACAACCTTACCTGAAGTGGCGCCTTGATGGAGATTAGCCCCATGAATGCCGCACACCATCAGTAACTTCCATCGCAGCACAATGTGAGGGGAGCACCTATCGCGTCATATACTATGAAATGTTGCTGCTTCCCAAGGCTCCTTTTTCACGCAACGGGAATTCATTCATCGACTTTATGAGCAAGGCGGTCAGCATCTTCGGGCTGGGCTACGTGGGCTCTGTGACCGCAGCCTGTCTCGCCGCCAAAGGACACAGCGTCACCGGTGTCGACCTGAGCGCCTCGAAGGTTGCGGCACTAAACGCCGGCCGCAGCCCCGTCGTTGAACCCGATGTGACCGAATTGGTTGAGCAAGCTCACAAGGCATCGCGCTTGCGCGCGACCACCGACCCGGCCGAAGCGGTGATGCAGACCGATATCACTTTTTTGTGCGTCGGAACGCCCAGCCTGCGCAGCGGAAAGCTCGATCTTGGCCACGTAGAACCTGTCTGCCGCGAAATCGGTCAAGTGCTGAAACACAAGAACGCCTTTCATCTCGTCGTTTTGCGCAGCACGGTGCTGCCGGGCACGGCCGAGAACATCGTGATTCCAGTGCTTGAGCAAACCAGCGGAAAGCGGATGGGGGAGGATTTCGGCGCGTGCGTCAATCCGGAGTTCATGCGCGAGGGCACGGCTGTTTCCGATTTTCTGGAACCTGCCATGACGATCATCGGAGCGGCTGAAACGTCTCATGCCGCGCGTTTGCGCGAACTCTACGCTTGGGTTCCGGGACGAATTCTTGAGACGTCCTTCCGCTCCGCCGAGATGGTGAAATACGTCTGCAACACCTGGCACGCCTTGAAGGTTGCCTTCGCCAACGAAGTCGGCGCGCTGGCTAAAGCGCTGCACGTCGACGCCGAGGACGTTACTGAAATCTTTACCACTGACAATAAATTGAATATCTCGGCCAGCTATCTGAAGCCCGGTTTCGCCTTCGGCGGCTCATGCCTGCCCAAAGACGTCCGCGCCCTCGGATATCGTGCGAAGGAGCTCGATCTGCGTTTGCCGCTGTTCGAATCAATCATGCCCAGTAACGACGAACACCTGCGCCGCGCCATTGAGATGGTGCTCGACACGGGGAAGAAAAACATCGCCGTGCTCGGTCTGAGTTTCAAACCCGCCACCGATGACCTGCGCGAGAGTCCGCAGGTGCAACTGGTCAAACATCTGCTCGGCGAGGGCTGCAACCTCAAGATTTGGGATGAAAATGTCTCCTTCGGCCGGCTGATCGGATCGAATCGCGACTACATTGAACGCACGATTCCTCACATCGGATCGCTGCTGGAAAACGATCTGGGACAGATTCTTCGCGACGCGGACGTGGTCGTGATCGGCACGCGAGGCGTCGCGTGCGACGAGTTGCAGAAACACCTAAGACCCGATCACGTCGTGGTTGATCTGGTGAATCTGGAAAAGGCCCGTCGGCCGGCCGTCGCCAACTATGAAGGCATCTGCTGGTAGCAATTTGCGAATTCTCTGGGTCAAAGCCGGCAAGCTTCTGCCGTTGGACACTGGCGGCAAGATTCGCTCCTACAACATTCTCCGCCATCTCGCCCGCCGTGACGAAGTGACCCTGCTCTCTTACTATGGAGGGAAGAGAGACCCGGACTATGAGGCTGAGATCAGTCGCGAATTGCCGGGAACGCAGACCATCGCAACGTCCGCCCTGGATGGCGACGCCGTTGCCCAGTCTGTCGATTATTTGTGGCGCGTGTGGCAGTCGGCACCGTTTGCAGTGACCAAGTTCACCGATCGCGGAGTTCAACAAGCTCTTGGCGCGCGGCTGGGCAGCGGGGAATTCGACGTCGCCGTCTGCGATTTTCTTTCTGCGTCCTTGAATTTTCCCAGCCCGTCAGCAACGCCGGTGGTGCTCTTCCAGCACAACGTGGAAACGGCGCTTTGGCGGCGCATGGCATCGACCGAGGCGAATCCCTTGAAGCGGTTAGTCTACTGGGTCGAAGCGGTCAAGATGGCTCGCTACGAGCAGCACACCCTGCGCCGATTTCGCCATGTTATCGCCGTTTCCGAACACGACCGGGGGGAGATGCTCGCCGTAGCCCCCGGCTGCGACATCGCCGTCGTTCCCACCGGCGTGGACACGCAGAAATATTCTGCGGCTCCGCCGGCAACGGCGAATCCGCCGCGCATTGTCTTCACCGGTTCCATGGACTGGGAGCCGAACCTCGACGCGGTCGCATACTTTTGCAAGGACATTTTCCCGCGCGTGCACAGCGAATTTCCGGCAGCGATTTTTCAGATCGTCGGCCGCAATCCGCACCCGAGTGTGAAGCAACTGGCTTCCGAATCCATTCAGGTCACGGGCACCGTGCCTTCGGTTGCCGACTATCTCCGCGACGCAACGGTAGTCATCGTACCTTTGCGCGTCGGAGGAGGAACCCGGCTGAAAATTTTTGAGGCCATGGCGATGGGCAAGGCGGTTGTTTCCACTTCGATCGGCGCCGAAGGTCTCGAGGTTCAGGGCGGCCGCGATCTCATTCTGGCCGACGATTCCGCCGCGTTTGCCGAGGCGATTCTCCTGCTGGTCCGCAACGAAGGGCGGCGGCGGAATTACGAACGCGCTGCCACCAAACTGGCCGCGCAATACGACTGGGCGAACGTTGTCGATCGTTTTGCCGGCGTCTTGCTGAAGGCCAGCCAAAGTGCTTCGAGCGGCAGAAGACTTGCCGGCATTTCCGTGCAATCATGAATGTTCTGGTGCTGGATGGGAATCAGAACCAGGCTGTTGCGAGCGTCAGGTCTTTGGCCTGCGCCGGCCACACTGTATACGCCGCCGAGGCCGCGCCATGGTCGAAGGCCGGGTGGTCGCGCTCCAGCCATGGCAGCTTTCGATATCCGGCGCCCACGAACAGCGTCGACGATTTCATCGTAGCCATCGTGGCCTTCGTTCGCCAGCATCCTGGAACTCTGGTACTTCCCATGACGGAGGCGACCACGCTGCCCGTGTCCAGCCATCGTGAGGCCCTGATTTCCGGTGGCGCTCGCCTGGTGTTGCCTGATCATCGCGAGGTGCTTCGCGCCTTCGACAAAGAGGAAACCACACGTCTGGCAGCGTCGCTCGGAATCCGCGTTCCGCAAACCGTGACGGTCGCGAATCTCGAACAAGCGCGGGAACTCGCATGGTCGGTAAGATATCCTGTCGTCTTAAAATCGCGATCCTCCGAGGAATTTTCGACGTCTGGAAAAATACGCACCGGAGGACGCCCGCGCTATGCGCGCAACGCGGCACAGTTTGAAGCGGCGTACACCGACGTCAGCAGCCAGTCTTCAGCGGTACTGGTGCAGGAATTCGTCGCCGGCGAAGGAACCGGTTATTTCGCTCTCCTGCATTGCGGTGAACTTCGCGCCGAATTTGCTCATCGGCGCGTTCGCGATGTCTATCCCACGGGTTCCGGTAGTGCCGTGCGCGTTAGCGTGGAGCCGGACCCGGAAATTCGGCGAGCCTCTTTGAGTCTCTTGTCGGCGTTGCACTGGCACGGGGTCGCGATGGTTGAATACCGAAAGCAGGCCGGATCCCCTCCCGTCTTCATGGAAGTCAACGGGCGCTTTTGGCATTCGCTGGCGCTGGCCTCTTACGCGGGCGTAGATTTCCCCGCGTTGCTGGTGCGGATGGCGGAGCAGGGCGACATCGAACCCAGCATAGGTTATCGATCCGGCGTGCGTTGCCGCTGGCTGCTGGGCGACGCGCGCCATCTCGCCGAAGTCTGGAAAGGGCCGCCGCGCGGCTATCCCGGCACGTATCCCAGCTGTCTGCGCACGCTGTTCGATGTACTGACTCCGGTTCCGGGCACATATCACGATCTGTTTCAATGGAGCGATCCTCTACCCGAAGCGGGCGACTGGTTGAACCTTATCCGGCAGCTAGCTGGAAGGATCGCAGGTTAGCACCATGCGCAAAGGCGTGCTCCACATTCACAGCCGCTACTCCGACGGCGAGTTCACGCTGGAGGAGCTGCGAAAACTCTTCCTCGCCGAAAAATGCTCGTTCGTGTGCATGACGGATCATGCCGAGTATTTCGACGAGAACTCCATCCGGCGCTACATCGCAGAATGCGAGTCGCTCTCCGACGCACGCTTTCGGTTCGTCCCCGGCCTCGAATACCGCTGTGAAAGCGAGATGCACATCCTCGGCTATCACGCGACAAAGCTGACCCCGTCCACCGATCCGCAGGAAGTCATTCGCCACATTGACGCGCAGCACGCAGTTTCCGTTATCGCTCATCCCAAAGATGACTTTTTTGAGTGGATCGAGAACTTTTCCGTGTTGCCGCAGGGCATCGAGACCTGGAACACAAAATATGACGGCCGCTATGCCCCGCGGCCGGGCACTTTCGCGTTGCTGCAGAAACTGAAACAGCGCGTGCCGGAAATGCGTGCCTTCTACGGTCTCGATTTGCATTGGAAGCGGCAATTCCGCAGCTTCTTCGTGGAACTTGAATGCGACTCCCTCGAAACCGTCACGATTCTGGCCGCGCTCAAGGCAGGACAATATTGCGCGCGCAAGGATGAGCTTCGGTTGCCCTCCTCCGGCGTTTTGCCGGCGCAACTACTCGATCAGTTCGACCGCGTGCACGCGCGCTCGCATCGCATGCGGCGCCTGCTGAAAAATGGTAAGAAGATTCTCGACGAGACGGGTATTCGACTTCCGGAGTCCCTGAAATCGCGACTGCGCAGGATTTTCTAATGGGCGCCAGCATCACATTTCTGATGTACCACGAACTGGAATTGCCCGGAAGGCCTCTGGTCCAGTCTGATGCGGGATACGTGCGCTATATTCTTTCCCTAGAATCGTTTAAATCGCAGATTCGCTGGCTGCAACAGAACGGCTGGCGCGGTTTGTCTGTCGGTGAAGCTCTTCGTTATCCAGAGGGAAAGTCGGTCGCCATCACCTTTGACGATGGCTGCGAAACCGATCTCATCGTGGCTGCGCCCGTCCTCAAAGAGAACGGATTCAACGCAACGTTCTATGTCACGGCAGGATTCATCGGCAAGGCGGGTTATCTGTCATCTGCGCAATTGAGAGAGTTACGTGCGCTGGACTTCGAAATCGGCTGCCACTCCATGACCCACGCGTATTTGGACGACCTGTCGCCAGCGGATTTGCGTCGCGAGATTTCTGACGCAGGCAAGAACATTGCAGGCATGATCGGGCACGGGGTGGAACACTTTTCCTGTCCCGGCGGACGCTATAGCGCTACGGCAATTGAAGTGGCGAAGGCATCCGGATACCAATCCCTGGCCACGAGCCGCGCCCGCGCCAACTCAACCGCAACCAACCCATTCCTTTTGGGCCGTGTTGCAGTTCTGCGCGGCACAGAAAATGCCGGCTTCGAACGGATCTGCAGCGGCGAAGCACTAGCCAAAATGCGCTGGATGGAGTCCGCGCGCGGCGCTGCCAGGAAATTGCTCGGAAACGCGCTCTATGATCGAGTGCGTGGACAGATTCTCCGGGAGCGTTAGAAAGTACGGTGCAGATCTAAGCTATCACTAGCTCGTCACGGCCCCGGAATGGTCTCTCGCCGGCTTTGACTGCGGCTCGCGGCCGCAACTTAGTTCTATGTCGTCGGCAAGTTTGCGAGTGTTGTCATCGGCGGAAAGTCGCGGCATGCGTGCCACCATTGCGGCACGGTTCTTCACTGCCTCGGCCATCAGCTTCAGCAGCGACTCCGGATCATCCTTACTCCACAGCTCAACGCCGGCCGGACGCGAACCGTTGTCGCTCCCCAGCACCGGAACCGCCAGCGACAGAGCCTCCAGCACGGAGGAAGAAACACCGTCTGTCATTGGAGTCCGGATGCACGCCACGGAACGCGTCAGCATGGTGAGAAACAGGTCATGCTCAACGGCGCCGGTGATGCAGACCGCCTCTTTCAGGCTCTGCTGCTCGAAGAATGTGCGAATCTGCGCAACTTCCTTGTCGCTCGTTCCCACCAGCAGGAACCCGACTCGTGGATGGCGCGCGCGGAATCGCCGTATGACTTCTACGACAAAATCGAGCATGTATTCCTTGCGATAGCAGATGTAAAGGAAAAATACTTTCTCGTTCCACGCGAGAAATTCCATGACTTCGGCCGGCAAATCCTTGGGCGTGAACCGCACATATTCGGCCGAAAACTGGGGCATCGGCACAACTCGATCCGCGGCGATGCCCGTCGTCAGTAGCGCTTGCTTAACTGGCTCGCTGTTGCAGTAAATGCGGGTTGGAATGCGAAAGAGAAGCGCAAACTTCCAGTAGTTCAGAGAATTTTTCGGCGCCGGGAAAAAAGTCTGCCGGTGGCCGCCGCAGTAGGTCAACAGCGCCGGGCGCCCGCCCAGACGCGCCAGCAGCATGGCCGCGAGCGCCAGCAGGTATCCCTTCTTCGACTCCGCATTGACACGCACATGCACCGCATAGCCGCGCCAGACGTGGCGCCACACCTTGGGCGCATAATCCCAGCCGCTCTGTACGTCGATATATTCCGGACTCCGCACACGCCGGTTCTCATTCAGGTTCATGACCGGGCAATCCCAACCCCGGCTCTCGAGTTCACGGCGTAGCGCAACCAGGCCCATGGCCCATCCGCAAAGCGGTGGAGGCCAGTTGCCGATCTGCAGAATTTTCCTCAACGGACCGTTCCCTCCGATTTCCCTGCACAGCCTGCCAACACTTCGACCGGGGTTGAACCGTAGCCTTTCTCCTCGAGCAGGCCGCGATAAAGCTGCTGATAGTGCTCCTGCACCCGCGCGATGGAATACTCTGCTTGCGCCCGCGCTCGTGCTGCCGAACCGACTCTTTGCCGCAGTTCCGGTTGCAGGGCGAGCGTTTCCAGCAGCGCAGCAAACATCTCTTCGTCGCCTGGGCCAAACAGGAATCCCGTCTTCCCGTCCTCGACGACTTCCGAATTGCCGCCGACGCGCGCAGCCACGACGGGCACGCCTGCCGCCATCGATTCCAAGATCACGTTGGAGAGGCTCTCCGACGAAGACGGCAGAACCGTGATGTCCAGCGCAGCGAGCACTGCAGGAATGTCGCGACAGTCGCCGAGAAAATGCACGCGATCGGTCAGCTCGAGATGTGCGACCAGAGCCTCCAATCCCGCACGCAATGGACCATCGCCCACCAGCACAAATTGTAGTTGCGGAAAGCGCCGCGCTAATCGCGCCGCCACGCGCAAGAACAAGTCGTGCCGCTTCACCGGATGATTCATGCGCGAGATCATCCCTATCCGCACCACATTCGGCTCCCGCGGGAGTGCTGGCGGTGTTACCGCGAATGATTCGTCCGCCAGACCGTTCGGAATGATCACGAGCCTGCTCCTGCGGATTCCGCTCTGCTCCAATCGTCCGGCCGCTGCTGCGGAATTGCATACGATGCGATCGCACAGCCGGAATGCTCTGGTCTGCGCATGGAATTGCCGCGTCGTCAGCAGGTCGCCGATCTGGCGATGGCTGCCCAGGACGACGGGCACGTCAGCCAACTTTGCCGCCGGAATCAGCATGAGGTTGGAGTAGAAATCGAAAGCATGCGCAACCGCGATTCTCCGCCGCCGCAAGTATCGCGCCAGCGACATTCGCGAAAGCCAGGATCGGAGGCCAAACAGGCTGCCCCCGGCCGGAAATTGTTCGATGCTTTGGATATTGCTGCGCAGCGGACCAATTGGGCTGAGGCACCCAAGGCTCACGCGAAACATTTCGCGGTCGAGAGCGTTCGCTATGGTCACGAACTGGCGCTCACTCCCGCCTGTTTCGAGGGTATTAGTCATCAGGAAGACGCCGGGACTCGCCGACTCAGCTTCGTCCTTCCGTAACTGAGGCTGAAGCCGCGTCACCGTGCGGCATCTCCCGGGCGAGCCGTTCCCGTAGGGCCGATGGAGCCTGACGAAGCCGGCGCCGTGCCGCAGGTCGCCGGTTCCGCCGGCCGTCCGTCTGCAATCCTCTCCAGGAAGTTGCGATGCCACAGTTCAAACACCAATATCATCCACAGCACGCCGGAGTGATCGCGCCGTCCGCGAAAATGCTCGTCCAGCACGACCCGCACCGATTCCTTCTTCAGATACCCGCGCCGGATCGTGCGCGGTTCTAACAGCATCTCAAGCTGGCCCTTCAACTCGTGCCGCATCCAGTGCACCAGCGGCAGAGAGAAACCCTGCTTGCGCCGGTTCAGGAGCTCCGCCGGCACTCCCACCCGTTCGGCCAGCTTTTTGAATAGAAACTTGCGGGCGCCGTCGCGAAACTTGTACCTCACAGGTAATCCTGCCACCCATTCCACAAAAAGGTGATCCAGAATCGGGCACCGTACTTCCAGCGAGGTGGCCATGCTCATCCGGTCCACTTTGGTGAGAATGTCTCCGGAAAGATAGGTTTTCGTATCCAGATACATCAGCCGGCTCAAGTGGTCCGTCGCCGGCGCATCGTCGTAGTAGCGTTCGAACTGCCGGAAGGGATCGGCGCAATGCTCTACACTCGCGACAAATTCGTCGGAGAAAAGACTCCGCTCGCGATGCAAGGCCGGCAAAAAAGAGACTCCGTCGAGGTAACGATCCCGCGAAGACAGCGAAATATTCCACGCCAGCTTCTTGCCTTTTACAGCCGAAGGCAGGCGCGGATACAAGTGGTTCCGGTAAATCTTCCCTGCCCAACGGGGAAGGATGTCGTAGCGCTGCCGTCTCCAGTTCACGATGTATCGCCCGTAGCCGGCGAACAATTCGTCTCCGCCATCGCCGGACAGCGCCACAGTCACGTAGCGGCGCGCCAGCTGCGAAACGCAGTAGGTTGGGATCATCGACGAGTCGCCGAACGGTTCTTCCATCATTCCGGTCAGGCGGTTCACAGTTTCAATAACATCCGGTTCGAGCACCAGTTCGTGATGGTCTGTCCCAAAACGCTCCGCCACCAGACGGGCGTATTCAGCTTCGTTGAAATCAGCCTTGCGAAAACCGATCGAGAACGTTTTGACCGGAGCGGGGCTTTCACGCGCCATCAACGCCACCACGACAGATGAATCCACTCCGCCGCTCAACAACGCGCCCAACGGCACATCGCTGATCAGCCGCGCGCGAACAGCATCAGCCAGGCGGCGTTCCATTTCTTCGAGGCAGGCTTCGTCGGATCCAGGGTCATGTGAAGCTGGATCATGCGAAGCTGGGTCATGTGAGGCGGGATCATTCGATGCTCGGCCGTTAGATTTCTCCGACTGACCGCCGTAGCCCGGAATGTCCCAATACTGACGAACGTCAATCTTTCCTTTTCGCCATTCTGCCAAGTACCCAGGCGAAAGTTTGCGAATATCGCGGAATGCAGAGAGCGGATCGGGAATGTAGCCGTAATAAAAAAATTGCAGCACTCCCTCCGGGTCAACTTCGGCTAACTCCGGCACCACCGCCAGCAAAGCCTTGATCTCAGATCCGAAATAGAGCCTGCCGCTACGCTCTGCATAAAACAGCGGCTTCTTTCCCAGCCGGTCGCGGGCCAGCAGCAACGTCTCGCGCTTCGTATCATAGAGCGCGATGGCAAACATGCCGCGGAGCCGTGTGACGCAATCGGCACCCATCTCTTCATAGAGGTGCACAATCACTTCCGTATCAGAGTGAGTGCGGAACTGGTGGCCTCGGCTTTCGAGTTCCTTGCGGAGTTCGAGAAAGTTGTAAATCTCGCCATTGAAAACCACGGCCAGGGTGCGGTCTTCGTTATAAATCGGCTGGTGGCCACCGGAGAGATCAATGATGCTCAGTCTGCGCATGCCCAGGCCGACATTGCGCTGCACGTAAATCCCCTCGTCATCGGGACCGCGGTGCACGATGGTTTCGGTCATGCGCCGAATTTGCTCGCGGCTGAGGCTCTCGTCCGGCCGGCCGATCATTCCGGCTATTCCGCACATCGCTGCACCTCAAGGCTTGGATCGCAAGTTTCGGAAAAGAGTTCGTGTGCAGATCCCGAACGATTGCCCTGTTGCGCCGCGGCCGGCTTCCTCCCACTCACGGCGATGGGCTGGAGAATCACGCGTAAATCTTCGAGGCCGCAGTCTTCAAACCAGCGGAACACTTCCTCATAGGTGTGTTTGGACTGGTACCACGGCGAGTACCAATCAAACGTATCGAGCACGCGCCACTTCGGATCTTCATCAAACGCCATGGGGATCATCAACGCCAGCGCGCCGCTGGCCGGACGACCCACGAGCGGAATCTTCCGCAGGACCTGGTGAATGCCATAGAGCGGAATCACGCCATAACAGAGCTTGTGCAGGAGTTCGGGCGGCATCCTCCGCGTAACTTTGCGGTACACGTCGCTCATCTTGTACCAGTTGTTGTAACGGCTGTAGAGCCAGACTGCGATGCGCCCGGCAGGTTTCAACAATCCCGGCAGCATCTTGAAGGCTCGTTCGCAATCGGGCGTGTGGTGGAGAACTCCGATGCTGTAAATGAAATCAAAACTATTGGGCGCGAAGGGAAGCTGGAAAACGTCCGCCTGAAAGATGGTCGCGGCGCGGCCAGCCAGATTGCGATGCGCAACCTCTGCCGCCGTGCTCAAATCGACTCCCACCACGTGCGCGCCCCAGCGCAGAGCCACGTCCGCGAATCGTCCCATGCCGCATCCTAGGTCCAGCACCAGTTTTCCCGCGAGATCTTCCGGCTGAAAGCCGGTGCGTATACGGAACGCCTCCTCGGAACGCCGGCTGTGCCCGGTGTCCAGTTGCGTGCGCGCATGCAGGCGCCACTGAAAGCCGAAGCTGCCGGCGTAATGCTGCGCATCCACGAAGCGCACCACGCCGTTGACGCAAGGATACTTGCGCGAGCAGGAAGCGCAGGTCAGCCCGTTCGTCTCCAGCCGCAACTCGCCCTGACACGAAATGCAGCGCAGGATGCTCCCCACTTCCTCAGTCAGGCCAGACCAGTTCCCTGGATTGCCTTCTCCCATTTCTCCTCGCGCCCGCTCTACGTCCCAACCTTTTCCAACCGCAGCACACGGCTGGTAGAAAAATGCTTCAGCGGGCTTACATTTTTGAGCAGCCAGCCATCAATAGCGAACAGCTTGTGCACCATCTTGCCACCCAATACCCGCTGGCACAGCGGAATCAACGGCAGCCGGAACGCCCGCTCGCCGGTCACTGTCCATCCCGCTTTCACTTGCGCAAGTTCTTCCCGCGTCAGCGGGTGTTCATCGTCGGAAACGTCTGCCTGCGCTGGAAACAGCGATCGGAGAGCCGCCGCCATCTTTGAAAAACGCACCGGCTCTTTCACCACGACGATCCCTCCCGGCTTAAGCAGCCGTCGCATCTCGCCCATGGCGCGAGGAATGTTCAGGTGATGCAAAAGAGAAGCGCACAAAATCAGATCCACCGAACTATCCCGCAGGGGCACATCGTACGCTGAAGCGACCAAGATCGGCGGAGCAGCACAAGAGATGGTCATGCCCAGCCTCTGCCGCGCCAGTTCCGTCAGTTCCCGCGACAGATCTAACGCAATTACATTTGCACCGCGAGCCAAAAGTGCGGGGATGTTCTCTCCGCTGCCGCACCCTAGGTCCAGCACCGTTTTACCCCGAACATCCCCCAGGAGATAGAACGCATAACGCAGGGGAAACGGTGAATCCGCCGCGGGACTCAGATAGGGAGCCACCTGGGCCGCCTTCAGGACAGTGTGCGCCGCCTCCGACTTGCTTCTTTCGATTTCGGAAAATCCTGGCATAGGCCACGAATCAGGAAAAGCCCGTCGTCAACGAGTCCAGGCTAGTTCTCTGGAGCGCTTTCTCTCCAATCTCTTCTCGCCAGCCGCCCTGGCCGGAGGGCGCTCGCCAGCGCGCGCCTCCTGTTGTGACGTTGCCATCTGATACAGCACCGTCGTGTACGCGACCAGGAAATACGAATACATGTTGTATTCCGTGGAGGCGAACATGGCCCCGATGAGATAGGCCACTAGTCCCGCCCACACGGCTTGCGTGAAAATCCTGAACTCCGGATTCCCCTGATACTGTTGTGACTTCCTCACCCTTGCGATGTTTCGCAAAGCCGCGCCCAGCGCCAGAAGGAATAGAACCAGAGCCGGAAAGCCCTCTTCCGCGGCGAGTTCCGTGTAGGTGTTATGAGCGACCACCCAGCCGCTGTCGACGATGACGAAGCACCCAGGGCCGACGCCAAAAATCGGATGCTCGGCCGCCACCAGAAGGCTTTTTCGTAGCAGAGCCTTCCGGGCCTCGAGAGATCCCTTGTCGCCTGAGCCCTCGATATTGCCCATGACGATGCTTGCGACTCGGGCGCGGTAATGCGAGGTCGTAAGCGCCGCGCCCATGCCCACCACCGTGGCCACGGCGGTCACCAGCACAATGTGCATCCGCTTGCCCTTGATTCCGTACTCCCAGATGCAAATGACCAGCGTACAAATAAACGCCAGCAGCCCGCTGCGCGAATAGCTCATCACGATGCCCAGCGCCATGAACACCAGCGCTATGCCCCACAGCGCCTTCTTCAACCCCTTGGCGTGCAGCATGAACGCTACACCCAGGGGAAAACTGATGGCGATGTTAATGGCCAGGTCGTTGGGATTCTCCAGAATGCCGTGCTGAATACCAGTCAGCCGCCCGTCTTTGTTGTGGTGATGGATAAGGACAGAAATGATGGTGACGAAGGCAACCGCGCCGACCTGGATAAACAGGAGTCTGCGGATCTCCCACAACTTCACCACCGCCATGCTGATCAGCATGGCCACGATGACGCCCTTGGAGAAGTCGAACGTCGTCCAGAAGGCTCCTCCACGCCAGATCGCAGTAGGGATGCACAGTGCCATCTGAAAAAGAAGGAGCCACAGAAACCTTATCGCCCACGGAACCTTCATCCGCCCGCCCCCGCTCACCCCTCCAAAGATGAGGCCCGCCACAGCAATGAACGCCGTGATCTTCGCCATCGGGATGTACACGAGTCCGGGAATGAAATCTTCCGGCCGGTAATAATAGAGAAACGAGAACACGACCAGCGTGCCGTAGACGAGCGGCCGCCGTCCTTTCTGGAGTGAGCTCGCTGCCAGCGAACGGCCGCGCTCTCTCCAGCCACGCTCTCTCGAACCGACGGGTCGCCCGCTGCCCGCCTGTTCCGCGTCTCTCGACCCATCCCGTGACAATGTGCCGTTGCTATTCATGAATCAGGGTGTCCGTTACCCGGTCGATCACCGTGTCCACGCGGCCCGTCTGCCGGACAGAAAGTTCGCCAACGCTACGACGGCCGCGGCATTCAGCAAAACAAACGTAGCTGCCGCGTCGGCGGCACGGGCCAGCAATCCGCCCTTCAGCCGGTGATTGAAAGCCAGCATGCTCAGTGCGTAGAACAAGAGCTGCGCAATCAGAGCCAGGCGGTAAAACGGACCGGTCAACACGAACGACGTTCCCAGCAGCATGGCCATAGCGAACGGGATCACCAGGCGCAGCAGTTTGTGACTCACAAACTCGAAGCGTATCGGATTGCCGCCGCTCAAGAGCCACGGCGCCAGCTGCAAGAGCTGATAGTTGCCGCTCAGCGTGCGCACCTTCCGCGAGAACTCCCGTCCCACTCCCAGGTCCGGACTATCCCAGGCCCGCGCTCGTGCATCAAACACCACGCGCTTTCGCTGTCGCACGACCTGCATGGGGATGAATACGTCATCCAAGATCGTTCCCTGCGGGATATCAGTCAGCAACTCTCGCCGCACCCCATAGAGCGCGCCGGTGGCGCCGACCACCGAACCGGAACCGGATTCCAGTTCGCGCACGTGCTTTTCAACGAGCCAGTAGAGTCCCATGCCGCGATTACTCTCGCCCTGGCCGTTCTCGCCCAGCATGAGCTCGCCGCTCACGCACCCGACTTCCGGGTCGGCGAAGTTTTCCATCAGCAGCCGCAATGCATTGGCTTCGATCTTCTGCCTTGCGTCCGTGAAAACTATAATTTCGCCGTGCGCGAGCTCCAGGGCGTCGTTCAAACCAGCTGCCTTACCCCGCGCCAGCTGGTTCAGAATTACCTCCAGGCGCGAATTGCGCCCGGCCTCGCGGAGAATCGCTTCCGTTCGGTCGGTCGATCCGTCGGAGACTGTGATGATCTGGTAAAGCTCCGGGGGATAGTCCAAGGCCAGCAGATTCCGCAGCTTCTCTTCCAGAACCTGCTCCTCGTTGCGCACGACCATCACAATGGACACCGCGGGCAGGCACGTACCGCGCCGCACCGGACTGCGACGCCATAGCAGGCGCAACCGCAGCCAGCAGATGTATCCCACGAATGTGTAGGCGACGAGCACTGTCGCCGCCCAAAACAGCACTTTCATGCCTGGTTCCCCGTTCCCTGAACCGGCTCTGCACCGCAGCGTTTACCGGCCCTTGACAATCCTTTCGGCCTACCTTCGCCGGGGGGAAAATACCCTAGGCAGCAAGATCCCACTTCATATCGCGCCGCGACCCAACAGCACGATCTTCACCGTCTGAAAAGCGATCCAGAAATCCAGCCCCACAGATGCGTTCTTGATATAGAACAGGTCGTACTGCAGCTTCTCACGGGCGTCTTCCATCGTATTGCCGTACTTGTATTGCACCTGGGCCCATCCCGTGATGCCCGGCCTTACCACGTGCCGCACGCCGTAGTAAGGAATATCCCGGCTCAGTCGCTCGACAAATTCCGGCCGCTCCGGGCGCGGGCCAACGAAATGCATGTCGCCCTTGAGCACGCACCAGAGCTGCGGAATCTCGTCCAGCCGCGATGAGCGCAGATACTTGCCCACCCGTGTAATGCGCGGATCGTCATCCGTCGCCCACGTCGGACCTGTATCGGCTTCGGCGTCCTTCACCATAGTGCGGAACTTGTAACAGTAGAACTCCACGCCCTGCCGTCCGACTCGCTTTTGCTTGTAGAATATCTTGCCTTCCGAATCCAGCTTCACCGCCAGCATGATGAACGGCAGCAGCGGCAGCGTAAGAATCCCGATCACCAGCGCCACGGCGAAATTGACCAGCCGTCGTATCAGACGCGAGAAAACGCTGAAGCGGAATCCTTCCGCGAAAATCAGCCAGCTCGGATAAAGCTGCTCCACTTCAATTCTTCCCGAAATCTTCTCCAGCCATGACGTGGCTTCCTCCACTCTTATGCCCGACAAGCGCAAATCCAGCAATTCTTCCACCGGCAGTGTGCCCCGCCGGTCCGGCATGGCCACGATGACGCGGTGGACTCCCCGCTCGCACGCCACGCTCTGAAGATGTTCGGCTACGGCCTCGCGGGTCAGTTCGCCCTCAATGTTCCCGGTCCACCCGGCAACCTCGATGCCTAAGCTGGATCGGTCTTCCAACCCGCGCACCAGGCGCTCAGCCCGTTCTCCAGTTCCCAGAACGTAGACCCGTTCGCGGAAAAAGGGTTGCTGCACCAGCCACGAATACGCCGACCGCCAGCCAAAAAGCGCTACCGTCAGGATGACGACGCCAGACAGAGCCGAGTTTCTCCCGGGAAGAAATCCTGGGAAAAAGTATGTGACGGCCCCCAGCGCCATCGCCACCAGACCGAGCACAAACAACAGGCGGAATGCCTGATCCAGCTTGGCTTCCAGTTGCGAGGAATCGTAGAGATCGAAACCGTGCGAGAGCAGCAAAACGATTCCGGTCAGGGCGAAGATTCGCAGGTATCCGCCCTCGATGAACAGTGCATTCTTCAACCCCAGCCAGCTCATGTCCAACATGGCTCCCAGGACAAAGGAGAGCCCCACGATCAGCGCCTCGCCGACCAGCAGCACCAGTGTGCGCACCGGGTAATAGATGTTGAAGAGCCGGATCACTGCGGCATTTCTCCCTAGGCCTTGGTCGTGCTCGCTTTCTTCTGATACGCCTCGTAGTAGTAGCGCGCGTACGGTGTGACGTCGCCGTGCGTCCCGTTGAGCACTACGCCCAACAGCATCTGCTCGGGAAATTCCTGGCGGGCCTTCCGCGCCGCATCGAACGGCGTCGAGTTCGAGCGCACTACCATCAGAACGCCATCGCAGGCCTTCGCGAGGACACTCGCATCGGAGACCGGGACGGCTGGCGGCGAATCGATAACGATCCAGTCAAACAGCGGCTCGACGCGCTGCAACAGCAGCTTCAACCGCCCATTGCCCACCAGTTCCGCTGGATCGTCAATACTTTCTCCGCTCGGAATGAAGAACAGGCCCTCTACCGGCCCGCGCTGAGTGATGGAGAATTCGTCGTTCTTGCCCTGCAGGTAATCCGAGAGCCCTGGGCTGGCAGTCGTGCCCAGCATCAGGTGAAGCCGCGGCCCGCGGAGATCAGCGTCAATCAGCAGCACTCGCCGCCCATGCTGCCGTACCAGAACTTGCGCCAGGTTGGCACTGGTGAATGATTTGCCCTCCTTCGGGAGGGCGCTGGTCACCAGCAATTTTTTGAGCGCCATCTTTTCGCGCAGGTGATAGAGCCGCGAACGCAGCGTGCGGAACTCCTCCGTACCGCGCGCGTTGTCGTCGCCATTCATGAAGAGCATGGTGGACGGTTCGGGCCTCCACTCCAACTGCGCCGAGCGCGCCAGCAGAGTTTCCAGACCAAACTGGCTCGAGAGATTTGGCATGCCTGCCGTCTGCACTACGGCTGCCAGTGGAAAGGCCGCGTCAGCGACCGTACCGGCCAACACCGCCTGCTCCGCCGCGGGAGCGGACGCAGCAGGGGGCTGCGGCGCGACTCCCTGGGTCGCCGCACGCTCCTGTTCGGCTTTTTTCAATGCTTCATGAATTCGGCTCATAATTTCCTTTCGTCGGGGAGTCCTTCTCTTCCTCGCGCAGGCGGTCGGCCAGCGTGGCCAGCGTCTGCAAGGCATTCACCACGTCAAACGTGTTCGGATTCGCGCCCACTCCAAGGCCGGGCGGCGGGGCTGGCGCCGAGTGGTTGTCGTTCAACTCGAAATCGCGTGCCACCGTGTCAACCACGGCCGGTCCAATGATTTTTTGCTGGTCCACAAATCCGCTCACCAGGCAGTGCTCGCACAAAAGATTGATGACACGGGGAATGCCTGCGGCATAGTGATGAATCGCCAGCACGGTGTCGGGATCGAAAATCGGCTGCCCATTCGAGCCCGCGATGCGCAACCTCTGCTGCACGTAGGCCTTGGTTTCTTCGAGCGTCAGCGCGTGGGTTTTCGCCCGCAGCGTCAGGCGTTGCCGCAACTGGCGCAACTGCGGCTGTTTCAGCTTGTGCTCGAGCTCCGGCTGGCCGACCAAGACGATCTGCAGCAGCTTCTCAGTAAAGGTTTCGAGATTTGTCAGCATGCGGATTTCTTCCAGCACTTCGTCGGAGAGGTTCTGGGCTTCATCCACGATCAGCACCGCCGTTTCCCCCGCGCGATAGCGGTCGAGCAGCCAGTTGTAGAGCCGTAGTAGGACCTGGCTCTTGGCCTTCGAGTCTCCGGGAATGCCGAAGTCCGCCATCATGTAGTCGAGAAACTGGGGCACGTTCAGGCGCGAGTTGAAAATGAACGCCGTTGCTACCTGCTGCAGCCGCAGCCACTCCAGCAGCTTGTTGATGAGCGTCGTCTTGCCCGTTCCCACTTCACCCGTCAGCAACACGAAACCCTTGCGGCTTTGGATGCCGTAGGTCAGGCAGGCCAGCGCCTCTTCCGTGTGCCGGGTCAGGAAAAGATAGCGCGGGTCCGGATTCACGTTGAACGGATTCGCTCGCAGTCCGTAGAACTCTTTGTACATGTCAGTCCCTGGAGCCGGCCTTACACTCCCACTGTCTCCTTGTGCTCATCTGGAGCTTTGTGGCTGCGCCTCCAGAACGCATAGCGGCCATTCTTGCTTTCTTCTTCCACCACGCCCACCCACGGAACCGCTGCTAGCATGGGCAAGTCCAGCGCCGCCTCGGCGTCGGCCTCATTGCGAATGGCCTTGTCGCGCAACTCCAGCCACAGCGTCAGAGCAAACCCGAGGCCCAGACCTGTTCCCAGCCCTCCCAGGGCAAACAGCCAGCGCACGGGGAAACTCGGCGCATCCGGCACATTCGCCGGATTCAGCACAAACATGCGCTCTCCCTGCGACTGATTGTTCATCTTGACCGTCATATCCGCTTCGCTCTTCTTGGCCAGCAGATCGGCATAGGTTTTCTGCTTGTTGTCGTAATCGCGCGCCAGCGCCTTGTACTGCTCTTCGATCGCCGGACTGAGCGAAACCTTGCTCTGGTACGAGTTGATTTCCAGCTGCAGTCTCTTCTGGTCGCGCGTGGCCGCTGCGATCAGGTCTTCATACTGGTGCACTTGCAGGCGCAACTGCCGTATCTCCGGAGGTTCAGTACCCGATGCCTTCTCGCTCGCCGCATCGCTCGGATCCGAAAGTGCTTTGTTCACTTCCGCCAGCTTCTTCTTCACTTCTGCAATGTCGGATTTCGTCTTGATCACATCGGGATGGTCGTCGGTGTATTTCGCTTGCAGATCCAGAAGCTGCGCCTGCAGCTCCGACAGCTGCTTCTCGAGAGTTTGCGGATTGGTGGACGACTGTGACGATTTCCACGCGGCCAGCTGCTGCGCCAGCACCGATTCGGTGTAGGCCTTGTCCTGCTGAGCGCGGTTCAGCGTCTGCGTATTGGCATCGAGCTGCGAGTTCAGCCCGGTCAGAATCTTCAGGTTGCTTTCCTCGTCTCCAGGAAGCTGGCCCACGTACTGTTTCTTGAAGGCCGCCAGACGTGCGTCCATGTCGTCCAGATTTTGCTTGGCGTCTTCCAGTCCCTTGCTCAGCACGTCCCTGGTGCCAGTGGCGGCGGCGGCAATCTCTTTGAGGTTTTCATCCA
This sequence comes from Candidatus Sulfotelmatobacter sp., assembly GCA_030041475.1. Lineage (GTDB taxonomy): Bacteria > Acidobacteriota > Terriglobia > Terriglobales > Acidobacteriaceae > Sulfotelmatobacter. The sequence goes on from JASHNU010000073.1 coordinate 152,000, forward strand.
ACATCAGCGAAGCCAGTTCCGCGCACACTTTCTGCGCGTCGCCGGCATTGGCAGCCGTGTAGCTGATGTTGAACGCCGGCACGGCCTGGCTTTGGCGGACTCCCGGTCTTGTCTTGGACTGGGGCAGATCCATCTCAATTTCCTCGACGGTCATGTTGGCGCGAATGTCATCGATGACGTCGTCTACGCTCATCCCGCCCCTGGCCAGTTGCAGTCGCTCGATCACCGGTTCCAGATCGGCCTGGCTTAGCACACGCTGCTGCAGCGTGGCCACGCGCGCCGCCAGATCCTCGGACACGACCGGCTTCACCATGCTCTCCGGCACTTTCTGGCTCTCGACCAGGATCATCGACTGCGACGTGTACTTGGCGTGGAAGGCGTAGGAAACCAGGAATCCGGCCAGCGGCGCCACCAGCGCCGGGACCAGAATCACTTTGGCCCGCCGGCGCAACATGGCCAGATAATCGTCCATGGTCAATTCGCGATTCTCAATCATTGCTCGTATCCTCTCCTGCCTGGCCCGTTTTTCGCACGTTCTATGCGAGTGAAACTTCTCTCGTCAAATTGCCTCAATCAATCCGGATCGGCCGTGGTGTCCAATCCAGTCCGACCGTGATGACATTGCGGTTTCCAATCCGGTTGCACTGCGTCGTTATGCCGCAATACGACGAGTTAAAATACAGTTCGTTGAACTGATAGCTGGCAAAGGCATGCCAGTTGTGCCCGAACGGGCGATGCACGCCGCCGCCGACAAATCCATATTGGTACGAGTTCGCCAGGACGCCGGGACAAAGCGGCAAGCCATCGGGATTCAGCGCCCCCAAGGGGACGCACGTCGTCTGCAGGTCAAGCGGCAGCGGCTGCAAGCGCGTGTTGCGCGAATACCCGATATCAGCAAATACCGACCAGAGTCGTGTCAATGGGCGATCGGCGTGAACACTGGCCATGTCGGTTTGCGCACCGGCAAACAGGCCAGATCCGCCCGTCAGGTAGCGCTGGTACCACGCATCGACACGCGTCTTGGGGAAGGCGTAGCGCAGACGGAACTGGCCGGCGCCGCCAATTCTGAAATCCGGAATGCCCTCGAGCTCAAGGTGCGTGAATTGCGGTCCGGCCGCGATCAGCAGATCCATCCGTCCGGTGATGCGGTGTCCGTACATCAACTGGATGATGTGAGAATGAAACGCCGTGCCAAAGATCGAGAAATCGAATCCCTGATAGCCATAAACCGCCGCGACCTGCGTGTGCGGCGTGAGTATCCGGTCATAGCCCACCTGCCCGGAAACCTGCGAGCTGCCGATGAAGTTCGCACCGTCAGCTTGGCTGCCATAGAAATGCGTAAACGCATAACCACCAGCCGCCGTGATCTGCGACTTGGGCGTCAGGTTCTCGGAAATGTCGGCCAGGCTCACGTTCATGATGCGAGGCGTCAGACCAAAAGTTCCCAGTCCTGAGCCTCCCCAGAAACTGCCGAAGGCGCTCTCACCCAGCGACTGAATTCCCTGCGAACCCTGTGAGCCGTAGGCTCCGCCGAAATTGCCTTCCGGCAGGTAGCTAAAGCTGTCGCGGATGGCGAACTGCCCCCGCTTCCAGGTGACTTTCTGTTGCAGGTCCATCTGCTGCAGCGCTTTCCAGCCGATGCCCAGCTGGTCGTAGTACCCTGCGCCGCCGAAGTAATCGACCGCCAGGTCGTAGTTGCTCCACAACCGCTGCAAGGTCACGCTGCCGATTGCCCGCGTCACCGAGACGAACGATTGCGAGATCGTTCCGTTGCCCACGTTCGAGTCCGCGCTCTCACTGAATGTCGCCCCCGGCTGGATGTAGCTCAGCGGGGCGGCATGCGGCTCGAGCGACGGCAGGTCCAGCCCGGAAAGCGGCGGATTCTCGCTGATCGGCGCCGGCACATTCACGTCGCCGTAAGCCGGGATGGGCTGCGGCTGCTGCGGCAATGGCTCCTGCTGTTGCGTCGCGTCGCCCGCCGTAGCCGACTGGGAGTTGTCCTGTGCCAGCGCGGCAGGGGCCCACGCTGCGGCGAGCACGAAAGCCAGCATCCCGAGAGCCCAGATCTTGTGCATTTTTCTCATGGCGCTCCTTACGGAACCACCACCGTGTCGCCCGGTTTCAGGGCAATGTTCTGTTCCGGACGATTGCCTTTTACGACTTCCTTGTAGTTGAAAGGCAGCTTCTCCTGCTTGCCGTTCTCAGTCCGCAGCAGGTAAATCGCCTTGGGATTAGCAAACTGTGTGAAGCCCGCCTGGGCAAGCGCTTGCAGCACCGTCATGTGCGGCAACAGCGCCATCGGCCCGGTGTGCTGAACTTCTCCCGTCACAAAAATGCGCCGGCTGTTCATCGCCGTGACCACGACGGTGACGCGCGGATCGGCAATGTACTTCTTCAGCTTCTCGGTAATCGAATCCTTCAGCTGCAAGGGCGTCAGTCCGGCCGCTTGGACGTCGTTCAGCAAGGGCAGCGAAATCTTGCCGTCGGGGCGCACGGGCAGCGTCTCTTTCAGATCGGGCTCGTGCCAAACCGAGATCTGCAGCACGTCATCGGAGCCGATGACGTAGTCGGTCGTCGTATCCGGAGTGGCAGCCGGAGTCGCCGCAGCCGCGGCCTCCGGCTTGGCCTTGGCCTCGTCGCTCCTAGCATCGCTCGTCTGGGCCAACAGGGCGGCGGTAACCGTTGCCACCCACAACATCAGCAGAATTCTGATCGTCTTCTTCACTGGTCGTTTCTTCCAGCTTTTCCTCTTCAAGATCGCCTTCTTCATACCTTCTCCGCAGAACCCTGGGGAGTTCCATATCCTTCGTATCCGATTTGCTTCAACTTGTAGAGCAGTGCCTTGTAACTAATCTGCAGCTCCTCGGCCGCACGGCGGCGGTTCCAGCGCGTGCGCGTCAGCGCCTTGAGGATCAGTTCCTTCTCCGCCTCGCGCGAAGCGGCCCGCGCCGCTTCCTTCAAGGATGTTCGTCCGCCGTTGGCGCCTACGTCACGCTTGTGCAGGAGCGCCCGCAAACCGCCCATGGCCACATTCTCATCGCCCAGCGCAACCAGCACCTTGGCGGCATCCTCAAGCTCACGCACATTGCCCGGCCAGGAGTAGTCCTGAAACAGGTGCTGCGTGTCGGCGCTGAGTGACGGCACCGAGCGGTGAAAATCCCGCGCATACTTGCGTAGAAAATGCTCCAGCAGCAGGGGAATGTCTTCCTTCCGCTGTCGCAGCGGCGGCAGGCGCAGACATACGCCGCTGATGCGGTAATACAAGTCCTCGCGCAGGCGGCCGGCCTTCACCTCAACTTCCAGATCGCGCGCGCTGCCGCAGATCATACGCGCACGCGCCGCAGTACCCGCGCCATTCTCTTCTGCTTTGGGCAGGGCTTTCATCAGCCCGGCCTGGCAGTCGGCGTTCAGGTCCGCCAATTCCTCCAGGTAAACCGTGCCCCGGCTCGCAGGATCGTTTCCGTTGGCCTCAAGTCCAGCCAGATCCTCCGGCCTCAGCGTGGCACACAGCAACGGCTGAAAGGGACATGCCCGACGCCGGGACAGATCGTGAATCCGTTGCGCCGCCGCCATCTTGCCCGCCCCCGGCTCCGCCAATAGCAGCACCGGTACGTCGCTCTGCGCCAGCTCGCGCATGACCGCTTCCACCGGATGCATGCTGGCGCTTGCCGCTTCGATGAATTTCAACCGCGCCTCTGCTGCCATAGCTATGCCGTCGCCCTCTCGCTCGTTGAAGCCTGACTCAAACCCGCGCAACATCCCCTTGGGGCCAGACTGGGAAAAGACTTACCCATTTTTCCTCGTAATTCTAGTGCAGGGTTACGGAGTTATTTGAGTCTCTCAATGAGCACGAGCCATGCCACAATCTGCCATGTATCGGCAAGTCTGGCGTCCATTTTACTCCTTATTTTCAACAATTTAGATAGAAAATGAAAACCCTGTGAGGGACTACCTTGGGGTGTGCACCATACTATCGTCAAATGTGGGAAAACGTTTTCACTCCCCAACGTACCTAAGAGCTTCTGCCCCGGCATCTTCCGAATTACCCCCCACCGCTGCCTACATTGGGCGGTGAAGCGTTGCACACCCCTTCTCTCTCAGCTTATTCTCAAATTTCCCCCGAGATCGTTGCCTGAACTTGTGAGTCTGGGCTGGTGGACCTGATCCTGTGAGCCTGATCTTTTGAGTAACGTGGCACAAACCCTTCCGCATACACGCCCCAGCGAACATCTTCGCTCGGCAATGCCGCTCTGGCAGGTCGCGATCCTCTCGGTGCTGTTGTTGTGGCTTTACGGGCCCACTCTGGCTCGTCTCGTCCTGCAATGGTGGCGTGACCCGAACTTCTCCCACGGATTCTTTGTGCCGCTCTTCTCGGCGTTCGTTGTGTGGCAGGAGCGCAGCCGCCTCTTGCGGATGCCCCCGCGGCCCTCATGGCCCGGCCTGCTGATTCTGGCCTGTGCGCTGGCTACGCTCATCGTAGGCCAGATGGGCGCAGAGCTTTTTCTCTCCCGCTCCTCGCTCATTCTGGCCTTGGCTGGGCTGACTATTCTCTTCCTCGGATGGAATTTCATCCGTGCCCTTTTCTTTCCCTGGGCGTTTCTGGTGCTGATGGTTCCTATTCCCAGCGTCATCTTCAACCAGATCACGTTCCCTTTGCAGTTGCAGGCATCCAGGGTCGCCGCCTTTGTGCTCCCTCTTTTTGGCGTGCCGATTCTGCGCGAAGGCAACGTGATCAACCTGCCCTCCATGGCCCTGGAAGTGGCCGAAGCTTGCAGCGGCATTCGTTCTCTCATGTCGCTGGTAACGCTCGCCATCATCTACGGCTATTTACTGGAAAAGCGGCTCTGGGTGCGCTGGGTGCTGGCGTTGGCCTCGGTGCCGATCGCCATCGCCGCCAACAGTGTCCGCATCATCGGCACAGGATTGCTGGTGCAGTATTGGGACGCCGACAAGGCCGAAGGGTATTTCCACGCCTCCTGGGGATGGATCATCTTCGTCGTTTCCCTGCTGTTGCTCTACGCCGTGCATGGCCTGATCCGCATGATTTGGGCGGATAAAGGCTGGCCAGAGCGAAAGGCAGGTGCATGATGAAGGGCTCCACTCCACGTTTCATCGCCGCTGCCCTGCTGGTTGCGGCCGCGGCTCTGTTGCTGCAGGCGCGCACGCAGACTGAGTTTTTCCCACCTCGCCAGCCGCTGCGGGAATTTCCCACGCAACTGGGAAGCTGGAAAGGCACGGACGTTGCCCTCGATCAAGACGTACTCGACAAGCTCGGCCCCGGCGATTTTCTGCTGCGCCTGTATCAGAATCAACAGAACCGGCAGCTCTATTTTGATCTCTTCATCGCCTATTTCCGCAGCCAGCGCACCGGAGATACCATTCACTCCCCGAACGACTGCCTTCCAGGCGCGGGGTGGATTCCGATCGAGCGCAAGCAGGTAACGATCGCCGTGCCCGGCCACACTCCGTTTCCGGCCAACCGCTTCATCATTGCCAAGGGCGAAGCCCGCCAACTCGTTCTCTACTGGTATTGGGCGCACGATCGCGGCGTGGCCAGCGACTATTGGGCGAAGTATTACCTGGTCGCCGATGCCATCCGCATGAACCGCAGCGACGGCTCGCTGGTGCGGCTGAAAACGCCGATCTATCCCGGAGAAACTGCCGACGCGGCCGAGCAGCGCCTGCTTCCCTTGGCGAACGACATCGTGCCCCGGCTGGTGAGCTACATCCCAAAGTGAGAATAGCATCGATTCATGACCCGGTAACCGCTGTGGCCGGCATGCAGTATCATGAAACATTCTGCAGATGCGGTGTTTTGCGCCTCCGCCCCTGCTCTGCAGAGGGAGACCCCATAATGCGCTGTCCTGTAGTCGTCCGTCTGGTGATTGCCTGCTCACTCGTTGCTGTGCTGCTGACCGGCTGTTCCCGCGATCCCAATGTGCGCAAGCAGAAATATTTCGACAGCGGCGAGAAATACTTTGCCCAAGGCAAATACCGCGAGGCGCTCATCCAGTATTCGAACGCGGTGCAGCTCGATCCCCGCTTTGCCCAGGCTCATTTTCAGCTCGCACAGACCTATCTTCGGCTGGGGGACAACGGTCGAGCCTTCCAGCAGTTGAGCCGTACCGTTGAACTCGCTCCCGATAACTATCGCGCCCACGCCGATCTCGCCAACCTGCTGGTCACAGTGCGCAACCCGGATGGCTCGCCGGTCGTCGACACCATGAAGCAGGCGCTAGATCATCTCAACCTCTTGCGAAAGAAAGATCCCGATTCGCCTCTCACGCACGAAGCCTGGTCTAATTACGACGCGGCCGAAGGCAAGCTTAGCGACGCCATTCAGGAAGCACAGCAGGCCATCGCGCTCGATCCCAACCGCTCCGATTCGTACTTAATGCTGGCGCTCCTCGAACTGCGCGCCGATCAGCCCGACCAGGCCGAACTCAACTTCAACAAGGCGACGAAAGCCGATCCCAAGGCCATGAACGCTCAGCTCGCCCTGGGTGGCTTTTACCAGTCGCGCAACCGACTGCCCGAAGCTGAGCAGCAGTTCCGGCACGCCATCGAACTCGACCCCCAAAATCCGGGACCGCGGGCCGCGCTGGTCCGCCTGATGCGTGACGAAGGCAAGACCGCCGAAATTGAAGCTTTCCTCGAGCAGACCAAGAAAGACATGCCCGACAACTCTGAGGGATACCGAATGTTGGGCGACTATTACTTCGCCAGCGGCGATCTCGACAAGGCGGTCGCCGAGTATGCGTCAGTTTACGGCGCCCATCCCAAAGACACACAGACCAAGAAAAACTACATCCAGTTATTGATCTTGAAGAACCGCCTCGACGAAGCCGCCAGGCTCAACAACGAGATTCTGAAATCGTATCCGCATGACAGCGACGCGTTCATCTACAAAGGCGAGATTCAGATCCGTCAGAATGACGCGACCGGCGCAGTGGATTCGCTGCAGACCGCGCTGCGCAACGACCAGGACAATGCCGTCGCCCACTACCAGCTGGGACTCGCCTTTGACGAGCAGCACAACGACGCGCGCGCCGAGTCGGAGTGGCGCGAAGCAGTGCGCATCCGTCCCGATCTGACTGACGCGCACCGCGCTCTGGCTGCCATGGAACTGCGCCGCGGTGACGCCGATGCCCTGCTGGTGACAGCTCAGCAGATCATCACGGTGCAGCCCTACTCCGCCGACGGCTTCATTCTGAAGGCCATCGCCGAGATCGCCAAACAGAAGTACGCCGACGCGCGGAAGGACGCCGAGCAAGCGATGCAAAAGGCTCCGCAGAGTCCGGCCCCGTATGTCGAGATAGGCGACATTCACCTCGCGCAGAAAAAATACGGCGAAGCCGAAAAATCCTACCAACAGGCACTGGACAAAGATCCCAATTCGACCGAGGGCCTGCAGGGCCTGATGAACAGCTACTTCGCCGAGAAACAGTTCGACAAGGGAATCGCTGCCGCCAAGGCGCAGATTGCCAAATCGCCCTCGAACAGCAACTTTTACGATCTGCTCGGAACCGGCTTGTTCAACGGAAAGAAAGACCTTCCCGATGCCGAAATTGCCTTGCGCAAGGCAGTGGAACTCGACAAGAACAACACCGATGCCCTGGAAAAATTAGGCAAGGTTCAGGTGCAGGAAGGCAACACCGACCGGGCTCTCGCGCTCTACCAGCAGTCCATCAAGGACAATCCGCGCGAGCCCCGATTCTATATTCTTTGCGGCGAACTGTATGAATCCAAGAAGAACTGGGATCAGGCCAAGGCGATGTATCAGCAGGCGCTCGCCATTTCACCCGATCAGCCGCTGGCCGCGAACAACCTCGCCTACGTGATGCTCCAGACCGGCGGCAACATCGACGTGGCACTGGCCATGGCGCAGACCGCTCGCCGAGGCATGCCCAACTCCGCCAATGCCGCCGACACTCTGGGCTGGGCCTACTATCAGAAGGGAATCTATCAGTCCGCCATCAGCCAACTCCAGGAGGCGCTACGCTTGGGTGAGCAGCGCGGCGAACCCGACGACGCCACCATCCACTACCATCTCGGCATGGCTTACGGGAAGGCCAATCAGACGGCACTGGCCCGCCAGCAACTGGAAAAGGCAGTGAAGCTCAGCCCCAACAACGCCGACGCCAGGAAGGCCTTGGCTGAGCTGCGCGGGTAGGAATCAGCCCTCAGAGAAACGGGTTCGCGACTTCGACGCCAAAATACTTCTGGCCTGCGGTAAAATCTTCCGACCAGATTTTCTCCGAGCCCGCTCGCTCCGCCGCCGCGATTATCATCCCGTCGTAGAAATGGAACCCATACGCCGCGTGCGCTTCGACGGCGCGCAGCACCATGTCAGCATCCGGGACTACGACGGAGATTGGAGCCAGGACGTCGAGAATTCTCTTGACTTCCTCGGCTGTCTTCCGCGGCGAGACCCTGTGCAATAGCACAGAGGCGAATTCAGCCAGTACCTGAGCGGAAATTATTAGCTCGCCCAAGACCGCGCGCGTGACGGTAGTGGACTGGCCCACTACCCGAAATTGCTGCGGCTTGATCCTTGGCTTGAGGTGGTTTCTCAGTCCGCCGCAATCTCCTGCTTGGGCTCTTCGGCGGCTTGCTGTTTCGCGGCGCGATTGGAAGGAAGGCCGGCGTCGCGAATCTTGTACAGCAGTGCGCGGTAGCTGATGCCCAATGCGCGCGCCGCGCGCTTGCGGTTCCAGTGGTGATTCTGCAGAACCTTCAAAATTACTTTGCGCTCGAGTTCGCGCACCGCCTGGCGCGTCAGCTTCTTCAGCGAAATCTGGCCGTCGATGGGAATCTCGGCGTTGAAGAAATCGGGGCTGCGCGGCACCAGATCGGCCGAAATCACTTCCTCGGTGCCCAGAATCACGTAGCGCTTGATCAGGTTTTCCAGTTCGCGGATGTTGCCCGGCCAGTGATACTTGCTCAGGACCGTCATCATCTCGCCGGAAAGCATCCTGGCGCGGCAGTTGTACTTGCGGTTGTGATATTCGAGGAAATATGCCACCAGCTCAGGGATGTCTGCGGCACGCTCGCGTAACGGCGGCAGGTAAAGGTTCACCACGTTGATGCGATAGAACAGGTCGGCGCGGAAGGTGCCGTTTTCAATTTCCTGTTCCAGCTTGCGGTTGGTGGCGCAGACCACGCGCACTTCGACTTTCTTGTCTTCCTGCGCTCCGATGCGGCAGAATTGCCCGTCCTGCAATAGCTGCAGCAGCTTCGACTGCAGCGGCATGTCGAGCTCTGAAATTTCGTCGAGAAACAGCGTGCCGCGATGCGCCATCTCCACGCGTCCCGGCTTGGTCCCATAGGCGCCGGTGAACGCGCCTTTTTCGTAGCCGAACAGTTCGCTTTCGAGCAGGGTGCCGGGGATGGCCGGGCAATTCACTTTCACCCAGGGTCCACTACGCCAGGGCGAGGCGGCGTGAATCATGCGCGCAACGATGTCTTTGCCAGTGCCGCTCTCCCCTTGAATGAGCACGGGAACGTTAGCGCTGGCCAGTTTGGCCAGACGCTCCCGTACAGCCCGCATGGCGGCAGTGCCGCCAAACACGATGCCTTCAGGGGGCATCTCCCCCAGAGGCTGCACCAGCGCGTTCACACTAGTGGATGTCATGGTGGATATCGGTCGAGGGGAGACTTATGTTGCTGCATCCCGACAACCAATGCTAGGCAGTCCTACCGCAGACTATCTAAAATCTAACTATCTCGTTGAGGAGGATCAACTTACCAAAGAGCCGGACGGGCATACTCCCGTAATCAGGGGGAAGCTCCCAAGGTAACACCTTTGGGCAGGCAATAAGCAAACTTTTTCACATGGCTGAAATAACTTTCCGCTGTCGTACCCTACGGGAGTCGCTCTGGTACAGCAGGGGACGCGAGAACTTCAGTCCTAGCAGACAGTAGCCCTGCACGGGAGTTGTCCGCAGGGCCTTGGCGCGGAGGTTGCGCGAAGCTCTCGGCAGGAGCCTCATAGCCGCGACCGGTGCGCTGGGGATCTCCAGTTCAATTTGCGCGTTAGTCGGGAGAATCCGCCGCACGGCGACCAGCATGCCGCCGGCGCTGACATTCAGAGCAGTGGCAAACTCAAGAAACTCCTTGCCTTTCTCGTCGTGGCTGCGCACGAACACGGGAATGGCCAGCGGCAGTCTTGCCCACCTCCGCCGCTCGCGTTCCGGTCTGGCTGCCACCATGCAGACGCCCCCAAGAGATGTATAAAACCCCGCTATAGAAGCACCTCAGGGGCCAAAGGCCCGGCAAATACCGGTCAAAATCGGCCCCGAACAGGAAGAAAGCCCAGACTCAAACCGCGAAGCCCGCAGAGAAATAGGTATTTGCCCTTCTTAAGAACGGATCTTGCGCACTGACAGCCACCGGGGTGACTCCAGCTACCGGACCATCAGAGTGCAAGGTTTTGCCACACTTGGGTAATTCCGTTTCGTTTTCCGTTGACAGCGAAATGTGGGGTGCAATACGATTTGAACAAGCTTGTGCCCGTTGAGAGTCGGGCCGGTCTTACCTCCTCCCGTGTACCCTGTGGTTGTTTTCCCCAATGGCGACGGCCCACAAGAACCCGTATGCGCCTGATTCGGGAGCAGTTCCTGCTCCCGAGCCGGAGCCTGCAACAGCCCCGGACGGGGAAGCTCTCAGCCCGGAAAGCCTGCAGCAGGAATATTACGAACTGCGCGAACGCTTCCGCCGCACGACCAATGCCCTGGCTTCTGCCACGCACGATCTGAAGACCCCGCTCGCGATTTTGAACGGCTATGTGGAACTGCTAACCAGCGAAAAGCTCGGGCCGCTCACCGACCGCCAGCGCGAAGTGCTGCGCGACATGCAGGCTAGCGGCAGGCGCCTGCAACAGTTCATTCAGGACTTTCTGACCTACAGCGCGCTCGAAACTGGCGGGCTGCGCATGCAATTTGAACCAGGAAACATCAATGACACGTTGTCGGAAGTGTGCCGACTGTGGTCGAGCCGCTTTCAGGAAAAGGCGCTCGCCCTGTATTTCCTGGCCAACGACAAGTTACCTGTCTTCCCATTCGACCCGCCGAAACTCGAGCGCGTCGTCTCCAATCTGCTGGAGAATTCCTTCAAGTTCACGCCTCGGGGCGGAACGGTGTGGCTGCACGCCGAGCCGCATATGTGGGATCGCCGGGCAGCTACACAACCCTCGGCCGCAGAACGACGCCGGCAGAATCTGAATCAGCCGAACGCCGTCAAAGTCAGCGTCGCCGATACTGGCCCTGGCATTCCTGCGGAGTTTCACCAGGAAGTCTTTGACGACTTCTTCCGCCTGCCCGGCACTGAAAGCGAAGAAGGCACGGGACTCGGTCTGGCCATCGCGCGCCGTCTCGTGCAAGGCATGGGCGGCAAGATCTGGGTGGAGAGCGATCCCGCCGGCGGCTGCAAGTTTTCTTTCCTCATACCGTACAAACCAGCCGTGGCCCCCGCCGGCAAAGGGAAAAATCGATGAGTTCAACGACCAAGATCCTGCTGGTGGACGACGAACCCGGCATGCTGCGCTACATTAAGACGCTGCTCGAGGTCGACGAATACAAGGTCGAAACGGCCACTACCGGTGAAGAAGCGCTGCAGAAAGTTGAGAAGGGCCTGCACCCGGACTTGGTGCTGCTTGACGTGCTCATGCCCGGCATTGACGGCCTGCAGACGCTCGAACAACTGCGTCAGATGCAGCCGGGCGTGCGCGTGGTCATGCTGTCGTGCGTCAGTGACACGCGCAAAGTCGTGCAGGCGATGAAGCTGGGCGCCCAGGACTACCTCACCAAGCCGTTTCAGAAAGCGGAACTGGACGCAGTCATCGATCTCAGCCTGGGCCAGGGCAAGCAGTGGTTTGGCGGGGACGTGGAAGAACTGTCAGATGACGTCTTCTTCATCGCGGCCAGCCCGGTCATGCGCAAGATCCGCTCGCAGGCAGCGCTGGTGGCCAACGTCGACATCCCAGTGCTTCTGCTGGGCGAAAGCGGAACGGGCAAGGAAGTTCTGGCGCGGCTGATTCACAAGCTCTCGCCGCGCGCGCATCGCACCTTCTTGAAAGTGAACTGCGCCGCCGTGCCCGCCGACTTGCTGGAAAGCGAACTTTTCGGCTACGAGCCGGGAGCCTTCACCGGCGCGACCCACGCCAAACCAGGCAAGTTCGAACTGTGCAACAAGGGCACGATCCTGCTCGATGAAATCGGCGAGATGCCACCGCTCTTGCAGGCCAAACTTCTGCACGTTTTACAGGATCAGCAGTTTTCACGCCTGGGCAGCCGTTCGGTGATCAAAGTGGATGTGCGCATCCTGGCGGCGACGAACATCAACATTCCCGAGGCGCTCGCGACCAAGCGCCTGCGCGAGGATCTCTACTATCGTCTGAACGCCTTCACGCTGCACCTGCCGCCGCTGCGCGAACGCAAAGAAGAAATTCCCATTCTGCTGAAACACTCCATGTCGCAAATGGCGGAGCGCTACGCCCGCCCGCCGTTGCCACTATCGCCCGCTCTGCTGCAGGCGTGCCAAGATCACTCCTGGCCCGGCAATCTGCGCGAGTTGAACAACTTCCTGAAGCGCTACTTGATTCTGGGCGATGAAAAGCTGGCCGTCGCCGAACTTCTGCCCAAGGACGACGGCAACGGCGGCGCCCCTGGCGATGGCAACGCGCGCGCAGCCGAGCCGGGCGGATTAAAGTCCCTGGCACGGAGCGCGAAAGATGAAGCCGAGGCGCAAGCCATCACCCGCGCTCTCGAACAAACCAACTGGAACCGCAAGCAGGCCGCCGCCATTCTGCAGATCAGCTACAAGGCCCTTCTGTACAAGATCCGGCAATATGGGATCGCCGAATCCAAGGGCGGTCACCACAAGTTGTCGGCCGGTGCGTAGAACGCCCCACACATGCTCAACTACCGGCGCGCAGCCGAAACCGTCCCGCACGCGATTCTCCCGAATTCCGCCTAGGTCACTGTCAACGTTACGCTGTAGTTCTTCACATCCGTGCCCGAGGTTGCGGTGACGGTGAGCGAGTAACTTCCAGCCGGCGTTCCCGTGGCGGGCGGCTGGGTAGCGGGCTGGCTGCAGGCCGGCAGGAAAACAACCATAGCCAAGATGAGCCCAAGCATCATCCCGGCCGCCCGGCGCCGACTCTTGCCTCCTGCGCCCAGGCCCAGCAAAGCCAATCCAGGAAGACTCAGCCAAATCGCGTAGAACTGTCGCGTCCAAACCGCACGGGCCGTGGGAATGACGGGCCGTGGCGTGGTCACGCAGTTCAGCGTCGACGAACCCGGACTGCTGCCGTTCAAGGTCACCGTCGGGAAGGTGAAGGTGCAACTCGTTCCCGTCGCCTGCAGAGAATACGACAACGAAATGTTCGAGCTGTAGATCGGACTCGGCGTGAGCTGCACCTGATAGCTCGCCGTGTTCCCCGCCTGCACGCTGACGTTGCTGGGGTTGGCCACGATGCTGTAGTCGGACATGTTCCCGAATACAACGGTCGAGACCGGCGGAATGTTCTGGCCGGTCACACTGACCGTGCCCCCGTTAAAGGTTTGCGATTGCCCCTGCTGGTTCTGGGTCGGCGTGAGCACAACTGTGACCGTGGCCGTCGCACCCGCCTGCAGGGAATTGACGGTGCAGCTCAACAGAGTGGAGTTGGAATTTACCGTGTTGCACAATCCGCCCGTCACGCTGATGGAATTGGGGACCATCACGACGCCAGTCTGGTTCAGGAAGTCGCTAATAGTAAGGACCGGGGCAATATCGGGGCCGGTGTTGGTCACGGTATAAATGAACGTGGCCTGATTGCCGGCGCTGACGTAGGTTTCGTTATTGCCAAGGGACAGAATGCCGTAGATCGTAATGACGGAATCGGGCTTCAGTTCGGTAACGAAGGCATCGTAGCCGCCGGCGTTGGCCGGCTGGAACCCTCCGCTGGAACCTATCAGTCCCGATGCCGAATTGGTATCACCGGCGACGTAGATGTTCTCGCTGGGATCGAGCGTGATGCTGGTGCCTTCGGTCATAGCCGTTGAGGGCGTGCCGCTGCCGAAATACGTCGCCCAGGAGGCCGCGGGGTTCTGCTGGTTGTCCTGGGTTTCGGTGTTGATGCGGGCGATGAAGGCGTCCTGCGTACCCACCAGGTTGCACTCGATTTCGCCGCAGCCGGTCGCGGGAAAGCCGCCATCGCCGGCGGTAACCGAGGCGGTCGACTGCGTCGATCCAGTCAGCACGGCGCCCTCGCCGGTATCGACCGTGATAGCGTTTCCGGCCTCGTTCTGCATTCCGCCCAGGTAGGAGAAGTAGGTCAACTGCACGTTGGGCGTGCTGGAACCGGAAGCCGGGGCGCTGAGCTTGGCGACAAAGGCATCGTTGGGGTAGTTGCAGGGTGTTCCCGCGGTACACGTGGAGGTGGTCTCGGTGCAGGTGGTCGTACCGCTCGTGCTCATGTACTCGTTGTTGAGACATTGCTGAAATGGCGCAAAACTTATGATCGAGGTGGCCGCGACAAAGTCCGGCGAGTTCGTGGTTCCGGTGATGTAGACGTTGCCGCTGGTGTCGAGCGCAATGCCGGTTCCGGAGTCGGTCTGCGAACCGCCCAGATAGGTGGAAAACTGCAACTGGGAGGGCGCGGCGGGATTCAGCTTGGCGACGAAGGCGTCAGGCAAGCTGCTCGTCGAGGCGCTGTTGGTGCAGGTCGGAGGATTGATGATGATAGTCGGCGGGGGCTGGTCAAGGCACGGCTGATATGCATTCAGGATGGGAAAATCGGCGACCTGACCTCCCGTATAAACGAAGTTCGTGGTGCCGGTGAAATAGATGTTCTCGTTCTTGTCGACGGCGATCTGACCGCCCGTCACTACGGGAGGATTGGTGAAGGAAGCGCCGCCGCCAAAATAGGTCGAGTAGAAAATGCTGCCCGGGCCGACGGCGTTCTGGGTGCTGATCTCGGTTACGAAGAATTGGCCGCTGGCGTCGAACGACTGCGCCTGGAAGGGCTGCGCAAACGGCAGCGAACTGGCCGGGAACTGAATGGTTGTGCTGGATGCATTGGTCGAAGTCGTCGTGCCGGTGACGAACAGGTGCCCGCCCGCGTCAATCGTCATGCCGCTCGCGCAATCGTTGCCGTTGCCCGAGAGATAGGTCGAGTAGTTCAAGGTGCTCAACGTACTGTTCAGCACGCTCGCAAATACATGCTGCGGGCCAGTGCTCCCCAAACTACAGGTTGCGGCTCCGGGCGACTGCGGCGAATAGACGGAGGTCTGGTAGGCGTCGGTCGAGGTCGGAAAGTTCGTCGACGAAGTCGTGCCCGCTACATAGGCGTTGCCGCCCCCGTCCACGCCGATGCCCACAGGTGAGTCAACGCCGTTGCCGCCGAGATACGTCACATACACCAGCTGGCTCGCGACAGGATTCGAGGGGTTGATCACGGCGACATAGATGTTCTGCGTGCCATTGAGCGTTGACTGATAGACACCGGACGTTATAGGGAGGGGAGTGGTCGAGGTCGGCGACGTTGTTGTGGAACCGGTGATGTAAATAAAAGGGCTGAGCACGGCAACCGACGTCGCCAATTCGTTGCCGCTCCCTCCAAAATACGTGGTGTAAACCAGCTGCGGGTCGATGACCAGTTCTCGCGAGCGATCGTAGGGGCCGACGGCGAATCCGGCGCGATGAGCGCCGCGTAGGACGAAACCGCCCGCGACCGCCAGCTCGCAGCCATCGATCTTCTGGTAAATATGCGGAGCCTCGAAGCGGAGGTTGCCGCCCTTGCCCTGAATGACCAGCGCACCATCCTCCACCTGGAGATGCTGCGCGCCATTGAATTCGAGCTCGGCCTGTGAAGGATCGGCGCCGGGAGCAACCTGAAAGTCGTATTCGAGCCGTCCCTGATTTCCGTAGAAGACGAGATTAATGCCGGGGTAAAGATTTTCGTAGCGCACGCGGGCGAACTGCGGAATGCCGCGCCGCCACGCGGCGGGATCGTTACCCAAAAGATAGTTGCTCTTGCCCGCCAGCGGCTCGGCGGCAGTGATTGCGGCGTGGGGACTCGCGCCCGCCAGTTTCATCTCCAGGAACTCGGTTCGGGAAGAATTCTGTGTGCGAGACTGCAAACCCAAAATCGCGCCTTCCGATCCCAGGAAGAGACTGTAGCCGGAACCCCGGGCGATAAACCGCGCGCGCGGGTCGTTGGCATCAAGGTTGGCCTGGCCCTGGTTCGGCTCGAAGATTAATGGCAAACCGGCCAGAAGGGCCCGTGCCTGCGCAGGTGCCATGTGCTTGGCATCGCGAAGCTGCCTCGAGCCGGGAATCGCCAAGGCAGCAGATTGCGCCAAAAAGTCGGCCGATCCAGCCGAGGAAAGCGCCGCCTTCGCGCGACCCGCATGGGAACCCCACCCGAGAACCATGCATCCTGCCGCCACTAGCGCCAGCGCGACAGCCAGGACACGCACTCGTACTGCAGAAGCTCCCCACCAACGGCGATTCAGATTCACGCGCTCCTCCGACGATTTTACTTACTACCAATCAAGCTCGTTCCAGATCACTCTTCTCTGCCCGCTCGTGCTCACACTGCTCTCGCTCCGATGGTTCTTGCGATCGGCAAAGTTCTTGGAAACGGCGCACAAGTCAGTTCGAGCCTGGCGCCGCCGTCCTGGACGTCCATGTCGTCGTTGTTGTCTTTCGACGTCCTCTAGACATACTCTCGTCACTCGACGAGGGCGAATTTGCCCGCGGCTTGCAGGTCAAATGGAACTGGCGGAAAAATGAAATAACTACTTAAACATCCGGTGGATACACAAGTCAAGCGAGCGCGAAGCCCGCAGTCTGCCCCGGATTTCTGAGATGCGCGAGGGCGTGAGGAAGGATGCCGGGGGCGTAGCACAAAAGTGGCGTGAATGAACTTGCAGGCGCAAGTGCGCTGCCAAAAGGCGAAAATATTTTGCTCATGGCAGCGTCGCGCTGCCAAGCAATGGGCGTGTCACGCGGGCGAAACGTCTGATTTGTCGCGGAAAAGCCAAGGCTGGCCATGTTCCCGGCCATCATGCGGATGGCAAGGCGATTGCTTCGCTAGCAGCAGAGCCGTTCGTACGAGTGTCTCCGCCTCCCCCACCATTTTTTGGAAGTCCCGTTTGCGGTCCGGAAGGATTAACCGACGCAGTTCCGCGCAGCATTTTGCTGTTGCAAACTGCTGACAGTTCTATAGATTGTGGCTATCGGGGATGCCAACAAACGTTCAGGAACGGCGGATGATGCGGCGCTTCGACATGCGCCTGCCCGCTGTGGTGCGCCTCGACGGTGCCGACGAATTCCAGACCGAAACGCAGAACGTGAGTGCGCGCGGCGTTTTTTTTTATCTGAGCCGGGCCATTGCCGCAGGCACCAGGCTGGAAGTCACGCTGACCTTCCCTCCCCACATCACACTGACGGATGCGGTGCGGGTGCGGTTCACGGCACGCGTGATCCGCGTGGATGCTCCGCTGCCGTCGGCGCGCATCGGCACGGCCGCTATGATCGAGGACTACGAATTTCTCCGCTCCAATGGCAGCCCGGACTTCCTCACCGCCCTGCAGAAGGAATGGAAAGCCACGCAGTGAGGCCCACGGGCGCCTAGCCGATTCTTGTTCGCCAGTTCTTGCTCGAAAGCTATTTTTTCCCTAATTCCCTCAATTGTTCACGGAGGCGGCTGAAGCGGCGGACCAGCGTGCCGAGATAGAAGGCGTGGATCACCCAGGTGGCGATGTAGGCAGCGAAGAGAAACTTGATGGCGTTCATGGCGCGCTCCGGCTGAGAGGCAGGCTGGCCTTCTCTGCCATCCCCGCCCCGGCGAGAGATTCCAGGGCATGAGCCTGGTCGACCTCGCGATGCAGCACTTCGAGACGATAACGCGACCAGCACACCAAGAATGCGAAGCACAAGAACGCGAGCCAGTTGATGAGCAGGACACGCAGCATGCGGGGATCCATCGAGCCGCCGCCGCCAATCACGGGTTGCGGATGCTGGGTGCGGAAAAACCAGATGGAAAAATACACCAGGGGGACATCGAGCGCACCGAAGACTGCGAGCGCGGCGGCCAGAACCTGCGTCTGCGCGCTGGTGGAAAACCTGCGCAGCACCAGATAACTGACGTAGATCAGCCACAACACGAGCGTCGAAGTCAGGCGAATGTCGCCAGGCGCCCACCAGATGCCCCAGACCGGCCGCGCCCAGATCGGGCCGGTGACGAGGACGACCGTGCAGAAAACCACGCCGACTTCGGCGCAGACCAGCGCCACAATGTCGACCTTCGGGCTGCGGCGAATCAGATAGATGATCGAGGCGACGAAGTTGATCAGGAACAGCAGAAAGGCCGTCCAGGCCGAAGGAACGTGGTAGTAGATGATGCGGTAAACGTCGCCCTGAAGCGCGTCGGTCGGGACTACGACCAGCGCTTGATACAACGCGTACGCCAGCAGAATCGCTGTAAGAATCGAGAGGATGGGGAAGAATCGTTTCATGTTCGATTCAATCAGCGCGATCCGTTCTCGGATCACTCCGCGTGGAGAATCGTCTCAAACAGCAGGAGACAAGCAGTAGTAAACACCACATCGTAGGTAAGAAGCAACACGATGTAGAAGTGCGCAGGATTATCGCCGGTGAGCACGGCAGTGGTGCCGGCGACCATGCCGAGTACGGCGGGAATGGAAATCGGGAACAGCAGAAGCGGCAGCATGATTTCGCGGCTCCGCGTACGAAGCGACATCGCGGCGAAGAAGGTGCCGTTGACCACCAGGGCCCATGTGCCAAGGAGGGCGATCGGAATCAGCTGCCACGCCGGCCCCAGAACGTGCAGGTTGTAGAAGACCACAAAGAGTGGCGTCATCAGGGCTTCGAGCACGCTGACAAAAATAAAATTGCCCACTGCTTTGGCCAGAAAGAGGGCATTCGCGGGGGCGGGGGAAACGCGGTAGGCGTCGAGGACCTGGTTGCGCAGCTCGCGCGCCCAGGTCTGATTGAGGGCAACTACCGCCGCGAACAGAAAAGCCACCCAGATCAGCCCGCCCGCAATGTGCCGCGACTCCTCGGCGAGCGGATCGAACGCAAAGGCGAAAATCACCACCACCAGAAGAGAAAAGAAAAGCATGGAGTTGAGCGCGTCCTTCGAGCGCCACTCGAGGCGAATGTCTTTTTTCAAAGTGGCGAGCGTCACGGCCCAGAGCGAGTTCATGGCGCGCCCTCACGCGAAGAATCGGGGGCGCGAACGGAGGCCGCAGTTCGGGCGTTTGTAGTTCGATTAACGATCTGCCCGGCCTGCATCCAGATGAATTCGTCGGCGACGCCTTCGAGCAGGGACGCCTGATGCGTGACGACGAAAATAGTCTTGCCCGCGCCGCGCATGGACTTGAGCAGCGCAACCATCTCGGCGGCGGAATGTACGTCGACGTTGGAGAAAGGCTCATCGAGCAGAAGAATTTTCGGGTCGTGCAGCAGCGCCCGTGCCAGCGACATGCGCTGCCGCATGCCCTGCGAATACTGCCCGACCGGGCGCGGGAGTTCGGGATCGAGGCCGACCGCGCGAATCGCCGCCTGGCACGCGTCATCTCCGCCGATGCCGTAGAGCCCGGCGAAGTAGCGCAGGTTCTCCATGCCGCTCATTTCGTCGTAGAGGAGCGACGGATGCGGCATGTAGCCAAGGTCGCGGCAGGCGTCGCGGGGCGCTTTGCCAAAGATTGAGATCCTCCCCTGCGTGGGCTGCGCAAGCCCCGCGATGGCGCGGAGCAGAGTGGTCTTCCCGGCGCCGTTGTCGCCGAGGATGGCGTGAAAGCGCCCAGCATCGAATTCGGCGGTTACGCCGCGCAAGGCGGCGAAGCGTCCGAACTGCTTGATCACATTGTGAACGTTGATGGCGGGCCGGACGTTATTTGGCCAAGCATTGTTTGGGACGTCGGACATGGGATCGGAGTGGGCTCGACAGCGAATCTATGCATTTTCGTCAGGATTTGCAAAGAGGGCGCGCGAAGAATGCTCTTGACAGACAAAGCTTGCCCTGGCAATATACATAGCAATACAAGGTATATGGCAATCAATACCGACAACGGCGAACGCGGCGAGCACTGGGAGGCGCAACTCCGCAAGGGATGCCTGGAGATGGCTATCCTGGCCAGCCTGTGGCACGGGCGTTTGTATGGGCTGGAGATTCTGCGCTCGCTGGCTGAGAACTCACGCCTGGAAGTCGCTGAGGGCACGCTGTATCCGATCCTGTCGCGGCTGAAGGGCGAGGGATTGCTGCAGTCGGAGTGGGTGGAGGCGGAGGCGGGACATCCGCGCAAGTATTACTGGCTGACGGCACCGGGCCGCCGCCGGGCGCGAGAGATGGCGGGCACCTGGAACGAGTTCGCGGCCAAGCTGGCCGTGCTGGTGGAACCGGTGGTGGCAGGACGGAACGGAGGAGGTAAAGAGCGATGACCAGATCTGCACAAATGGCGACGCAAGTCCTGGCACAATCCGGCGATTCGCGGATCGATTCCTACCTGGGCCGGCTGGAAAAGTTACTTGCCCCCATGGCACCCGACGAGAAGGAAGACACCTTGTGCGAGATTCGCGCACACATTCTGGATTCGACCGCCGGCGCCGCGGACCGCGACGCCGCGGTCGACCGCGTTCTGCGCCTGCTGGGCCCGCCCGAGGAATTGGCCGCTCGCTATGGCACAGAGCGCATGCTCACTCGCGCGGCTCGCAGTTTTTCGCCCTGGCTGCTGCTGCGGACGTGCTGGCGCTGGGCGATGCTGGGAGTAAAGGGCATGCTGGCCCTTATCCTGGCGATGTTTGGCTACAGCATAGCGCTGGCGCTGACAATCGCGATATTTCTCAAGCCGTTCATGCCAACGGTGGGATTGTGGTTGGGCCCGTACACTTTGCAGGTGGGCACCCCGAATCATCCTGAATTGGAGCGGGAGTTGCTAGGGCACTGGTTTGTGCCAGTAATGGCGGTCGCGGCGTGTGCGATCGCCGTTGGAACGACGCATGCATTGCGCTGGATGATTCGCAGCAGGGCACCTGCTCCGCTCTCTGCGTTGCCCGGCACCACGCTGCCTGGATCCGCGCAGATTTAATTGCTGGCTGTACCGGAGCTCTGCGGAGGCGTGTTCTCGGTCATGCTCTTGGTGGGCTGCGCCTGCGGCTGATTCGCTCCCGGCTGCTGCGGAGCGTATTTCGACGCGCACTTCGCCTGCAGCTGCTTGGCGTGAAAGACACCGTCGTGTCCGAAGCTGCCGTCGGCCAGAGCCTGGGAGTCGTCCTTGAAAGTATCGGGGGGAGCTTCGGCGCCGGTGTAATCGACCGAGAGATCCTGATCCTGCTCCACCAGCACAAACTGCACGTGCGTTCCGCTGCGTTTGATGGAGCCGGGCTTCACGTTGCCGGCCACACGCAGTCGCTTCGAGTAGGCGCCATCGCCCATTGTGCGCAGCTCTTTAATGGTCACGTAGTAGCTCTTGCTGTCCTGCACGCCAGTGTAGGCGAGGTAACCGAGCAAAAGAAGAATGACGACGACGGCTCCCCCGAACTTTATGTAAGTTTTGGCCTGGCTCGACATAAAAGCACCCCAGGGGGATGAAAAACCCCACTCGAAAAACTCTACGCGTGCCAGGGTGGAGAATCAAGGAGGGAAGGCCGCGGGTTTGACTCGCCGCTGCGCCTGGGCTGAGGTACAATTGCGCGCTAATTCCGGGGCGTTTGCGGGCTCCTGACTGGATCGGGCGCTGGAGGGCGCCGATGAAGTACACGAACCTTCCGATTGCGCTTCTTGCCTGCGTGGCCTTATGCGCGTGGGCGCAAGCACCATCACGGCAGGGAACGAGCCGCGCTGCGGAGAGGCGGATTACTCTCGACGTGGCCGTGACCGACAAGGCTGGAAATCCTGTGGCCGGGCTGCAGCAGCAGGATTTCACTCTTCTCGACAACAAACGGCCGCAAGCTATTTCCTCTTTTCGCGCATTCGCGCAAGGCGCCGATGATCCTCCTCTGCGAGTGGTGTTCGTGATCGACGAGCTTAACGTCTCATTCCGGGCGATGGCGAATGCCCGGCAGCAACTGGAAAAGTACCTGCGCCAGAACGGCGGGCAGCTTCCCGTGCCGATGTCGCTGGTGATCTTCAACGAGAAGTCGACTCAGGTCCAGGGCACGCCAACACGCAACGGAAATCTGCTGGCAGATTCCGTGCGCGCGATCGGGGCCGGCGCCCCGCGGGAGCTGGAAGGTGCTCTATTAGCGAACGAGGTCTGGCGACTTCAGATTTCTTTGCGCACCTTTGAAAAGCTGACGGCGTACGAGACGACCCAGCCCGGACGCAAGCTGCTCATTTGGTTTGGTCCGGGATGGCCGCTGATTATGCCCTCGGCTGATAAACTCACGACCAAAGAGCAGCAAACGGACTTTCAGTCGCTCGTCAAACTATCTACCGGTCTGCGAAACGGTCAAATCACTGTTTACAGTATCGACCCACTAGGCCTGGATGACGCCGGCGGGCTTGGCAACGTCTATTACCAGAATTTCCTCGATGGAGTACCCTCGGCGAACAAGTTCCAGAGCGCTGACCTCGTGCTGGGGGTGATCGCAACACAGAGCGGCGGACTGGTTTTGAACCGGAGCAACGACGTGGCGAGTTTAATCGCCAAATGCGTGGCCGATGCCAAGTCGTACTACACCCTGTCTTTTGACTCAAGTCCGGCAGCACATCCTGACGAATATCACGATCTTCAGGTCAAGATGGAGAAGCCAGGAATCGTTGCCCGCACGCGGACGGGATACTATGCACAGCCTTAAGGGCGCAGTTATTTGTGGTTAGTCTTGCTCGAAAGCGCGAACATGTTGCCGTCGGGATCTTTAAAGACGGACGACGTCCCCCACGATTCGGTCTTTGGCTCCTTGACAAACGTCACGCCCTTGGACTTGAGAACTTTGGCTGTGGCGAAGACGTCGTCGCACCAAAATGCAATGGACTGAAATTGTCCGATGCGGTCTTCCTGGCCTTCGGGTGTGAACAACGCCAGGCCGGTCTCTGCGCCGGGCACGAGCAGTTCAATCCAGCGTTGCTTCGCGGTGAAGGGCTGGTCGGTGCCGACTTTGAATCCCAAGGCCTCCGTGTAGAACTTCAGCGAGACGTCCTGATCGCGAACCGGAATGCTGACGAATTTAATACCTCGAATCATAGGTGCTCTTTCCTCCATGTGCGCGAGAATAGCCTGGCGATTCTGGGGCTTCAATCTGCTAGTTATTGCTATATTATTCGCTGATATAGCGATGACACTCGACGACTATGTCGTAGACGTTCTTATGCGCGACTTGGTCGGGCACGACCGCCGACCCGCCAGTTATCTCGTCTATTTGTGGCTGACTGCCGAGCAGGCTCACCGCAAAGGGCCGGTGCTGGTGAGTTATCAGGAGATGTCGGAATCGATCGGCATATCGAAAAGCTCCGCGCAGGCCGCGGTGAGCTGGCTGTTGCGGAGAAAATTGATTGCCGTAACCAAGGAGAACCTCACAGCGACGCCGTGCTACGCGGTGCGGCACCCGTGGAAAGACTCCAGGCGCCGGGTGGAGTGAAGATGGAATGAAGATTTCGCGCCGTCCCGATGGGACGCACGGATCCTCCATTCCAATCTCAATCGGCACTGCCAGGCTTTCACATCCCGCCGCTGCGCGGCGTCTGGGGCTGGGCCTATCTGCTGCTTCTCCCACCGACGCAGCTCTTTGTCGCTACATTCCCTTGAAGACGAAGTTGATTTCTTTCGTCTCGGTTGCTCCGATCGTAACCGTCTGGGTTGAAGTGCCCAGTTTTTCGTGCCACGCTTTAATAGTGTATGTCCCCGGCGGCAGATTGCTAAGGTCGAAGCTGCCATCTTTGCCCGTCACCGCGAAAAATGGATGCTTGAACACGGCGATATAGCCGCGCATCCAGGGATGCACGTTACATTTGACCGGGATCGCGATCTCTTCGCGCGCGAACGATTCTTCCATCTTCGTTCCCGGCGGCTCGGCTTTGTTCCACTCGCGATTGTTGGCGGGCTGTGGATGAATGTTGTGCGAGGTGGCGTCGTCATTGACGACTTCAAGCGGTTGGTTGGCGCGCACCGCCAGCACATGCGGCTGATACATGCATCCCTTCTGCTCGACGACGGCAGGCTGCGTGGGCGGATCGAAGGTGCGGTCACCCAAGCCCTCAGCGACGAACACAACCACGTTCTGAAGATCACCTTTTGCGTCGGCAACGATTTCCTGCGAGAGAACCGGCGACGCATGCTCCTTGGCACATGCTGGATCGGCGGCCATGCTGACCGGTTTGGCTGGCGGAATCTTGCCCTCGAAGTGAACGACGCCATGCACGGTGGCGCTGGTGGCTGTTGGGGACGGGCTGCCAGCTCTGGCGGCATGCGGTGTCGAGACTGCGATTGCGAGCCCAACGACAAAGGCTGAAACGAACTTAACGGCGGACTTCGTACTCCTTGACTTCTGGGAAATCATACCTCGTCACCTCAATCCAGGAATTCGGTCCAGAGAACACAGCCGGGTGTCACTCGCGCCTTGTTATTCCTTGACTGCATTGGAGAGAAAAGCGCTGTAGCCATGGCGATAGCCGGCCTCGAACGCCCAGCGGTCTTTTTCGGTCGACCAGCGTCCGACTGGAGAGTGCATGGGGAGCCGCTGCTGTGCCGCCAGACGACCGACATACAGACCGTCGCGAAAAGCGCCGTCAGAGGCTAGTCGGGCGTCCATCGTCTGCCGTCCGTCGCCAGTTTTTTGGTTAAGTTTGAGCATTGCGGTTGTTCCCACGCAGACCGCAAGCGCCAGGGCGAGAGTGGATATCCGATTCACGATGATTGCTCCTTCCATGGTTGTTCCTTCTGTTGCGCGCGACACCCTGCACAGAGCGCCCGGGCTACGCGGCTAGTCTCTGTTTGGTTAGGTCTAGTCCGGGGTTGTCATTCCCGGTTGCGGGCGACCGGTTCAGCGTTTCAGTTGGCAGGGGATGTTGCAGGGGATATTGCTTCGATCTAGATGGAACTTACGCGCCGCGCTTGAGAGCGTTGTCACGACGCGGTCAATCGCGCGTCATTTCATCGTCAACTTTTTGTCGGCAAGTCGTCAGGAAAAATTGTCGCGGACATGCGCTCTGATTGAATCTCAATATCGCGTTCCAGCGGCCCGATACGTCCGGGCCGCAGGATATCCGAGGGCCGCAGTCCCCACCTGACCACTACCACACGTGGCAGGCGTTTTCGGCGACCATCGGCTGGCCGGCTTTGCATCCGAATGCCTTTTGGAACTCGGGCATATTCTGGACGACGCCGTCGACGCGATACTTGCCCGGTGAGTGCGGATTGGTGCTGACTTGCATGCGCAAGTATTCCGGGCGTTGCCTCTCGCACCACACGCGTCCAAATCCAAGGAAGAATCGCTGTTCCGGCGTGTAGCCGTCGATGCTCTGCCCTTCCTTGCCGGTCTTGTCTTCCGCGATCATGCGTTCGAGCGCGGCCAGAGCGATGCGTGCGCCGCCGTTGTCAGCGGTGTTTTCGCCGAGCGTGAGACGGCCGTTCAGCTTCATGTTGTCGACAGCGACAAAGTTGGAATATTCGTCGGCCACGCAACTGACCCGCTTTTCGAATTCCTTGCCGTCCTGGTCAGTCCACCAGTCGCGCAGATTGCCTTCGGGATCGAACTTGCGGCCCTGATCGTCGAAGCCGTGCGTGAGTTCGTGGCCGATGACCAAGCCGATGCCCCCGAAGTTGACCGCGTCATCCATGGTCTTGTCGAAAAACGGCGGCTGCAAAATGCCCGCAGGAAACACGATCTCGTTGTAATTCGAACTGTAGTAGGCGTTCACCGTGGGCGGTGACATGGTCCACTCCTTGCGGTCGAGGGGCTTGTCGATTTTCGCAACCTGCCGTTTAGCTTCGAATTCGCTGGCGCGCTGGACGTTGCCGAGCAGATCGCCGGGTTTGATGACCACCGAACTGTAGTCGCGGTAGACATCTGGGTAGCCGATCTTGTTGCGAATGGCCTGTAGCTTGATCTTGGCCTGTTTCTTGGTCTCGTCGCTCATCCAGGAAAGATTCTGGATGTCTTCGTCGAGCGACTTCTCCAGTGTATCGACCATTTTCAGCATGCGCGCTTTGCCCTCGGCGCCGAAAGTCGCCTCGACGTAGCGCTGGCCAAGAGCTTCACCGAGCGAGTTGTCCACCAAAGTGACGCAGCGCTTCCAGCGATCCTGAATCTGTTTTTGCCCTGTGAGGGCCTGGCGCATCTTGAAGTCTGCATCCACAAAGGGCTCCGAGAGCCAGGGAGCGGCGGCACGCAGCACGTGCCAGGTGACGTAGGTTTTGAGCGACTCCAGCGGCAGAGCAGCGACCACGCCGTTCACCTGGGTGAAGAAATCCGGGTTGCCGACGTTAAGTTCGGTGAAAGCCGGCGCGGCCACGCCGGTGAAATAACGATTGAGCAGAAAATCGGGAGCGAGCGCGACGGCGGCATCGCACGTCATCTTGTGGTCGCGGTTCTTGGGGTCGCGGCGCTTGGTGCGGTCCATGGAATCGGCCGCCAGGAGTGTTTCGACCATCAGCACGGTGTCGGCGGAAGTGGCTGCCTGTTGCGGCGTCTGGCCCGCCAGCGTGAACAACGTCGTCGCGAACTCGGTGAGGTGCTTGCGCGCGTCGACCTTGTCGGGGTCGTCTTTCACGTAGTAATCGCGATCGGGCAGCGATAAGCCCCCCTGGTCGATGTTGGCGATGACATGGTCGGCGTTGTGGAGATCGGAGGTGGCGTAAAAAGCGAACAGCGACGCGTATCCGATGTTGCGCGCGTGCGCCAGTTCGTCGATGAGGCCAGCCCTGTCATGGACTGCGGCCAGGCGGTCGAGTTCGGGCTGGAGCGGAGCAATGCCTTTCGCCTGCACGGCTTTTTCGTCCATGCAGGCACCGTAGATGTCTCCGATCTTCTGATCGATGGCGTTGCGGCTGGCGCCCCCGGCAGCAGCCTTTTCGAGGATGTCGCGCTCGACCGCAAGATTGCGCTCGTTGAGCTCATCGAAGCTGTTCCAGCGCGGCCGGTCCGCCGGAATCTCGGAATTCTTCATCCAGTTGCCGCAGGCGTACTGGTAGAAGTCAACGCAGGGGTCGATGGTCTTATCGATGTTGTCGATGCTGAATCCGGGGCCGGGCTTGGTGGATGAGGCGGATTGGCCGAAAACGACCACCGTCGCGATCAACAGGAAAAACAGCGACCAACTAAGAATGCGCACAGGGTGTGTCTCCTTTGGGCGCCGGTGAGATTCTATGCTCAGGCTTTGGCCACCATCAACCATGGACAGCATCGAAACGTCTTTGTGGGCTGGCTGTGACGGGGAACACGCCCGCACTGCGTTGGCCCGCCACGGTTATAATCGACCGTTTATAATTTAAGTTTGGCGGATCTCACCTGATCAATCTCCCAAGGACGGCTCCGACTATGACTTCCTCAACCAGCGGCAACAACGGCAACGGCAATGGCTACACAGTCCCGAAGCCGCGCGCAGAGTGGATCGCGCAACGCAAGCAGTCCAACATCGACGGCAACTTCTCGCAGATGCATTTCGCCAGGCAAGGCGTGATGACGGAAGAGATGGGATACGTAGCTCACCGCGAAAAACTGGCGCCGGAGCTGGTGCGCGACGAAGTAGCGCGTGGCCGCATGATCATTCCGGCCAACATCAATCATCCGGAACTGGAGCCGATGGCGATTGGGGTGGCGTCGCTGTGCAAGATCAATGCGAATATCGGCAACTCGGCGGTGACGTCGGAGATCAACGAAGAATTGAAAAAGCTGCATACCGCGGTTCACTACGGCGCCGACACGGTAATGGATCTTTCGACCGGCGGGAATATTCACGAGATTCGCGAAGCGATTCTGCGCCACTCGCCGGTGCCGATCGGCACAGTGCCGATCTACGAGGCAATTGCGCGAGTGAAGCGCGTGGAAGATCTGAACGCGGAAGTGATGCTGGAAGTGATAGAGGAGCAGGCGGCGCAGGGCGTGGATTACATGACCATCCATGCCGGAGTGCTCATTCAGTATCTGCCGATGGTTTCGAACCGAATTACGGGAATCGTCAGCCGCGGCGGGGCCATTCTGGCGCAATGGATGGCCCACAACCACAAGCAGAATTTTCTGTATGAGCGCTTCGATGACCTTGTCAAAATCTTCAAGAAGTACGACGTCAGCTTCTCGCTCGGCGACGGCCTGCGGCCGGGATGCGTGGCCGACGCGAGCGACGAAGCGCAGTTTGCCGAACTGAAGACGCTGGGCGAACTGACCAAGAAAGCGTGGGCGGAAGACGTTCAGGTGATGATCGAAGGACCCGGCCACGTCTCCATGGACAAGATCAAGGAGCAGGTCGACAAGGAAGTTGAGCTCTGCTACGAAGCCCCGTTCTACACGCTCGGGCCGCTGGTCACCGATATAGCTCCGGGCTATGACCACATTACGTCAGCGATTGGCGCCGCGATGATCGGATGGTACGGCGCAGCCATGCTGTGCTACGTCACGCCAAAAGAGCATTTAGGTTTACCAAATGAAAAAGATGTGAAGGACGGCATCATCGCCTACAAGATTTCAGCGCACGCTGCCGACATTGCCCGCCAGCGCCCCGGCGCCCGCGACCGCGACGACGCCCTCAGCTACGCCCGCTATAAGTTCGACTGGGAAAAACAGTTCGCGCTCTCGCTCGACCCGGAAACCGCCCGCTCGATGCACGACGAGACACTTCCCGACGATTACTACAAAGAAGCGGCCTTCTGCTCCATGTGCGGACCGAAATTCTGCTCGATGAACTACTCGTCGAAGGTGGACGAGTACAACAAGCAGGTATATGGGATCGAGAAGAAAGATTACTCGGAGCTGGTGGAGAAGCTGGTGACGCTGAAGTAGCTCGCAATTGCGGGAGCATCCCCTAAAGCCCTCACGGAAGGTTCCGTCCCGAATGTCGAAGCACGAAAGCCTGTTGCAGGACCTTGAATCCTACGCGCGCACCGCACCCACCGCCGCCACGTTGATGCAACACATCTCCGACCGCCTGCACGAGGAAATGGGGCGCTACAACTGGGTCGGCTTTTATCTGATGGAAGCTCCCGATTTTCAGGCGCTGCTGGTGGGGCCGTACGCGGGCAGCTTTCAGCCCACGCCGCGAATTCCACTGGATCAGGGGCTCTGTGGCGCGGCGGCCACGACTGGGAAGTCGGTGGTGGTGAACAACGTTGCGGCCGATCCCCGCTACCTGGGCTCGGACATGGTGAAGTCCAACATGGTGACGCCGATTTTCGCGAAAAATCGTGTGGTGGCGGAAATTTGCATCGAGAGCTACTTCCTAGATACGTTCAATTCTGCCGAACAGAGTTTTGTGGCATCGTGTGCCGCGTTGGTCGGCCGATATATGGCAAAGCACCCGCACTAGCCGGAACGCTCGCCCATGCGCAACTGCCCTGGCCCGAACGCTTTTCTTCCTTTTCTCTTTACTACTTGTCAGCAGTTTCCCGCTTCCCCTCAAGCGTAATATCGCCCACGCCGACGTGGGCTCGCAATTCGTACTTGCCTTCGCCGTGGTAGTTCAGTGTCTTACCCAGCCAGCCGCTGGGTTCGCCGTAGCCGTCACTGCTCATGTCGCCAACGCCGGTGCTGGCGCGCACTAACCGATAGCTGCCGCTTTCACGCACGATGCGGATGTCTCCGACGCCGAGCTGCAAATCCTTATCGCCCTCGATACCTTCGACCGTCACGTCGCCGACCTTGGCGTTCACGTCGAGATTAGTATTGGCGGGAACTTCAATTTCCACGTCGAACGAGGTATTGCTGTGAGAAGTTGGGTGAAACTCGATGCTGGCGTCGTTGCCGTGGACATCGAAATCCACGTGAGCATCTTTCACATTGCGCTCGTGCCGCGATTTGACGGTGTAACGCAGCGCGATCCTGCTGGAGTCTCCCCGCCGAATGTTCAGATCGCCCACACTGAGGCGCACGTGCAGGGTTCCTCCGGCCGCGAAGTCGCGCGACTCGGAGTGCGTTTCCTTGTAGTCGTAGTCCCAGTCATGACTCCCGGCGCGGGCCGAGATAGGAGCCAAGAGAAGACAAAGTAGAACTGCATGGTGAAAGGGATGCAAGCGGACAAGAGACCTTCCAGACATGGAACACCTCTCGGGCGCAATGGCGCCTGCTTTGTGATACGAGGGAAATGGCACCACGGTTCCGGGAAGTTTTCAAGAACCGATGCGCGCTGCGGCAGGAGAACCCGCGCGCGATTTTATCCATTGAAAACCAGCTCTTGAAATCAGCTCTTGAAATCGGCTATGCCATTCCATACTAGTTGGACGGCAATGGCTAGAATTAGAAAGCCAAAGATTTTATTAATCGCGCCTACCGCGCCCGGTCCCAAGCGCCGGACCAGAGGGCCTCCCATGCAGAAGAACAGGGCTACGCTGAGTGCGATAGCGGCGATTCCGATGACCATACCGACGTAGGCCGACCAATTGTCCACGTGGGCGGCAAGCGCCATGACCACGCCGATGGCCCCCGGGCCGGACATGAGCGGCATGGCCAGCGGAGTGAGAGAAATGTCCTCTTTGCTTTCGGCTTCGTGACTTTCAGCGGGCGAGATGCGGGCGGTGGACGTAACCATTCCCCAAGCCGTGTTAGCCACAATCAATCCGCCCGCGATTTTCAGGACCGGCAGTGAAATACCGAAGAAATAAAGCACGAAGCGTCCGAAAAAGAGAAAGGCGACAAGAATGACGAAGACCCACATGCCTGTCTTATAGGCGGTGCGGCTGCGGTCTTGGGGCGTCCAACCTGAAGTCATGGAGAAAAAGATCGGAATGCCACCGAAGGGATCGACGATGGGAAACAGTGCCAGGAAGGTCGCCAGCGCCGAAGCCGGCAGCGTGCGCAGGAAGTGACCGAGAGCGTGAGCGGAGGTCATCTGCTACCGATATCCTTCCAAGGTCTTCGCGGCTCGATCGAGCGCCCCGGCCAGGATCGCGAGCTGCTGGCGAACGCGATCGCTGTCTCCCTGGTCGAGCGCCTCGTTTACACCCGGAATGACCACGGCCGCGTAGCCGGTATATTCGCCAGGGGCAAAGACGGTATGGCGATACCAGGGGCGATGCGGCAGCCCCTTAGGTTCCAGCAGTGCCCGTTCGGCCGCCATCAAGGCCTGGTTCAGACGAGTGGCATCAGTTGGGGGCTTTCGCTGTTTCGCGAGAATCTTCGCGCCGGCAGATTGGAAATGGCGAGCTGCGGTATCCACGGCACGAAAGTCGACCACGCCATGGCCGAACTTATCGTCGGCTCGCATGCGGGCGGCACCGAGATAGGTGGCAAGCTCCTTCCCGTATGTTTCATAGTCGTAAGGCAGAACGTCGGCGTCGGCCATGCGCAAAACTTCCAGGCCAAAGACGCGGGCCATCTGCTGCTCATAAAGAAAATCGGGATCGCCATATTTCTTGAACCAGGCGAAGTTGTCGAACACGGAGTGGTACACGCCGTAGGGACCACCGGAACTGACGTCGCTCGCAGGAATGCCGAGATGCTGCAGAAAGGCAGTGTAATCGGAGCCGCTGCCAAGGTCGCCGACGGGCACATCGTCGTTAGAAGATGCGGCGGGCGCGCGGCGGGCATCGCCTCCGTCGGAATTGTCACGCGCTGATTTCTGCCATGCTTCGTACACTGTCCCGCCTTTTGCGCCCGGCACGGACTTGGTTACGTCGCGCACAAATTGCTTCAGGCTGGGCACGGCCGAAGCGCCAAATCTCGGCCCGGAGACTGCGGCGTCCATGTTGAAATAGGCGGGCGCGTGGGCGAGTTCTGATTCATGCTGCTCGACCCATTCCGTCGAGCCCATGAGCCCCTCTTCTTCGCCGTCCCAGCTGCAGAAGACCATAGTGCGCCTTGGCTTCCAGCCGGACTTCAATAACTCGCCGACGCCGTGTACGGCCTCGAGCATGGCCGCCGTACCGCTGTTGGGATCGACCGCGCCGTAGACCCACGCGTCGCGATGATTGCCTGCAACCACCCACTCGTCGGGCTGTTCGGTGCCCTGCACGCGGCCGACAACGTCCCATAGCGTGCGGAATTGGTAATCCTGTTTGAGATGCATCTTCACGCGAGCAGGCCCGGGGCCAACGTGATAGGTGAAAGGCAGAGCACCCTGCCACTCGCGCGGCGATTCCGGCCCTTCGAGATGCTGCAAGATGGGCCAGACATCATGGTAGGAGAGCGGAGTGACCGGAATGGTCGGCATTTGCGCCGACTCACGCGGCGAAATACGCTTGGAATCTGGCAGGGACGGAACCGAGGCCGTGCCCGGCGTGGTAGGATCGCCGGCGAATTCGAACATGTAGCCGACCGACCCACGCTGCACACCGGTGTCCGGACGCCACGGACCATCGGGATATTTGTCACCGCGGGGCCAGCCATCATCGGCAGGATCGGAGTAAATGATTACGCCGGCCGCGCCGTGCTCCTGCGCCACGAAGACTTTCACTCCGCGAAAATTGTGCCCGTAGCGGACCAGCACGATCTTGCCGCGCACATCGATCTTCAGCTTGTCGAGTTTTTCGAAATCCTCGGGCGTGCCGTAGTTGGCGTAGATGACATCGGCCTCCACGTCTCCAGAAGGCGACATGCTGCTGAAGGGCATGACCACGCGGGGATCATCCTGGAAGGGATCGTTGTCGACGTGCTCGGGAGTGGGGCCGTGCATTTCAACGCCGGCGGGCGCGGTCATATCCACGTTGATTTCCACGGGATAATTGATCCAGACTTTGTACTCGAAGATCTCGGTGTCCAGGCCTGCCTCGCGGAATTTTTGGGCAACGTAGTCGGCGGTTATTTTGTCTTCTGCAGTGCCCGCCATGTGCGGCGCCTTGGTCAAAGTGCGGAGATGCTCCTCGGCAAGTTTGGCGTCAGGCACTGCGAGAAAGCGCGACTCGACACCGGATTCGGACGCGGCGTCACGGTAGCCGAAGATAGGGGGAATTCCGGAGGTCGTGGAGTTTGCGGCCGGTGTGGGTGCAAGTGAGGAGAGGAGGAAGATCCAAAGAAGTCCGGTTGAGAGAAGTCTCATGGGCTTTGTTGCGCTAAAGGTAGTAAGGTAGCACAGGAGAGATCGCGGTTGATGGTTGGAAACTAGGTAGGAAACGCAAGTACAAGCCTTTGAAGATCACTCGACTCGGCCGAAGCGGCTTGAGCGATGTGAGCGTGAACCACGATCGCTATTTCGCGGAATTCACATATTCTCGCAAGCTCAAGGCTGCGGCTAACGAACCTGTCCGGTCCCCACGATCTCGTACTTCGAAGAGGTCAACTCGGCCAGCGCGAAAGGGCCGCGGCAGTGAAGTTTCTGCGTGCTGATGCCCATCTCGGCCCCGAAGCCGAATTCAGCGCCGTCGGTGAAGCGAGTGGAGGCGTTCCAGTAGACCGCTGCGGAATCGACGCCGCGCAGAAATTTGCGGGCATGCGCTTCGTTCGCGGTGACGATTGAGTCGGAATGCCTGGTCGAATATCGATTGATGTGAGCGATGGCTTCGTCCACATCAGCGACGACGCCAACGGCCATGCACAGCCGCAAGTATTCTTCGTACCAGTCTTGGTCGGAGGCCGGCCCCACGGGCAATCCGGCGGCCAGGGTGCGCACTTTGCCGTCGCCGCGCACTTCGACGCCTGCGTCGAGAAGCTGCTTCACGATGCGCGGGACATATTTCGCCGCGATTCGTTCATGCACCAGCAACTTCTCGGCCGCGTTGCACACCGACGGGCGCTGCGTTTTCGCGTTGATGACGATGCGGTCGGCCATGTCGAAGTCGGCGGATTCGTCGACGAAGACATGACAATTGCCAGCACCGGTTTCGATCACTGGGACCGATGAATTTTCCGTGACGAACGTGATCAGCCCGGCGCCTCCGCGGGGGATGATCACGTCGACCTGGCCGCGGGCTTTAATGAGTTCCTGCACCGATTGCCGCGTGGTGGAGTCGAGCAGTTCGATGGCGCCCCCAGGCAGGCCAGGCACCGCGGTCATGATTTCAACCAATTGCTGGTTGCTTTGGGCGGCTTCCTTACCGCCGCGCAGCACGATGGCGTTGCCGGTCTTCAGCGCGAGCACCGCAGTGTCGACCGTGACGTTCGGACGCGATTCGTAGATGATCCCAACCACTCCGAGGGGCACGCGTACTTTGCGGATTCGCAGGCCATTGGGCCGGGTCCACTCAGCGAGCGTTTCGCCGACGGGATCGGGCAGGGCCGCCACATCGCGCACGCCACAGGCCATGTCGTGAATGCGCCCCGAGGTCAGCAGCAGGCGGTCACGCATGGCGCCTTCGAGGCCGGAATTCGCAACGTCTTCGCGGTTGGCCGCGAGAATTTGTTTTTCGTTCTTCTCAATCGCGTCGGCGATCGAGAGCAACAGAGCATTCTTCTCATCGGCCGAAAGCTGCGCCAGGCGGGCCGAGGCAGTGCGGGCGCGCAGCAGTTTTTCCTGGGTCGACGCTGCGGTGGTAGGCGTGGCGGCCACTTTGCTATTTCTCTTTCTGGGGCGGGAAATACGTCCCGATCTTGCCTTGCAGGCCGAGCGTAATGGCCTGCGAATGGCGCCCGTTGACAATTGCCACGTGAACGCCGCCCTCGCTGGCGAGTTTGGCTGCGCGCAGCTTCGAGATCATGCCGCCGCGTCCGAGCGAGCTCTTGCCGTTGCACTGCGCTTCCAGCGCGGGGGTTAGTTTGCGGATCACGCGCAGCAGGCGCGGTTTCTTGCGCCCGTTCGGAATCATGAAGCCGTCCACGTTGGTCAGCAGTAAGAGCCAGTCTGCCTTGACGGCAGTGGCAAGCAGCGAACTGAGTTCGTCATTGTCGCCGAACGCGCCCTCCAGCTCACGCACCGAGACGCTGTCATTTTCGTTGACGATGGGCACGACGCCTAGCGCCAGCAATTCTGCCAAAGCATTCTGCAGATTTCTGTAGCGCACCGGCGAAGTGAAGTCATCGCTCGAGAGCAGAAGCTGTGCCACCACTTTCTTGCCGAAAAACAGGCGCTCGTAGGTGTGCATCAGCTTGCTCTGCCCGACAGCCGCGCAGGCCTGCATCCGGGGAACGTCCGTGGGTCGCTTTGCCAGCGCGAGCCCGGACATGCCAGCAGCGATGGCTCCGGAGGTGACGATCAGATATTCGTTCCGGGAGAGATCGAACTGATCGACGATGCCGCGCAACAGATTAATGTTGATGTTGCCGCTGGGGGCAATAAGACTTGTGCCGACTTTGATGACGACGCGCATTGGGTTTAGTTTCGTAATTTATTTGCTGCCCGGCTGATCAAGGAGGTGCGCCAAACGCGCTTGTTGCACCGCAAAGAACGTGGCGCATCACGCAACTCACCCGGATCCCTCGCTGCGCAAAAAGCGCTTGCTCGGGATGACAATCGGCGCCGGCGGGGAGGACAACATCTCTATCCTGCCGTTAGAATGGCCTTCTGGCAAGTTGAAAAATGCCGTCCAGGTTACTCCCATATGCACGCTGCAAATGCCACCAGCCGCTTCTCTGACCGCGTGGAGAAGTATGTTCTGTACCGTCCGGGATATCCTCCGGAGGCCCTGCGAGTTCTGCAAGACGAGTGCGGGCTGCGGCCGGAGCACGTCATCGCGGATATCGCGTCCGGCACCGGCCTGTGGACGCGCATGCTGCTCGAGAACGGCACTCGCGTGTTCGGAGTCGAACCCAATCCGGAAATGCGACAGGCAGGCGAGCGCCTGCTGGCGGCGTTTCCCAAGTTCACGAGCGTTGCCGGGACAGCCGAGCAAACGACGCTGCCGGATTCGAGCGTTCACTTCGTTACCGCGGCGCAGGCCGGGCACTGGTTCGACCGGGAGCGGGCGCGGCCGGAAATGGTGAGGATTCTGAAGCCCGGCGGGTGGCTCGTGCTGTTGTGGAACGAAAGGTTGACCGACACTACGCCGTTTCTGCGCGATTATGAGCACCTGCTTCTCGCCTACGGCACAGATTACGCGGAAGTGCGGCATGAGAAGACGACGGACGAAGTGAATCAATTCTTTGATCCGGGGCCGTATAAGGAACGCGTCTTCGCCATGCGGCAGGAGTTTGATTATGCCGGCATCGAGGGTCGACTGCTGTCGTCGTCGTACGTGCCCGGGCCAGGCGACGCCAAATATGCGCCGATGCTCGGGGAGTTGCGGCGCATCTACGACCGGCACGCTGTTGGAGACCGGGCGCGCTTCGAGTACAAGACGCGAGTGTACTTTGGAAAATTGACGTAACGAGCTGCTCCAATGCCCGACGAAAAGTCCTTTCACATGACACCCGACGAGTTCCGCCGCCACGGCCATGCCGTGGTGGACTGGATCGCCGACTATCAGTCGAGAGTCGAGTCGTTTCCCGTGGTCTCGAAAGTAAAGCCGGGAGAGATTCGCGCATCGCTGCCAGCGAATCCTCCGGCGCAGGGCGAGTCGTTCGAGGCGCTGCTGAAGGATGTGGAGCAGTTGATTCTGCCTGGCGTCACACACTGGCAGTCGCCGAATTTCTTTGCCTATTTTCCGTGCAACGCCTCGGGACCTGGAATTCTCGGCGATCTGCTTTCTTCCGGGCTGGGCGTGCAGGGAATGTTGTGGTCCACTTCTCCCGCGTGTACCGAGCTGGAAACGCACGTGATGGATTGGCTGGTCCGAATGCTGGGGCTGCCGGAGAAATTTCTTTCGTCATCCACCGGCGGGGGAGTAATTCAGGATACGGCGTCGAGCGCGGCGGTTTGTGCTCTGTTGGCTGGCCGCGAGCGCGCCACGAACTACGCCAGCAACAGGAAAGGTTGTAACGGCAGGTTGGTGGCCTACGCCTCAGCGCAGGCGCATTCGTCGCTGGAGAAGGCGGCGATGATTGCT
The DNA here is from genome assembly GCA_030041475.1 of Candidatus Sulfotelmatobacter sp. Lineage (GTDB taxonomy): Bacteria > Acidobacteriota > Terriglobia > Terriglobales > Acidobacteriaceae > Sulfotelmatobacter. The sequence continues at coordinate 188,950 of JASHNU010000073.1, forward strand.
GGCATCGGTTCGGAGAACCTGCGGCTGATTGAAGTAGACGAGAATTTTGCCATGCGGCCAGATGCACTGGCGCGACAGATCGAAGCCGACAAGCAGGCTGGGCTAACACCGTGCTTTGTGTGCGCGACCGTGGGAACCACGTCCTCGAACGCCATGGATCCGATTGCCGCGATCGGCGAAATCTGCCGCGGGCACAAGCTGTGGCTGCACGTGGATGCGGCTATGTCGGGTACGGCCATGCTTTGCCCGGAATTTCGCCACTTGCAAGAAGGCGTGGAACTCGCCGACAGCTACAACTTCAATCCGCATAAATGGATGTTCACCAACTTCGACTGCAATTGTTTCTGGGTCGCCGACCGCAGGGCGCTGATTCAAACGCTCAGTATTCTGCCGGAATATCTCCGCAATCAGGCTACGGAATCTGGCGCGGTGATCGATTATCGCGATTGGCATATTCAGCTGGGGCGGCGCTTCCGGTCGTTGAAGTTGTGGTTTGTGATCCGGCACTACGGCGTCGAGGGTTTGCGGCACCATATTCGCGAACACGTGCGGCTGGCGCAGCAATTCGCCGGCTGGGTTCAGAATGACAACCGTTTCGAGCTGGCTGCGCCGGCGCCGTTGAATCTGGTGTGCTTCCGGCACAAGGGCGGGGACACGCTCAATCAGACGATTATGGATCGTATTAACCGCAGCGGGGATCTGTTCCTGACTCATACCAAACTGAACGGCAAACTGACGTTGCGGCTGTGCGTGGGACAGACGAATACAAAGGCAAGGCATGTCGAGAATGCGTGGAAGAGGATTCGGGATGAAGCGAACGAGCTGCAGAAGATTGCCTAGCTGCTGAGGGGAGACAAGAGGGTTGGCGGCCACCATCTGGCGGCGCGCCAACCCTGGTTTTGTGGATTACGACTGGATGATTTTTTCCAGCGCCGGGCGACTGCGGATCACAAGCGTTGCCCCTTTGATCTGCACCAGCTCTCTCTTGCGGAACTCCGAGAACAGGCGGCTCACCGTTTCGCGCGTGGTGCCGATGATTTCGCCAATCTCCTCGTGGGTCAGCGTGAGGCGGACCTGGGTCGAGCCGTCGGCCTGTGGGGCCTTGGTCGACCAGGTCAGCAACAGCTTCGCGAATTTCTCTGAGGGCGAGGCCGCCAGGCCGAGCGTGCGAACTTCCTCGTAAGCGATGAAGTAGTTGCGGCTGAGCTGCTGCGCTACGCGCACCGACGCGTCCGGAAACTCCTTCAGGAATTGCAGCAGACTGTCGCGAGGAATGAAGTTGGCTTGGCCAGGCTCCATCATTTCGGCGGTCACTTCGTACGGGCAGTTTGAGATGACGGCGTTCAGCCCGAGCAGGTCGCCCGGTTCGGAGATCTTGGTGATGATGGTCTTGCCTTCGCGCGAAGTCGTAGAGAGCTTCACTCGGCCCGTGCAAAGAACGAAAACCCCGCGCGGCAACTGGCCTTCGATAAACAGCATGGCGCCCTTGGGATAGACCGCGGTGGACTTAATCTCGTTCAGCCGCTGCCCGGCGGGTATCGCGAGATTGCAGAAAAGGTGTTCTCCCCGGTGGGGGCAATTCATGCAGTTATCAAGAATATTCAGACCATAAGGAGCTCGCATCGCCAACCTCCCGTGAGCGGCAGGCCTTGCTGCCTTGCTCGGCTCACGCGATAGGTAAGGGCACGCCGTGAGCCAATCTCTACTGCGCGGCAGGTTTCAGAGGTAATGCTCACATGTGCAAGAAATTAAATGGCTTAGCGCGAGCTGGATTTTCCGGGCGTGTTCTCACCCAGTCCATTCTGGGAAGGTCTGGGTTATTTCCCGCACAGCGCTGTGTGATCTGAATCACTCTGGAACGTGATTCGCTCCCCAAAGTAGGTGCTAACGCGCGGAGATCAGTCTGCCGGCATGGGAGAAACGCGCGGGGCGCGGCGGCGTTCGACGCCGGGATAGGTTGCTTGTGGCGCCTCGAGCCATTTACGCACGGTCGGGAGCGCGTTGCGCATGGCGATTTCGCCCATGCGGATCAGCTCGCCGGACCGCTTAAAATCGTCGTAGGCGAAGCCGGCGACGTCGGGCTCCAGCACCACGTCAGCGGCGTCACGCCAAAGCGAAGACATCGCGTCCTGGGCAATGGCGAACGATTGGCCGATCACGTCGAAGAGATGGCGCGGCGCTCCGCCGCTGGACCAGGTCCCTTTCAAATGAACCCCGATCACACGGTCGGCCCCCATTTCGCGCAGCGGCCGCGAGGGCACCGGATGCGAGAGCATGCCATCTACAAGATACCGGCCGCCAAGCCGTACGGGCAGGAACATTCCCGGGTAAGCGCAACTGGCGCGTACGGGATCGATGATCGGGCCGGAACTGAAGAGCACACCCTGCCCAGTGTTGAAGTCGGTCGCAGTGACGCCGAGCGGAATACGCAGTTCTTCAAAGGTCTTGGCCTTCAAAGTGCGAGTGAGGAATGCGATCATGCGGTCGTTCGAGGCAAAGCCGAAGCGCGACAGAGTCCAGCGGGCAAAGGTGGTGAAGCGCGTGTTGCGGGCGACTTCTTCCATCTCCTCCAGCGTGAGACCGCTGCAATAGCAGGCGCCGATCAGGGCACCAACGCTTGTCCCCGTGACGGCACGAACGGGGATGCCTTCCTCTTCGAGGACCTTGAGAACGCCAATGTGGGCAATGCCGCGGGCGAAACCTCCGCCCAGCGCGACGCCGATTGCAGGAGCTTGAGGAACAGCGGAAAGCGGTTTGCGGGAGAGTTCCCGCCCAAAGGCTTGAACCGAGCGAATGATCTTGCCCAGAGTCTTCACAGCGAACCCCACATCTTTTCCGCCGGCGTGTGACGCGCGGGCGGCTGACGAACCTATGGCCTTACCCCACTGCCTTACATATCTATAAACCCAGTTCTTCTAAGTAAGATGCCACAAATCAGCGAAGGGTATAAGGGCACGTTTGTGCCATTTGGTATTACTGTTTGCACTTACGTTGGAGCGGGTAACTGGTTACCTTTCGCCTTGCCGGATGACGAACTCCCTGTATTCCTGCTAACTTGCGGACATGGTCCGCGAGATCTCGGCTGGCGGCGTGGTGGTTCGCGAAAAGGACGGGGAGTGGTGGTTGGCGGCGATTGAACTGCCAAAAGAAGACCTGTCGGGTGAGGACCCTCGAAGCAGCCAATTGCCAGGCAATCCGTCCGGCAGTCCCAAGCCCGGAAAACGCACACCAAGTCTGAAGGCGCAACCCGTTCTTTGTTTGCCCAAGGGACTTGTGGATAAGGGCGAAAAGGCCCTGGACGCGGCCCTGCGCGAGGTGCGGGAGGAAACCGGCGTTACGGCCGTGCCAATCACCAAGCTGGCAGACATTAAGTATGTGTATGTTCGCACCTGGGGCGATCGCGAGCGAGTGTTCAAGATCGTCAGCTTCTATTTGTTGCGCTACGAGTCGGGACGCATTGATGACATTTCCCAGGAGATGCGCGTCGAAGTAGCAAAGGCGAAATGGGTACGCTTGGAAGACGCGCCGAAACTGCTCGCCTATCGCGGCGAAAAGCAGATGGCGCGCAAGGCGCTGGAATATGTGCGGTCGCATGCCGAGTTTTAAAACTCCAGCACGACTGCGCAAATCGGATGCCGCTGGGACGCTCGATCGCTCTTATGCTCAAGATAGTTTCGGCCCTCGGACGAATTGAAATCAACATTTTCGCTTTTCTTCTGCTGATCCCCAATTGCGTGGTTCAGGCCCAGTCGAGCCAACCCGCTGCCTGCGCACATCCGGGGTTCAATCCGCAGACGTGGCTCGAGGATTTCACGCAGCTGACAGCTGAAATGTCGGCTCACTACGCCAATCTGGAGTATGCCGTTCAGGAGCGCCGCATGGATCTGCCGCAACTGCGGCGCGACACCGAAGCCAAGCTTAGCCAAAGCTGCAACGAGCTGGAGGCGCGAAAAGTGCTGGAATCATTTTTGAAGGCGTTCGGCGATGGCCACCTGGTAATCGACTGGCCGCAACCGGCAGCGCCCGCCGAAGGAGCAAAGCCAACGGAGCCGGAGTCATTGTGCACGCGTCTGGGCTACAAGAAGTTCGGATTCAAACATGGAATCGACTTGTCCTCCTTTCCGCAGTTCAGCAGCATCGGCGGGGTGGAGGCGGACTGGTTTCCGGGAGGAATTCTGCGCCTGCCCGATAGGGCAAAGCTGGGCGTGCTTCGGATGGCGATTTTCAGCGAGCACGCCTACCCCGACGCTTGCGAGCAGACCGTTCAGGAGTTGCACCTCAAAGACTCCGACAAGTGCGACCAGAAGTGCGAGGACGCGCTGGAACGCGAGACCGGAAACCGGTTAACGGCGGCCATGGTGCGGCGCGTGGCCCAGCTCGAGGCTGCTGGAGCCGCGGCGATTTTGGTGGATATCACGCGCAACGGTGGCGGGTCTGACTGGGTGCTGCCGCTGCCGAGGGCGCTCAGCCGGGTTCCACTACGAGAAGCGCGATTCGGTTTCATCAAGCACCAGCACTGGACCAAACAACTGAAAGAGCATCTCGCCGACGTGGATGCCGACCTGAAAAAGGAGGCCGTGCCAGAGGATGTTCTCGAGGAAGCAGCTGCGCGGCTACGCTCAGGTATCGCCCGCAGCGAGGAACATTGTGACCGGAGGCAGGTATGGATGGACGGTAATTTGCCATGTTCACTGCTGGTGAACGACGTCTTCTTCGGCGGCAGCCTGCTTCCCTACGCCGCGCCGGGATCATTCGCGGGGCTCCAATCGAGAACTGAGTTGTTTCAGCCGCTGGACTATTTCTATACCGAATCTTCGCACCGGCCGCCATTGTATGTTGTGGTGGATGCCGGCACCGGGTCCGCCGCGGAGTATTTTCCTGCAATTCTTCAGGACAACGGCGCGGCCACGATAGTCGGGGAAGTGACCGGCGGCGCGGGATGCGGCTACACCGATGGCGGAATTCCCACCGTGCTGAAAAACTCTCAAGCGAAGGTGAACATGCCCGATTGCGTCCGCTATCGCAAGAACGGCATGAACGAAGTCGCCGGCGTTACACCTGATGTTCTGGTGCCGTGGTCAGCGCACGACAGTCCCTATCTGAAGGCGCAGAAGTTGTTGCGATCACTCGCCGCGGTCGTTGCAACGGCACAGGCTCACAAGGTGCAATAGTTCTTCGCCCGATCCCCTGTGATTTCAGGCGCTGGATTAATTGTCCTCGAAGCGTTTACCATTACCAGTTCTGGAGTCTCCGAAATTTGGGGACTGATTCGCATGCCATCTTGTCAGTTGCCATCCTTTCAGGTGCCAGGCTTTCATCTAGGGCAACCGAATTTCGTCCGGCGGAAAACCGGCCATTGACGCTCATTAATGTCCTTGACGCCCGCTGTAGTCAAAATTTCTTTGAGGCACAGTCATGAAACGCATCAATAAAGTCGCCATCCTCGGCGCCGGAACCATGGGCGCCCGCATCGCCGCGCATTTTGCCAATGCTGGCGTTCCGAGCTACCTGCTCGATATCGTTCCTCCTGACGCGGACGCCCCCGCGCGCAACAAAATTGCAGCTGCCGGCCTGGATGCCGCGAAAAAATCGAAACCGGCGGCGTTTATGGAACCGTCTCTCGCCCGCCTGGTCACCGTGGGTAATTTCGAGGACGATCTCAAGAGTCTTGCCGACGTCGATTGGATCATCGAGGCCGTGGTGGAGAATCTCGAGATCAAGCGCTCGCTGCTGCGCAAAGTGGAGGCCATTCGCAAGCCGGGGACCATCGTGACCACGAACACCAGCGGACTGCCGGTGGGCAAAATCGCGGAAGGATTCTCCGACGATTTCCGCTGGGCGTGGTTCGGCACACACTTCTTTAATCCGCCGCGTTATATGCGCTTGTTGGAAATCATTCCGACGCCGGAAACTGATCACTCCGCCATTTTTGCCATCTCTCATTTCTGCGACGTCCGCCTGGGCAAGGGTGTCGTCATCGCGAAAGACACGCCTAACTTCATTGGCAATCGCATTGGCACGTTCTCGGTCTTGAATGTCATCCGGCTGATGCAGGAAATGGGATTGACGATCGAGGAAGTCGACGCGCTGACGGGACAGGCCGTCGGGTGGCCAAAGTCGGCGACGTTCCGCACCATCGATCTGGTCGGGCTCGACATTCTGGGCCACGTAGTCGGCAACATGACGCAGAATGTGCATGACGAACGCGGCGATCTGCGGCTGCCGGATTTCTTCCATCAGATGCTGCAGAAGAAGTGGCTCGGCGATAAAACCAAGGGCGGATTCTACAAAAAGGCGAGGGGCGGCGACGGCAAGGAAGACGAGCGCCTCGCGCTCGACTGGAAGACGCTCGAATACCATCCGCGGCAGAAGCCGAAATTCGCCGCCCTCGACATGGCCAAGAACATTGAGGACACGGGAGCGCGCCTGCGAACATTACTAGGCATCGACGGCGCGCCGGCCAAAGGCGACAAGGCAGGAGCTTTTCTGTGGTCAGCGTTGTCAGATCTGTGGACTTACTCGGCCAATCGCCTGCCGGAGATTGCGGATTCCGTCGTCGAAATCGATCGCGCGATGCGCCTCGGCTTCAACTGGGAACTGGGTCCGTTTGAACTTTGGGATTCCGCCGGAGTCGAGGCCACGGTTGCGCGCATGAAGAAGGAGGGCAAGCCGGTCGCCGCGAATGTCGAACGCTTGCTGGCTTCCGGGCAAAAGTCGTGGTATATCGACGATCCGAAGTCGCCCGCGGGGCGCAAGTATTGGGACTCAGGGACCGTGAGCTGGGAGCCAGTTCGAGTTCCAGCGGGGGTGTGGTCGGTCACGGTCGCGAAGAAATCCAACGGAGTGGTGAAGAAGAACTCGGGCGCCTCACTGGTCGATCTTGGCGATGGAGTGGCTTGCCTCGAATTCCACTCCAAAATGAACTCACTCGGTGCGGACATCATCAGCCTGATTACACAGACACTCAAGCCCGGCGGACCGGGAGACAGCTTCGACGCTTTCGTGATCAGCAATGACGCTGCGAATTTCTCCGTCGGCGCGAATCTGATGCTGCTGCTGATGAGCGTGCAGGAAGAGGAGTGGGACGACGTCGACCTCGCCATCCGCCAGTTCCAGGGAATGACGCAGGCAATCAAGTTCTCTCCGAAACCCGTGGTGTCAGCGCCGTTCGGGCTGTGCCTGGGCGGCGGCACTGAGATTTCGTTGCACGCTGCGGCACGCCAGCCCCATGCCGAGCTTTATACAGGTCTGGTCGAGATCGGTGTGGGCCTGCTGCCCGGTGGCGGAGGCTGCAAGGAAATGCTGCTGCGTGCCGTGGATAGTGCCGCGGCTTCGCGAGGTGGAACTGCGGCCTTGAGCGGTTCTCAAAAAGACGCGTTGGCGGGATCGGTCGAAATGCTGGAAGCGATGAAAAAGGCGTTTGAGACCATCGCGACGGCAAAAGTGGCGACCTCGGCGCATGAAGCCCGCGGCCTCGGTTTCCTCGCCGACTCCGACCGCATCACCATGAACCGCGAGCGCGTGCTCTCCGATGCGAAGGCGCGCGCTCTGGAACTGGTCCGCGCGGGCTACGAACCGCCGGTGCCGCGTACCGATATTCCAGCGCCGGGCGAAAGCTTGCTGGCAGCGCTCAAAATGGGCGTTTACCTTATGCGGCAGGGCGACTACATCACCGACTATGAGGTGAAGCTGGGCGGAAAGATCGCGGAAGTGCTCTGCGGCGGACACGTCACCCCGGGCACAGCGGTCAGTGAGCAGTACATTCTTGACCTGGAACGCGAAGGGTTCAAGTCGCTGTGCGGCGAGAAGAAGACGCAGGAGAGAATTCAGTACACGCTGAAGACAGGCAAGACGCTGAGAAATTAGGAGAGGTCACTCATGCCAGTCTTGGAGGAAAGCTTTCTGCCGGTTCGATGGCTAATGTTCAAATTAATGATAGTTCTCGTCGGATCGCTGGCCGCCATGGCGCAGACAAGCGCTCCCCCAAAGGAAGCGGCGCCCGATGTGCCCGATGCGATCGCGGTTCCTGCGGGCTTGACTCCGGTCCTGTTCGTGCACGCCAAGGGATCGCAGGTTTACGCCTGCCAGGCAGGCGCGGACGGCAAGTTCGCGTGGACACTAAAAGGCCCGGAGGCCGAGTTGCGTGACCGGAGCGACAAAGTAATCGGCCAGCACTCCGCCGGGCCGACATGGAAGCTAAAAGATGGCAGCGAAGTCACCGGCAAAGCCGCGGCGCACGTGGATTCGCTCGACGCGGACTCGATTCCCTGGCTGCTGGTGAATGTGGTCAGCAATTCAGGAAAAGGACAGCTTGCGAAAGTAACCGCCATTCAACGAGTGCATACGCACGGGGGCAAGCCCGGCGGCGAGGCTTGCGACGAAGCCCACAAAGACGCGGAAACAAAGAGCAATTACACCGCCGATTATTTCTTCTTCGCACCGGCAAGGTAACCGGGTGCTGAAGCGGAAAGGCGAGACAAAACATCGAATCGTAAGGACGTCGAATTGACAGTTCTGTTAAATGGAGAAATTCTATGCGTGAAGTCGTGATTGTTTCGTCGGTTCGGACGCCGGTGGGGCGCGCCTACAAAGGAACGCTCCGCGCTACGCGGCCGGATGAATTGGGCGCGGTTGCCATCAAGGGCGCGCTAGAGCGCGTGCCGAAGCTCGATCCCAGAGAAATCGAAGACGTGATTCTCGGCTGCGCCATGCCTGAGGCGGAGCAGGGGATGAACGTGGCCCGTATTGCCTCGTTGCGCGCGGGTTTGCCGGTAGAGGTTTCGGCGCTGACGATTAATCGATTTTGTTCCTCTGGATTGCAGGCGATTGCCATGGCGGCCGAGCGCATTATGAGCGGCGGCGCGGACGTGATCGTCGCGGGCGGGACCGAGTCAATGACCATGATTCCGATGGGCGGCCACAAGATCTCGCCGAATCCGTGGCTGGTCGATCATTATCCCGACGCATATCTTTCGATGGGACTGACCGCGGAGCGCGTGGCACAGCGCGCTGGAATTACGCGCCAAGCTGCGGATGAGTTCTCGCTGCGGAGCCATCAGAAAGCGCTGGCTGCGATCCAGGCCGGGAAGTTCGACGACGAAATCGTACCCGTTCCCGTGACTTTCAGCATGCCGAATGGCTCGAAGCCGAAGAAGCAGGAGATTCTGTTCAAGATCGATGAAGGGCCCCGCGCCGACACCTCGCTTGAAGCGCTGCTTTCTCTGAAGCCGGCATTCCATCTGAAAGGCACAGTGACTGCGGGTAATTCATCGCAGATGTCGGATGGCGCCGCGGCTGCGGTCGTGATGTCCGCAGAGCGGGCAAGAGCCCTCGGCATCAAGCCGCTGGCCCGCTACGTTGCATTTGCGACGGCCGGATACAAACCGGAAGAAATGGGACTGGGCCCGGTGTTCGCAATTCCGAAGGCCCTGAAAATCGCGGGGCTGAAACTTTCCGACATTGACGTGATCGAGCTAAACGAGGCGTTCGCGGCGCAGTCGCTGGCCGTGATAAAGGAAGCTGGGCTTGATCCGGAGAAGGTCAATCCCAATGGCGGCGCGATCGCGCTGGGGCATCCGCTGGGATGCACGGGAGCCAAGCTCGCTGCGACCGTGATCCGCGAAATGAAGCGGCGCAAGGCCCGCTACGGCATGGTGACCATGTGTGTAGGCGGAGGCATGGGCGCGGCAGGAATTTTCGAGAACGTTTAGCTCCACGTCCGACGAAACGCCCTTGAAACTCGGGATTTCCGGCCTATCATTCGCGTCGCGCCCGAATTAGAATTGCATAGGGTTCCCGCCGAGCCCTTAGGGTGGCCGGCGGTTCATACGTGAGGGACGTCATGGCGACAACCACTGCATTACCCAAGACCAAAATTGCCGGCGGCAGCTTTCTGTTGGAGTCGCGGCAGCCGGAAGAAGTGTTCACTCCTGAAGATTTCTCGGAGCAACACCAGCTCATCGGCCAGACTGCGGAGGAGTTCGCGGTCAATGAAATTATTCCTAACATTGAGAAGATCGAGCACAAGGATTTCTCGGTAACGCGTGACCTGCTGAAGAAAGCGGGCGAACTCGGCCTGGCTGGAGTCGAAATTCCTGAGGCGTATGGCGGCCTCGAGATGGACAAGGTCACTGCCGCCGTCATTGCTGATCACATTGCGAAATACGCCGGCTTTGCCACCAGCTGGGGCGCGCATAGCGGCATCGGGCTCTTGCCGATTGTTTATTTCGGCACGGAGGAACAGAAGCAGAAATACTTGCCGCGCCTGGCCACCGGCGAGATGGTCGGTGCCTATGCGCTGTCGGAATCGACCTCCGGTTCGGACGCCATGAATATTCGCGCCCGCGCTGAGCTTTCGAAGGACGGCAAGCATTACATCCTGAACGGCGAGAAGATGTGGATCACCAACGCGGGATTCGCCGACTTGTTCACTGTGTTCGCGAAGATCGATGGTGAGAAGTTTTCGGCGTTTCTTATCGAGCGCGGCTTCCCTGGATTTTCGGTCGGTGCAGAAGAACACAAGATGGGGATCCGCGGATCCTCCACCTGTCCCATCATTCTGAATGACTGCAGGGTGCCGGCGGAAAATCTTCTGGGCGAAATCGGCAAGGGGCACCTCATCGCTTTTAACATTTTGAACATTGGGCGCTTCAAACTGGGCGCGATGTGCATCGGGGGCGGCCGTGTGTCGATGGAAAACGCCATTGCCTATGCCAAGCAGCGCAAGGCGTTCAACAAAGTCATCGCAGACTTCGGGCTGGTGCGGGAAAAGATCGCCAACATGGCGACTTTACTGTACGTCGGCGAATCGCTCGTCTATCGCACGGTGGCCATGATGGACACGGCTCTGGGCGAGGTCGACAAATCGGCATCCGATGCCGCCAAGCAAGCTCTGAAGGCGATTGAAGAGTATGCGGTCGAGTGCTCTATTCTGAAAGTCTGGGGCTCGGAGATGATCGACTACATCGTCGACGAGACCATGCAGATTTATGCAGGTTACGGATTCGTCGAAGAGTATCCGGCGGAACGGGCATATCGCGATGCCCGCATTAATCGCATTTTTGAAGGGACGAACGAGATCAACCGGCTCATCATCACCGGCTTTTTGCTGAAGCGGGCGATGACCGGCCAGTTACCGCTGATGCCGGCCATCAAGAAACTCATGGACGAAGTGCTCTCCGGACCTTCAGCCGGAGAGGAACTGGAGGGCGCACTGGCAGAGGAGCGCAAGCTGGTAGCGCAAGCCAAGAAGCTGGGACTGTTTGCGGCAGGCGCAGCCACGCAGAAATACATGCAGGCGATCCAGGATCAGCAGGAAATCATGGGTGCAATTGCCGACATGACCATTGAGACCTACGCCATGGAATCGGCCGTGCTGCGCGCGCAGAAAATCGCCGAGGCCAAGGGCGAAGCGGCCGCGGCCTTGCCAATTGCCATGACGCGCGTGTATCTGTCACAGGCAATCGAGAAAGTGGAGTCAGCAGCTCGGAAGGTCATAGCCGCAGTGGCGGACGGAGACATGTTGCGCACCCAGCTTGCCATCCTGCGGCGGCTCGCGAAGTATGAACCGTTCAACACGATCGAACTGCGCCAACAAGTCGCGCAGAAAATGATCGAGCGCGGCAAGTACACGCTGGCGTAAACAGACCCGTATAACACAGAGGACACAGAGGGGCACGGACTGATTCGGGTTGTTGGTGCTCCTCTGCGCTAACCAGAGGTCAGGGCCGCGTCCTTCTTCAGCCCTTCCATTACGCTCTGGATCAGCTCTTTGGCGCCGGTCAGACTGTTCATGATGATTTGGATGTCCATGACTGGTTTGCCCGGCCAGCGCTGACTTTGGCAATAGACGCCGTGCTGGCCGACCAGGGCCATGGCGTCGGTGATCATGTCGAGTGTGACGGCCAGGCGGCCGCGAGGCACGCCCATCATGGTTTCGTAGCGCTCGAGTTCTTCCTGCTTTTCGTCGAATACGGGCATTGGAGGATTGTACCCGCCGCAACGCGGGGAGCATAATCGTCGCTGACAGAATCCTTCTTCAAACGTCAAAAGCTTCTTGAGGGCACGTCCTCAAAAGGAGAAACCATGCAACAACGAATTACCATCTTCGCACTTTTCGCCCTCGTTTTCACTGCCGCTTCGTTCGCCCAGGGAAACCGGCCCAGCCCAGCTGCTTCGGCAACGTGCGATCTCGGCGGCGGCAAGACTGTTAAGACCGATTACTCCAGCCCGCGTATGAAGGGGCGAAAAATCTTCGGCGACCTGGTGCCGCTGGGCCAGGTGTGGCGCACGGGCGCGAACGAGGCAACGACATTTGTCGCGAGCGCAGACCTTGTGGTCGGCGGCAAGACGGTTCCAGCGGGCAGCTACACGATTTTCACCATCCCGGCTGCGGACAAGTGGACACTGATCATCAACAAGAAGACGGGCGAGTGGGGAATCCCGTACAAGTACGAGAGCGACGAGCTAGCTCGCGTGGACATGAAAGTCTCCAAGCTGCCTTCGCCGGTGGAGAATTTCACGATCGCCTATGACAAGGCGGGTAGTGGCTGTACGATGCGTCTGGAGTGGGAAACCACGCGAGCATCGGTGGACATCAGCCCTAAGTAACGTTCGACGAAATTCACAATCGTCTGATTTCCTGATGGTGGGATAAGCTGCCAGGAATGCGGCGCTCCAGTCACCATAAGAAATGTCCGTCATTCATTTTCGTGCAGGCGTACAATTTCCCCAACGGCATTCTCACGGGAGGTGTCCATGCCCGTTTACGATTACGTCTGCCTCGATTGTCATAAGCCCTTCGAAGTAGTTCTAACCCTGACCGAACACGACAAGGACGCTCCAAAGTGCCCGCATTGTGGAAGTAAGAACGTGGAGCAGGAGGCCGCCGCCTTCTTTGCGGTGACTTCCAGAAAAAGCTAGCGGGCTCAGGCGCCAGAGTCAGGCTGAACTTAGACCGCACTTACCGCTTCTGTCGGCGAAGCGCTTCGATGGCTTGCTGCGCCTCGGTCAGATCGGGAGAGACTTCCAGCGCTTGCTGATAAGCACCGAGCGCATCCACAGGACGGCCAACCCGTTCCAATGTGCGGCCGAGTTCCAGGTACGCCTGCGCCGACGGCTGGATCGCGATTGAACGGCTCAGATTCGCGATCGCTTCCGGAAGATCGCCGCGTTTTTCGGCCAGCAATCCGAGCCCTAGCCAGGCATTGAACTGATTCTCATTCAGGCGCAGCGAGTGCATGAAATCGCCGTGTGCGGCCGCGTCTTCGCCAAGCTCTTCTTGCGCCGCGCCGAGATTGGCATAGATCTGCGCCAACAAGCCTGAGTCGGATGTAACAGCAATCGCGGCTTGATATTGCTCAATCGCTTTGCGCATTTGATGGTGCGTCTGGAAATAGGCACCAAGGTTGGTATGGCTCATGGGATCGTTCGGGTTGATGCGCGACGCGGCCTCGAAATGAGCACGGGCCTCATCCTCTTTGCCTTCCAGAATCAGCGCGCCGCCGAGATTGTCTTCCGCAATGAAATTGTTCTGCGTCACGGCTAGAGCGTGTGACCAGAGAGCTTGGTTGTTCTGCCAGTAATCGATCTGGCGATGAGCAGCAAACGCCAGAGCGATCAACCACGCTGCAGCGGCTGCCGCTGGCCAGCCGCCGAGACCCGCCGCTTCCGCCAGGTCAGCGGCACCGAACGCGACCATGACAAAGATGCCGATCAGCGGAATGTAGGCATAACGGTCAGCCATGGCAGCGTCTCCCACCTGCACCAGTCCAATGACGGGAACGAGCGTTCCGAGGAACCACAGCCAACCGACGAGCAGATAGCGGCGGGTGCGGAACTTGATCGCGGCTGCGGTGATAATGATGAGGACGAGCACCGCGAGCGACACTTGCCACGCTGCGAGGGCCTTCCCGAAGTGCGGATATAAAGGGGCCAAGTGCGCGGGCCAAATCATCTTCCACAGATACATCGCGTAGGCGAAGATCGCGTTGGCGATGCGCGCTCCGAAGGTGAATTGCTCGGTCGACCGCATCGCACCTCCGGTTCGCTGCGCGTGCAAAGTGATGACTGCACTCGCGGCCGACAACACCAGCAGGGGAACTTTTTCCAGAGCAAGCTTCGACCACGCCAATTGCGGCGAATCCGTTCCGCTGTTTCCACCATGTCCGATCGCGTGCGCGGTGCGAACCCGCATCAGCGGCCAGTAGTCCATCAGCAGCAAAACGAATGGCAGAGTGATCACCATCGGCTTGGAGGCGAGTCCAGCGGCGAACAAGGCGACGACCGCCAGATACCGCGTCCAATGCGGTTTTCGCACGAACCGGCCATAAGCCCAAAGCGCGAGGAGGAAAAAGAAGGCGCAGAGAACGTTCTTGCGCTCGGCAACCCAAGCAACCGACTCGACGTTGATGGGATGCACCGCGAACAACGCGGCAACAAATAGGCTCGGACCAAGCCGGCGCGTCGACCCTACCAGTGTGAGAAAAAGCATAATCACATTGCCGACATGCAGCAGCATGCTGGTGAGATGGTGCCCCGCAGGATTCAAACGAAACAACGAAGCGTCGAGAGCGTGCGACATCCATGTCAAAGGATGCCAGTTGGCCTGCTCGGTTGACGTCAGCGCCCAAGCAACGGTGCCCGGCGTCAGTCCCTGGCGAACGTGCGGGTTCTCGGTGACGTAGCGGTCGTCGTCATAGTTGACGAACGGATGATGGGTGACCGGATTGTAGAGCGCGAGCGTGATCAGCGCGAGCAACAGACACACGAGCAGATTGCGTTTTTCCGGGGACGCGAACAAGCTCGCTGGTTCGTTTGCGGGCAATATCAGTAGTTAACCACAGAGAAGACGGAGGAACACAGGGGAGGAAACGGGAACGACAATTCGGGGCTTGCGATTTCAGATACGGATTGAAGACTTAGGACGTCGCGGGCAATTGTGCAATCTGAAATCAAAACTCTGCAATCAAGAAGCCGGTTTCCAGCGCAGCACAGGTTTGCGGGCGGCGGCGGTTTCGTCCAGCCGGGAAACACGCGTGGAGTGCGGCGCATCGAGCACTGTCTGCGGATCTTCCTCGACTTCCTCGGCGATCGACTTCATCGCTTCGATAAACAGATCGAGTTCTTCCTTCGGTTCGCTCTCGGTCGGCTCGATCATCAACGCACCCGGCACGATCAAGGGAAACGCCGTCGTGTAAGGATGGAAACCGTAATCTATCAGGCGCTTGGCGATATCCATAGTGCGGACGCCTTTTTTCGCCTGCAACTTGTCGCTGAACACCACTTCGTGCATGGTGGGCGTGGAATACGGCAAATCGTAAGTGCCCTCGAGGCCTTTGCGAATGTAATTGGCATTCAGTACGGCGTCTTCAGTCGTCTGGCGCAGCCCGTCGGGGCCGTTTGCCTGGATGTAGGCCAGCGCCCGCACGAACATGCCAAAGTTGCCATAGAACGCGCGCACGCGTCCGATCGATTGCGGACGGTTGTATTCGAAGGCGAGCGCGCCGTCGGCTCTCCTCACCACGACCGGTGTCGGAAGAAATGGCTCCAGAATTTTCTTGATCGCGACTGGCCCTGACCCTGGGCCTCCTCCGCCGTGCGGTGTGGAAAACGTCTTGTGCAGGTTGAGGTGCATGACGTCGACGCCGAAATCACCGGGGCGCGCTTTGCCCACGAGCGCGTTCATGTTAGCGCCATCCATGTAAAGCAGGCCGCCCTTGGCGTGCAAGATTTCGGAGATCTTGTGGATGTCCTGTTCGAACACACCCAAAGTGTTGGGATTGGTGAGCATGAGGGCCGCGACATCTTCGTTCATTTGCGCCTCGAGCGAGGCGATGTCGACCATCCCGCGCGAATCAGATTTCAGATTTTCGACCGCGTAGCTCACCATGGCGGCAGTGGCCGGATTCGTTCCATGGGCGGAGTCGGGGATCAGAATTTTCTTCCGCGCGTTGCCTTTGGATTGGTGATACGCGCGTACCATCAGAAGGCCAGTCATTTCGCCGTGTGCACCTGCGGCAGGCTGCAGCGTGATGGCGTCCATGCCGGTAATCTCGATCAGGCATTCGCTCAGGGTTTTGATGATGCGCAGCGCACCCTGGGAAATTTCTTCCGGCTGGTAGGGATGCGCGTTGGCAATCCCCTCCACACGCGCGACCGCTTCGTTCACGCGCGGGTTGTATTTCATAGTGCAGGAGCCGAGCGGATACATGCCGAGATCGATGGCGTAGTTCCACGTCGAAAGCCGCGTGAAGTGGCGGATAATCTCGATCTCGCTCACTTCAGGCATGGCCCCCAGATCTCTTCTTTCCCAGGCCCCGAGCAGCTTTGTGGCATCCGCTGCGGGCACGTCGAGCGGCGGAAGCTTCCAGGCGGCTTTGCCGAGAGAGGACTTTTCGAAAATCAGGCCTTCGTTTTGACTGACGTGACGCGTGGCTTTACGGGTCATGTGCTTCATCGCGTCACCTCTTGCAGGCCCACCTCTTTGCCGGAGCGCACGGAGCGTTCGCTCTCAGCGACGAAGCCGGCAGCGGTATCGATCGTGCTCCGTGTGGTGAGTTCTGTGCAGCACCACAGGGCCGCATTCCCCAATTCCGGATAAAACTTCTCCAGCGGGAGTCCGCCGACAATCTTGTGCCCAAGCAGGCGGCTGTTGATGGCGCGGGGATCTTCGCTGGTCTGCACCACAAATTCGTTGAAGCGTGGTGAGCCGCCGAAGAGAATCTTGCTGTGCTTCGCGAATTGCGCTGCTGCGTAAGCAGCCTTTGCCAGATTCTGTTTCGCCAGTTCCTTCAGCCCAACCTTCCCGTACACCGTCATGAAAATGTTAACCATGAGCGCGACCAGCGCCTGGTTCGTGCAGATATTCGAGGTCGCCTTCTCCCGCCGGATGTGCTGTTCCCGGGTCGCGAGAGTCAGCACGAAGCCGCGCTTGCCCTGCTTGTCGGTCGTTTGCCCGACCAGGCGGCCGGGCATCTGGCGGACATTTTTCTCATGCGTCGCGATTACGCCGCAGTAGGGACCACCGAAACCCATGGGCACGCCAAAGGACTGCGCTTCCATGGCGATGACGTCAGCCTGCCGCGGCGGCTCAACGATTCCAAGCGAAACAGCTTCTGCAATCGAGACCACCAGCATCGCTCCATTTTTGTGGGTGATTTCGGCGATAGCGTCTACATCTTCGATAGCGCCGAAGAAATTTGGCGACTGGATGAGCACGCAGGCCGTTTCGGCGGAAATTGAACTCTCGAGTTCTCTGCGGTTCACGCGACCATCGTCTCCGAAGCCCACGAGCGAGAGCGGCATGCCCTGATGTGTGGCATAGGTTGTCAGCACTTCGCGGTATTCGGGATGCAAACTGCGCGCCACAACCACTCGCCGGCGACCGGTCAGGCGCACCGCCATCATCACCGCTTCGGCCGCGGCGGTCGAGCCGTCGTACATCGAGGCATTGGCCACTTCCATGCCCGTCAGTTCGCAGATCATGGTCTGGAATTCAAAGATCGACTGCAGCGTGCCCTGAGAAATCTCAGCTTGATAGGGCGTATAGGCTGTAAGAAATTCGCCGCGCGAAATCAGGGAGTCGATGATGACGGGCCGGTAGTGAAAGTACACACCCGCACCCAGAAAGCTGGTGTAGCCGTCGCCATTTTCGCGCGAGCGCTGGCGGAAATAGTCCACGATTTCCGATTCCGCCATCTGGCGCGGGATGTTGAGGTCGCGAGCGAGGCGATACTCGGCGGGAATGGGTGCGAAAAGATCGTCAACCGAGCGAAAGCCAATCGCCTTCAGCATGGCTTCGCGGTCAGCAGGTGATTTGGGTAAGTAGCGCATAGGAAGCTATATCGATGTATTCAAGGCCGACAACGATTCGTATGCTCCGTTTGAGTCCAGACCAAACATTCTAGATTGCGGATTTCACCGGCGAAGTGACCCGAATCACTCGCAATCGAAAATCTGTAATCGAGAACTGTTAGTGGCCCGCCTCTTCGGCTACGAATTTTTCGTAGTCTGCAGCCGAGAGCAAGGCCTTCAGTTCGGCCGGATTTTTCAGTGTGATCTTCACCATCCAGGAACCGTGGGCGTCTTTGTTCACATTTTCCGGAGAAGTGGCCAGGGCGCCATTCACCTCGGTCACCGTGCCTGAAGCCGGCGCGAACAAATCTGATACCGCCTTTACCGATTCGACCGTACCGAAGGTCTTGCCGGCGACGAGTTCCGTGCCAGCTTTGGGGACCTCCACAAACACGATGTCACCGAGCGATTGCTGCGCGTAATCGGTGATACCGATAGCAGCAGCGTTGCCGTTCACCTGGATCCACTCGTGTTCCTTGGTGTATTTGCGATCTGTGGGGTAGGCCATAAACCTTTCGCTCCTGGCTGCCAGCTTACGTCTGTAATGCTCTTTCCTTGTTCGCCGTTAGGCCGCTTTCTTCGGTCGCTTGTAAAACGGCGTCGGCACGACCACCGCCCCAGCGCCCTGCCCACGAATTTCCACTTTCAGGTTATTGCCGACTGCGCCAAACTCCAGTGGAACGTAGGCCAGCGCAATATTTTTCTTCAGGAAAGGTGCCGGGGAGCCACTCGTGACATAGCCGATCTCGCGGCCGCCCTTATCGAGAACCTTGTAGCCATCGCGAGCGATGCCGCGCTCCGTCATTTCAAGGCCGACGAGAGTTCGCTTCAGACCAGCGGCTTTGGCCCTTTCAAGCGCCGCACGGCCGATGAACTCGAGCTTCTCCATTTTGCAGAAGCGGTCGAGAGCGGCCTCCCAGACATTAATCGTATCGGAGATCTCGTGGCCGTAGAGCGGCAGCTTGCCCTCCAGGCGCAGTGTGTTGCGGGCGCCCAAGCCGCAAGGGACGGCCCCGAACTCCTTGCCAGCAGCCAGAATTTCGTACCACACGCGCGCGCTGGTGGCCTCATCCGAGGGAATGTAGACTTCGAACCCGTCTTCCGCCGTATAGCCGGTGCGGCCCATCAGAATCTGATTGAGGCCGCAGAGTTTTCCGTGCGTCACCCAATAGAATTTGACGGCGCTGAGGTCGGCGTCGGTCAGCTTCTGCAAAAGGTCAACCGCCTTCGGACCTTGGATGGCGATCTGCGTGTAATCATCGGAAAGATTTTCGACGGCGCAGTCGAACTGGCGCGTGTTGTCGCGCACCCAGCTGAAATCTTTTTCGCGTGTGCCCGCATTGATAACGAGCAGATATTCGTCGGCGGCCAGTCGGTGCACGATCACATCATCTACAAACGTGCCTTCAGGATAGAGCAGCGCGGAGTACTGCGCCTGCCCGATCGCCAGCTTCGACGCGTCGTTCATGGAGATGTGCTGAACGGCGCCGAGGGCCTGCGGGCCGGCGAGGCGGATGTCGCCCATGTGGCTGACGTCGAAAATGCCGACGCTGGTGCGCACGGCAATGTGCTCATTGATGATTCCGCAGCCAATGGCCGCGGGATATTCGACCGGCATGTCCCAGCCGTTGAACTCCACCATCTTCGCGCCCATCTGGCGATGGACGGCGTTCAGCGCGGTTCTGCGAATGGCAGGGGCCTCGACCGAATGCAAAATGGACCTCAATCAGCCAGCGGCGGCAGGTCTGGCGAGTTGCTGTGACTGTTTACCGTAACACGCGCTTTTTCGGCGGGTCAAACGGAAGGCGGAGCAGAGAAGTGCTCTACGTCGTCTCCCAGTCCAGCCATTTTTCGACGGTCATGGGTTGCCACTCTTCGAGCGCTTCGAGCAGTGCGGGCACCGAGTCCCGCGCCAGCACCAGGGCTCGATTTTCCGGCTTGAGGAAGCGTTCTTCGACGGCATGGTCGAGCATGGCGAGCAGCGGAGAATAATATCCCAGCACGTTCAGAATGCCGCAGGGCTTGGCATGCAGCCCGAGCTGTGCCCAAGTGACGATTTCGCAGAACTCTTCGAGCGTCCCGAAACCGCCGGGCAGGGCGACAAATGCGTCGGACAGGTCGGCCATCAGGGCCTTGCGCTCGTGCATGGAGCGCACAACATGGAGTTTGGTGAGACCGCGATGCCCGACTTCCAGCGCCATCAGATGCTCGGGGATCACCCCCACGGCCTCGCCGCCAGCGGCCAGGGCTGCATCGGCAATCGCTCCCATTAAGCCGACCTTTCCTCCGCCGTAAATGAGCCCGATCTTGCGCCGCGACAATTCGACGCCCAACTGCTCGGCACAGGCGCGATACTCAGGACGATTGCCTGCGCTGGAACCGCAGAAGACGCAGATTCGCTGAATGGCGGCATTCTTCATTCGCTCATTCTAAGTCGAGGAGAAGTGGAAAACTGGCTCAGATTAAGGTGGGGACTTCGCGGTGGTTGGTGGGTGTTACCTTCCGAACTGCACGGTCACCCGCGTTCCGGCGGTGACACGCGTCCCTGCGGCGGGCGACTGCTGGCGGGCGACGCCACTGCCGACGGCGTCGAGTTCGAGGCCTGCGTCTTGCGCTGCTTCGACGGCACCGCGCACGGTTTTGCCCACAAATGACGGCACAATGATTCCGCCCTGTTCCACGTTCAGAACAACAGTTCCAGTTGTGGGTGAGGCAGTGGTCATAGCGGGGCTCGGCATGGCACCGATCGAAGACGCACCTTTGGCCTGGTCTGATGGACTGGTCGCAGCAACGGTCTGGCGCATCGCCGCCTGGACTACCTGTGCGTCGCTATTGGCCTGCGCCAGCGAGGGCGCATGCGTCACGCCAGGCTTGGCGACATCCGAGGAATCCATGTTCACTTCGGCTGACTCTAGCGGCTCGCCGGGGTGATCCGGAGTTCCCTCCTCCAGGTCTTTATCCTGAGTCTTCGCCCGAGCCAGCAGCAGTTGATGTTGCGGCGCCAGCGGCAGATCGTGCGGCACGCGCAGATATTCGAGCACCTGCTGCGCGATGCGATGAAACACCGGAGCCGAAACCTGGCCGCCCTGGTGCAATCCGACGGCTGAGTCGAGAATAACGGCGACCACGATCTGCGGATTGTTCACCGGTGCGAAGCCGGCGAAGGAACCGATATATTTCGTTTTCGAATACGCTCCGGTGGCGGGGTCAACCTTCTGCGCCGTGCCGGTTTTTCCCGCCGAGCTGTAGCCCTCGAGAATTGCTTTGCGTCCGGTACCTTCGAGCACGACTTTCTGCATCATCGAGCGCATCTCGGCGGCCGTGTAAGAAGAGATCACGCGATGTGACGCGCCCGGGTGAAACGCCACGGTCTGCGGCTGGTTGGAAGACTCGACCGTTCCCGCCAAAATTCGCGGTGCGACCCATACACCGTCGTTGGCAAAGGTCGAAACCAGGTCGGCGAGTTGCATTGCAGAAATCCCGATTTCCTGTCCCATCGAGATCGCGGCAATCGAAACTTTCGACCAGCGGCTTGGTGGCTTGGTCAGTCCGCGCGTCTCGCCGGGCAGTTCAATGCCGGTCTGCTGCCCGAATCCGTAAGCGCGAATGTATTTGTAGAAGCGTTCGTCGCCCAGGCGCAGCGCGATTTTGATGGCGCCCACATCGCTCGACTCAGCTAGCACTCCCCAGACCGGCAGCAGCCCGTGCGGCTTCGAGTCGCGGATGCGCATGCCGTTGTAGACGATCGATCCCATTTGGCAGTCGAAGACCTCGTTGGGATTGGTCAGCTTCTCCTCGAGCGCGGCGGAAATCGTGACCAGCTTGAAGGTCGATCCCGGCTCGTAGATGTAGCTCACGGCACGGTTCGTCAGAGCCGCCGGCGTGATCTCTTTTCGCAGGTTAGGGTTGAACGTTGGCCGGTTGGCGAGTGCCAGAATTTCTCCCGTGTGCGGGTTCTCGACGATGACAGTCCCGGCGATTGCCTGCGTGTCGTGAATCGCCTGGTCAAGTTCTTTCTCGGCGATGTACTGGATGTTCTTGTCGATGGTCAGGACCAGGTTCTCGCCCGGCTCGGGTTGCCTCTCGACGTCGGAGAACCACTGCTTGCGCGCATCAACGGAGATGAACATTTTTCCGTCGCGGCCGCGCAACTGATCGTCAAATTCGTGCTCGATGCCGCTCTGGCCCGAATCCTCCATACCTACTGAACCGAGCACCTGCGCCGCCAGATCGCGCGCGGGATAGAAACGCTTGGGCTCTTTCTGGAAGTGAATGCCCTGCAGACTGAGCGACTTGATGCGCTCGATGGTCTCGTCGTCGGCTTTGCGCGCCACCCAGCAGAAAGTCTTGTGCACGCGGCAGTCGGCCAACACGACGTTCGCGTCGTCACCTGTGATGCGCGTAATCAGTGAAATCGCGGTCGGCAGGTCTTTGACTTCCGTAGGCACTGCAAATGCAGAATCCACCATTACGGACATGGCCAGTTCGCGCCCGGCGCGGTCGTAGATGACGCCTCGTTTGGCAGCCAGCGGAATCGCCCGCTGCTGCTGGTGTCCCGCCTGCTTGACAAAACTGCCGTAGCCGAGGATCTGTAGGTAGACGAGACGGCCGCAGATGGCAACGCACCAGATCAGGAGTGCCGCGCCCAGAAGGTAGAGGCGGAAGTTCTTGCTCAGGTTGGAGTCAGTTGCGGACATCGACTGTATTCACTTGTCTGTCATCCTGAGGCCCGCGCTTTGTTATGGGCCGAAAGATCTATGCAACTTCCCACCAGCGCCTTGTTAGATGCGAATTGCATAGATCTTTCGCTTCGCTCAGGATGACAACGCTCCCGAAGAACGTTTGAGACAAATGTGGCGGCCCATGGACCGCAGGGCCGCCGTCAAAATGTTGCTGAGCCATCTTCCGTTGAGCTATGCTCAGCCCGTCCAGAATTAAAGAAGTCGGACCTGCTCAAATCTCTACTGCCCGGCGATCGTTACCATCACTGCGCTTGCCATCACCGGGCCCTGGCCATCGGCGGTAGCGCCGTCCATGCGGATCACCTGCCCAGGATTCGGCGGGACCAATCCCATCCGGCGCGCCAGCACGTCAATGCGCTCCGGGTCGCGCAGCGAGGCTTCTTCCAGCATGAGCGCATGGTTCATCTCAGTGAGCGAGTTCAGGTCGCGCTTGGCCGACTCGATCTGATAACCGTATTCAATGGCGCGAAAATGCTGCCAGGTATAGCCGAAAACGAGCACGAACAGGAGAACCAGGGCCGCGCAGAACTGCTTCATTTCTTCATTGCGGCGCGCGTCTTCCATCTTGACCAGCCGCGAATTGTCGATGGCCTTGGAGAAATAAATCTCCGGCGTGCCCGTCCAGAACGGACGCCGCTGCGCTGCAGTGCATCCTGCCGTCAAATCCGCGTTTCGAATTGCCGCCGCTGCCGCCATTTATGCCGCCCCTGTCAGGACTGGATCGTGATCCGTGAGTGGAATCTGCATAGCAAAGCTCTCCAGAGAGAAGATCGCCTGCAGTTCTTCCGTAATGCGCTGCTGCTCTGCTCTTTGCTCAGCCCGCCGCTCGGCCCGTTCTACGGCCGTGATCAGATCGCGGATGACCGTTCCCGTGTACATTCCCGTATTCGCTCTGCCCGTGTTCATGGCCCACTACCTACCTCAATTGGATTCCTACCACGGAACCCGTTCCTGCCCGCCCCAGCGGATTCTATTGCCACCTCGCGTCCGCATTGGTTGCAACCTGATCTCTAGACCCGGCACCGCCATGACAGCCATGCCGGGAGCTCCAGCAGGTTTTCCGGAGCTAAACTCTTTCCGCGGCTCTCAGCTTCGCGCTGCGCGCCCGCGGATTGCGATCTCTTTCTTCTTCGGATGCCGTCACCGGCTTCCTGGTCAGCACCCGGAAGTACTTGTACTTTTTTTCGCCGTCGCGGAAGGCATCCTTTACGATGCGGTCCTCCAGCGAATGAAAACTGATCACCACCAGGCGTCCACCGGGCTTCAGAATCCGAGGCGCCGCTTCCAGCAGCGCCCGCAGATCGTCCAGTTCGCGGTTTACGAAGATTCGAAGAGCCTGAAAGGTGCGCGTCGCGGGATGAATCTTTTCGGCCCGATTCATTGGCCGGGCCGCGGCTGATATCACGTCCGCAAGATGTGCGGTAGTTCGTATCGGCCGCGACCGGCAAATGGCTCTGGCGATTCTCCGCGACCTCCTTTCCTCTCCGAATTCGTAAATCACATCGGCAAGCTCACGCTCGTCGAGGTGGTTTACCACTTGTTCGGCGGTGCGCTCCGACTGCGGGTCCATCCGCATATCGAGCGGCCCATCCGCCTGAAAACTGAATCCGCGCACGGCCGAGTCTAGCTGCAGGCTGCTGACTCCCAGGTCGGCCAGAATGCCGTCGATGGTCCCTGGTTGCTGCCCGTTTGCAATTTCTGCAAACGAGCGATGCAGCAGCGTGGTCTCCGGCCAATCCGGTTGTTCGCCAACGACTGACGACGAACGACCAACGACCAGTTTCTGTCGCGCAATGTCCAGCGCTCCCGGGTCCTTATCGAGCCCAATCAAATGTCCCGGTGCGCCGAGGCGTCTTGCGATTTCGTAACTGTGCCCGCCCAGGCCCACCGTGGCGTCGATATAGGTCCCGCCACGCCGCACGGATAAAAAGTCGATCGCTTCTTTTAAAAGAACCGGAACGTGTCCAGCTTCCCCACGTCCAACCCCCTGAGGGGTATATGTTGAACCCTCGCCCATATTTCGGGGCCCCCATCAAACATGCCCTTCGCTTTGATGGGGCTGACTAGATGCCCAGTTCGTCGAGCGTCTTCGCATCGTCAGGCGTAATCTTGTCTTCCACCACTTGCTTGCGATACGCCTCCAGGTTGCGGACCTCCAGATACTTCTGATAGCCCACTACTGCGACGTCGCCCTTCAGTTGTGCCGCATCGCGCAACAACTGCGGCAGCAGCAGCCTTCCCTGCCCATCCATCTCCACTTCTTGTCCCCAATATCCGGTCGTGCGCAGGAACTTGATCTTTGTAGGGTTGTACGTCGACAGCCCGGCCAGCTTCCGCTCGATCGCCTCCCACTCCTCGAAGGGATAAAGTTGAGCAATAGTCCCGTCCAGGCTCGTGATGTAGAATTTCTGCCCATACTTCTCGTCGATCACCCGCTTGAACTCGGCCGGGACCTTGAGGCGTCCTTTTTCGTCGACTCGGGTTGGATGATTGCCGCGAAACATGGCGTTTGTCTGTCACCCTGAAGCGACATGTCTTTCGTCGCTGAAGGATCTGGGTGTGCTCACTGAAACTTGTCATCCTGAGGGCGCCGCTTTTGCGTCCGAAGGATCTGCGCGTGCCGCGCGAACATTCGCGCGCTGTTTGCGCGAATGTCAAATCGCGCGTTTGGCACGCTTCCTCAATCACAGCGTCAAGGGAGGTAAAAGCAGCGCAAAGGTCAATCAAACTCGGGCGATTCGGGCTGTCTATCGTCTTGCTGGGTCGGTTTTCCACCGGCTCCTCGTTTTCAGCTCCTGACTCCCACGGCCCCTACCGGAACCACCATTTTGTTCCACTTTGTACCACATCTTACCCGTAAGTCGTTTATTGTCAAGCGGAAACTTAACCGCGTCCGTCCCACTCTCGCGCTCATTTCAGAAACTACGAAGGCTTGTGGTTAACCGATCAGGCGACCACAAGGGATTGCGTTTACGCGATTGGTTCTTTCGCTATTCATTCGCTAAGATTTTTCTTGACCTCGGCCAGCGGCGCGGAGTTTGTTGTGGAAATCGCGGCTCGGGATTCCCCCTACGCCGAAATGTGGAAGCAGAAATTTCGGATTGGTGTACACTGCCGCGCAGATTCCCGAGGGTCATTCTTGAATAAACGACATCAGGAGGAGCCCCCTTATGTCTCTTAACAAAGGACGAATCTGGCTGGGCGGTCTTGCCGGCGGCGTGGTGTGGAACATCTGGAGCTTTCTGCTGGGCATCTATGTCATCGGAACCGCCCGCTACACCGCCCTGCAAAACGCAGGCATCTTCCTCAAAACTCCGCGCTACCCGTACTTCGTCGGGCAATGGATCGTCATTTTGTTCATCCTGGCGATCATCATTGCGCACCTCTACGCATGGACGCGGCAAACGCTAGGCCCGGGCCCCGGTACGGCTCTACGCATCGGTTTCTGGGTCGGTCTGGTCGCGGGCTTTCCTTTGAATTTCGCGCAAGCGACCTGGTCGGCGGCCGGCCGCGAACTTCCCATGGGTTGGATGATCGAAATGTGGCTGGGCGCGATTCTGGCTTCGCTAGTGGCAGGGTTCTTCTACAAGGAATAATCCGGACCGTCAATTCATCGGCTCGGCATCACTTCGCCGGCTCGACCACCACGGCCGTCCCATACGCCAGCACTTCGGTGACGCCCTGCATGATCTCCGTGGCGTCGTAGCGCGCGCCCACTACGGCGTTCGCGCCCAGTTCGGCGGCATGCTGCAGCATCAGGTCGAAAGCCTCCTGCCGCGTTTTTTCGCACAGGTTGGTCAGCAGCGTAATGTTGCCGCCCACCAGGGTCTGCAGTCCGGCACCAATGGTTCCAAAGATCGAGCGTGACCGCACGACGATGCCGCGCACGACTCCAAGCGTGCGCGTTACGCGGAAGCCGTCCAGTTCAAACTGCGTCGTCACCATGTTGTGCGACACCATCCTGCCCGCGCTGTACCCGGTTGCCATGTGTTCCGTCCTTTCTGTGGCTGGTTCGACTCCGCCTCCGCACGACTGGTAACTATACCGCGCCTAGTCATTGAAGACGCTGGCTGAAGGCAGCATCACTCCAGTTCTGCGGCGATCACGAACTCTCCCGACGCCTGGTCGTACTCCACGCGCAGCACATTCGGCTTGCAGCAGACCTGGCAGTCTTCCACGTAGCGTTGGTGGCCTCCGGCAGACGCATCGACCGAAGTCATATTCCACTCGCCGCAGCCCGCGCATTGGAAGCCGGCTTCCATCTTCGTTTGTTTCGCTGGAGAGGATACCGCCTGCACTCTCAAATCTCCTATAATGCCCGATTGCATTCCTTGTTCGCTTACGCAATTCCCGGCTTCGCGTAATTCCGGTTGTTTCTAATTCCAGGAGGGGCTCTCATGATTTCGCGGCGACGTTTTCTTCAAGTCGGCGGGGTAACGGCAGGCGCGGCGGCCGTTTCGCAACCGTTGTTTGCCGGCAAGAGCGCCAGCGCAGACGAGGCTTCCCTGCCGCCGTCGCTCGCCCAGCTGAAGTCGCGCAAGAACGAAGCGGTCCCCATCACCAAGGACGAGCGCCGCGAGCGTCAGGAACGAGCCCGCAAACTCATGGGTGAAAACACGCTCGATGCCATCGTGATCATGGAAGGCACGTCATTGCGCTACTTTACCGGCATGCGCTGGTGGGGCGGCGAACGGACATTTGCGTTGGTGCTGCCCGCCAAAGGCGCGTCGTTCTATGTCTGCCCGGCGTTTGAAGAAGGCCGTGCGCGCGAACAGCTTGCCAATGCGCCGGACGGCGAACAGGCCGACGTCCGCGTGTGGCAGGAAGATGAAAGTCCGTACCGGCTCATCGCAGCAGGATTGAAAGATCGCGGCATCGCCGGCGGGAAAATCGGCATCGAGGAAACCATCCGTTTCGTGTTTTCCGATGGTATGGCCAAAGCCTCGCCGCAAGCCACGTTCGTCAGCGCGACGCCCGTCACTGCCGGCTGCCGCATGATCAAGAGTGCGCACGAAATCGCGCTGATGCGGTTGGCGTCGCAAGTGACGTTAATGGTCTACGAAGCGGTATACCGTGCATTAAAGGAAGGCATGACGCAGCGCGACGTCGGCGAGCTCATCGAGAAAGCTTACGGCCGCATGGGCTTTTCCGGCGAGGCCAGCGTGATGGTCGGCGAATACACGTCCTCGCCGCACGGTTCCACCACGCCGCAAGTCATCCGCGAAGGCACTGTCATCATGGTTGACGACGGCTGCTCGGTCGAAGGATATCAGTCCGACATCACGCGCACATTCGTGTTAGGCAAGGCGACCGACAAGATGAGGCAGGTCTTCGACATCGTGCGCCGCGCGCAATCGGCCGCATTAGCGGCGGCTCGTCCCGGAACAGCTTGTGGTTCTGTCGATGATGCTGCCCGCAAAGTTATCACCGACGCCGGATACGGCCCCGATTACAAATATTTCGCTCACCGGCTGGGCCACGGCCTGGGTATGGACGGCCATGAATGGCCGTACCTGGTTCGCGGGAACCCTACGAAACTGCTGGCGAACATCACCACCAGCAACGAGCCGGGAATTTACATTCGCGGCGAATTCGGCATCCGCCTCGAAGACGATATGCACGTAACCGAAGACGGAGCGGAACTGTTCACGCGGCAAAGTCCATCGCTTGAGGAGCCGTTTGCATAGCGCGGGAGCCAGGAACGTTAACCGAATGGCGGAAGAAAGGCCCGTCTTAGCTCGGCGAGGAATGGCGCCACTTGGCATGAAACCAGATCAGGATGCCGAGAGAGCAAATCTCCACCGGGCTGGGCGGATAGAGTTGAAGCTGCCAAGGGCTGACGCGGTCGAAGATCACCTGGTACACGGCCCAGATCGCCCCGCAAGCCACAATCAAAGCACCAAAGCCTTCTTCCCCCCGCGTCCTTACGGGATGATGAAGAGGATGCTGTTTGTCTTCACGGCCGTGGATCGCCGGATAGGCGACGCGCGGTTGACTGACGTAGCCTTCACGTTCCTCGTCACAGTCCATCGCACTGCCCCAAAACGTAGATTCTTGCTGCTTCCAAAATGCCATAAAAATGCCCAAGAAGACCCGTTACTTGCGTAACGATCCTTCCGAGTTCGCGCAGTTGCAGCCGCGGCGATCGCGACAGGTTGACACGGGAAGTTCCGTGGCTACCAGCGCAGAGCGCTCAAATACTCGTAGCTCGTCTTGATACTCTCAAACGGCTGCTTGGGGTGGTCGTGCTCGACGATGTAGTGCTTGATCCCGGCCTTGTCGGACTGCACGAAGATCTTCTTCCAGTCGATGATGCCACTGCCTACCTCGGTCATGGCGACGGTGTCGCCAAAGTTTTGCGCTCCGCCCGCGGTGACTTGAGGCATGCTCTTCAGGTCCTTCACGTGGACCAGCGGGAATCGCCCGGGATAGCGGTCGAAATAGGCGAGTGGATCGCCCCCGCCGGCGGTAATCCAGCACAAATCCATTTCCATTTTCACCAGGTTCGGATCACAGGCCGCCAGCAAGAAGTCATACGGACGTTTTCCGTTCGCCGGCAGGAATTCGAACCAGTGATTGTGATAGGCGAACTGAATGCCAGCTTTCTGGCTGGCTTCTCCAGCCCGATTGAAAGTTTCGGCTGCGCGCTTCCAGTCGTCCTCGGTTTTCCGCAGTTCCTCTGGAATCCACGGGTTAACGATGTAGCTTTGCCCGATCGTTTTAGCGGATTCGATCTGAACCGGCCATTTGTCCGGCGCAAGCAAGTCGTAATCAACGTGGCAGGAGGGAGACGTAAGACCGTTTTTTTCGAGAGCAGCGCGGACCTGTTGCGGCGGGCGGCCGAAGTATCCTGCGAATTCCACTTCCTTGTATCCGATGGAAGCGACCTTGGCGAGGGTGCCGTCAAAGTCCCTCTTCATTTTCCCCCGCACGGTGTAGAGCTGCAGGCCAACTTTCCCAATCTTGTGGTCGTCGGTGGCCCACCCCAATTTCGTGCTTATCAGTGTGGCTGCGCTCAATATGGTTGCGGTTTCGAGAAATCTACGGCGGTTCATGGCATGAGAACTCAAACGGGCCTTCCTCCAGTTTCCGAGGCGATCTTCTGCTGATCGAAGTCTAAGTCATGAGCATGATACGCAAGCGCAGTCTCAACTCATGGCTTCACCACTTCCAGATTGTTGGTGACGGAAAAAACCCCGGACACGCCATTGGCTCGCAGGTTGACCATATTCTTGTCGCCCTCGCTGTCCACGACCCCTTCCAGCGTCACGTGGCCATTCTTGACGATGATATGGATCGCCTTCTGCACACCCAGCGCATACCTTTGCAGTGGAGGATATCGGTAGATCGCACGGAATAGCCGGCGGCGAAGGCCGTCGTCCATGGGGGATGGGGGAAGCACTTCGATCTGGTTGTCGACGTGTTCGACCCCTTCAATATGCTTGACCGCATTCTCGGCGTCCGACCGGGTCACGGGCCGCACGACCTGTCCCAGCAACGTGACGTTGTAGCCGTTCACCTTGTAACTCATATTGTCGAACACACCATAGTAAGGAAGCATCAGGATCTCGTGACGCACTTGCTTGATGATGCGCTCCTCGGCCTTGGCGGTGGGTTGATCGCGTTGCGCTTCCTGGGCACAACATAAAACTCCGAGAGCGAAGACGCTGACGAAACAGAGCACTCGGATTTTCATAGACTCTGTCCTCTCTTTGGTAGTCGCGGCGTTGGTTCAGTTAGTCTACTCCCGCGAAGTACTGAATTTCGACGATGCAAAATGATTAACAGCGGGCAAAGCTCTGGGTGTGGACTGCAGGGAGACGGAGAACAGAAATAAATCCGGTGCAGTGAGCCGACTGAGGAGGTTTGACAGTCGCTCGACGGCACCGGACTCAGTGAGAACTTAAGCCGAGACGCTGATTCCGCTGTTGTTCTGCGCTTGAGACAACGTGTTGTTAAACAAGTTCAGCACGATTTGCTCGTTGCTGTTGGGGTTTACGTTGAACGTAAGTTGCTGCGGGTTCTGACTCTGCGGGTTGGACGCACTGACCGTGACCTGCTCCGTCCCGTTCGTAGCAGCGTTCAAGTTAATAGTGATCTGCTCGCCGGCCGGCTCGTTGCCCAGGTTCAAAATTAGTTCCGGCCCACCCGGGTTCGTGCCGGCGCCAGGGCTACCGGGCGCGCCGGTTGTCGACAGCGGCTGAATCGCGGTCGGCCCCTGAAAGGTAGACGCCAGTTGGGTGAAGGCCTGTTGCGCATCGGCCAGATTGCCGGATTGCAAAGCCTGGCCAATCGCGTTGAAGTCCTGCTGACGGTTGCTCAGGTAGAAGGCGTCGCCGTTGGCGAACGGCCCGTTCTGCCCCAGCGTCTGAATCGCGTTATATTCCGTTTGCGCATCGGTGAGATCGCCGGCCTGCAGATCCTGTCCCAATTGCTGCAGGTCGCTTTTCCGCTGCTGAAAATAGGTTTGCAGTTGCTGGTACAGGGAACTGCTGGAAACCGCTGCCGTTGACATAAGTCGCTCCTAATAGGTTCTTTCAGCCAGAGGTCACAGAACCCTCTTGCAATTCGATGACCTGATCGGCAGCGCGAGAAAATACTTTAGAGGGGGACGGTTTACGAGAAATTCTTAATTCAGCGACGGCCGACACACATCGCCATCAGCACCGTCTCACTTTTTCGCGCCGCGAAGGGTGAGCAGGAGTCCCGGTCCACAGTTCATCACGCCTATGTCGGAACAATTGCTGAGAATCCAGTCCGCCCCTGCGGCGCGCAACGCCGGCTCCTGATCCGTGGTCGAGAAGGCAATCACTTTACTCCCGGCGGCCTTGCCCGCGCGGATGCCTGCGGGAACATCCTCCAACACAACGCAATCAGCGGGAAGAAATCCCATACAGGATGCGGCTTTCAGATAGGGCTCGGGATGCGGCTTTCCTTGCGTCACATCGTCGGCAGTAATCAGCTTCTGCGGTAGCGGAAGCGCGGCAGCCCGCATGCGAACTTGCGCCAGCGCCTGCGTGCACGAGGTTACGATCGTCCAGCGATCCGCGGGCAGACTGCACAGCAACTCGAGCGCGCCAGGCAGCGGAACAACGCCCTCCAGGTCCTCGATCTCGCGCCGTTCAACATCGCGATTCTCGGCCTCGTGATCGGAGTGCGGAAGAAATTCGCGGACGGTCATGAGGCTGGGACGTCCGTGAGCATGGGCCACGACTTCACGCGGGTTGAAGCCATGTTCCAGTGCCCAGCGGCGCCACACGCGGGTTACGGCCGGAGTGGAGTCGATGAGCACTCCATCCAGGTCGAATAGCAGGGCGGCACAGTGCAGTTGAGCCATCTTGGTTTGACGCTTCGTTTCATTCTAAGGGCAGGCACTCAAGATTTTCCGGGTGATGGCCGATTTAGAACGGTGAGCGTTGATCGAACCTCCGGCGACTCGGAGAAGAAGTGATCGCACTAGAAGTATTCGAACGTAGTGCCAACATGAACACCAATCAGACCGGCAGCTCGCCCATCGCAGAGCGCCTTCAGAGGGCCACCGAAGAACTGAAGGCCCTGGAGCAACTAATCGTTTCGGGCGACTTTGCTCCGCGCCTTCTCAGCGATTTCCGCAACGCGGTCGACAGCATCCGTCAGACCGCGCGGGCAGTCCAAATGTGGGTCGGGCTGCAACAGCAGCAACGCGATCCCTACGCCGCGATCAACCGTTTGTCAGAAGACAGGGTTCGCCGGGCCACACAAATCGCTAAAGATCTTACGATCGATCTGCAGTCTCTCGAAGTCGATTTCGGTACGGAGGGGTTAGCAGAACTCTTCCAGGCGATTGAGATTCTCCACGAGCGTCTCCTGCCGTTGTTCAAATCCGGCGATCACCGGTTTTGAAGCCGCGGGGAGGAAAACAGGAGGCTTCCAGCGTCTGAATCCCGAGATCAGGGAGAAATCGTTCCTTGAGAACACGATCAGCGCGGCGAAGGGAAGTCTCGCCGCGCCAACACGTCTCTTCCTGCTCACCTGACTAGCAACGCAACACCCCAAGTCAGGACTGAACGATCTTCTCCAGCGCTAACCGGTTGCGAATAACCAGGGTCGACCCTTTCAATGCCAGCAGCTGCTTTTTCTTGAATTCCGAAAACAGCCTGCTCACCGTTTCCCGCGTGGTGCCGATGATCTCCGCGATCTCCTCGTGAGTCAGCGTCAGCTTGACCTGCGAAGAGCCGTCGGTTTGCGTTGTTTTGGTCGTCCACGAAAGCAGCAGTTTGGCGAATTTTTCCGAAGGCGAAGTCGCCAGCCCCAGCGTGCGGATCTCCTCATACGCAGTGTAGTAGTTGCGGCTCAACTGCTCGGCCACGCGCAAGGCCACTTCCCCATGCTCCTTGAGGAACTGCAACAACGAGTCGCGTGGAATAAAGTTGGCTTGCCCCGGCTCCATCATCTCTGCCGTCACTTCATACGGGCGGTTGGAGATCACCGCATTCAGACCGAGAACGTCGCCACCCTCGGAAAGTTTCGTGATGATGGTTTTGCCTTCGCGGGAACTGGTGGAAAGTTTCGCCTTCCCGGTGCAGAGCAGAAAAACTCCGCGCGGTTGCTGCCCTTCGATAAAGAGCATCGCACCCTTGGGATAAACAGCGGTGGATTTGATTTCATTCAGACGCTGACCGGCGTGAACCGAGAGGTTACAAAAAAGATGTTCCTCCCGCACCGGGCAGGTAAGGCAATTATCAAGAATATTTAGTCCATAAGGAGCGCGCATCACGCACCTCCCTCGCGCTCATTGTAGCATCGGATTTGCGCGTGTGATCACCATCACCGACACATGTGATTTGAGCCCTATACGCGCACAGACAGCTGTAGAAAACTCTGCCATGATGGTGGTTGTGTCGGAGGTTGATCTACTCCGGGAATCAGATCTGTGCGCATTTCCGACTCACGGCTCCGCGTTGGGTGAAGATATGCAACAATGGGTGCACTCAGGATTGCCGGAGAATTTTCGTGAGTCAGGTATCCAGCCCCGCCATACGCTCCATCGTTGACAAGGCTTATCCTGCCGCTCCCCGTGCGCGTGCAGGCTTGGATCCACTTTTCCTTCCCCGCTCGGCAGCGGTGATCGGGGCCACCGATCGGCCGGGAACGGTCGGCCGTAGCGTGATCTCGCATCTGCTCGACAGCAAGTTTCCCATCAAAGTCCATGCTGTAAATCCCAGCCATGGTGAGGTCCTCGGCATCAAAACGCACAAGAATATTTGCGACATCGAGGGTGGAGTGGACCTGGCCCTGGTGGTCACGCCGGCCCAGACCGTGCCCCAGATCATCGGCGAGTGCGTAGACGCGGGCGTGAAATCAGCTGTCGTGATCTCCGCCGGATTCCGCGAGCAAGGGCCTGCGGGTGCAGCGCTGGAAGAAGAAATTCAGAAGCATCTGCGGCGCGGGAGTCTGCGTCTGATCGGTCCCAACTGCATGGGCTTCATGAATCCCAGCATCGGATTGAATGCGACCTTCGCCAAGACCCTGCCAGAAAAAGGCAGTGTCGCCTTTCTCAGCCAGAGTGGCGCGCTGCTGACGGCGATTCTCGACTGGAGCAAACGCGAGCATGTCGGCTTCAGTACCATCGTTTCCACCGGTTCGATGCTCGATGTCGGCTGGGGCGATCTCATCTACTACTTCGGCGACGATCCGCACACCAAGAGCATTCTTCTCTACATGGAGTCGGTAGGAGATGCGCGTTCATTCCTCTCCGCGGCCCGCGAGATCGCTCTCAGCAAGCCCATCATCGTCATCAAGGCGGGACGCTCGGAAGCTGCTTCGCGCGCGGCCGCGTCGCACACTGGGGCGTTGACCGGAAGCGACGACGTTCTGGATGCGGCGTTCCGCCGCTGCGGCGTGCTGCGCGTGCAGAATATCGCCGACCTGTTCTATATGGCCGAAGTGCTGAGCAAGCAGCCGCGCCCGCGTGGCCCGCGCCTGACGATCGTGACCAACGCGGGAGGGCCGGGCGTGCTGGCCACGGACGCACTCATCGCGACCGGCGGCAAGCTCACTGAACTCTCGCCGGATTCTCTGCAACAGCTCGACAGCTTTCTCTCTCCTCACTGGAGTCACGGCAATCCCGTCGACGTTCTGGCCGATACGAATGCGGAGGGTTTGGTCAAGGCGGTGGACATCGCATCGAAAGACCCGGGAAGCGACGGCTTGCTCGCGGTGATTGCGCCGCAGGGTCTCGCCGATCCCACCCAGGTAGCGGAACGCATGCGGCCCTACGCCCACAGCTCGGGCAAACCAGTGCTGGCCAGCTGGATGGGCGGCGACGGCGTGGCGCAAGGGACCGCGATTCTCAATGCCGCCGGCATCCCCACCTTCAACTATCCCGACGCTGCGGCTCGCGCCTTCACTTACATGTGGCGCTACACCTACAACTTGCGCGGTCTCTATGAGACTCCGGCGCTGGTAGAAGGACCCGAGATCTCCGCCGAGGCGCGCCGCAAGGTCAGAGAATTCGTGCAAAGCGCGCGCTCCTGCGGCCGAACCTTGCTCAACGAATTCGAATCCAAGCAGCTGCTGGCCAACTACGGAATTCCGGTGGTCGAAACCCGCGTGGCCGAAAACGAAGAGCAGGCAGTGGCGCTCGCTGCCGAAATCGGCTATCCCGTCGTACTGAAACTCTTGTCGAATACCATTGCCCACAAAACCGACGTGAACGGTGTTCATCTCGGTCTGAAGAACGAGGAGCAGGTACACACCGCGTTTCGTGCTATTCAGTCTTCGGTTGCGCAAAACGCCGGCCCCGAACACTTCTCCGGTGTGACCGTGCAGCCCAATGTGAAGCGCGAAGGCTACGAACTCATTCTGGGCAGCAGCGTGGATGCGCAGTTTGGTCCCGTCATTTTGTTTGGCACGGGCGGAGTTATGGTTGAAGTGTACCGCGACCGCGCACTGGCGCTGCCGCCACTGAACACCACTCTGGCCCATCGCTTGATGGAGCAGACAAAGATCTTCTCTGCACTCGAGGGCGTGCGCGGGCGCCAACCGGTTAACTTGACCGCCCTCGAAGGCTTGCTGGTGCGTTTCAGTCAACTTGTGATCGAGCAACCATGGATCAAGGAGATTGACATCAATCCTGTCCTGGCCACACCGGAACACCTGCTCGCACTCGATGCACGCATGGTCCTCCATGACGCCACAGTCCGGTCAGAGCAACTGCCGCGGCCGACCATTCGGCCATACCCTGCGCAATACATCTGGTCGTGGAAACTCAAAGACGGCACCCCGGCCACGATCCGCCCAATCCGTCCCGAGGACGAGCCGTTCATGGTGCAGTTTCACCACACGCTTTCCGAACGCAGCGTTTACCTGCGCTATTTCTGCTCCTTGAGTCTGAGCACGCGCGTGGAGCACGAGCGTCTTGTGAGAATCTGTTTTGGCAGCTATGAGCGCGGATTTGCCCTGGTCGCTGATCGTACGAACCCGGACACCGGACAGCACGAAATTCTCGGCGTAGCCCGGTTCAGCGCCATCAATAATGCCGAAGCGGAGGCGGCCGTTCTGGTTTCAGATCGTTGGCAGGGGCTCGGCCTGGGAACCGAATTACTGGCGAGCGTGGCTCGCGTCGCACGGGAGGAAAACTTCAAGAGACTTTCCGCTGAAATCCTGCGCGACAACCTGGCAACGCAGGCCATCTTCAAGAAAGTGGGATTCCGCCTGCACGCAATGGATGATCCCTCTTCTGTGTCAGCTCTCCTGGAGCTTTAGAAGCTGGCCGCGCGTGAAGTCACGCCCTTAAACCACGCGCGCGGGTTTCACGATTTCCAACTGAGGCTCGAACTTCAGCGCCGTTCCGATCGCGCGCGAAACCAAACACAGTTTTTCTGCTCGCTTCAGTAGATCGAGCGCACGCTCCCTTTCATCGGCTGACGCGATCTTGAGATTGGGCCGTACCACGATTTGAGTGAAAGTCCAGCCCGCTTCTCCCTTGCGTACCGTGCCGCTGGCTTCCACCTGCAGGTCAGTGAAGTTAAACTGCGCTGTTCCGGCAATCGCTCTCAGGGTCGTGGTGTAGCAACCCGCCAGGGCCGCCAGTAAGAGTTCCTCCGGCGTCCACCGGCCTTCGAGGCCGCCAAATTCTGTTGGGGCCGTAAAGTGGATTGCATTGGGCGCGGAGTCGGACTTGGCCAGACCCGTGCGTCCGGAAGTCCACCATGCTGCTACTCGATATGCGTGCTCGTCATTCATGACGCTTTGATTTCTCCTTGGGAGATGGAATTGTCGGTTTCATTCCGCCAGATAAGGTGGAGCGAACGGGGCCCGGTCACCGCTTCTGTGCAGGTTCAGAGCCGGCGGACTAGGCCACTCCGTTCTTTTGGGTCACTGCGCGCTCCTGCTCAATCTTCTGAATCTGGTTGCGCAGCCAATTCGCCAGCGCCTCCTCCATTTCGACCTGGCTCGCCGTGCGATAAAGATCGTCCACCGTCTGCCCCTGCTCCGTCAGCCGAATAAACCGGCACGGAACGATTTCCGAACGCTGATCCTCGGGAACGAATTGCTCCAGCAGGCAGGTCTCGCAGGGATGCGGCCGGGTCGGATCACAGAAGTTGGGGCAAATCGGCGAGTCTTCGAAAATCGCCGGGGCGCGCCAAGGTGTGCGCGGAGACCGCCCGTACCCGCCGTCCTCCAGAAAGCTGAGTTCAAACTTGAGAACCTCTAGGATGTCGCGATCGTCTTGAGTCATAGGGCACCTCGATTGGGGTGAGAATGCCAGAGCCTAAGCGGGAACTCCGTGTATTCCGTCACTGGGAATAGTGATTTGGCTCACATAGAAGGCATGTGGTTGCGGGCGCCAACGTGCGACTTGCCCCTATTTTGAGGGAATTTCACGGGGAAAGGCGTGATTCTAATCACAGGGGAGTGTGATCCTGATCAAACACAGGCCAGAGCATCCGAATCCAGATTGGTCCTGAAATCGGCCTGATACGGGGGATACCTGCCACAACCTGAGATCGTACTGAAATCACACCGATGTGTGATTCCAAGCCGAGGCATCCGAACCACGAATCTTTCAACGCTTCTGAGGAGGCATGTAGGCGCAGCAGGGCTCCTCCGCGAACAGATCACCGGTCATCGCATAGGCGCGCGCCCGCGACCCGCCACAGACATTGCGGACTTCGCAACGACCGCACTTGCCCTTGAGTTGCGAACTGTCTCGCAGGGACACGAACAAAGGCGAATCACCGAAGAGTCTTGCGAGTGGCTCTCTGGTCACGTTGCCGGCCGAAAGGCGCAGGAAACGGCTGGGGTAGACCTCGCCTTCATGATTGATGAAGACGAAACCTTTGCCGTCGTTTACGCCTTTGGGAGCGCAGGTGATGGCCTCTGACTCTGTCAAGTCGGCCTGCGATTCCCGCAACCGCTGCTGCAAGAGATACCGCTGATAGTGCTGGCCTTCCGTGGTTTTGATCTGAAAGTGTACCCGCTTCGAGGCTGCGTACAGCTTAGCAAACACCTCTTCGTGTTCCTCGGCAGTAAGTAGTTCCGCCACCTGATCCCGGTTGCTGGGAACCAGGAAGAAGACATTCCACAGGGCCAGGTCGAGACGAGCAAGCAACTCGATCATGGGATCGATATCGTGAAAATTGCGTCGCGCCACGACGGTGTTGATCTGCACCGGCAACTCCACATCATGGCAAAACCCGATGGCGTCAAGCGTGCGCTTGTGAGCTCCGGCAACCTTCCAATAGGCGTCGTCGAGCACAGCTGTCGAGCCATGCATCCACAAAGCAAGGCGCATCAGGCCGCGCGCTTTCAGCTCAGCAACGGTCTCGGCATCCAGCTTCGCAGTAGGAGGCAGCGTCAGAGAAGTCCGCACCGAGCGGCGCGCCGCAAACTCGACGATGGGAAACAGATCCGGCCGCTGCAGCGGATCGCCGCCCGTCAGCACAAGCAGTGGCACGTGCATGGCCGCCACCTCTTCGATCATATGAAAGGCTTCGGCGGTCGAGAATTCCCTCTTGTCCCGGGCGGACCGCGCGCTTCTTGCGAGCGCAGATTTCCGGTCGCAAGGCGGTGTCATCTCCCACGTCACTTGTAGCGGCCGCAGCTGAAAATTCGGACCCTTCGACCCCGCCAAACTCGACCAGCCCGCCGCAGATGACGGGACCTTTCCGGCAGTGGCCGCGTGCACGGGTTTCGCCAAGGCATTCGACATGGCACAAAGGTTAGTTCTAATCTACGGCTAGCAACAGTGCGGGGTCGCACCGAAGGCCGTGACAGCGGTCACAAAACCCGGCGGAAGGCCTTGTGATCTCTGTCACGGGGCCAAGTGACTTCTGCCATAGGTCAGTGCGGACCCTCATGCGAACCTACCCTGTTGCAAAAACTCTCAGGAGGAAACCAAAGTGAAACGACTTGTCATTCGGGCAACCCTGGTAACGCTGTTGGCAGTTGCTGTTGTCGCTCTCTATAGTCCATCCGTCGCAGCGCAGGATGCCGCGGGAACCTACAAAGCCAAGTGCGCCATGTGCCATGGACCTGACGGCAAGGGCGGCAAAATGGGGACCCGCGACTTTGCCTCGCCTGAAGTAAAAGCCGAAACCGATGCCCAACTGACTGAGATCGTCACCAAGGGCAAGGGCAAGATGCCGGCCTACGAGGGCAAGCTGAAAGATACGGAGATCAAAGACCTGGTTGCATACGTCCGCAGCCTGGCCAAGTAAGAGTTGCAGCGGCCGGGTTAAGGCAATAAGAAAGGCGGCTTTGGTGCAGCCGCACAAAAATCGCTTGATTGTGAAGGACCGGCGGGTGAGAGTATGCCAACGCGGACAAAACGGAATGTTTTTGCGCTTGGCATCGCTCTCACCCTCTTCTTAACCGCCGGTGCCGCGCGCTCTGCCGCGCCAGAAATTTCCAGCACCGACGATTGTCTCGCCTGCCACAGCGACAAAACTCTGACCACCAAACGCGGCGTGCGCACCGTCTCTCTGTTTGTCGACGGCAAGAAGTTCGCCTCCTCGGTGCATGGTTCGTTTTCGTGCACCAACTGTCACGCTGACCTGGAGGGCAAAGACCTGCCCCACTCCACGCCTCTGGCCCGCGTCCAATGCGGTACCTGCCACACCGAGGAGCAGAAGCAGCACTCGCAGTCCCTGCACGGCAAAGCCATTGCCCGCGGCGACCCGCTCGCTCCCCATTGCGTCGATTGCCACGGCAATCACGACATTGTGCCCGTCCGGGACCGCAACTCCGCCGTGGCTCCGCTGAAAGTTCCTTTCGTTTGCGGAAGATGCCACCAGGAGGGCACGCCTGTCCAACTCAATCGCAATATCGACCAGCACGACATCCTGCAGAACTACTCCGAGAGCATTCATGGCGAGGCGCTGCTCCAGAAGGGCCTGGTGGTCGCGGCCAACTGCGTCTCCTGCCACACGCCGCACAACATCCTTCCTCACACCGATCCCAATTCCTCCATCAATCGGCGCAACATCGCGGCGACCTGCACCAAGTGTCACGCCGAGATCGAGACCGTACACCGCAAGACCATCCGCGGAGAGCTTTGGGAGAAGGAAGCTCACGTTCTTCCCGCATGCGTGGACTGCCACCAGCCGCACAAGATCCGCAACGTTTTCTATACCCAAGGCATGGCTGACGCCGATTGCATGCGCTGCCACGCCAACGAAAAGTTGAAAGCGGCCGACGGCCGCAGCATGTTCGTAAGCGCCGCAGAAATCGCCGCCTCGCGGCATGCTCACCCGCGCACGCAGGCGACGCCCGTCTCCTGCAGCCAGTGCCACTCTGAAGTCAATGCCTCACGCGTCCGCCCCTGCGAGACGATCACTCACCCGGTCGACTGCAGCCGCTGCCACGTCGAGGTCGGCCAGCAGTACCAGCGCAGCAAGCACGGTCAACTTCTCGCCGCCAACGAACCCAACGCACCCAGTTGCAGGGACTGCCACAGCACGCATCGCATTCTCGACAAACGGGATCCTCAGTCGAAAACCTTCTCCACCAACGTGCCCAACCTGTGCGGCGGCTGCCACCGGGAAGGGCAGAAGGCGGCGGTTCGCTACACCGGCGCGCAGCACGAAATCATTCAGCATTACCAGGAAAGCATTCACGGCAAGGGCCTGCTGCGCAGCGGATTGACCGTTACCGCGACCTGCACCAACTGCCATACCGCACACATGGTCCTGCCCGCGTCAGACCCGGAGTCCTCGGTCAATTCGAAAAATGTTCCGTCCACCTGCGGCGCCTGCCATCACGGCATCGAAGAGCAGTTCGAGCAGAGCATTCACTCGCGTCTTGTCACCAAGACCGACAAGCAACTCCCGGTTTGCAACGACTGCCACAGCGCCCACACCATCCGCCGCACCGACGACACCGGCTTCATGCTCGACATCATGGATAAGTGCGGCAAGTGCCACAGCGAGATCGCCAAGACTTACTTCGATACCTATCACGGCAAAGTGTCGCGCCTGGGCTATACCAAAACAGCGAAATGCTACGACTGCCACGGCGCGCACGATATTCTGCCACCCACCGATCCCCGTTCGCATCTGAGCCGCGCCAACGTGGTCGCAACCTGCCAGAAATGCCACGCCACCGCGACTCGCCGGTTTGCCGGCTATTTGACTCATGCCACGCACCACGATCCCAAGAAGTATCCGTTCCTGTTCTGGACGTTCTGGGGCATGACCACGCTTCTGATCTCGACCTTCGTGATGGGCGGCATGCACACTCTGCTCTGGCTCCCGCGTGCGTTGCAGATGCGCCGCGACCTGAAAGCCGAGGCAGCCCGCGAAGAAGGCAAAGAAGAAGAGGCGGAGCGGTCAAACGGAAGGAAATCGTCGGGCGAGGAGGGATCCCATGCCGACTGATCTGGAGCTGCGATCCACGGAGGCACGGTCCGGGCGGGCGGCCGAACCTAAACGGCCCGAGCGCGAGTTCGTGCGCTTCACGCGCCTGCAGCGCACGCTTCACGCCTGCATGATCCTAAGCTTTTTGAGCCTTGCCACGACCGGCCTGACTCTGAAGTTCTCGTACACGAGGTGGGCCGCGATGGTCTCCCGCTTCCTCGGCGGATTCCAGGTCGCCGGCTTCATTCATCGCAGCGCGGCAATTTTGATGTTCGGGGTTTTCGTCACTCACCTGTACAGCCTGGTGAAACTGAAGAAGCTGGAATACAAATCCTGGCGCGCTTTAATCCTCGGCCCCGACACTATGCTGCCCACACGTCAGGATCTGAAACAGTTCATTGCTACCATGCGTTGGTTCATCGGCATGGGCCCGCGGCCGCAATACGGGCGCTGGACCTACTGGGAAAAATTCGATTATTTCGCGGTGTTTTGGGGAATCGCGGTCATCGGTTCGACCGGTCTGACCCTGTGGTTTCCGACTTTCTTTACGCGCTTCATACCCGGCTCATTCATTAACGTCGCCACTGTCATTCATAGTGACGAAGCCCTGCTGGCCACGGGCTTCATTTTTACCGTGCACTTCTTCAACACTCATTTGCGGCCGGAAAAGTTCCCCATGGACACAACTATTTTCACTGGCCACATGCCCCTG
Organism: Candidatus Sulfotelmatobacter sp.; assembly: GCA_030041475.1. Lineage (GTDB taxonomy): Bacteria > Acidobacteriota > Terriglobia > Terriglobales > Acidobacteriaceae > Sulfotelmatobacter. Next base: position 231,096 of record JASHNU010000073.1, read on the forward strand.
GCCGAACTGAAGCGCGACAAGCCTTTGGAATACGAATCTCTGGTGAGCTCTGGCCTTCTGGAGCAACAGATGGAAGAGCCACAGCCGGAGATTGTGGTGCGTACGATCCGGTTCCTTGCCTGGATCGCGCTTAGTATCGGTTTCAGCATCGTGATCTGGATCATTTACGCGATGCTGTTTGCATACAAGTAGCGCTGCCGGTCGCCCCCGACGCGATCCGCAGAGGCTACAAGGAGCATGTTATGAGAGCCGTAAAGCATCTCCGCCGGCTGGTTGGCGCGGGCTCATTCTTTTTCGCGTCTTTATTCTTCTTCGCGCTCGTCCCTGGCCGCTCGTGGGCGTCACCGGCATCGGATCAGGATTGTCTGGTCTGCCACGGCCAGGCCGGCATGAAGTCTGATTCCGGCCGCAGCCTCCACGTGGATGCCGCCAAGTTCAAAGCCAGCATGCACGCCGCCCTGGGATGCACCGACTGCCACACCGGCGTGAAGGAATATCCGCATCCTACAAAGACGCAGCTCCCCAAGTGCACCACGTGTCACGAAGATCCGACGCGGCAAATACCCAAGAGCGTCCACGCGGTTCTGGGCGATGGCGCCGCCGCCTGCGCGAGTTGCCACGGCACAGCTCACGAAGTGCAGGAAGCTGCCAAGATTGTGCCGCAGCAATGCGCCACTTGCCACGAAGATGCCGTTCGCGGCTACCAGGCCGGCGTCCATGCCGTGGCCCGCAAGGACGGCGACGGACAAGCTCCCACCTGCCTCTCATGCCACGGCGGCCCGCACCAGATTCTGGCCGCCGACGACCCCAACTCGCCGGTCAATCATGTCCGCATCCCCGCGACCTGTGCCCAGTGCCACGGACAGAAGTTTGTCATGGAGCGGGCAGGATTCAGTACCCAGCCCTTCTATTCATACGAAGAGAGCGTGCACGGCAAAGCGGTGGCCGCGGGATCCACCAAGGCCGCTGTTTGCACGGACTGCCACGGAGTGCACGAGATTCGCCCGGCCAATGACGACAAGTCATCTATCTTCAAGTTTAACGTTCCCGCCACTTGTGCCAAATGTCATAGTGCCGTGGAGCAGGAGTTCATGCAGAGTATTCACGGCCAGGCCATCCGGCAGGGCAACTCCCAGGCGCCGGTCTGCACCGATTGTCACGGCATTCACTCCATCAAGTCGCACGTCGATCCCAACTCCTCGGTAGCAGCACAGAATCTGGCGCGTACCACCTGCGCCAAGTGCCATGAAGGCGTGCGCCTGTCGCAGGAATTGGGCGTCCAAGGCCGCCGTGCCACGACGTATCTCGCCAGTTATCACGGCCTCGCCGCCCGCGGCGGATCGCAAGTGGTCGCCAACTGCGCCAGTTGCCACGGTGTGCACAACATCCTGCCTTCGAGTGATCCTCGCTCCACGATCAATCAAGCCAATCTCGCCACGACGTGCGGCCAGTGCCATCCCGGCGTCACCGAGAAATTCGCGTCTTCCAAAGTTCATGTGGACGCGCCCCTTTCCGCCGACATCGGCAGCAAAGCGGTGCGCTGGATTCGCAGGTTTTACCTCAGCATGATCTTCGCCGTCGTCGGCGGCATGCTGCTGCATAACCTGATCATCTGGCGCGCCAAAGTTATCGCCCGGCGAAAGACCGAACATGAGTTCGTCGAGCGTATGCCGCTTCGTTTCCGTTGGCAGCACGCTGCCCTGCTCAGCAGTTTTATCGTCCTCGTGCTCACCGGCTTCGCCCTGAAATTCCCTGATTCCTGGTTCGCCTCCATGCTCTCGCTGGGTGAGGCCAAGCGCCATCTGCTGCACCGGATCGCCGCCGTGGTTCTGATCGGCGTCAGCCTTTACCACATGTTCGACGCCATCCTGACCCGCGAAGGGCGCAGGCTGGTCCGCGACCTGTTCCCCACGCTGGACGATGCCCGCACCGCGTGGCAAAATCTTGCCTATTATCTCGGCCTGACTTCGCGGAAGCCCGAGTTTCCGCGTTTCACTTACGCCGAGAAAGCCGAGTATTGGGCGCTGGTCTGGGGCATGATCGTCATGGCCGTGACCGGCATCATGCTGTGGGCAAAGGTGGAAGTGGGGAACCATCTGCCGCGCTGGTGGCTTGATATCGCAACCGCAATTCACTTCTACGAGGCTGTGCTGGCGACTCTGGCTATCATCGTCTGGCATTTCTATCAGGTCTTCCTCGACCCGGACGTCTATCCGATGAACTGGGCCTGGTGGGACGGAAAAATGTCGGCACACCACTATCACGAGGAGCACGGCCTGGATCGCGGTACCTTGCAGGATGCCGCTCTGACCGAGATTTCCGATACCAGCCTTACCATCGTTGAGGAACAACCCGACTCCGCCGAGGTCAAACATGGACAATGACAAAACTCCACCTCCTGCGGTGGAGCCCTGGCACCGCTCCCGCATGCTGCTGCGCAATCCCATTAGCCTGGCGGGAGTGGCGCTGGCGATCGTCAGCCTGGCCAACATCTTCCTGTTTGTTCTGATTGACCAGATCGCTACCAAACCAAGCCCTTACATCGGCATCCTCGCCTATATGGTGTCGCCGGGCTTCCTCATCCTTGGTTTCTTACTGATGCTGGCGGGAGAGCTGCTGGAACGCCGCAAGCACCGTCCACCTTCGGACTTCTACCCACGCATTGACCTCAACGATCCCACTCAGCGCAGCGCCGTGATCTCGTTCATCACTTTCCTGGTGGTGTTCGCCGTGGTCAGCGCCGCTGGCAGTTACAAGGCTTACGAGTTTACCGAATCCACGACATTTTGCGGACAGTTATGCCACACCGTGATGATTCCGGAATACACGGCTTATCAGCTCTCTCCCCACGCCCGTGTGGCCTGCGCAGAATGCCACGTCGGAGCTGGCGCAACCTGGTTTGTGAAGTCCAAGCTCTCCGGCACGCGTCAGGTATTCGCCACCGTTTTCAACACTTTTCCCCGCCCCATCCCCACGCCAGTGCACAACTTGCGCCCCGCCCAGGAAACCTGCGAGCAGTGCCACTGGCCCAAGAAGTTTTACGGCGGGCAGCTTAAAGTCTTTTCCCACTACGCCAACGACGAGAAGAACAGCCTGCACCAGATCCGCATGCTGATCAAGACTGGCGGCGGCGATCCCGCCACCGGGGCGCCAGAAGGCATTCACTGGCACATGAACATCGGCAACCGGATTGACTATCTCGCTGCCGACGAGAAGCGGCAAATCATTCCCTACATTCACGTTGAAGATATGCAGGGGCGCGTCACCGAGTATTATGCGAAAGATTCAACCCTGACCAAAGACCAGATCAAAGCCCAGATCGCCAAAGGCGCTACGCATCACATGGACTGCGTGGACTGCCACAACCGCCCCACACACATCTACGTTCCGCCCGACCTGGCCGTCGATCAGTCGCTGCTCGCGCGCCGCATCGACGTTTCCCTCCCCTTCATCAAGCAGCAAGCCGTTACCGTGCTGACCGCGAATTACAAGACCAGCGAGGAAGCCATGCGCGGCATCGCCAGCGGCATGCAGGACTTCTACGAGAAGAAATATCCCGACGTGGCGAAGGCTAAGCAACTCGAAATTCGCAACGCCGTGACCGAAATTCAGCAGATCTTCAGCCGCACCGCCTTCCCCGACATGAAGCTGAACTGGCAGACCCACCCTAACAACCTGGGACATTACTACTATCCCGGCTGCTTCCGCTGCCATGACGGCCAGCACGTCAGTGCCGACGGCAAGGTGATCACCCGAGACTGCAACCAGTGCCACACTATGATGTCAGAGACGGAAGGCACAGCCACAGCAGCCATTCCCCCTGCGCCTCCGTTCCAGCATCCCGTGGATATCGGCGACCTGACCCAAGTCAACTGCGCCGATTGCCACACCGGCGGGGTGGGGCCGTAAGCCCACAGTTTCTGTCCTGGCTTTCCGAATAGCCCATCGTCCTGCCCGGTCCGGCTAGGAAAACCCGATCGTCAGGGCGAGCTAGCCATAAGAAAACCGGATTACATTCGCACGCTAGGCGCGATGCCCTGCGCCCACTGAGAGCACCGGGCACGTCGCCTCGCAGGCCACCTTGTACGCGACGCCCGCACCAAGGTGCTTGGTCAAGGCCTTTGGCCGTTTTACACCAAGCACGATCATGTCGGCAGTCTCCGCTGTCTTCACAATCGTCTCTGCCGGTGAGCCAAATTCCACCTTATACTCTGGCGCATGCCAAAGCTGGTTTGCTTCCGGAATCAGGTCACGGAGTTGCTTCTCTGTGAAAGCCTCTACCTGCTCCCGGTCGAGCACCGGCAGAGCTCCGGGCTGCGGCTCCGGCAGCGCCACACCAGGTTCCGGCGCCACATGCAGCAGGGTTAGTCGAGCCCGATTCTCCTCTGCCAAAGATATGGCGTAGGGCAGGCCGTGCACCGACTCTGGCCCGAAGTCGGTGGCGTACATAATATGCCGGAGGTTGCCATCGCCCTCCCAGCGGGTGGCATGCGGCCCAACCGTGAGCACGGGGCACTCGGCATTGCGAAAGACCTCTTCCGCCACCGACCCCAGCAGCAGCTTTTCCAGTCCCTTGCGGCCGCCGGTGCTGATCACAATGAGGTCAATGTCGTACTTCCAGATCAACTTCGAGAGCACTTCTGGCACTTCGCCCTCCTCGATCAGTTCCTTGTGTCTGATTGCCCGGAATGGCTCAGAGCTTGTCAAGTGAGTCATCTGCTGCTTCGCTAACAACCTGATTTGCTCTGGATCCGGCTGCACGCCTTCTACGAACGTCACGTGCGGCAGCACGTTCACCGAGTACACCTCGGCGTCGTAGCGGTGAGCCAGGTTGAGGGCATAAGACAAAGCTGATTGTGCAGATGGCGAAAAGTCCGTGGCAAACAGAATGTTGTGCAGCTTAATGCGCGGTGGAGCACTTACGGTGGGCATGACAAACCTCCTTTCGAAACCGGAGGCTCAAGACCGGCAAGGATTCTGTCAGACGCCGGCGGCAATCCGGCTTCGCTCTTGGCCTACGACATCACGGGTAGGAGCGCCTTGATGTCTGGGGCTGGGGAAAATATCACATGGTCCCGGTATAGCCGGGGTCACGCCGCTAGTTCCACGAGAAAAACTCTACCTGTGGCATTGTCGTCAAGTGCAGCCCTCATTTGCAGTGACGTACGTCACAAACATGGTGCTCGCTTCAATGGCAGCCCATGTTACTGGTCCTTGACGCATCGCCCCATTCGCTCTCGCAGAAATGCACCGTGGAGCAACACGATTCCCGAGGCCAAGTCTGTGATTTTTGTCACTGCGGTTCGATGCATATAGTGATTCTATTTGTATGGACTTCCCAAGGCACTTTCCGCCTTGAAAGGAGAGAGCTATGCAATTCCACCTGGAAAAAGACGAGCTGAAACTGCTTGCAGACCTCTTGCTGGAACAAGACGGTCGACAGTACGGCGAACTTTTGAACAGAGTACTAGACCGCGACTTGCGATTCGACTCTGGTGAACTCGAACAAACCGCAGACCTCCTCGCTGGCAAGAAGCGTAGCCTTAAGGATGAAATCGCCCGGCAGCCGAACGCCGCGCTGAAGATGGAACTGCAGCAGCAACTGGCGCTGTTGGAACGGGTACTGGAGAGGGTCAACGAGGCCTGCGTCATGTTCTGAACGCCGTACCGGCGGAGGCCGGCGCTTCGCCTTTCCCGTTCGCCGTCAAGTGTCGAGAAATCGCCAATACACTCATTGACGGGCAACGGCCGGGCACAGCCACCGGCTCCGCAACTCCAATGCTCCGTTAGCGGCTATCCGTAATCTGGCTGGAACCTCGACCACACTGAGCGGGCTTCCTTTCCAGGTAGGATGTGATCCTAATCACACCCCCCTGTGAACCTGGGTCACGACAGAGCCACTCCTCCTCCGGCATCCTGAACCTATCGCAGCGGTTACGCCAGTATCCGCCGATAAGTCTGTTTTGGGGGATGTCAATGAAGCGCAAATTCAAGACTATGGACGGCAACGAGGCCGTCGCGCATGTCGCATACCGGGTAAGCGAGGTTATCGCCATCTACCCCATCACCCCTTCTTCGCCGATGGGCGAGTGGGCCGACCAGTGGGCCTCCGAAATGGTGCCGAACGCCTGGGGAAGCGTGCCCCATGTTATTGAGATGCAAAGTGAAGGCGGCGCCGCCGGCGCCGTGCACGGCGCCCTGCAAACTGGCTCGCTGGCCACCACGTTTACTGCCTCGCAGGGCCTGCTGCTGATGATTCCCAACATGAACAAGATTGCCGGCGAGTTGACCCCGACCGCGTTTCACGTTTCGGCGCGCACCGTGGCTACGCACGCACTCTCGATCTTCGGCGACCATTCCGACGTCATGTTCTGCCGCACTACCGGCTTCGCCATGCTCTGCTCGAACTCGGTACAAGAAGCCATGGATCTGGCCCTGATCGCGCACGCCTCATCGCTTGAGACCCGCATTCCTTTCCTTCATTTTTTCGATGGATTCCGCACCTCGCACGAGGTCAACAAGATCGAAATGCTTGAAGATGACGATATCCGCGCCATGATCAACATGGAGCGCGTCATCGAACACCGCCAGCGCGCACTTTCGCCCGATCATCCCGTCCTGCGCGGAACGGCGCAAAACCCCGACGTCTTCTTCCAGATTCGCGAAACGGCAAATCGTTACTATAACGACGCTCCCGCCAAAGTGCAGGCCGTGATGAACAAGTTCGCTGAAGCCGTCGGGCGTCAGTACCACCTGTTTGACTACGTCGGCGCACCAGATGCCGAGCGCGTCATCGTCATGATGGGCTCGGGCGCAGAGGTCGCGCATGAAACTGTCGATTACCTGAACGCACGTGGTGAAAAAGTCGGTCTGCTGAAAGTTCGCCTGTATCGGCCCTTTTGCGTCAAGTCGTTTATCGAGGCCCTCCCCGCAACCGTCCGCCAGATCGCCGTTCTCGATCGCACGAAGGAATCCGGCGCCATCGGCGAACCGCTCTACCTCGACGTGGTCAACGCCCTGCACGAAGGCCTGAAACTCGGCTACGGCAAACTGAAAAACGCTCCCGGAGTAGTCGGCGGCCGCTACGGCCTGTCGTCAAAGGAATTCACTCCGGCCATGGTGAAGGCCGTTTACGACAATCTGAAGCCGGCAATGCCGGATCGTCCAATAAAAGATCACTTCACCATCGGCATCAACGACGACGTCACTCACACCAGCCTCGACTACGACGCGAAATTTTCCACCGAGCCCGACAGCGTGATCCGCGCCATGTTCTACGGCCTGGGCGCGGATGGCACCGTCGGCGCCAACAAAAACTCGATCAAAATCATCGGTGAGAACACCGCCAACTATGCTCAGGGATACTTCGTCTACGATTCGAAAAAATCAGGCGCCATGACCGTTTCGCACCTGCGCTTCGGCCCGCAGCCGATCAAATCCAGCTACCTTGTCTCGAAGGCAAACTTCGTCGCCTGCCATCAGTGGATCTTCCTGGAGCGTTACGACATGCTCAGCTCGCTGGTCGAAGGCAGCGTTTTCCTGCTCAACAGCCCGTTCGGCAAGGACGAGGTCTGGGACCACCTGCCGCGCGAAGTGCAGGAGCAGCTGATTGCCAAAAAAGCGAAGTTCTACGTCATCGACGCCTACCAGGTCGCAAAAGACGCCGGCATGGGCTCGCGCATGAACGTAATCATGCAGGTCTGCTTCTTCGCCATTTCGAAGGTGCTTCCCGGCGACGAAGCCGTTGAAGCCATCCGCAAGTCCATCCGCGACACCTATGGCAAAAAGGGCGAGGAAGTCGTCGCCAAGAACATGCGCGCCGTCGATGAAACGCTGGCGCACTTGTTCGAAGTGAAGATTCCCACGAGCGTAAGCAGCAAAATCGAAATCCCCGGTGTCTTCCCCGGCGCGCCAAAGTTTGACCGCGAAGTGCTCGGCGCCATCTACGCTGGCAAGGGCGATGACCTCCCCGTCAGCGCATTCTCCTGCGACGGCACTTTCCCCACCGGTACCGCCCGCTGGGAGAAGCGCAACCTGGCCCTCGAGATTCCCGCATGGGACACCAAGATCTGCATCCAGTGCGGCAAGTGCGCCATGGTCTGCCCGCACGCCGTAATCCGCATCAAGGTTTACGACAGCAAGGAACTCGCCAACGCTCCCGCCACATTCAAATCCTGCGATGTCCGCGACAAAGAGTGGGCGGGCATGAAGTACACCATCCAGGTCGCGCCCGAAGACTGCACCGGATGCGGCGTTTGCGTCGACGTTTGCCCGGTCAAGAACAAGAGCGAAGTGCGGCTCAAGGCCATCAACATGGTCCCCCAGCCGCCGCTGCGCGAGCCCGAAAAAGAAAACTGGGAATTTTTCCTGAAGATTCCCGAGCTCGATCGCCGCAAAATCAAAGTCGGCACCATCCGCCAGCAACAAATTCAGGAGCCGCTATTCGAATTCTCCGGCGCCTGCTCCGGCTGCGGCGAAACACCGTACATCAAGCTGGTCACGCAATTGTTCGGCGATCGCACGATCATCGCCAATGCGACCGGCTGCTCCTCCATCTATGGCGGCAACCTGCCGACGACTCCCTACACTAAGAACGCCGACGGCCGCGGCCCCGCGTGGTCGAACTCTCTGTTCGAAGACAACGCGGAATTCGGTCTCGGCTTCCGCATCTCCATCGACAAGCAGACCGAATACGCTCGCGAGCTTCTTCGCTCCCTCGCGGACAAAGTCGGCGACGACCTCGCCGCAGCCATCCTGCACGCCACGCAGAAAGACGAAGCCGACATCTACGACCAGCGCCAGCGCGTCGACATCCTCAAGGAGCGGCTGAACAAGCTGACTTCCCCGCAAGCCCGTCCACTGCTCGCCCTCGCCGACATGCTGGTGAAAAAATCCGTCTGGATCGTCGGCGGCGACGGCTGGGCTTACGACATCGGCTACGGCGGCCTCGATCACGTTCTGGCCAGCGGCCGCAACGTCAACATCCTTGTCCTCGACACCGAGGTCTACTCCAACACCGGCGGCCAGGCGTCGAAATCCACGCCCCGCGCCGCCGTCGCAAAGTTTGCCGCCGGCGGAAAGCCCGGTCCCAAGAAAGATCTGGGACTCATGGCCATAACCTACGGCAACGTCTACGTCGCCAGCGTGGCCATGGGCGCGAAAGACGAGCACACGCTGAAAGCATTTCTCGAAGCCGAAGCCTTCGACGGCCCCAGCATCATCATCGCGTACTCGTCGTGCATCGCCCACGGCGTCGATATGACCACCTCCATGACCGATCAGAAAGTCGCCATCGAGTCCGGAGAGTGGCTGCTCTACCGCTATCACCCCGAGCGCGCAGCTGCGGGCGAAAACCCGCTGCAACTCGATTCCCGGGCTCCCTCGCGCAAGCTGCAGGATTACCTGCTGCAGCAGACGCGCTTCAAGATGCTGACCAAGAGCCATCCGGAAGACGCTGAGCGCCTGTGGAAGCTGGCGCAGGAAGATGTGGAACGGCGCTATCGCATGTACGAATACATGGCCAGCCGCAAGCCGGAAGCGGCCGCCGCGAAGGAAACCATAGAGAAGCCAGTGCCCGCAGCGGGCGCACCAAAATAATGGTTGCCCCACCCTTGTCGCGCTTTGTGCGACAGGGTGGGGAACTTTGACGCCCTCTGGGGGCAGGAATTTTGAGCGGGCGCGCCTTTAAGCCGCGCCGCCGGGATTCGGTAAAAGGAACCGGCGGCTTCGCCGCCCCCGAAGCAGGAGAAAGAAGCAGGAGAAATTCGATGGTGGATCTCAGCACAACCTATCTGAGCCTCAAACTCAAGTCGCCCCTCGTCGTCTCGGCCTCGCCCCTTTCGCGCGATGTGGATGGCATTTGCCGTCTCGAGGAAGCAGGCGCCTCCGCCATTGTTCTTTACTCACTGTTCGAAGAGCAGCTGCGCCAGGAGGAAGTCGATCTCGAATATCATCTGAACCAGGGCACCGAGAGCTTCGCCGAGTCCCTCACCTATTTCCCGCAGCCCAGCGAGTTTCACACCGGCCCTGAGGGATACCTGAATCACATCCGCAAAGCCCGGTCGTCGGTCGGCGTTCCCATTATCGCCAGCCTCAACGGGTCGACCATGGGCGGCTGGACCAAGTTTGCCGCCGAGATCCAGCGCGCCGGCGCGCACGCCATCGAATGCAACATCTATTCCATCCCCACCGATCCCTTGCAGTCGTCCGAGCAGGTGGAACGCACGTACGTCGATATCGTGCGCGCCGTCAAGAGCGCAGTCACCATTCCCGTGGCCGTGAAGCTCAGCCCGTTCTTCAGCAACATGGCGAACATGGCGCACCGACTCGACGCCGCCGGCGCTGATGCCCTGGTGCTGTTCAACCGCTTTTACCAGCCCGACATCGATCTCGATGAACTCGAAATCCGCCCGAACGTTTTGCTCAGCACGCCGCAGACGCTGCGCTTGCCCCTCACCTGGATCGGCATTCTCTTCGGCCGCATCAAGGCCAGCCTCGCGGCAACCGGCGGCGTGCATGGTGCCCAGGACGTGATCAAGTTGCTCATGGTCGGCGCCAACGTCACCATGACGTGCTCCGCCCTCATGCGTCACGGAGTCAATCATCTGCGCCACATCGAGCGCGAAATGCGCGAATGGATGGAGGAACACGAATACGAATCAGTGGCGCAGATGCAAGGCAGCATGAGCCAAATCCGCTGCCCCGATCCCGGCGCCTTCGAGCGCGCGCAATATATGCGCGCCGTAAAGGGCATGCAGCACGTCCACATGGCGGGCTGGCGCTGATGGCAACCAAGACTCATCCCGCGCAAGGACAGAACATGTGGGGACAGCCGCCCTCGGCTGTCCGGGTCACCGAAGGTGACCGCCTTGCGACTGGATCAGCGGCAACCGACAAAGCTCGCCGCGAGCGCCAGCGGGCGCTGATTCTTCCTCGCGAGCACGGGGCCTGGGGCCTGTTACTCGTGCCCCTGGTCACTGGCGCTGGCGTTGCGTTTCGCGAGAGCCATCACGTTCTACCGGTCCTGCTGCTGCTCACCGCGGCACTCGCTTTGTTCTGGATGCGCACGCCCCTCGAGAGCCTGCTGGGCACATCGCTGGTCCACGCCCAATCGAAAGACGAGCAACGCAGCGTTTTACTCGCCACTCTGGGGCTGGCCGCCGTTGCCGCCGTCTCACTGGGCGCGCTGCTCTGGGCCGGCCGCAATCCTTACCTGTGGTTGATCGGGTGCGCTACAGCCACCGCGTTTGTCACGCAGGCCATCCTCAGGAAACTCGGGCGCGGCACCCGCATGCTCGCCGAAGTCATCGGCACCATCGGACTCACCGCGTCCGCGCCCGCAGCGTATTACGTCATCACCGGCCGGTTCAACGCCGTGGCCTGGATGCTCTGGCTCGCCAACTTAATCTTCGCCGGCAACCAGATTCACTACGTGCAGCTGCGCATTCACACCGCCCGCATCGAAGGACTGCGCGCAAAATTCGCCCGCGGCTGGACCTTCGCCCTTGGCCAGGCCGTTATGGCCGGCGCGCTCGTGTTTGCCTGCTGGCGCGGCTTCCTGCCCGCTCTTGCGCTGATCGCGTTTGTCCCAGTCCTCTTACGCGGATCCTTCTATTTCTTCCAGAAGCCCGGGCCGCTGCAAGTCCGCCGCCTCGGCTGGAACGAGTTGAGCCTGGCACTTGCCTTCTGCATCCTCTTCATCGCGTCCTTTTCACTCTAGACTGACGGTGAGCTTAACCGGGACTCCTCAACGATTGAGGGCAGCACCTATTGCGATCCGGGCTGCAACGTTAATAGGTGCGCATGGCGCTACTGAGCCTGTCGCTCCGCTTCCTCAACACCCATCGCACTATCCAAGTCGGAATCAAAACAGCCGAAACTAGGAGAAGAGCGAGCAAGGAGCCGTCGTACGTTGCAGCCATGAACGTGTGGATGGGAATTATCCCAAGCAGGCTTGATATCGCGAGGGACCGGAGAGGGTTGGGTGTGCTCAACATCCAACCAAGCGACATAAACAGGCCTCCGGTCACCCAGATGCCCAACAGGAACTGCGGAGCAATAGCGGATGGGCTTCTCCGCAGAGTCTTAGAAGCAGCAATCCACGCTACGAACAAACAGAAAAGCATGCTGATAGTTGCGATCCAGACATCGCTGTCATCAAACCGAACGTTTCGGACGAGATGCAGTACAGTGTCGGGGAACCAAAACGATAGTCCGCCAACAAGCGGAAGGGTTAACCATTTATGCTTCTTGTCTGTCATGAGCGTTCGCCCGCAAGAAAGATTATCACGCGATCAAGCGACGGCCTCCATTTGTGCATCACACCTTGGGCATTCGACGGTTGCATTCATGCTTCGCCCCTCTTTGTTCGACCTGAGACGCGATTGTAGTGGGTTGTTGACTTAAACAGGGATCACACTCATATCATCCTGGCGAAAGCCGAGCCAGCCCACGCGCATGGCACCTGTCTCCTGCCATGACAGCTCTCACAACCCATCTCCGCCTAACTATCTGCAAAAGCGCAGCATATCATGTTTTACATATATGTACGTATATCAATGTACATTGAATGTTCCTTAAGGAACACTGTGCAAATCTTACGGCACTTCCGCCTATTCGCAACCAGCTGGCGCACTTACGGCAGAATCACAGCCGCCCCGTCCACCGCATCGTTCTTCACCGCCATCAGCGCCTCGTTCGCCTGATCCAGCGGAAACACCGTGACCTTTGGCCTCAACCCGATCTCGGCCGCCAGCGCCAGGAAGTCGCGCGCGTCGGCACGCGTCATGTTGGCAACGCTGCGCAGCTGCCGCTCGCCCCACAGCAGGCGGTCGTAGTCGAATTGAGGCATGCGATCCAGATGAATCGCATTGATGGCGACCACGCCGCCCTTGCGCAGGCTTGCGAGCGCTGTGACCACAACGTCTCCACTGGGAGCGAACGTGACGGCGCGATCCAGCTGTACTGGAGGCCGCTCGGTCTCGTTTCCCACCCACGTGGCCCCGAGCGAGGCTGCCAGCCTGTGGTGTGATTCGCCGCGCGTCGAGACATACACCTCGCACTTCCACGCCTGCAGCACTGCGATGGCAAGATGCGCCGACGCGCCGAAGCCAAACAGTCCCACGCGCTCGCCCCGCTGGACGCCCGCCACGCGCAGACTGCGAAAGCCAATGATGCCTGCACACAGCAGCGGTGCAGCATGCCGGTCGTCGAGCGACGCCGGCAGTGGGAAGACAAAATCCGCGCGCGCAACGGCGTATTCGGCGTATCCGCCCGGCACCGAATAGCCGGTGAATGTAGGCGAGTCACAAAGGTTCTCTTCGCCGCGCTTGCAGTATGGGCACGTGCCGTCGGTGCCTCCAAGCCACGAGACGCCGACGCGCGAGCCCACTGGAAGTTGCGGCGTCGCGACATGCTCGGTCGCGACATGCTCGGTCGCAGCCTGGACCACCTCGCCCACAATCTGGTGGCCCGGCGTGATGCGGGGATGCTGGGGCGGCAGTTCACCTTCGACAATGTGCAGATCGGTCCGGCAGACACCACAGGCGCGCACTCGCAGCAGAACTTGTCCCGGCGCGGGCTGCGGCTCAGCGACTTCGGCGATCTGCAACGGACACTGCGCGACAGGCTGCGGCGTGCTGAGAATGGCAGCTTTCATGGCGACTCTGCATTGATGCTAAGACTGAGCAGCCTGTGCTACAAGCCGAGCTTTGCCCGGCCAGACAGCTCCCTCGACTTCGCTCAGGGCAGGCTTGGGCGGCTATCCCTACATCATTCGTTACGGCATAGGAGCCAACTCCAGCGTCAGCACTTCGAAGGGCTGCAGGTGAAACGTGTGCTGTTCTTCGGCTGAGATTTTCAGTGTGGCCTGGTTGCTCTTCCACCGGTTGGTTGCGGTGAAGTGAGATGGCGTGTCATTCGGCAATTCCAGCAGCCAGGCAAGGCTGGCTGTGAAGTCTTGCGGATGGTCGCTCGGATTGCGCAGCGTAACGATCGCTTTCTCCGGCGACCATGCCGCCCAGCCATACACTTCAAGCCGCGCGGGGTCGCTGCCGATCCAATGTGAGTCCTTGAGCACCTGCGCATTGGCGCGCGACCACTTCGCGGCCTCGGCCAGCACGTCCCAGTCCTGCGGCGAGAGCAGCGACGGCGTGACGTACATCTCCTGTAGTTGCGTGCCGGTGGCAAAGTACGAGTGGACTTCGTCGGCGAAGTCGTGCATCGGATCGCTGCCCAGGCGCTCGGCGTAGCGCGCATAGATGAGGCCGTGCAGCATCAGCGAATTGAGCGGAAACAGCGGACCATCTTCGACCACCCAGCGGTAGGTTTGCGAGTCGCGATAGGTGATCCAGCGCTGGCGGTTCGGGCCGACGCCGGCGAAGCTGTGGTCGTCGCCGCCGCGCCAGATCGAATCAGCATAGAGCAGCCAAAAGGGTGAAGGATATGTTCCAGTCGTGAGGTTGATGTAGATGTCAGGCTTTTTCGCGCGCAGTGTGCCGATCAGATGAAGGGCGGCATCGAAGTCGCTGTCGAATTCGCTTCCCTTGATCACTTCATTTGCGTTGCCCGTACCGTCGAACTTGAACTGGTTGATGCCGTACTTATCGATCAGGTCGAGGCAGGTGTCACGAAAGTAGCGATAGTACTTCGGGCCTGACAAGGCGAAACCGCCTTCGTTGGTTTCGAAGCCCTGCGGGCGCGCTGCGGCGAGGCGCTGCTCTTTGGGTTTGTCGTAGCCGCCCCAGGGCGAAAGCCAGATTCCGGGCGCGGCGCCATACTTGGCGGCCACTTCCGAAACTTTGGTGAGTCCGTTGGGGAAGCCGGGATTGAAATGCCACAGAGTAGTCGGATCGTCCCACCCGTCGTCGAAGAGAAAGCTGTCGAGCTTGACGCCGCGCTGCTTCGTCAATTGCTCACCGAACGCCTGGACCACGGCCAGTGCGCCTTGCTCGTTGTAGCGATCGAAGTATCCAAGGTCGTACCACGAGTTGTAATGCAAAAACGTGCGGTAGGGATGCGCGCGTTCGAGCTCAAGATAGTTCAAGAAATCCCGGCGCGTCTGGCCGCTATGAGCCACGCCGAATACAGATGAATAGGTGACGCTCTGGCCGGGCTGAAAAGGAAGTTCGCGCGAGAGCCAGCAGGTGGCGTGCTCATCACGTTGCACGCGGCAGTCTGACAACGGATGCTCGAAACCGAAGAACCACTGCCATGCTGTGACAGGCGATCCTTTTACCTGGCCGGAGACTTGAGCACCGCTCACGGACACGTCGACGAGAATGATTTGCGCAAGTGCGAACGGCTCTTGTGACGCGTGGATGGTCAGTTCCTGACGGATGTAGTTGGCGTCGTCGTGGAGGATGGCTTTCCAGGTCAGGTGAAGCTTGCCGGAGGCGCCTTCCAGTTCGATGCGAATCTGGCGGCCGGGCAAATGATCGGCGGCTTTGGATGAGCTGGCTGCGGTGGCAAGCTCCTCGATGACTGGAGCGCCGACGATCTTGAAGTCGGTCGACTCGAGGACAGGACCTTCGCGAGGAACGAGTGCGAAGAGTTTCGTGAGCGGCAGGCCGGTTTCGCTCCATTCATTCTTGAGGCCGACCGGGCGAAGCGTCCCATCACGAACGGAAAAATTGGCAGAGATTTCATCGTTGGAAAGATAGAGATTGTCTCCCTGTTGCAACGCCTGCACCGAGGAAACTGGCGATGCACCAGCCAGAGAAAGCAGGCATGGAAGACTGGCAACCAAAACAACCGAAGCGCGAAGAAGACGTAGCATTCCAATCATTATTTCTGAGAAAGTTCGTGACTTCTTTGAAACTCGTCATAGTACGGGAGCAGAAGACATGGAACAAGAGGTAAGAGTCGCGACGGAGGTCGCAGTCGTACGCGGCAATCGCCTGATCCTGGCTGCGCCCAGCAATGCCCACTCCGGATGAAACGAAACTGTTCCCCCGCCCTGTGAATTGTCTTGACTTTGCCCATAAACGAAAGTAATAGTATTGACTCGTAAGAATATGAAAGTTCACCAACGGAGGCTGCTATGCCTGTCTCTGGCCGTAATTCGAGAATTGCCCAAGGTCTCATCTTTCCCTGCCTGACATTTCTTCTGAGTGCAATCCTGGCTGCGACGGCAGCCTGGGCGCAAGGCGCCTATGAGGCCCAGATTCGCGGGGTTGTGACCGACCAGAGCGCCGCCTTTGTGATGAACGCCACCATCACCATTACCAACGTCGCCACCAATATCTCTCAGGTGGGGCACACGGACGACCACGGGCAATATTTCTTTGTCGGGCTGCGTCCGGCCGTCTACACCATCAAGGCCGAGAGCAAAGGGTTCAGAATCTCGGCGAAGACCAACGTCGTGTTGCAGGTCGATCAGCAGACAACGGTGGATTTTGTTCTGCATCCGCTGGCGGTCAGCGAAACCATGGAGGTCACCGAAACCGCCCCGTTGCTCGACACCGAGAGCGCGACGCTGGGCACGGAAATCTCCAACGAATATGTGCACGAAATCCCACTGATGAACCGCGACTTCTTCGGCCTGACGTTTCTGGCAGCAGGCGTGACGGAGGTGACTGGAGCCAGCACGGCCGATAACTACCCGTCAGGAACAAACTTTACTTCCAACGGGCAGCGCAATGCGACCGCAGAGATACGGCTGGACGGTGCTTTGATCAGCGCTCCGGAACAGGGCGAGGGCGGAAATTCCAACGTGTATTACGAACCGCTGGTTGAGAGCATGCAGGAGTTCAAAGTCCAGAATAATAGTTTCTCGGCCGAGTTCGGCAACAACGGCGGGACGGTCGTAAACATGGTCATGAAGAGCGGCACTGACGCTTTCCATGGCAGCGGCTGGTATTTCCTGCAGCGTCCGCAAATGGACGCGCGCGATTTTTTTAATCCTGCGTATTTTCTGGACAGCTCCGTGTTCAACCCAAAACCCGACACAAGGCGAGATCAGGGAGGTTTTTCCCTCGGCGGCCCGATCAAGAAGAACCGGACTTTTTTCTTCGTCGATTTCGAGAAGGTGCGCGAGTCGAGCGCGGTCAGCGGGGTGGTAACCGTACCCACCATGGCGGAGCGAACCGGCAACTTCTCCGGACTTACGAATAACATTTACGACCCGAATGTCAATTGCGGGACGCCGACCAACGTTCTGAGGCCACAGGTTGGCTTCAACTGTAGCGGCCAGGTGATCGGCCCTGCGAATCAAATTCCGACGGGAGAAATTAATCCCATCGGAATCGCGGTGCTCAATCTCTATCCGCAGCCCAGCAATTTGAACGAATTTAATAACTATAACTGGACCACGACGGCGCAGGCGCCCGATTACCAGTTCGACATCAAGGTCGACCATCAGATTAACGACAAACAGAGGATCAGCGGCCGCTACAGCCGGGGCTGGAGCAACTACACCACTCCCTTAACCCTGGGCGACGGCTTCGATAATGACGGGATCGGAAGCGGCGTGACCGTGGCGCAAAACGGTTCCCTCGAATACACGTGGACCGTGAACCCGCGCATCGTGTGGACCAGCCATATCGGGGTCGACCGGGTGCACGAACTGTCGATACCGAGTATCCCCACGATCTCCAGCTTCAACGCATCCCTGCCAGACGGCACACAGGGATTGCCGCCCGTGTTCGAACAAGCCAACGGGATCGACAAGATGCCGACGTTTATCATGCAGGGGAATCTGCCCTGGACTGACCTCTACGATCAGTGCTGCATCAACACCACTTTTGGCCACACGCTGGTCAGCTACTCGTCCCAGTTAGTCATTTCCAGGGGATCGCACCTGATCAAGATTGGTGGCGAGCAAAGAATTTTCTACAACAATTTCTGGCAGCCGAACTACCCGACTGGCCTCCTGACTTTCACAGATGACGTCACGTCGCCGACTCCGAACAGCGATTTTGACTCATTCGGAAATACGTCGGGTAACCCATTTGCCAGCCTGGCTTTTGGTTATGGTGACAATATCAACGCCACCAGCCAGCTCGTAATCACGCCGTCGGTGGCCAACCGGTCGCTGGAGACGGGATTTTATATCCAGGATGACTGGAAGGTGAATTCGAAACTCACGGTGAATCTGGGCCTGCGTTACGAGTGGAGTTCGCCCTACACCGATCGTTACAACCACATCGAATTCAGCAATTTCACTGCCGACAGCGGCGTCAATATCCCGCTAAACTCTGTCCCGGCGAGCGCTCCGACGGGCACGTTCAGCACCCAGGGAATCATGCAATCGGTGGGGCTGAACTTTCCGTCCGCGCAAGAGCTGTTGGGTACGACACAATTTCCGACTTCAAGCATGAGGACGATTCCGACTTACCGCAAAGACGTTGGGCCGAGACTTGGTTTCGCTTATCAACTCGATTCTCAGACGGTCGTGCGGGGCGGAGCGGGCGTGTATTTCGGAATGAGCCCGGCTACAAACTTCCAGTATCCCGGCTCGGCATTCCGTAAGACCGCCAACTTGTTTTTTACCAACGACAACTTTGTCACTCAATCGGCAACCCTGGAGAATCCTTTCCCGAGCGGCTTTACGGGTCCACAGGGAACACAGTACGGCCAGTTTGCCAACTGGGGCTATCAAAACCCGAACGATCTGGGCACGACGGCGGCGCGGGATGCCGACATATACCAGTGGAATCTGGGAATCCAGCGGCTGCTCCCCAGCCAGATCGTGCTCGGCGTGGACTATGTCGCCAACCGCAGCACGCATCTGCCGTGGTCGGGCACAAACAACCGGGCTTTCATCCCGTCGGCTTTGCTGGCGCAGATTGCAACGGCGGTAACTCCCACCGACGCGTCCTGTCAGACGGATAGCTGCGTGAGCAACTTTCTTCAGACCCAAGTCGGCAACCCGTTCTTCCCCAATTTCAATACCCCCTGCACGCCGTCGGCGTCCAATCCTTGCTTTAACGAACCCAATTCGAATTACGGCGAGTCGACTCTGCCCCTGACATATCTTCTGAATAAGTACCCGCAGTTTGCCGGCGACTTCGAAGGCCTGATGCTGGAGACAGCGAACTCCTGGTACAACGCGATGCAGATTCGCTTCCAGAAGCGCACCACGCACCACGTGAGTTTCGAGGGCAGCTACACGATCTCGAAGGCAACCGACTATTCCTCGGCAGGCAGGAACAACTGGGTGGGGGCGCTCGGTCTCGGCCTTCCGCAACAACTGGACAATCTGTCTGCGGAACACAGCATTGGCGCCAGCGACACGCCACAGCGGCTGGCGGGCGCCGTGGTTGTAGACCTGCCCGTTGGCCGCAAAGAATGGATTGGCGGCGATATGAACCGGGGGCTTGATGCCGTCATCGGAGGCTGGTCGATCGCGACCCTGATCACCGAACAATCGGGGCAGCCCATGAATATCGGGATGGACAACGCGCGCCTGGCAAACGGCACCCAACGTCCTGATGTTGTCTGCTCGCAACTCAAAAGCGGGACCACCATGCACGCAGTGGCTTTGGAATGGCAGCAGAACTCGGCAGCGATCAGCAACGGCGGCGCGCCCATCAAAACCTTCTTCAATTCGAATTGCTTTGCTGATCCGGGGGACCAGATTCCGGGTAACGCTCCCCGCTACTTTTCCGGACTGCGGGTCGACGGCATCCACAATGCGGATCTGAATTTTTACAAATCGTTCGTGCCCAAAGAAGGCATGCGGGTGGAAGTGCGGGCCGAGATCTTCAACCTCGCGAATCACCCACGCTTTGGCCAGCCGGGTTCGGCTGTGGGAAGTGGGCCTGCGGGGAGCTCGACTGCTTCGATAAATCCGACAAGTCCGTTTTTCGGGACAATCGAAACGGATGAAGTGAACGGGACTGTTCTTCAAATACCGCGCTTCTTCCAGTTTGGGCTGCGGTTCGAGTTCTGAACGGCTAACAGGGCCGCGGCTTGCGAACGAAGGGAGCCTGACGCGGCGTAAGATGCAACGACGATCCTTTCTCAAGGCCGGCGGTGCGATCACGCTGGCGGCGGGGCTTGGAACCAAGCCGCTGCTCGCTCACATCCCTCCGCACAATTTTGACAAGTACGATTTCGGCTGCGGTCCGCGGGTGACCGACCGTTTGTATCAGGGGCCGTTTTCCGCTGACGATTATCCGAGTTGGACGGTGGTGATGGCGCCGACTGCGTCGCATGAAGTTGTGCCCAACTACGGGATGGGGCTGGTGACTTACGTATGCGACGAAGTCGGACCGCCGCGCAAAGATGGCGAGACTTTGGCGCAATCGATCGAGAACCTGGTGAAGCTGCCGCTGGGCGCGAAGCTGTATTTGCGAGTGAACTGGAAAGATGTGCAGCAGCGGCCGGGCCGGCTCGATCTCTGCGAGCACTGGAAGCTGACGTTTGATCTGGCGCGGAGGTATGGGAAACGGATTGGCTTCCGCGTGATGATGAGCAACCCGGATATTCCAGACGCGACTGCGCTTCCCGATTTTCTGGCGCCGAAGATTCCCATGGTAAAGATGGGCGATTGGCAAGGACGGACGCGGTATGAGCCGCGCTACGACCATCCTGAATTCCAAGCGGCGCTTCGGGAACTTGTGGATCTGCTGGCGGATTCGTATGACGGTCATCCTGATGTCGAATATGTAGATACGTTTATGTACGGATTCTGGGGTGAGGGCCACACCTGGCCGTTCGAAAAGAATCCGTTCCCGGACAACGTGACGGCTGAGAACACGTTCGTCAGCATGTTTGAGCATCAGATGGAACGGTGGAAGAGGACGCCGCTCACGACCAACACGCAGCCTGACTTCAGCAAAGTGGGCAATTCGGAATTGCTCGACCGCACCGTGCGGAGTTCGAACTGGCTGCGCACCGACACGATTTTCATCGAGAACGAGCAGATCGAGGCTCTGAGCAATCGGCCACCGTGGGTCGGCGTAACGGTGGAAGTTGGCATGTCGGACGGGTCACCGAAGAGCCTGAAGCTGGACGAAGGCGTGACTTACACCGACAACGTGATCCAGCACGTGCGGGATGTGGGGGCTTGTTATTTCTCGCTGTGGAACTGGCACCGTATTCAGGCAGATCGGATTCTCAATTACTACCACCAGTTTCCTGATGCGATCGACGGACTGGCGCGGCAGATCGGTTACCGCGTGCGGCCCTCGTGGGTGTGGACGTATGAAGAGGGTGGGTACCCGGGATTGATTATCGGTTTCGTGAACGACGGGATTGCGGCGGTTCCCGGCTTGCTGCGGGTGACAGTGACTAGCGAGGACGGCACAGTGAATGTGGGTGGGAGCCTGGATGCAGGATATCCGCTGCCGGGGAAAGTGCGGCAGGCGAAGTTTCCCCTGCCGAAAGGAACGAACTGGAAAGGGCTGCGGCTCAGGGCGGAGATAGAAGTGAAGGGACAGCGGTATCCGGTACGGTGGGCGTGTCAGCAACAACTGAATGAAGACGGCAGCCTAACGCTGCGCACTACAGTCGGGCTTGGGCAAGAGGACGAAACCGGCGGCGTGCCGTTCCAGTTCCCACCCTGTCGCAACAAGCGCGACAAGGGTGGGGCAACCTCGCAACGCTCGATCTTAATCCAGGCGCAGGGGATCTCATGAGACAAAAGGGTTGGCTCTTAATTTTCTCTCTTCTGCTTTGCGCGTTGGCGTTGATGGCTGCGCCGAATTCTGAAAAGCAGTACTGGAAAGGTCAGAATTGGACGAACCAGACTTGGACAAACTACGTTCGCATCGGGGCGTTTGGGCTTCGGGGTGGCGATGCGGAGAAGATTGTCCGCAGCGCACAAGACAGCGACGTCTTCGGCATTGAAGTGGACAACGACATCGAGGGACGCTACGAGAGCTTTCTGCATCCGGAAGAGAAGTTGAAGGCAATTCATGAACTGGCCGAAGAGGCTCATCGCGCCAGCAATTATGCGTTCGTTTACATAGCGGGAACGGAGTGCATTACGGCGCACGCTGACCAGACACCGCACACGCTGTTCAAGGACCATCCCGACTGGCTGCAACGCGACATCAACGGGAAGCCTGCGATTTTCGGCGGTGGAACGGCGTTCTGGATTGCGGCGGGGGACGAAGATGTGTGGGTGAGCCCCTATGCTCCCGAGTGGCGAAAAATCTACATGGAACATGTGCGGCAGATTGCGGCGACGGGCATTGACGGCATTTACGTGGACATACCTTACTGGATGACGCATTTCGAAGGATGGGAGAACACGTGGGCGAGCTTCGACGACTACACGGTCGCGGCGTTTAAAGAGAAGACCGGGCTCGATGCGAAGCACGACTTGAAGCTGGGAGATTTTTCCGACCCGGCGTTTCGTAAGTGGGTGGAGTTTCGCATCCAGACCTTCACCGACTTCATGAGCGAGATTGATCGCAGTGCGAAGTCGGTGAATCCGAAGATCAAGACAATTCCGGAGATTTACCCGGGGATCGAGGAAGAAGCGGTGCGCGTGGGAGCAGACGTCTACAGTCTGTATGCGGTGGTGGATGCAATTGCGCACGAGTACGAATTCGGCAGCGGCGATCACATGGCGTCATCGCGCACGCCGCTCGACTGGTTCCGCTATCAAGTGGGAATGCATTCGTTTCGCGCCTTCGCTCAGGGCCCGCTCGGACAAGATAAAGCTACGTGGATTTTGAATTACTCCTGGGATGGCGACAGGAAAGTGGACAAGCGCGAAGCCATGATGAATCTGGCAATGTCGCAGATCATGGCGGGAGCGAATTTCTGGGATGCGCCCGGGCATTCGATGGCAGGCTCGAATGACCTGCCCACGCGAAAGAGGATTTTCTCTTGGATCGAGGCGCACGAGAAAACGTTTTATCTGTCCCGCTTCCCGATCGATCCGATTGGGGTTTATTTTTCCCCTCAGACACGGAATTTCGGGGCGGACGAGTTTATCGCGTCGTATCGCGGAATCCTGATTCTACTCATGCAGAAGCACCTCGAGTTTCAAGTCGTGACGCCGCGGACGGTGGCTGATTTTCGCGGCCAGACACTGGTTTTGCCTGACGTGCGAATGCTCGGAGAGACAGAGAAGATTTGGCTGCGGGATTTCGCGGCGCAAGGAAAGAGGTTGGTGATCACGGGAACGGACGCGACCGGAGTCGGTAATCTGGATAATGTGGTTCGCCTTCCCGATTGTCCGGGCAAAGCTTACAACCAGGCGCTGGAAAAGGATTTCGAGCGCGCGTCGCCAGACTCGCAGCGGCAATTTTTCGACAGCCTGCAAAGTGGAAACACGGTGCGGATTAAAGCGGGTGCGCAGGTGGCGACATCCATTGCGCGCACTCCGAACGGTATTCATTGCTTCTTCGCCAATTTCGCCGGCCTGCGCGGAGGATTGAACCCGGTCCAGACGCCGCAGACAGACGTGGAAGTGACGGTCTCCCCAAAGACCGGGGGCAAGGGCTTCTTCCTTCCCTACCTGGGCGAAGTACAAGCGATTCAAGGCAGCCGCCATGGAGAAACAGTCACCTTTGCGCTTCCGCCGATTACGAAGGGCGCAGTGTTCTGGTACACCGCGCCAGATTCGAAGTAGGCCTTCTGCGGCTGCCTCTCGACTCTTTATTTTCTTCACTCTTTTTTCAGGGAAAAACGCGACAATAAAAGGAGGATGGTCAAGGGAAAATAGAAATCAACCTTCAATACGGGACCACATTCCATGAATTCGCAAAGCAAGACCTTCCAACTGGCAGCCATCTTTTTCGCACTGCTGACAACGCTTTCTCTCTCCAGCTGCACCAAGAAGTCCAGCGCACAAAGCTCGAACCCAGCCGATTTGCAAGCTGACGTGAAAACTCCGTTTCGCTTCGTAGCGTACGGTGACACGCGCTTTCACGATCCCAAGGACACCGAAGCTGCGAACCCTCCGGTGCGGGTGGCGCTGGTGAGGGCTATTGCCGATGCCGATCCGGCGTTTATCTGCTTCACGGGCGACATTGTTTATAACGGCTACGATAACGACGACTGGAAGGTATGGGACAGCGAAACCAGCATCTGGCGGGAGAAGAAGATTCCCGTTTACCCGGCACTGGGCAACCACGATCTGCATGGTAAGGAACAAACCGCGCTGGGCAATTATTTTCAGCGGTTCCCTGACCTAAAGAACAGCCGCTACTACTCGGTCCGAGCAGCCAATACGCTGATTCTCGTATTGGACAGTTCGATGAATGAAACCACGGGCGCACAAGGCCAATGGCTCGCCGACAAGCTGGATCATGTTCCCGCCGATGTGGATTTTGTTTTCGTCATGCTGCATCATCCGCCCTACACCAGCTCTTCCGACGCAAAGCTGTTTGGCGGCGGACACGCCGCGAGGCCTCACGAACAGGCAATGGCAAAAATGCTGGAAGAGCGGCAGGCTCACACACGCTATCGGATTGTCGTCTTCTCCGGACACGTTCATAACTACGAGCGGCACGAGCACGGCGGAGTGACTTATTTCGTCACGGGAGGCGGAGCCGCGCACGCCTATCCGATCAAGCGCGCCCCGGACGATCCGTTCAAAAGCAAGGAAATCAACTATCACTATCTGATGGTCGAGGTCGGCCATCAGCAGCTCAAAGTCACCATGAATCGCGTGGAGCTGACGAGCGGCAAGGCAGTCTGGACGCAGCCGGACTCCGTCAGCATTGCGGTGCCAGCAGCCACCGCGGCGGCGACAGGGCGCTGAGAGAAATCCGTGCTACAGAGACTGGCAGGCGCCCTCACACAGATTCTTTCCCCAGACGACTCCGAGCGCGTGCAGGATGAGAGTGTCGGTGAGGGTCAGTTTATCGGGATCCAGGACTGCGGTGTAAGCGTACTGCACGAGCGCGTCGCGGGTAATGCACCAGCGCTCGTGGCGAACGACCCCGCCACAATGTTCGCAGGCGGCTTTTGCTGCATATTGGTTGCTGTGATACCAGCTGGCTGCGGGATTGGTGAACATGCTGCACCTCCATGAGCTCTACGAATATGACCTTTTCAGCAAATTCCCCGTAGCCGAACCGGACAGCCCGGTGGAACTTCATCTGGTTGCAGGTTAGATGGAGGTGGATTGGGCCTCCATTTTGAGTGTCACGATTATGTGTGACTGCGATCACAGACACTTCTCGGTGACTCGCAGACAATCTGCGAGCATTTCTTGTGATTCTGATCACGGGAGAACTTCCGCAGGTCTGATAGCTTAAATCACTCCCTCTTTCTTTCTCCGCGATGTCCAATCGAATGCGCAACATCACTCTGGCTCTTTTTCTTTTTGCAGTCGCGTTGCCTTCCATGTTCGCGCAGGTCACTCGCGTGGAAGGCATTTTGCGCGATCCCACCGGCGCGGTCATTTCCACCGCGGAGGCGGTCGTCCGCGCAGGCTCGTTTCAGGTCTCGGCCAAAACTGACGCGCGCGGGCATTTCATTTTTTCCGCTGTGCCTTCGGTCTCTGGGACGGTCGAAGTTCGTGCCGCAGGATTCACCAACGCCCGCCAGACCTGGAGTGCGGGGTCATCTGGCACTGTCAGCCTGGAAATCGTGCTGCAGCCAGCTTCCCCCGGCGAGCGGCTAACGGTTTCAGCATCGCGCACCGAGATGCGGCTGTCGGAAACTCCGGGCAGCACTGTGCTGCTTTCCACTGCTGACATGGCGGCGACGCCTGCCGTGCGGATCGACGACGTGTTGCGCCAAGTTCCTGGGTTCTCGCTCTTCCGCCGCTCTGACAGCCGTACCGCCAATGCTTCGAATCAAGGGGTGTCGTTGCGTGGACTGGGCGGGACAGCCTCCAGCCGCGCCGCCGTGCTGGAAGACGGTCTGCCCCTGGTGGACGCTTTCGGAGGTTGGGTTTATTGGGATCGCGTCGTGCGGGAAGAGCTTTCGAGCGTCGAGGTTTTCCGTGGTGGCGCTTCCAATCTTTACGGCAGCGATGCGCTCGGCGGAGTTGTGCAATTCATCAGCCGACAGCCGCAAGGGCCTGCGCTCTCCTTGGAGACGACGTATGGCAATGAGCGAACTCCTGATCTCTCGTTCTGGACCGGAACGCAAACCGGCTCTTGGGACCTCTCCCTGGCCTCGGAGATGTTCCGAACGGATGGGTTCATTATCGTTCCCACCTGGCAGCGCGGATCGGTCGACACGGCCGCGAATTCGGAAGATGCGACGGTGGACGTGAACATCGGCCATCAGCTCGGCGACAAAGGCCGCGTGTTTGCACGCGGAAACTTCTTCACCGAGTTTCGCCACAACGGTACGCCCATTCAAACCAATGACACGCGTATGGCAGAAGGCGCGTTCGGTATCGACAAGCAGTTCAACGCAAACGACTCTTTAACTCTTCGAACCTACGGCCTGGTGCTGGGCTACAACCAGAACTTTTCATCAGTGGCCGCTGACCGAGAGAGTGAGTCCCTCACTGATTTCCAGCATGTTCCCGAACAGGTGGGTGGAGGCGCCGTGCAGTGGACGCATCTTCTGGGCTCGCACCAAACGCTGATCGGCGGCGGGGACCTGATGGAAGTTATGGGAGCCAGCGATGAACAGTTTTTCTCCGCTGGGGCGAACACGCGCGACAATGCCTCCGGAGGCCGGCAGCGCATTCTAGGACTCTTCGGCGAAGACCTGGCACGCTGGCAAGACTGGACCGTGATTCTTGCGGCGAGGGTGGATGACTGGAGCAACTTCAACGCCAGTTCCATCTGCACTCCGGTTGCGGGCGCATGCCCCTCGCCGAATCTGCTTTATCCGGAGCGCAGCGATCTCGCCTTCAGCCCGCGCCTTTCAGTGCTGCGGACCCTGAACCGCAACGTTGCGCTTACTGGCTCCATATATCGCGCGTTTCGCGCGCCCACACTGAATGAGTTGTACCGCACCTTTCGTGTAGCCAACGTGCTGACCCTGAACAATCCTTACCTCAACGCCGAGCGGCTTACGGGCGCAGAGGCGGGGATGAACTTCACGGCGCTTGACCGCAAGCTCGATCTGCGAGGGACATTTTTCTGGAGCGACATTGTGGATCCGGTTCAAAACGTCACCATCAATCCCAGTTCAAGCCCGGTTCTGCGGGAAAAAGAAAACGTTGGCCGGATTCGCTCGCGGGGTGTGGAGATGGACGGCGTCGTGCACGTGAGCCGCGACATTCAAATCACGGCCGGCTACGAATTCACGGCGGCCAGGATTGTGAACTACACCGTGCCGCAAGGTGAAGTTTCGCTGTTAGGAAACGAAGTGGCCCAGGTACCGCGCAACGTCTTTACATGGGAGGCGCGATATTGGAATCCGTCGCGCCTCTTGTTGAGTGTGGAAGGCCGATTTGTGGGCAAGCAGTTCGATGATGATCAAAACCAGTACCCGCTCGGCCGCTTCTACACGATGGATTTCGAGATTGGGCGCAACCTTACGCGCGATCTGGAGATATTTGCGGCCGCGGAGAACATTCTCGACGAACGCTATGAGGTAGCGAATACTCCGACCGCAAATGGTTCGCTCTTCAATATCGGCCCGCCGATTCTCTATCGCATTGGCCTGCGGCTGAATTTTCCCTCGGAGAGACCGTAGCCGTTTGGGCATTTCGCGTTCTATCGTTTATCCTGAAAGGTTGCATAACGCCGCGCTAGGCGCACTGTGAGTCTCGTCTCGCTTCAGCGAAGCATCAGCTAACACCTAAGAACTCTTATGAAGACCGGCATTATTGGCCTGCCGCAGGTGGGCAAAACATCGCTGTTTCAGATTCTGACCAAAGCGCCTCTCTCCGGGCACGCCTTCGCGAACCCCCGCGAGGCGCATATCGGCATCGCCAAAGTTCCTGACGACCGCCTCGACAAGCTGGCCGCGCTTTACCACCCCAAAAAATTGACGCACGCCTCCGTCGAATATGTCGACGTGGGTGCGATTGGCCAGGACGCGCTGAAAGAAACGGCGTACATCGGGCATTTGCGGCAGGTCGACGCTCTGGCTCACGTAGTGCGGGTGTTTGAAGATCCCGCAATTGCCCATGTGGGCGAGATCAATCCGCTCGGTGACATCAAGAACGTGGAGTTCGATCTGATGGTCAGCGATCTCGGGCAGATCGAAAAGCGACTCGAGCGTTTGGAAAAAGATCTGAAGAAGATGAAGACGCCGGATCTCGAGAAGGAGTTTGAACTGCTCAAGCGCGCGAAGACGCACCTGGAAACAGAGAAACCACTGCGGGAAATGGAAATGTCGCCCGAGGACAAGAAGCGCATCCGCGGCTTCATGTTCCTGAGCGAGAAACCGATTTTCTACGTGCTGAACATCGGCGAGTCGAGCGATCTCGGAAAACAGCTCGAAGGAGCAGTTGCCAAATACCAGCTTACGGAGATCGCCGCTCGGCCGAACGCCGCGGTCACGGCGATCTGCGGGAAAGTAGAAGCCGAACTGGCCGAGATGAGTGATGCCGACGCGGCTGACTTTCTGTCCAGTTATGGGCTGACGGAGAGCGGGTTGACGCGACTGATCCGCACTACGTACCAATTGCTTGGGCTGATTTCCTTCTTCACGGCCGGAGAGGACGAATGCCGCGCCTGGACCATCCCGGCCCACACGCGCGCGCAGGAAGCAGCCGGCGCCATCCATTCAGATCTGGAGAAACACTTCATCCGTGCCGAGACCATCCGCTGGGATCAGCTGCTCGAAGCTGGGTCGGAAGCAAATGCCCGCGCCAAAGGCACGCTGCGACTGGAAGGCAAGGACTATATCGTGCAAGACGGCGACGTGATGCACATCCGGCATTCGGGGTGAGTAGGCTTCTCACCACAGAGACGGGGAGGCAGGGAGAAAACTAATCGATTTGCTCCTGCCTCCGTGGTGAGTGTTTCTGCGGGCTGCTATGATGCTCCATCGCGAATGCACCCGATTGCCACCAGTATCCTTCTAGGATTGACGGCTGCGGCAGCCAACGTGTTCGGCGGCGCGATCATCGTGCAGCGTCACTGGGAGCGGCGTTATTTGCGGTACTTTGTGGCGCTGGGCGCAGGATTCATGCTGGCCACGGCGCTGGTCGAGATGGTTCCGGAGAGCATCGAGTTACGCGGGAAATCGGCGGCGCTATTGGTTTTGCTCGGTTATCTGATCATTCACTTCTTCGAGCACACGGTTACGCCGCATTTTCACTTCGGCGAGGAGACGCACCGCGACGAGTTCATTCACTCCCATAAAGGATATTCGGTGCTGCTCGGGCTCATCATCCACACGTTTTTCGACGGCATCGCCATCGCATCGGGGTTTCTGGTATCAAACTGGCTGGGATGGCTAATTTTTCTTGCCATCTTTCTGCACAAAATTCCCGAAGGCTTTACCGTGAGCTCGGTCATGCTGGCGAGCGGCCGCAGCCGCGGAACGGCATGGGCAGCGTCTGTGGTTTTGGGCGGATCGACGCTGGCCGGCGTCCTAACCATGGCACTGTTTCGGCACCATGTGGGCGCGGGTCTACCGCTGGCGGCGGGAGTGACGATTTACGTTGCTGCGTCTGACCTGGTGCCGGAGGTTAACAAGGAACCTGCCATGAAAATGGCGTTGCTGGTGTTCGTGGGGGCAGGAGTTTTCTTCCTGTTGGATGCTTTGTTTCACGCGCACTGAAACACGACGACTGCGGGGAGTGGAGCATTACTCTATTGCTAGAGTGCAACTTAATGGCTGATAGTTATACTCGATCTATCGTTGTGGAACTCGGTGCTGCTGGCGAAGAAAAAGCCGCCAGGGAATGGCGGCTTCGGTAAGCGTCAGGAAACCCAATCAGTCGACGGTGTGCTTAGCCGTGTAGCCATCGCGCGCGGCAACGTCGATTTTGACGTCCTTGCCTTTCTGGTCCTTCACCTTCAGGGGGCCGCCGTCGGTTGCGACCACCTGAACTTTCAGCTTGCGGTAGGTTCCATCGAGCTTCGTATTGGTCGGGCTATAGGCCAGGCTGTACTGGTGGCGAATGTCGTCACCCACATCGTGGAAGATCTCGGCGAACTCCGCCTGGAAGCGTGGGAAATAGGCACGGCCCCCGGTCATGGAGGCGAAGGTCTTCATTTCATTGTCGGCCTGCAGGTAATCGATGTTGTGCATGCCATAGCTGGCCATGCCGTGCGACATTCCGGTGCAGCGGTAGATGGGGTTATCGCACATTTCGCGGATGTAGAACCCGATGCTGATGGGGAAGATAGTCACATCCTTGGTGTCCTTGACCTTCTTCAGGATTTTGTCGTAAGTCAGCTTGCTGAACGTGTCGATCCCGCTCGACACGAGGATGACATATTTCTTGCCTTCCACGCGGTCGAGGCGGTCGAGCGTGTCGTACAGGGCGTCGAATTCGTTGGTCTCGGCAAAACCGGGAATGCGTAACTGATTCAGTGCGCCAAAGACGGCTTTCTTGTCCTGGGTGAAGTCGGTCAGGATGTGGGGCTGCATGTCGTAATACGCGACCGCGACCCAGTCGTCTTTCTTCAACGAGTTGGCAAAGGCATAGGAGGCGTTCAGGGCGTCGGCCAGGAACTGCCAGCTTGTGGAAGCAAACTCGACCAGCAGCACGGCCGTAATGGGCGCTTCCGCGACAGCAAACTTGCTGATATTTTGCGGAACTCCATCTTCGGCGATGCGGAAGTTTTCCTTCTTCAGCCCAGGGACGAACTGTCCGTCCTTGGTGGTGACCAGCACATCCACATTCACCAGCGGCACGTTCACTTTCAGCGAATAGTCGGGCGTTTCCACGTTTGCTTTCAAAGTTGGCGGAGGTGGTGGCGGAGCTTCCTCGGTGGTCTTCTTCGGAATCGCATACGGCCCCATGCTGCCGCTTGGTCCGCCGGCATCGGCGGGAACTTCCTGTTTCGGCTTTCCGCTGTCAGGAGTCGCGGCAGATTGTCCAGAGGAAGTTTGTCCTGAAGAAGTTTGGCCTGTAGACGGTGTAGCGGGCGTCTGGCTTTGCTGATCTTGATTCTGGCTTTGAGTCTGTTCGGCCAGATTCTGCAGGCCCTGATCTTGATCTAGGCTCGGCTGAACCTGCGCCCAAGCCGGCAACCCGCCGAGAGCCAAAATCAGTCCCAAAGCCGGTGCGGTTAAGTTAGTTAGTCCGAAAGTCTCACCTGCCAGAGACTTACTTCTCGTATTTTTGGCACGGTTCCACATGGCAGACCCCGAAAACTTTCCCTGTGCTAGTATAGACGCACGGATTCGCAAATGGGATGTTTTGCTAGTCCCCGAAATACCCTCCTGGCAACGAGTTCAAGATCGAGCGAGTCTAATTGGATTATTGGGACCTGTTGGCAGTCCCTGGGGCTGTACATGAAAAAGCTTGCCCGCGCGCTGCTTCTCTTTAGCACTTCCCTACCTACAATACTGGCCGCTCAAACCTCGCAGCCGACGACTCAACCGACGATCGCGGTGAACCAGATCCATGCCGGCATGCGCGGCGTCGCCTACACCGTGTTTGAAGGTGTGAAGCCCGAGCCCATGGACGTGGAAGTGCTTGGTGTGCTGCGGAACGTGAACGGGCCGAAGGGCGACATCATCCTGGTGCGCCTGCATGGCGAAAAGGTCGAATACACCGGCGTCGTGGCGGGCATGAGCGGCAGCCCGGTTTATCTCGAGGACAAGCTGGCGGGAGCGCTGGCGTTCCGCATCGGCGCGTTCTCCAAGGAAGCAATCGCGGGAGTGACGCCGATCGCCGACATGCTGGAGATCAACGCGCTCGATAAATCTCCGGCCGAGGACGCGGCGGCGACAAAACCTGCCGTCACTAGCGTCGCCGGAAAAACCGCCACCCCCGGAGACGCCCCAACGCTGTCGGGATCGATTGAGGGCTACGCAAATTATCTTCAGCCTATCGAGACTCCGCTGGTGTTCAACGGATTCTCCGAGGAAGCGGTGCGGCGGTTCGCGCCCGAGTTTGCCGCGGCGGGAATTGTGCCGGTGATGGGAGCGGGATCGGTCAGCGATGAGAAACAGCCCGAGCCGCTCGAACCCGGATCGGCAGTGAGCGCAACCCTGGTGCGCGGCGATATGGACATCGCGGCGACTTGCTCGGTGACTTACATCGATCCGCAGCGCCTGCTCGCCTGTGGGCATCCGCTGCTGCAGTTCGGCTCTGTCGATCTTCCGATGGACAAGGCACGCGTGCTGGCCACACTGGCCTCGCCGCTGAATTCTTTCAAGATCGTCAACACGACCGAGGAAGCCGGCGTCTTCGTGCAGGACCGTCACACGGGAATTCTCGGCATCTTCGACAAGCAGCCGGAGATGATTCCAGTCACGCTCGCCATCCACAGCGCGGCGGGCGCGAAGGAATTCCATTATGAGGTGTTGAACAATCCCCGGCTCAGTCCGGTGGCGATCATGGCAACGGTGTTCAACGCGCTGCATGGCACGAATGAATATGGCGAAGAGATTACCTACCGGCTCAGCGGCAGCATCAACGTAAAGGGATTTCCCGAAGTCGCGCTCAAGAACATGTTCGTTCCGACCGAGAATGGTCAGCCCGCGGCCATGGCTGCAGCCCTCTCGCTGGGTGATCGCTTCGGACGCATCTACGACAATCCTTACAACGCTCCGGCAGTGAAGAGCGTGAATCTCGACTTCGATCTGGTGCGCGAGCGCCGCTTTGCGCGGCTGGAAAGCGCCCGCACAGACGTAACGGAAGCGCGTCCGGGCGATGAAATCACGGTCGAGACGGTGCTGGCTCCCTACCGCGGCGAGCGCATCGTGCGGCAGATTCCGGTCAAGATTCCGACCTCGGCCAGCAAGGGAACGCTGCGCATTCTGGTGAGTGATGGCGATACGCTCGACCGCTTCAGCCGCATGAACCCGCTGTTCGCGCGCAAGTTCGACCTGGCGTCAACCATCGCCATGCTCAACAAGGAGCACTCGAACAACCGCGTTTACGTCTCGCTGCTCGAAGCCGACCCGGAGGCGCGCGTGGCCGACAAGGTCATGCCCACGCTGCCGATTTCGATCATGAACGTGATGGACGGGATGCGCGGTAACCAGGACATGATCGTTAGCGGCGAATCGAACGTCGACGAAACCGCGACGTCGCCGCTGGATTATCTGGTGAGCGGCGCGCAGCTGCTGACGGTGACGGTGAAATAGAAATCGGAAGTTTCCGTCCCGGCCGTAACGCAGAAAGAGGCCAGCTGTGCCATCTCCTTGGCTTGTGTCCCTACTCAGCCTATTGATTTGTGTTCCTGCGTTTTCCAGAACGTCCACCGACAACTCACGTATACAACTCACCCTGGATTCGAGTGAAGCTGAGCAAGTCCTTGTCATTCTTGCGCTTCGTCGCGATAACAAGACGGTCGACGACGCGCAGTGGCAGAAACTGTTCGCTACTGAGCCCTACCAGCGGTTGAAGCAGCGCGAGAAGGCGATTGGAGAGCGATTTCACGATCCCACAGTCGCATTCAGCGATGAGGATTTCAAGAAATTTGTGCTGTCCGACGATCTCCGGAAGCGAACCCCTGAGCTGCAAGAGACGATCGAGCAATGGAAAAAAGCAAGTATGCGCCAACTCGCCGAGCGCGACCTGCAATATCTGCCGGCATCGGCGGTAATCCGCGCGAAGGTTTATCCGATCATCAAGCCGGGCAAAAACAGCTTCGTCTGGGAGGCGTCTTCGAATCCGGCGATTTTCTTATATCTCGACCCGGATGTGAATCGCGCGCAATTTGAGAACACGGTCGCGCACGAACTTCATCACATCGGGCTCGGCAGCGTTGAATCGGGGTACGACAAGAAGATCGCAACGCTGCCGGAACGGGCCCGCACAGCAGCAGAACAGATGGAATCATTTGGAGAGGGATTCGCGATGCTGGCAGCAGCGGGTGGGCCGGATGTCGATCCTCATGCCGCAAGCTCGGCCGCTGACCGTGCCCGTTGGAATCACGACATGGCCAATTTCAGCGCCGACTTGCTGTCGCTAAATGGCTTCTTTCTCGACATCCTCAACGGGAAGTTTGCCAACCGCGACGCCATCGATGAGAAAGCCGGCAGCTTTTTCGGGCAGCAGGGACCGTGGTACACCGTCGGCTACAAAATGGCAGTCATGGTCGAAAAACGCTTCGGTCGTCCGGCGCTCATCGAGACTATGCTCGATCCGCGCCGACTGCTCGTACTCTATAACCAGGCTGCAGCGGAGCAGTACGCCGCGGGCAAGGAACACTTCCCTTTGTGGTCAGACGAACTGCTTAAGCAAGTGGGGGCGACTTCTTAGATCACAAGGCTCTCGCCGGGACGCTCTACTCCTTGCATGCTTGCAAGAAGTAGAGGTCTGAGCAGCACTACTCTTCTTCGTTCTCGCCCATCTGCTGCGTCAAATAGCGCTCGTAGCCGAGTTCCTTGATCTGGTGGAGCTGGGCTTCGAGAAAGTCGACGTGCTCTTCTTCGTCTTTGAGCAGTTTTACGAAAAGATCGCGCGATCCGTTGTCGCCTTCCTTGGTGGCGATGGCGACCGCATCGTTGTAAGCCTTGACCGCGCCGACTTCCAGCGCGAGGTCACTTTCAATCATTGCCTTGACCGTCCCGGCGACGTTCAACTCGAGCGGCATCATCGACGGGCTGCCATCGAGGAATAGAATGCGCTCGATCAGCACCTCGGCGTGCTTCATCTCGCCGACGGATTGTTTCTTGATTAAATCGGCCAGCCGGTGATAACCCCAGTTCTCGCACATCTCGGCATGCAGAAAATACTGGCTGATGGCCGTCAGCTCTTCCCGCAGCGCTTTGTTGAGTTCTGCAACAACTTTAGGATTTCCTTTCATATCACGCTCCTATATATAGCGACCTGAGAGTATCGCAGAATGGAGTGCAGGAGGGCAACGGCAAAGGGCAGGAGGATTTAAGATGAGTTTTAATTCGGCATGCTATCGTGCGTCGCCTGTCAACGCAGGGCGGCATCCAGCGTCTTGAGGAGTGAACTGCGGGTGAACGGCTTTTCCAAGAGCCGCATCGCGCCGTCGACTCCCTGATTCGCCACCAGTTCGCCGGTGTACCCGGACATATATACGACTCTCATCTTCGGATGCTCCCCGATCACACGAAGCACAAGTTCGGGCCCACTCATTCCCTTCATCACCACGTCGGTCAACACCAGGTCGACGGTGGCATGGTCCGTACCTAACACGTCGAGGGCGGCCTTGCCGTCTGCGGCTTCGAGCACGTCGTACCCGTGCTGTTCGAGCATCTTGCGCGTCAGGCGCCGCATGATGGAATCATCCTCGGCCAGCAGAATGGTGGTCCCTTCGCGCCTTGCCGGCAACTCTTCGGCCTGGGCCTCAGGTGCCGTGCCCAGTTTGTGCTCAGCTGAGGGCAAATAGATCTTGAACGTTGTGCCGCGGGTTGGTTCACTGTAAACCCAGATGTGGCCTCCGCTCTGCTTGACGATGCCATACACGGTCGCCAGCCCAAGACCGGTTCCCTTGCCCATTTCTTTGGTCGTGAAAAATGGCTCGAAAATGCGGGCGCGCGTGCCTTCATCCATGCCAACACCGTTATCGCTGATGGCGAGCATCACGTAACGCCCGGCGGTCATGGTGGGATGCTCCCGGGCAAAGGTTTCATCGAACTCCGACATTGCGGTTTCGATGATGAGTTTGCCGCCATGGGGCATGGCGTCGCGGGCGTTGACCGCGAGGTTCATGACAATCTGATCGAGCTGCCCCGCATCGGCTTCCACAATTGCTGTGGACGTTTTGGGCAAAAGCACAACCTCAAGGTCGTCCCCCATCAGCGGACGCAATAACTTGACCTCTTCTTTCAGACGCTCGTTCAGGTCGAGGACCTGCGGCGGCTGCGCCTGCTGGCGTCGGCTGAAGGCCAGCAGTTGGCGCGTCAAGGACGCTCCACGCTTGGCGGCCTCGCGGATGTTCTCGATGTACTCGGCGCTCTCGGCATCGGCGCGCGTACGCAAGAGTTCGGTGCAGGCGGTCACAATGCCGAGCAGGTTGTTGAAGTCGTGGGCCACGCCGCCCGCCAGCCGCCCTACCGCCTCCATTTTTTGCGACTGGCGAAGCTGATCTTCGATTTTTTTCTGCGCAGTAATATTGCGGGCAATCGCCGAAGCCCCCACCACCCGGCCCTCGGCATCGTAAATAGGAGAAACCGATACGGAGACATTCAGCCGGCGGCCATCTTTTGTCACACGCACGGACTCGAAGTACTCTACCCGCGTCCCGTTGCGAATTTTTTCCAGAATGCCGGGAATTTCATCCACGTGATCTTGGGGACAAAGCGTGGTGATGGAGCGGCCGATCATTTCCTGTGCCGTGTAACCATACATGTGCTCGGCACCTTTGTTCCAATGGGTGATGACGCCGTCGAGATTCTTGCCGATGATGGCGTCTTGCGACGAATCCACGATCAGCGCCAAGCGATTCTGCGAGTCGCGCAGCTCGCGGCTCTTTCTGCGTTCGAGCTCCTCGTTCGCGCGGCGCAGATCTTCTTCGATGCGCTTGCGGTCGCTGATATCGCGGATCACGCTCAGGACCATCATGGCGTCTCCGCTTCCGATGAGGCTGAGACTGATTTCGACAGGGAACTCCGATCCATCGCGCCGCCGGCCGTAGAGATCCAGGCCCGACCCCATGCGCCGGATCTTCGGCCGCTGATGGAAGTTGGCGCGATGCTGATGGTGCTGCGGCCGCTGCCGCTCCGGCACCAGGACTTCAATTCTCTGGCCGATCAGCTCGTCGCGCGTGTAGCCAAATAAAGCCTCCGTCTGGGAATTGACCTGGATAATGACGCCCTGCTGGTTCACGGCCACCACGGCGTCCGGGATGGCTTCGAGAATGGTGGGCGAGAGCAGAGCCTCAGCCACCGACTTCGGTGGTGAGACGGTGTTTTTCTCGGTTACGGCGGATTGGTCCATACCCCACGCCGGTTTTGGCCCGGCTCTGGATAATATACTGCAAATTTCAGCGGGAGAGAGCTACCCATGCGGGTTACGTCCTGAATTGGGACTGGGCGAGTCGAAAGTACCTGAGCGGAAGGTTACCCACGTGGGAGCCATCAACTACCGCCAGAATTGGTCGAGGAACAGCGAGTTCTCCATGTGCCGGAAGCCGTGCGTGGCGACAATGGCAAAGATCATCTGCGTTCCGTTGTAGCCAACGTGCACCAGGAAACTGGCGCCCACGGACTTGGTCGCCGCCCGCACTGCACCGCAAACCACACCGACCAGGAAGACCACAAGTCCCGCACTCCAGGCCCATCCGTATTGTGGCAGGTGAATCAGCCCGAAGGGTAGCGCTGTGAGCACGACACCCCACACCGCGCCGATCCTCCGTGCCAGCACGGGATACATGAAGCCGCGGAAAAACAGCTCCTCCATCAGCGGCCCCAGAGTCACGGCGATCAGCGAAAGGAGGTAGGCGTCGCGCGGCCGATCGAAGAGATACTCAAACGGAGTCTCCTTGGGCATGGGAAGCAGGCTTTGGAGTGCGCTGAGCGAAAGCAGCAACACGAATCCCAGCGCCAGCAGCTTCCACTCCGAGTGCGGCCAGTTCCAGCGCACCGCCTGCCAAAACTGCACGTGGTACTTGCCCTCGACCAGCGCGATCATGACCGCCGCCACAACGATATAGAGCAGAAATTGGGAGACCAGCAGTACGATGGGCTTCTGCGCCACGTCGG
>JASHNU010000009.1 GCA_030041475.1 Candidatus Sulfotelmatobacter sp.
TTCGTCACCCTCGACCTGGAAGGCTTCCGCTCCGGCTCGATGAACTCTCTACTGCCCACAGAACAAATCCGCCGCACGGGTTAGGATACGAGGAACACTGCGTTAGCGCAGGAGGCCTGCTTCCGCCGTCGCCTGCGCGCTCTGTGAGATAATCGGAAGTTCATTCACAATGCCGAGGCGGTTCCTGGTGCTCACAATTCGTCGTTTTCTCCTGATGCTGCTTCTCATCTGCATGGGTTGCGTCGCGCAGTCTGTACCTCCCGACACGGCACGAAAGATTGAACACCAGGTTCGCTCTCATTACGACATTCCGCCGGAGGTAAAGGTGATTATTGGGGCAGTCACCCCAAGTTCCGACTGGCCCGGTTACGACACGGTTGCGGTGACCTTTGACAGTGGTCGCAAGAAGCAGGAATTGACGTTGCTGCTCTCCAAGGACCGGAACACCATGCTGCGCGTCACGAAATTCGATCTGACCAAGGATCCCTATGCCGACTTGATGAGCAAAATCGATGTCAGCGGGCGGCCGTCGCGCGGAGATAAGGCTGCCAAGGTCGTGGTTATCAACTTCGACGATTTCGAGTGTCCGTTCTGCTCGCGCATGCACGAGATGCTATTTCCCGGCATCCTCAAGGAGTATGGCGACCGCGTCAATTTCATTTATAAGGACTACCCGCTGGAGGAAATTCACCCTTGGGCGGTCCATGCAGCCGTGGACGCCAACTGCCTCAATGCACAGAACAGCGATGCCTACTGGGATTTCGCCGACTATGTTCACGCTAACAAACAGCAAGTGGACAACGAAAAGACGCCCGATGCACGCCTCGTGGCCATTGACAAGATTGCCATGGAGCAAGGACAGAAGCATAGCGTGGATACGGTGAAGCTGCAGTCGTGCATTAAAACGCAAAATGAGGATGCCGTAAGAGCCTCCATGAAGGAAGCAGATGGCATTGGCGTGAACGCGACGCCGACTTTGTTCATCAACGGGCAGAAAATCGACGGAGCCGTGCCGGTCAGCGAGCTTCGCGCCGCCCTCGACAGCGCCCTGAAAGATGCGGGACAACCGGTGCCGCAGCACTTACCCTCGGCTCCGGCGCCAGCTTCCAAGTAGTTGAGGATGGAACGTGCGCTCGTTCCCGTGAGTTTCGTGAAGCACGTTTCATGCATGGGTTTCAGGTAGGCGCTGTGCTGCCGAGGGCCAACAAAACGGGCACGTGTCCTTCAGTCCGAGTTGCCTTTCTGCAACACGGTCGGATGAAGCAGTCGCTTTCATAAACGGGAGAAATGATCTTGAAAAACATTTGGTGTTTTGCCCAGGTTGCCGCAGTGTTTCCCACCGCCGTTCTGCTGGCTAGCCTGGTCGCCTGCAATGCCCCGGTCGGTGGCGACGTAATGGCTACAGTGGATGGCCGGAAGATTTTCCGCTCCGATGTCGACAAATACTACGACAACCAGGTCGCCTCCGCCCAGCAGGCCCCTACCGGCGAGCAAGCCACCGCGCTGCGTCTGAACATTCTCCACCAGATGATCGACGATGAAATTCTGATGCGGCGCGCGGAAAAACTCGGGCTTCTGGCTGCCGACGAAGAGGTGGATCGTA
This sequence comes from Candidatus Sulfotelmatobacter sp., assembly GCA_030041475.1. Lineage (GTDB taxonomy): Bacteria > Acidobacteriota > Terriglobia > Terriglobales > Acidobacteriaceae > Sulfotelmatobacter. The sequence goes on from JASHNU010000009.1 coordinate 1,604, forward strand.
AGTTTAACGAATACAAGGCTCCATTTACCCAGGAGGAATTTGACCAGCGGCTCAAGGACAAGAAAATCACGCTGGCCGATTTCAAGCGCGACATTCGGCGCTCGATTACCGTCGACAAGGTGATGAACAAGGAAGTTTCCTCGAAGATCAATGTCACGGACCGGGATATCACCGACTATTACGCCGCGCATAAGGCCGAGTTCAACCTGATTGAACCGCAATACCACCTGGCCCAGATCATGGTGACGCCTACGCCCAACCCGCAGGCCCACAACCAGAACGACAAAGCGCAGAACGAAGCTGAAGCGCGCAAGAAGATCCAGATGATCGCGAACCGTCTGGACAGCGGTGACGATTTCGCCACTTTGGCGATGAAGTATTCGGAAGACCCCGAAACCTCAGGTAACGGGGGCGATCTGGGCACTGTGCCCGAATCCTCCCTGCGCAGTACCGACGCGTCTACTCGTGATGCGGTGATGAAGCTGAAGCCCGGCCAGTATAGCCCGATCATCGGTGTCGTCAATCCCGCGACCAAGCAGGCCGTGGGATTCCGCATCGTCAAACTGGTGTCAAAGGAACCCGCCGGCCAGCGAGATTTATCGGACCCGCGGGTGCAGCAGGCCATTCGTTCGCAGCTGCACGACCGTCGGGAGCAACTACTGAAAGCTGCCTATTATGAGGTGTTGCGGGATTCCGCTAAGGTCGAGAACTACTACGCGAAGAAGATACTCGAAAGCAACGGTGTGGAATAACAGTCACTCAACGATCGCCAGCACATCTCCCGCGTTGACTGCGGCGCCTTCATTGACCAGGATTTTCTGAATCGTCCCCTTCTTGGGCGACTTGATTTCATTCTGCATCTTCATCGCCTCGACCACCAGCACGCCGGTTCCCGTCTCGACGCCGTCGCCCTGGCTCACCAACACACGAACGACTTTGCCCGGCATCGGGGCTGTTAGTTTTCTTGGGCCACGATCATCCACCGACCGGCTGCGCCCGCGCAGGGAGCGGGAATCACGAACCTCCACGGCGAAGCGTTCGCTGCCCACCCACAGATGCAGCTCGCTGGCCACGCGCTCGCACTTCACTTCGTAGGCCAGGTTGCCGATGCGGAGCGAAAGCACGTCCGGGCGTGCCAGCACGGCGTCGACCTCAATCTCTCGCCCGTCAAGGCGACACGACCAACGGCTATCGGCGCGGTCAAGTTCGAGCCGATGGTTCTTGCCGTCGAGCGTGACGTCGTAAGTCATAAGGACCGGTCGCCAAGATAAAGACGCGGTTTATTGCATCGCCTCTCGGCGAGCCGCACGCTTCCAGTTGGAAACCGCTTTTGAATTGCCGCCCGCAGAGCCGTTTCCCAAGGCGCGTTCGCCTACCCCTGCAGCGGATGGCCCCAGTGCCGCAAACATGCCGGCGGCAATCACCGCGACTTCTGCGGCATTCGAATAAGCCTGGGCATCCCTTCGACCCTCCTCCTTCAGCTTCAACATCCGATCTAGAAAGCCAGTGTCCAGCCTTGCCCCGCGAAAGTCCGGATCACCCAGGATCCGCCGGAACAGGGAAATGTTTGTCTTAATCCCGCCCACGAAGTACTCGCTCAGCGCGCGCGTGAGCCGGCTGATCGCTTGTTCGCGGTCCGTGCCATAGCCGATCAGCTTGGCGAGCAGCGGATCGTAGTCCATCGGCACGGTCCAGCCTTCGTACATGCCGCTGTCGCGGCGAATTCCCGGTCCGGAAGGCGCAAGCAACAGGGTAATTCTGCCCGGGCTGGGGAAATAGTTGTTGTCCGGGTCCTCCGCGTAGATGCGACACTCAATCGCGTGGCCACGAATCTTCACATCATCCTGCTTGAAAGGCAGTGCTTCCCCGGCGGCAATGCGAATCTGCAGGTGCACCAGGTCGAGCCCAGTGACCAACTCCGTCACGGGATGCTCCACTTGCAGCCGCGTGTTCATCTCAAGGAAATAAAAATTCTTCTGCCCGTCCACCAGGAATTCGACCGTACCGGCGTTAGTGTATCCGGCAGACTGGGCCACGCGCACCGCGACCTCGCCCATCCGCTGCCGCATACCGGGGTCCACGATGGGCGACGGCGCTTCCTCGACGACCTTCTGATGCCGTCGTTGCAGGGAACATTCGCGCTCGCCGAGATACACCGTGTTCCCGTGTTCATCGGCCAGAATCTGCATTTCGACGTGCCGCGGATTCACAATCGCCTTCTCGATGTACACTTCGCCGTCGCCGAATGAACGCTCGGCCTCGCTGCGCGCTCCTTCCAGGGCCGATTTAAGATCCTCCGGCGCATGCACCAGGCGCATGCCCTTGCCCCCACCGCCAGCAGCCGCCTTCAGGATCACGGGATAGCCGATGCCTGCCGCTACCTGCGCGGCTTGTTCGATGGATCCCAGCCCGTGTGACGTGCCAGGCACAATCGGAACACCGATGCCGTCCACGGCCTGCCGCGCCCGTGTTTTCGAGCCCATGGCGTCCATTGCCGTCGCCGTGGGGCCGATAAACTTGACGCCCGCGCTGGCGCAGGCCCTGGCGAACTTCGCATTCTCCGAGAGAAAACCGTAACCGGGATGAATCGCTTCGGCACCGGAGCGCACGGCGACGTCAAGGATCTTCGGAATGTTGAGATATGACTCCGAGGCTTCTGGTGCACCGATTGGGTAGGCCTCGTCAGCCTTACGAACATGCAAAGCGGCGCGATCGACGTCGGAGTAGACGGCCACCGCGGCGATTCCCATCTCGTGGCAGGCGCGGATCACCCGCACGGCAATTTCGCCCCGGTTTGCGATGAGAATCTTTTTGAACATGGGAAATGTTGCCCTGGAGCGCACGATTCGGCAGGCTCCAGCCAGATCGGATATTGTACTCAACGTCCGCTATCTGTGCTGGTTCTCCCTCGCGAGTGGCCGCAGTCTGTCCCTTGCTGTAAATCCTGCGGCGTATGCCGTGGATTCCCTGCCACCCTGATGCCCAAGGCTTTGCTCCAAAATCGAAACCGGGCCCGTATGCCCTCAGCATAGTATGATTCGGGGATTGAACTGACTTCAAAATTCCGCATGCAACCACCCCAAACCGCTCTGAATCAAGTCCCGATGGAAGAAATGCGCGCGGAGCAAGAGGCGGGCGCGTCACCGTTTCCTTCACGTCCTGCTCTCCTCGTCCACTGGATCGCTTTTCTACTGGTGGTCGTTGCAAGCATTGCTGTTCGTCTGGAATGTCTGACGTGCAAGCCTTTCTGGTCTGATGAATGCTTCAGCGTAGCCTTCGCGCGAATCAACTGGGGAAATCTCCTGCGGCTGCTGTGGTGGCGGGAAGCCAACATGTCGCTCTACTACCTTCTTCTGCGACTCTGGCTGCACTTTGGGCAAAGTGAATTTTTCATTCGCAGCCTGTCGGTGTTGCTGGCCGTGGCCACGCTGCCAGCAATTTACTGGCTTGCCGGGCTGCTCTATGATCGCCGTGTTGCGTTGATTGCCACGGCTCTGCTGACTTTCAACGCTTACCACGTTCGCTACTCCCAGGAAGCGCGCAGTTATGCGCTCTTTGTGTTGCTGTCGACGCTTTCTTCGGGTTTTCTCATCGCTTTTTTGCGGGAGCCCAAACGCCGCAACCGGTTGGGTTACATCCTGACCAGCACGCTGGCCGTCTATGCGCACTTCTATGCACTGCTGTTGGTAGCGGCGCATTGGCTGGCCTTGCGCTGGCAGGGCATTCCCGAGCAGGATGCGAATGCGACCGACGCCGAATTGATCGCGCAGTTGAGGCGTTCGTGGAAGATCATCGGCATCTCGGTGCTGCCCCTGCTGATTTTTGTAGCCAAGACCGGCGCCGGTCCGATTCACTGGATTCCACGCCCTGGCATAGGAGACTTGCTCCGGTTTTTCATTTACCTGACCGATGGAATGCCTGTTATCTATCTTGCGGCCTGTCTTGTTGCGCTGATTCCGCTCAAGAAAGACCTATTGGCACGCAGCAAGACTTGGGAAACGTGGCGAGTCCACTTTCTTTTCATTTGGCTCTTGTTCCCCATTGTGCTGACC
>JASHNU010000074.1 GCA_030041475.1 Candidatus Sulfotelmatobacter sp.
GCACAGAACCTGCGCGACAGCGGTCACAAAGTAATTGTCGGGCTGGACCCGGACCGGAAAGCGCGCAGCAGGCACGGGCGGACGGCATGGTCGTCGTCGCTCCGGATGAGGCGGCAAAACGCGCCGACTGGATCCATGTCCTCACGCCTGACGAAACTCAGGCCGAGTTGTACGAGCAAGCCATCAAACCCTATCTCAACCCGGGAAAAGTTCTCGGCTTTTCGCACGGCTTCAGCATTCATTTCAAGACCATCGTTCCGCCCGCCGACGTCGACGTGGTCATGATCGCGCCCAAGAGTCCGGGCCACTTGCTGCGACGCGTCTACAGCGAGGGCCGCGGCGTGCCGTCTCTGATTGCGGTCGCGCAGGATGCCAGCAAGCGTGCGCACGAATACGCCCTGGCCTACGCGCACGGCATCGGTTCGACGCGCGCCGGCGTTCTCCAGACGACCTTCCGCGAGGAAACCGAGAGCGATCTGTTCGGCGAGCAGGCGGTGCTTTGCGGCGGCCTGACGTCACTGATCAAGAAGGGATTCGAAACCCTGGTGGAAGCGGGCTATGCGCCGGAAATCGCCTACTTCGAGTGCCTGCACGAAGTGAAGCTCATCGTCGACCTGATCTACGAAGGCGGGTTGGCCCGCATGCGCTACTCGATCTCGAACACGGCCGAATATGGCGACCTCACGCGGGGAGAAAAAGTTGTGGGGCAGGAGACCCGCGCCGCGATGAAGAAAATTCTGGCCGACATACAGAGCGGAGAGTTCGCGCGCGAGTGGATCGCCGAGAACAAGAGCGGCGGTAAGAGATTTGCGCAGTTACGAGAAAAAGAAAAGCAGCACCCGGTTGAGATTGTCGGCGCGCAACTGCGCGGCATGATGAGCTGGCTGCCGCGGGAAGCCAAAAAATCCGCGGACGCGCCGAAAGAAAATCCCAAAAAGGTGGTGAATGCTTAGAGGCGCCGAAATCGTACTGCAGTGCCTGCGCGCCGAAGGCGTGGAGCTGATGTTCGGCTACCCCGGCGGCGCGATCATGCCGCTCTACGATGCGCTCGAGGGCAGCGGCATTCGGCACGTGCTCACGCGACACGAGCAGGGCGCGGTATTCGCGGCCGAGGGATACGCGCGCGTTACGGGCAACGTTGGAGTTGCGCTTGGGACCAGCGGTCCGGGCGCTACGAATCTTGTTACCGGTATTGCCGACGCCAAGATGGATTCGGTTCCGCTCGTCTGCATCACAGGCCAGGTGCGCAGTGCGCTCATCGGCACCGACGCCTTTCAGGAGACCGATGTTTTCGGCGTGACTTTGTCGCTCACGAAATGGAGCCGGCTGGTCCGCACGCTCGATGAGATTCCGGAAGTGATTGCCGAAGGATTCCACTGGGCGCGCAGCGGGCGTCCAGGACCTGTTGTGATAGATATCCCCACCGACATTCTGAAGGCGAAAAAAGAATTCTCCGGGCCGGTGAAATTCACGCCGCACGCCCGGCCTGCTGACGCAAAAGCCGAGGGCGGCTTCACCGACACGATCGTCGCCATGCTGCGACAGGCTGCAAAGCCGGTTGCACTGGTTGGCGCCGGCGCCAAGCTCTCGGGCGCGATTACGGAGCTGAGAACGCTGCTCGACGGGTTGAATATCCCGACGTTTGCCACCGTGCACGGCCTGGGGGCGATTCCTCCGCAGGCACCGTATTACCTGGGTATGGTGGGAATGCACGGCACGCGCGCCGCCAACACGGCGCTGCATGAGACGGATTTGCTGCTGGTCTTCGGTGCGCGACTGGACGACCGGGTCACTGGCGATCCTACGCGTTTCGCGCCGCACGCCAAGATCGTGCACTTTGAAATTGATCCCGCGCAGCTCGATCGCGTGCGCCCGTGCGATCTCCCCGTGATCGGAAATCTCGCCAACACGATTCCGGCATTTCGGGCGGAGTTGCGGCGGCATTCGTCATACCTGCCCGACTTCGCCGACTGGCGGCGCGTAGCCTGCGGCCCCGAGCGGGCCGAACTTGATCCGCGCGGCTTGGCACAACCTACGATCCGTTTTCTCGACGAACTCTTCAGCCGCCTCCCCGAAAACAATGTCATTCTCGCCGACGTGGGCCAGCACCAGATGTGGGCGGCGCAGCGCTATCGCTCGGCTGCTCCGCGGGGCTTCATCACCTCGGGCGGACTCGGCGCGATGGGTTTTGCCCTGCCGGCCGCTGTCGGCGTGCAGCTGGCCAAGCCGAACACCTGCGTGCTTTGCGTTTCCGGCGATGGCGGCTTCCAGATGAACATCCAGGAACTGGCTACGGTGCATCGGCTCGGCCTGCCCATCAAGTTGGTCATAGTCGACAACAAATATCTGGGAATGGTGCGCCAGTGGCAGCAACTGTTTTACGAGCGCAATTACGCCGAGACCGACCTGAGCGACAACCCGGATTTCGTGGAGATCGCGAAAGCGTACAAGATTCACAGCTTCCGCATGAATGAAGACGCCATGCGTGAGTTTCCGGTTTCAAGCGAGACGGGCGGCCAAATCGACCGCTTTCTGCGTTCGCCCGAGCCGGAGTTGCTGGTGTTTGATTGCGCTCCCGAAGCCAACGTTTTTCCGATGGTTCCGTCGGGAGCGGCGCTTTCGGAGATGCTACTGGAGGAAGAACCGGCGCAGTAGTCGGGCGTACAAATGCCGGCAAGACGCCGGCAGGAGGAAACGCATGCAGGCCTTTCACATTCGCTACCGCAACACGCAAGGAACGCTGATGCGCATTCTGAATGCGGCTTCGCGCCGTGGCCTGGACCTGCCTTCCGTGCACGCCGAACCGGCCGAGCACGATCACCAGATCACCTTGTTGCTCGAGGTGAATCCGAAGCAGGTGGGCCAGCTGTTCCGTGAATGGCATGCGATTACGGATGTGATTCAAGTGCGCTCGGGCACGGCGCATGCGTCGCTGTGGACCGCACCTCACCCTCCCGGTGGGGTGTCTGTGGAAGAAGCGCGCACGGCGGCACGGGCATAGATTTGAGCTCAGTCGTCGATTGGGCAAGCATGACGGTCTCCTGGGCGACGTCATGCAACTTGGGGAACCTGCGAGAGCAGGTTCCCACTTTTTTCGGCCAGTCATTTTTCGGCCGATCATTTTTCGGCTGGTCTTGCGATCGGCGGCCCGTTTCGCATCGGCGACGCAAGTCTTGTACTCTCTGAATATGGATCTCAAGCACATCAGCCGCGGAATCACTGACGGGCGCGACCGGGCGCCGGCGCGCGCCATGTTCAAAGCCATCGGATTCACCGATGCTGACCTCAGTCGCCCGCTGATCGGCGTGGCCAACACCTGGATCGAGACGATGCCGTGCAATTTTCACCTGCGGCGCCTCTCGGCGAAAGTGAAGGAGGGCATTCGCGACGCCGGCGGCACACCCATGGAGTTCAACACCATCGCGATCTCCGACGGCGAGACCATGGGAACCGAGGGCATGCGCGCGTCACTGGTGAGTCGCGAACTGATCGCCGATTCGATTGAACTGGTTTGCCGCGGGCAGTTGTTCGACGCTGTGGTGTGCGTGGTCGGATGCGACAAAACAATTCCCGCCGCAGCCATGGCGCTGGCGCGCATGAACCTGCCCGGGATGGTGCTTTACGGTGGCACGATTGCCCCGGGCAGCTATCGCGGCAAGGATGTGACGATTCAGGATGTGTTTGAAGCTGTCGGCGCCAACGCCGCAGGCAAGATGACCGATCAGGAACTGAAGAACCTCGAAGACGTCGCGTGCCCGGGCGCAGGAGCGTGCGGCGGTCAGTACACGGCGAACACGATGTCGACGGTCATGGAGATGATCGGGCTTTCGCCCATGGGCTTCAACAGCGTGCCAGCAATGGACGCGGAGAAAGACAAGGTCTGCTTCGATTGCGGCAAGGTGGTGATGAATGTCCTCAAGAAAGGGATCAAGCCGCGCGACATCCTGACGCGCGAGGCCTTCGAGAACGCCATCGCCTCCGTGGCCGCGACCGGCGGATCGACCAATGCCGTGCTTCACCTTCTGGCGATCGCACGCGAAGCGGGGGTGAACCTGCGAATTGACGACTTTCAGACCGTCAGCGAGCGCACGCCGCTGCTGGCCGATCTCAAGCCTTCAGGACGCTTCGTTGCAGCCGACATGCACCGGGCAGGCGGTGTCGGCTTGCTGGCGAAACGTTTGCTGCAAGGCAAAAAGCTTCATCCGAATGCGATTACGGTCACGGGTCTTTCGATTTCCGCAGAAGCGGCGAAAGCAAGTGAGACACCCGGGCAGCAAGTGATCGCGCCGCTCGATAAGCCGCTCAAAGCGACGGGCGGCCTCGTCATTCTCAAAGGCAATCTTGCGCCCGAAGGATGCGTGGCCAAGATCAGCGGGCATGAGCGGCTGGAACATCGCGGGCCGGCGCGCGTGTTCGAATCCGAAGAAGACGCGATGGCCGCGGTGACCGGCAAGAAGATCCGCGCCGGAGACGTGGTCGTCATTCGCAATGAAGGGCCGAAGGGCGGACCCGGCATGCGGGAAATGCTGAGCGTGACGGGAGCGATTGTCGGCGAAGGATTAGGCCAGTCGGTCGCACTTTTGACCGACGGCCGCTTCAGCGGGGCGACCCACGGGCTTATGGCCGGGCATGTTTCTCCGGAAGCGGCGCTGGGCGGTCCGATCGCTTCGGTGCGCGACGGAGACATGATTCGCTTCGACGTGCGCAAGCGGCTGTTGGAAGTCGAGATCAGCGATGACGCGCTGCGCCAGCGGATGGCGCAGTGGAAGCCGCCCCAGCCGCGGTATCCTACAGGGGTGTTTGCCAAGTATGGAGCGCTGGTGTCGTCGGCGTCGCAGGGCGCGGTCACGTCACCGCGATAATTCGGCGGCACCACAGGTGCTCGGGCACAGGCTATGGCTGTGAAGAGAACATTATTCGAAAAGATCTGGGACGCGCATCTGGTGGCACAGTCACCGGGGCGCTCACCTATTCTTTATATCGACCTGCATCTTGTACACGAAGTGACATCGCCGCAGGCATTCGACGGCCTGCGCGCCGCTGAACGAGAAGTCAGGCAGCCGGCGCGTACCGTGGCCACCGTGGACCACAACATTCCGACCGAGCCCCGCGGAACTCCCATCACCGATGTGATCGCGGCGCGGCAGATCGCGACGCTGCAGCAGAACTGCAAGGAATTCGGCGTGCGGCTGTTCGACATGGACTCGCCGGAACAAGGAATCGTTCACGTTATCGGCCCGGAGCTGGGCCTGACGCAGCCGGGCATGACCATCGTCTGCGGCGACAGCCACACCAGCACCCACGGCGCGTTCGGCGCGCTTGCCTTTGGTATCGGCACGTCGGAGGTTGAGCACGTTCTCGCCACGCAGTGCCTGGCGCAGCAGAAGCCCAAGACGACGAAGATTGACGTGCATGGGCAGCTGGCCGAAGGCGTGTCGGCAAAAGATCTCGCGCTCGGCATCATCGGGCAGATCGGCACCGACGGCGCGACGGGCCATGTGATCGAGTACGCGGGGCCGGCGGTGAGTGCCCTCTCCATGGAAGGGCGCATGACCCTGTGCAATATGAGCATTGAAGCCGGGGCGCGCGCGGGAATGGTGGCGCCGGATGAGACCACCATCGCGTACGTCGCAGGCCGTCGCTTCGCGCCGGTCGGCGATGAGTGGGACCGGGCACTCGAGCAGTGGCGAAATCTTCCCACCGATGACGGCGCCGCGTTTGACAAAGTTGTGGACATCGACGCCGCGCAGCTCTGTCCATTTGTGACCTGGGGGACAAACCCGGGGATGGTCGCTCCGGTAACGGGACGCGTGCCCGATATCAATGGCATGCGGGAAGCGGAACGGCGTTCGATGGAGCTGGCCCTCCAGTACATGGGCCTGGAGCCGGGACGGCGGATCGAAGACATTGGCATCGATCGTGTATTCATCGGATCATGCACGAATTCGCGCATCGAGGACCTGCGCGCTGCCGCGCGGGTGGCCAAGGGACACCACGTGAATTCCAAAGTGCGGGCAATGGTGGTTCCGGGATCGCAAGCGGTGAAGCGAGCCGCCGAGCAGGAAGGGTTGCACCGAATTTTTCAGGATGCCGGATTTGAATGGCGCGAGTCGGGATGCTCGATGTGTCTGGGCATGAACCCGGATATCCTGCAGCCGGGCGAGCGCTGTGCTTCCACCAGCAACCGCAATTTTGAAGGACGCCAGGGGCGCGGAGGGCGGACTCATTTGGTCAGTCCGATGATGGCGGCGGCCGCGGCGATTGCCGGGCATTTCACGGATATTCGGAACTGGAAGTTTCGGTGAACGAGGCTGGCGATGGAGTGGCCCCTTCTGGTTGTATTGATCACGACTGTTCTGGGCTTCGTCGTCGTTGGTATTTCGAACTTCATCTACTACGAGATCTTCCGAGAGGTTCGTGCTGTCAGCCCGGAATGGCAGATGAGCTTCTGGAAGGTTGGCGCGAAATCGCGGAGGGTCCTTAAGCGGCACCGCGAGCTTTTCCCAGACAGCAGACAGCGCTCTAAGATGGGCTGGCTAAGCGCTGTTGGACTGGCGTTATTTCTTGGGGGAACGGTCTTCGGGATACTTGCGACAAACGCAGGCTGGATCAAGAACTGAGATAGGAAATGAAACCATTTACCGTGCATACCGGCCGCGTAGCGCCGCTCGATCGGGTCAATGTCGACACCGATCAGATCATTCCCAAGCAATTCTTGAAGCGGATCGAGAAGACCGGCTTTGGGCAGTTTCTCTTTTACGACTGGCGCTTTGACGGCGGCGGCACGAAGATTGCCGATTTCGTTCTGCACGCCCCACGCTACCAGGGCGCAACGATCCTGCTCGCGGGGAAGAATTTCGGCTGCGGCTCGTCGCGCGAGCATGCAGTCTGGGCACTCGCGGATTTCGGCTTTCGCGCGGTCATCTCCTCTTCCTTCGCCGACATTTTCGCCAACAACAGCACCAAGAACGGATTCCTCCCCGTGCGGCTCAGCGAAAACGAGATCGCAGAACTCATGCGCCGCGCGGACGGAATCGACGACTACCGGCTCACGGTTGATCTGGAGAAGTGCGAAGTTCGCGACGACCGGGGATTTCGCGCGCAGTTCGTGATCGACGATTTCGTGCGCCACTGCCTGCTCAACGGACTCGACGACATTGGCCTTACTCTGCAGCATGAGGCCGAGATCGCTGCCTACGAGGCTCGTCATCGCTAACTCGGCAGGAGTAACCAGGCGCAGGAAATCGCCCGAGATTAACGAGTCGTCAAGGGAGGTAAAGAATTGTAAAACCTCCACCCCGGCCTTGACCTGCTGAATGCCTCCAGTTGATGCTGGAATGGGCGATTTTCGCAGCAAAGGCCTGCCGGTAGCCAGTTTGATCTCCTCAAAAGGGGTCGCCTCCTTGCCAGGAAAAATCCCTGCCTACTGACGCAAAGTTACCGAAACGAAGCCTACAATGCTTACGTCTAATTACCAGGTCTCGAGCCAGGCTCAGCGAGAGCCTTGCCACCTTTAAATCTGCCAATATGACTGAACTAATTCGCCTTAAAAATAGCCCTCGCGTGATGCTCCTCGGCTGGGCACGCGGCATCACGATCGTTGCTCTTGCAGCAGCTTGCTTATCTTTGCTGTACTGCAGCAGCGCCGACTCAAAACAACAGAAGGCCCAGGCTGCGGGGCCTCACGCGGTTTCGGTTGCCATTGCACAGGTGCAAAAGCAGGACGTGCCCGTTTACCTTACCGGTCTGGGATCCGTAACGGCGTTTTATACCGCAAACATCAAGAGCCGCGTCGACGGCCAGATCATGAAGGTGAATTTCCAGGAGGGGCAGATCGTCCACGAAAACGATTTGCTGATCGAGATTGATGACCGTCCTTATAAGGTTCAGCTGGAGCAGATGGAAGCGCAGCTTTTCAAGGATCAGGCGTCGCTGCGGGATGCCAAACTGAACCTGGATCGTTACACGGCGCTGATTCCCTCCGGCAGCATCGCGCAACAGCAGGTGGACACGCAAAAGGCCACGGTCGACCAGCTCGACGGGCAGGTGCGCACCGACCAGGCGCAAATCGACAATGCAAAATTGCAGATTGTCTATTGCCACATCACGGCGCCATTTACCGGACGCGTCGGCTTGCGTCAGGTCGATCCGGGTAACATCGTTCATGCCGCCGACACGAATCCCATGCTGATACTCACGCAGCTGCAACCGATCGCCGTGATTTTCACTCTTCCTGAAGATCAACTGCAGACCGTCGCGCAGCACATGAAACAGGGAGTTCTGGAAGTGGATGCTTTCAGCCGCGATGACCAGACCAAGCTGGCCACGGGCAAGCTGCAGACAATCGACAATGAGATTGATCCCACAACCGGGACGGCAAAACTCAAGGCCGTTTTCGACAATAAAGACAACAACCTGTGGCCTAACCAGTTTGTCAACGCAAACCTGCTGCTCGAAACCCGAAAAAACAGCATTACTGTGCCTACGGCGGCAATTCTGCGCGGTCCGCAAGGCACCTACGTTTATGCCGTTAATCCTGACAAGACGGTGCAAGACCGCCTCGTCACCGTCGCAATCACACAAGGAGACACGACTGTGATTACGAGCGGTGTAAACCCGGGCGACACCGTCGTCACTGACGGCCAGGACAAGCTGCAAAGGGGCAGCCGTATTGAACCGCGAGCTGGCACACCGGCTGCCCCGGCGAGCGGGAGCACGGCCAACGGGGCCGGAAGTCAGCGCAAGAATCCGTCCGCCGCAGCAACGCCAGCTTCAGGAACCTCAGGTTCATGAGTCCTTCACGGATCTTCGTTCTCCGCCCGGTAGCGACCACGCTGCTGATGTTCGGCGTAGTTCTCGTGGGCTGGGTTGCTTTCATGCAACTGCCGGTCTCGGCCCTGCCAGAGGTCGATTACCCCACCATACAGGTCGTCACTTTCTACCCGGGAGCAGACCCTGAGGTAATGGCGTCGTCAGTGACGTCCCCGCTGGAGCGGCAATTCGGACAGGTCCCTGGCCTCAGCCAGATGACCTCAACCAGTTCATTCGGCAGCTCAGTGATCACGCTGCAGTTCGGTCTCGATCAGAACATTGACGTCGAAGAACAGCAGGTGCAGGCGGCGATTAACTCCGCTCAGACGTACCTGCCGACCGACCTTCCCAATCCTCCCATTTACAACAAGGTGAATCCGGCGGACGCACCCATCCTCACACTGGCTCTGAGTTCTGATTTCTTGCCGCTCTCGAAGGTCGAGGACTTGGCCGACACCTCCCTGGCGCAAAAGATCTCGCAACTGCCGGGCGTAGGGCTGGTTTCGATCAGCGGCGGGCAAAAGCCGGCTGTGCGCATTCAGGCGAATCCGACAGCGTTATCCGGCTACGGCCTGAGCCTGGAGGACCTGCGGGCAGCGCTGATCCAGGCCAATGTGGATCAGGCCAAGGGCGTCATCGACGGATCGCGGCAGTCCTACACCATCGGCGCCAACGACCAGCTCTTTTCCGCTGATCAGTACAAGCCGATTGTCATAGCCTATCGCAACAGCGCACCAGTGCGGGTGAGTGACGTCGCCAACGTCATCGACGGCACGGAGAACAACAAACTGGCGGCGTGGATGAACCTGAGCCCGGCGGTGATTGTCAACATTCAGCGGCAGCCAGGCGCCAACATCATCAGCGTGGTCGATCGCATCAAGAAGATTCTGCCGCAGTTGCAGGCTTCGCTGCCCCAAACGGTGAAAGTAACCATTCTGACCGACCGTACCACCACCATCCGCGCTTCGGTCAAGGACGTCGAGTTCGAATTAATGCTGGCCATTGCCCTGGTGGTGATGGTGGTCTTCCTGTTCCTGCGGAATCTTTCCGCCACCGTGATTCCGAGCGTCGCGGTACCGCTCTCGCTGATCGGCACGTTCGGCGTGATGTACCTGCTGGGCTACAGCCTGAACAACCTAACGCTGATGGCGCTCACCATCTCGACTGGATTTGTCGTAGATGACGCGATCGTCATGATCGAAAACATCGATCGCTTCCTCGAGGCGGGCGACTCGCCGCTCGAGGCGGCGCTGAAAGGTTCCAGCCAGATAGGGTTTACCATCATTTCGCTGACGGTGTCGCTTATCGCAGTGCTGATTCCGCTTTTGTTTATGGGCGATATCGTGGGACGTCTGTTCCGCGAGTTCGCAGTCACTCTGGCCGTGACCATTCTGGTCTCGGCTGGAGTCTCGCTCTCACTCACTCCGATGATGTGCGCCAAGCTCCTGAAACCCCAGAAAGAGGGCCACAGAGGCCGCTTCTACGACCTAACTGAGGATTATTACCACCGGATCATCGCGTTCTATGGGCGAACGGTGAAGTGGGTGTTGAAGCACCAGACCGCGACCCTGCTGGTTACGTTCAGCACGCTGGTATTGACCCTGGCGTTGTACGTGATCTGCCCCAAGGGATTTTTTCCAGTGCAGGACACAGGCGTGATCCTGGGAATTTCCGAGGCCCCCGATGACGTTTCCTTCGACGCGATGTCGCAGCGGCAACAGGAGCTGGCAAAAATCATTCTGCAGGACAAGGACGTCGACAGCCTCTCATCGTTCATCGGCATTGATGGCACAAACACAACGCCGAATGCCGGGCGCATCCAGATCAATCTGAAGCCGCGCGACGAGCGCGCCGACGATGCCTCGGCGATTATCCGTCGGCTGCAGCCGCAGCTAGCGAAGGTGGAGGGTATTACGCTCTACATGCAGCCCGTGCAGGATCTGACGGTGGAAGACCGGGTCAGCCGTACCGAGTTCCAGTACTCGATCGAAGACGCCGACGCGCAGGAGTTAGCCCAGTGGACCCCGAAGCTGGTGGCCAAGCTGCAGACATTGCCCGAGTTACGCGACGTAGCCACCGATCAGTTAAACAACGGGCTGAGGACCAACGTCGTCATCGACCGCGACACCGCATCGCGGCTCGGGATATTTCCGCAAGCCATCGACAACACTCTATATGACGCTTTCGGTCAGCGCCTGGTCTCCACCATTTTCACGCAGTTGAACCAGTACCACGTTGTGCTGGAGGTTCTGCCCGGTTTTTCGCAGACGCCGGATGAACTGAAGGACATCTATATCCGACCCAGCGTCAGCTCAGCCAACACCGGTGCCCCGACGGCGAACGGCACGAGCGTGACGACAAGTGGTGCTCCGGTTCCGATTTCAACATTCACCCGGATGCAGTCCAGTAGCGCGTCGCTGTCTGTCAATCATCAGGGACAATTCCCTGTCGTGACTCTCTCGTTCAACCTTGCGCCGGGCGGGTCCCTTGGCGATGCCACCAAGGCCATCCAGCAGGCGGAAAAAGACATCCAGTTGCCACCCAGCATTCACGCGGCATTCCAGGGAACAGCGGCCGCATTTCAGAATTCGCTGGCCTCGGAACCTTACCTGATTCTGGCGGCGGTGATCACGGTCTACATCGTTCTTGGTGTGCTGTACGAGAGCTATATCCACCCGGTCACGATTCTTTCGACCCTTCCTTCCGCAGGTGTAGGCGCGATTCTGGCGCTCATGCTCACGGGCAACGACCTCACCGTCGTGGCGTTGATCGGCATCATTCTTCTGATCGGCATCGTGAAGAAGAACGCCATCATGATGATCGACTTTGCGCTCGAGGCCGAGCGCGAGGAACACAAGCCGCCCGAAGAAGCGATCTACCAGGCATGCTTGTTACGATTCCGGCCCATCATGATGACGACGATGGCGGCGCTTCTCGGCGGCTTGCCCCTCGCGCTTGGGTCGGGAACTGGAGCGGAATTGCGCCGCCCACTGGGCATCACGATTGTGGGCGGGCTGCTGTTGAGCCAGCTGCTCACGCTTTACACGACCCCGGTGGTGTACTTGTGGTTTGACCGGTTGGCGCAGAGGTTTGCCCGCTACCGGATCGGCAATCCGATCCCGCACGAGGCGATGTCGGATTAGACCTAGACCAATGAGCATCTCGGCCCCATTTATCAAGCGCCCGATTGGCACGTCGCTGCTGGCGGCGGCACTGGTGATGTCGGGCATTCTCGCGTTTAAGTTTCTGCCGGTTGCCTCCCTGCCCCGAGTTGATTTCCCGGTGATCAGCGTTGGAGCCCAACTGCCCGGTGCAGATCCTCAAACCATGGCGTCGGCCGTGGCTACGCCGCTGGAGCGCCAGTTCGGACGCATTGCCGCCATCAACCAGATGACTTCTTCCAGTCAGCTGGGCTCCAGCAGCATCGCAATGCAATTTGACCTGAACCGCAATATTGATGCCGCAGCACGCGACGTGCAAGCGGCGATCAATGCTGCCCGAGGCCAGTTGCCGGCTAACCTGCCGAGTAATCCGACTTACCGCAAGGTGAATCCGTCCGATTCTCCAATTCTGATTCTGGCTTTGTCGTCGGACACAGTTCCGGTGCCGCAGATGTACGACGTCGCCGACTCCATTCTTTCCCAGAAACTGGCGCAAGTCGATGGAGTTGGGCAGGTCTTCGTTTGGGGGTCCGCGCAGCCGGCGGTGCGAGTCGAGGTAAATCCCATGCTGCTGAACAAGCTCGGGGTTGGCCTGGACACAGTTCGCAACGCTCTGAATGCGGTCAATTCGAATACGGCCAAGGGACAGGTTTCCAACGCCACAAGATCCCTTTCTTTTAGCGACAACGATCAACTGTTCACTGCCGATCAATACCGGCCGCTCATCGTCTCCTATAACAATGGCGGCGCGGTGAGGGTCGAAGACGTGGCCGAAGTCGAGGACGACGTTGCTGACGTGCGCAACATCGGCCTGGCCAATGGCAAACCTGGCATCCTTATCCCGATTTTTCGTCAGCCCAGTGCCAACATCATCGACACGGTAGACCGTGTGCGCGCGATCCTGCCGTACCTGCAGTCTTCGATTTCCCCGGCTATTAATTTAACTGTGGCGTTGGATCGCACTGTGACGGTGCGCGCATCAGTGAAAGATATCGAAACGACCCTGCTGATTTCTATCTTCCTCGTCATCATGGTCGTATTCATGTTTCTACGGACGGTGCGCGCCACAATCATTCCCAGCGTGGCTGTGCCCATGTCGCTGATCGGGACCTTCGGGGGGATGTTTTTGCTGGGATATAGCCTGGACAATCTTTCGCTAATGGCTCTGGCCATTTCAACCGGCTTCGTTGTGGACGACGCCATTGTGGTGCTTGAGAACATTACCCGTTACATAGAACACGGCATGGATGCGGTGAAGGCGACTTTCAAGGGCGCGGCCGAGATTGGTTTTACCGTGGTCTCGATGAGCACGTCGCTGGTCGCCGTGTTTATTCCGTTGTTATTAATGGGAGGAATCGTCGGAAGACTGTTCCGCGAGTTTGCCGTCACCCTGAGTGTGGCCATTGGCGTGTCTCTTTTAGTTTCACTTACCGTGACTCCGACGATGTGTGCCAAGTTCTTGCGTGCCAGTAAGGACGAGAAACACAACCTGTTTTATCGCACAAGCGAAAGGCTTTTTAACGGGATGCTCGCGGTTTACACTCACTCGCTGCGGTGGGTACTGCGGCACCAGCCGCTTACGCTCACGGTGACCATCCTCGTAGCTTGTCTTAGCGTGTTTCTTTATATCAAAGTCCCCAAGGGATTCTTCCCGCAGCAAGACACGTCACGAATCGGAGGGTCGGTCGTGGCGGCGGAGGACACGTCTTTTCAGTCTATGAGCCACAAGATGCACCAGTATGTGGAGATTGTCATGAAGGACCCGGCTGTGGACACGGTCGTCGGGTTCGCCGGCGGCGGCTCGCCTTTGAATCAGGGCCGTTTCTTCATCATGCTGAAGCCGCAGGAGCAGCGGGGCACCTGCAGGAAACAGCACTTCTGGGAAGCCTGCAAGTATGCGACCGCCGATGACGTGATCAATCGTTTGCGTGGGAAACTTGCGGTGGTGCCGGGGGCAACCCTGATCATGCAATCGTACCAGGACCTGACGATCGGCGGCAGATACGGCAACGCCCAGTATCAATACACCTTGCAGAGCTCAAATCTGGCGGACTTGAACAACTGGGCGCCGCGTCTGCTGGAGAAATTGAAAGCGTTGCCCGAATTGCGCGATCAAAACTCGGACCAGCAGGACAAGGGATTGCAAGCCCAGCTGGTCATTGATCGCGACACAGCCAGCCGCATGGGCATTACTGCAGAAACGCTGGACAACGCCCTTTACGACGCTTTCGGACAGCGGCAAGTCTCCACCATGTACCGGCCGCTGAACCAGTATCACGTGGTCATGGAAGTTGCGCCACAGTTCCAGCAGACTCCCGAAGCCCTGCAGAATATCTATTTGCGCTCGACCGCGGGAACGCCGATTCCTCTGTCGGCGTTCACGCACTACGAGCCGTCGAACACGCCATTGGCAGTGAATCACCAGGGGCAGGTGCCTTCTGTTACCATCTCCTTCAATCTCGCGCCTGGAGTTTCGCTGGGTCAGGCGACCCAGGCGATTCAAAACACCCAGGCCGCAATCGGGCTGCCCACAACGATTCAGGCCAGTTTTCAGGGAACGGCAGCCGCATTTCAGGATTCGCTGTCGAGCGAGCCGATCCTCATCCTGACGGCCCTGATCGCGGTCTACATCGTACTGGGCATGCTGTATGAGAGCTACATCCATCCCATTACGATTCTCTCGACCTTGCCGTCAGCCGGCGTGGGAGCGCTGCTGGCGCTGCTGTTGACGCACAACGAACTGAACGTGATCGGAACCATCGGTATCATTTTGCTGATCGGATTGGTGAAGAAAAACGCCATCATGATGATTGACGTCGCCCTCGATGTGGAGCGCACCCAGGGCAAGAAATCGGAAGAAGCAATTTATGACGCCTGCCTGCTGCGCTTCCGCCCCATCATGATGACCACGATGGCGGCGCTGCTGGGCGGGCTGCCTCTGGCGCTGGGTCATGGAACCGGCTCGGAACTTCACCGGCCTCTCGGCATCACGATTGTCGGAGGACTGATTGTGAGCCAGGCGTTGACGCTGTTCACCACGCCCGTGGTCTACATCTACCTCGACCGGCTGCGGCTGGCGCTGCGGGGTGGTCACGACGAAGCTCTGCCCGACACTTCGTCTCCGGCAACTCCGCGTCCGAGCCCCGCGCACTGACCGAGCGCGCATGCAGCACGTGGCACCGGCAATACGCTAAGATGCTGGTTCGCCAGGATGACGAACAGCAAGATGACGAGCACTCACATGCTGGTGCAACCTCGCCGGAACGATCCGGCATCGCACCTGACGAACTGGGCTCGCGAAAGAGTTGCTACGGCAGGCTGCGCAAAATGGCGCTTCTCCCGTATGATAGTGGGCACCACCGGTACCGTTTGAGAGCCATACTTCCTCCCGGAAATTGAGCGGGCAGGCTGGTGTGTACCCAATACTTTTCGAAATGTTCTTTCAGGAGTTACGGATGCTAAAGAAAGCAGCGGCCATGTTGCTGGTTTGCACCGGCATGGCCACCTGGCTCAGTTGTGGAAAGACTTCCAACGGTTACGTTTATGCGACCATCCCTGAGCCGAGTCAGATTGCGATTTATCGCGAAGATCCCGCCTCGGGCGTGCTCACGGCGCTGCCGGGGAGCCCGTTCGCGGGAGGACCGGGGGTTATCGCGATAGCGGTCCATCCATCCAAACAGTTCTTGTACACCGCGAACTCAAGCCAGAGTGACTTGTCGTTGTTTAGCATCGCGAGCGATGGCACGCTGAATGAAGTCACTCCGCGCACGCCGGTCGTCGGCATACCGATCTTCCTGGCGATGGATCCGGCGGGAAGTTACCTGTATGTCGGCTGCGACGGACCGAGCAGCGTGCAGGTTTTTGCCATCAGCACCTCGAGTAATTCACTCGGCCAGCTCACTCCGCTCGAAAATGGCAATGGCCAGCCCTACCCGCCGACCCAGATTGGAACTGCGCCGCTGGGCATGGCGATCACGCCTTCAGGAGGGTTTCTCTACATCACCGGCACCAGTTCATCCTCCGCCCAGCCCGGAATTGTGCAGGCTTTCAGCCTGAGCGCCGGGGTTCTGACTCCTGTCACGGGTTCACCTTTCACCACGGGGAGGGCTCCAAGCGGGATCGCAATTTCTCCCAACGGATATTTCCTCTATGTAGCCAATACCAACGATAATACAATCTCGGAATTTTCCATCGAGGCCTCCGGTCAGTCCCTTCCGGCCGGCTCGCTGACTGAGCTGGAGGGATCTCCAGTCGGCGAGACATACCAGGGTCCGCTGGCGCTGCTGGTGGACAACACCGGCAATTACTTGTATGTCGCGAACAAAACCTCGGGAAACGTAGCTGGCTACAGCATCAGTTCCGGCGGAACAATCCTGGTTCTACCCAACTCGCCTTTTGGAGCGGGGGGCAATCCGGGCTTTCTCGCCATCGACCCCAGCGGGGATTTTCTCTTTGTAGGCACCCAGGGCGGAAATCCGCAGGTACAGTCATTCTCCTTATCCACGAGTACTGGGACTCTCGTTTCGGTGGCCAATTTTGGTGTGGGAGGCAACAGCGCCCCGACTGCGATTGCGGTCGTGCATTAGTTCGAATTTAACAAGCGCATGACAATTCGCGGCGCTGGCCACGGGAGAATAGTTCTGGCGACACGGAAACCGGCGTGAACTGCGGCCTTCGCTGACGCATCGAAACGGCGACGCTGTCGAGCGAGCGCCGCAATCAAGTGAACCTATGAGAATCGCCAGCGCAGCCAGCGCCTTCCCCAAGCATTACTATTCGCAGAAATTCCTGCTGGAACAACTTCAGGAATACTGGGGCGACCGGCTACCGAATCCGCAAGTGCTGGCGCGGTTGCATCGCAACGTCGCCGTGGAAGGACGCCATCTCGCGTTGCCCACCGAGAAGTATTACGACATCGCGACCTGGGGCCAGGCTAACGATCTCTGGATCGAGGTGGCGCAGGAACTGGGCGAACAGGCGCTGTGCTGCGCTCTGCATCATGCCGGAGTGGAGACGGGTGATTTGAGAGCGCTGTTTTTTGCCTCCGTCACCGGAATTTCCAGTCCCTCCATTGATGCTTTGCTTGTGAACCGCATGGGGCTGCCGGCGAACATCCGCCGCGTGCCGATTTTCGGGCTGGGATGTGTCGCGGGCGCCGCGGGGATTGCCAGAGCGGCTGATTACGTGCGGGCCTATCCTTCGCAGGCGGCGGCGCTCGTATCGGTGGAGTTGTGCTCGCTCACAATCCAGCGTGACGATCTTTCCGTTGCCAACCTGATTTCTTCCGGCCTCTTTGCCGATGGTTCCGCGGCCGTGATCGTGACCGGTGACGATTTGAACGCCAGCGGCCCGGCCATTTTGGCGACCCGCTCGATTTTCTATCCTGACACAGAAGAGATGATGGGATGGAAAGTCACGGAGAAGGGATTCCGCATCACACTTTCGCCGGAAGTGCCAACGCTGATCCGCGAACACCTGGGACACGACGTAGACGCCTTCCTCACTGATCACGGTTACAAGCGCGGCGACGTTGGAAGCTGGGTGCTACATACGGGAGGGCCCAAAGTTCTTGAGGCAACAGCAACGGCGTTGGATTTGCACAACGGTCAACTCGATGCGTCCTGGGATTGCCTGAAAAAAGTCGGCAACCTTTCTTCGGCTTCCGTGCTGGTTGTGCTGGAAGATGTGATGAGAAACCGGCGTCCCAAGCCCGGGACATTGGGAATACTCGCCGCGATGGGCCCGGGGTTCTGCTCCGAGCTGGTGCTGCTGGAATGGTGAAGGCGCCAAAGAAAAAGCAAGAGCATATTCACGAGCAAAGGATGACCGCATCTGAGATGACGCTTGCCCTGCCCAGCGCAACGGATGTTTTTGTAGTCGGCGGCGGTCCCGCGGGTCTTGCGGCCGCGATAGCAGCGCGGCAGCGCGGCTTTGACGTGATTGTTGCCGATGGCATGCAGCCGCCCATCGACAAAGCCTGCGGCGAAGGCCTGATGCCCGACGCTCTCGAGGCGCTCGCTCAGCTGGGCATCCGCCTTCCTTCCGGTGAGGCACATCCATTTTGCAGAATTCGTTTTCTAAGCTCGTCCCTGGCAGCGGATGCCGAGTTCCCGTTTCGTGGCTGTGGTCTTGCTCTGCGCCGCACATCTCTCCACCGCATCCTGATGGAGCACGCGGCGCGGCTGGGCACAACTTTCCTGTGGCGGACTGCGGTCACCGGCATTAGCCAGGAAGGAGTTCGCCTCGGCCAGCGTTTTGTGCGCGCACGCTGGATCATCGGCGCAGATGGCGCCAACTCGCGCGTGCGGCGGTGGGCCGGCATGAATGCAGGTCCGCGTCCGCGCCTGCGTTACGCCTTTCGCCGCCATTACCGCGTCACTCCGTGGACCGACCACATGGAAGTGTATTGGGGCGCGCACTGCCAGGGTTATGCCACCGCCGTGAGCGCTGACCAGGTTTGCGTCGCGCTGGCCTCGCACGATTCTGCGCTGCGACTGGAGACGGGACTCGAAGCGCTGCCGGGATTGAGTGCGCGCTTGCGTGGCGCGGAAACCGTCTCCACGGAAAGAGGCGCGCTGACGGGCAACCGCAGATTTGCGCGCATCTGGCGCGGCAATGTTGCCCTGATTGGAGACGCCTCCGGAACTGTCGATGCCATTACCGGCGAAGGCATGGGGCTGGCGTTTCGTCAGGCGGTAGCATTGGCGAAGTGCCTGCACTGGGGCGAGCTGTCGAATTATCAGTCAGAGCATCGCCGGCTCATGTTGCGCCCGTGGTGGATGGCGCGGCTGATGCTCACTCTCGACGGCCGGTCTGCGCTGCAGCAGCGAACGCTGCAGGTCTTCCAAAAACATCCGGAAGTTTTCCGGCGGTTCGTAGCTCTTCATGTGGGCGCTTTGCCGCCGACTCGCGTGGTCCGGGACGGCCTGACTCTGGGATGGGGCCTATTGACCGCGTGAACATGACCAAGTCCCTCCGACCGCTGCCCTTCATCGTTCTTCTTATTATCGCCGGCTGCGCCGTGGCTCAGGCGCAACAGACCACTCTCCAGGTTGATCTCGCCAAGACAAGCGTGAGGTTTACTCTCGACGCCGCACTTCACACCGTGCACGGAACGTTCCAGGCCAAACCCACGGCTCTGCAGTTCGATGCGGCATCGGGACGCATGTCCGGAGAGATTGTGGTCGACGCCAAAAGCGGCGAAACCGGCAACAGCATGCGCGACCGCAAGATGCACAAGGAAGTGCTGGAGAGTGAGCGCTATCCGCAAGTTTCATTTCGCCCCGATCGCGTGGAAGGGCCGGTCACCATGGGGAAATCGTCAGTGCGAGTACACGGAATGCTCACGGTTCATGGCGTTGATCGCGAGATCACAGTTCCGGCTGAGATTGAAATGGCAACAGACCACTGGTCAGCGAATGTGCATTTCACCGTTCCATACGCCAAGTGGGGAATGAAGAATCCGAGCAACTTCTTCCTGCATGTGAGCGATTCGGTAGAAATCGATTTGTCGGCCACGGGCGCGGTCTTTCAATCAGCCGCGAAAAATCCTGGGCAGTAGCCTTCTTCAGCAGCCTGTGTCAATAGCCGTCCAGTGGCGTGATTCCCTTTCCTTCCACGCATTCGTAGCAGCGGCCCGCTGCGAGGTTCTTGCATTCTTCCGTCTGGCCGCTGGGCCAGTGGATCACCGTGCGGTCAATCCGATCGCGGCTCTCCAGTCCAAAAGTCAAGGGCAACTCGGATTGTGACAGATAGCTTGATCCGCCTTTGACCACGCGCGACTGCGCGAGTCCGCCCGCTGAAACCTGCACGACCGCGCCGATCGCATCGCGATTCGACTTCGTTCCCACCAAGCGAAAGCGTACGCTGCGATTCCCGCTCAGTTGATCGTTGCGATAAAGATACGCAGGTCCGTTGTTGGTCGTGAGCAGAAGATCGAGATCGCCATCGCGATCAAAATCAGCATACGCAAGTCCGCGGCCGACTTTGGGTTGATCGAATCCGCCTCCTACCTCCGCCGCGACGTCACGAAAATTTCCCCTGCCATTATTGAGAAACAGTTCGGCGGGCTGGGCATAGCCCACGTTGCCGCGAATGTTTCGTACCGTTTCATCAATGTGACCGTTGGCCACGGCAAAATCGAGCCAGCCATCCAGGTTCACATCGAGAAAAACGCAACCAAAACCCAGACTGTTTCTCGAGGCCAGACCCACTCCCGACTGCGCCGCAACATCCTCAAACCCGTTCCCGTTCGCACGATACAGCCCGATCATCTCATTGTCGAAGTTCGTGATGGCGACGCCGGGCGAGCCGGAATTGTCGAAATCTCCCACATCAATGCCCATGCCGGCGCGAGCTTTGCCCTCGTTGCTGAAGGCAAGTCCAGCCTCGACGGCGACGTCTTTGAAAGTTCCGTCGCGCTGGTTGCGATAGAACTTGTTGGGCTGTGTATCGTTGGCCACGAGCAGGTCCGGCCAGCCATCGTTCATCAGCATGGCCACACCGAGCGACTTCGAACTGCTATCAAAGATTCCACTCGCGGCGGTTACGTCTTCAAAGGTGCCGTTGCCGCGGTTGTGAAACAGCCAGCAGGTCTCTCCGCGATACGCCTCCGGCGTGCAGTACGATTTATGCCTTCCATCCAGGCTGCAAAAGACGTCGTGTTCCGGCGACCACTTCACGTAATTGCATACAAAAAGATCGAGCAAGCCGTCGCGATCGTAGTCAAACCAGAGTGCCGAAGTGCTGAATCCCCCGCGCCCGCCCAGGCCGCTCGCGTTGGTCACATCCACAAACGTGCCTTTGCCGGTGTTGCGAAACAGCCGATTCTGTCCGACGCACGTGATGAGAATGTCGGGAAAGCCGTCGTTGTTGTAGTCGCCGACCGCGACGCCCATCCCGTAGAGTTCAACATCGAGCCCCGCGCGCGCGGTCACGTCCGTGAAGGTTCCGTTGCGGTTGTTGCGGTACAGCCGAACGGTGATGCGCCTCTTCTTATGGCCCGGCCAGTCGGCTCCATTGATCAGCAGGATGTCCTGCCATCCATCGCGATCATAGTCGAGGAAAGCGGATCCCGACCCCAAGGTCTCGGGCAGAAACTTCCCCCCGAAGGCCCCAGTGTTGTGCTGGAACTGAATTCCCGCCTGGCTAGTTACATCGACGAATCGAAAACCCAGAGGAGGAGAAGACGACGTGCTCGTTTGGGTGAACGCGGAAATGCCCGACAACTGCGACCACGCCGCTAGTCCCGCAACGCCCTCCAGAAACGACCTGCGATTCACGGAACGTTTACCAGCCCCGCGCGAATTGCATAGACGACCAGTTCCGCGGTCTTGTGGATTCCCAACGTATTCATGATATTAGCGCGGTGAACCGCGACCGTATTCGCGCTGAGGTTCAGGGCGCTCGCAATTTCCTTATTCGACTTGCCGTCAACAATCATCCGCAGGACTTCCACTTCGCGCGGTGTGAGGGCGGAACTGCGCTCCCCCTTGAGGGCGGCCCGTTGCGCCACTTGCGGATCGAATACGCTTTCTCCCGCTGCGACCTTGCGGATAGCCGATCCCAGCTCAAGGTCGAGCGCATTCTTGAGCACGTAACCCCTGGCCCCGGCCTCAATCGCCTGCCGCACCCACGTGCTCTCACTGTGCATGCTGAGCATCAGAACCGCGGTGTCGGGGGAATCCTGCATAATCTGCCGCGTGGCGTCGAGGCCGTTCATGCCGGGAAGAGCGCAATCCATCACCACCACGTTCGGGCGAACGGCCTTGGCCAGTTGGATGGCCTGCTCGCCGTCTCCCGCTTCTCCCACGACTTCCATGTCAGGTTCATCCTCCAACATGCGACGGAAGCCTCGGCGTACCAAGCTGTGATCATCCACCAGCAATACTGTGATCTTCTTTTCCATGAGCTTCCACCCTCTCTCTGGGAACGACCAACTGCATAAGCGTGCCCCCCTCCGGCGGCCGCGAGAAGCCGATCCGGCCGCCCATCAGTTCGGACCGCTCGCGCATCGCCACTAAACCGATCCCGCTCTTGCCCGGGTCCTCTGCCATTCCTATGCCATGATCTTCCACACCCAGTTCCAGCGCGTCGCGCAGGAACCGCAACCGCACCCACGCCTGCTTCGCACCGGAATGGCGCGCGATGTTGTTCAGGGCTTCCTGCAGCACGCGGTAAATGTGGACTCCGGCTGCGCCATCTACCGGAAACGGCTCGCCCTGCTTCTCATAGGATATGGCAATCCCAGTTTGCCTTTCCACGGTTGGAATGTACCAGTCGAGCGTGCTCTCGAGCCCGACTTCGTCGAGCGCCACTGGATGCAGCGCCTGCGAGAGGCTGCGGACATTTTCCAACGTGCCCTGCACGATTTCGAGAACCTCCTGCAGATCGGTCCGCAGCACCGACCCCTCGGGGGCGTGCGTGCCGGCGCGCCGCAGCATGGAGCCGACCGCCGTCAGAATCTGGCCGAACTCGTCGTGCAATTCCCGCGAGATGTAACGGAGCGTGGATTCCTGCGTGGAGAGGAGTTTCTGCGCCAGTTCGCTGCGCCGGTCAGAGATCTCGGCCAGGCGCGCAAACAGCCGCCGGTTCCAGCGGATGATGGAGACGCTGCTCAGCAGGATCGCCAGCAGCGTGACCGCGAGAAAAAAATAGACCTGCCGCTGTACGCGGTCGTAGATCTCGACGATGCGGTGCGCCGCCTGCTCTTCATTCTCGCTGTTCTGGACCAGCAAGCGTGCCACGGTGGTGCTGAGCGACGCCTGCCGCTCCTGCAGCGAAAGCTGGATTTGTTCGCGCGCCTGTTTCTCCTTGCCATCCCGCGCCAAAGCAAAGATGCGGTCGACCGCATCCCAGAACTGGCTGAAAGAGCTCGCCAGAAAGGCACTCTGCTCGGGAGTGCGGTTGCCGGAGAGTTCCGCTTCGCGCTGAATGGCGTCGTTCAGGTCCGTGCGAATACGATCGAATTGCGCCGACCACGCGGTCAGCGGATAAGGCTCGTCCCCGCCCACCATATCGCGCATAGCGACCGCCAGCAGATTCAAGTCGTTTTGAATCCGCAGCAAGTGCAGCGAATCCTTGCGGTTGCGGTCCACCAGTTCAGTCTGCAGCTGGCGCAGACCAGCCACCTGCCAGGTAATGTAGGCCGAATACGCCAGCACGGCGGCGAGCGTAATCAGCAGGCCCACCGACAATGCCACCGTCGGGGAGCGCTCGGGCGAATTGTCCGCCGAGGACGGTCGTGACACGCCCCGAGCATACAATGCCTGGCCCACGCCTGTCACAGCCAGAGATATGTGAGAATGATGTGTGAGAATAATGAAGCGAATTCGCGCCAGACAGAGTCAAACACTAGATTGAGTACCCCAGCGAAAGAAGCCGCGAAGCCCCCCAAGATCCAGCGACTGAAGGCCGTTCTGCCGGAAGTCTGGAAATTGATGCGCCCACGCCGCGCCATGCTGGCGCTCGGCTTCGTGCTCATGGTGATCAATAAACTCGCCGGATTTGTCCTGCCCTACTCGATGAAGTTTCTCATCGACGACGTCATGGATCGGCGCCACATCGAGCACCTGGTTCCACTCGTGACCTTGGTGCTGCTCGCCACGCTCGTGCAGGGCGTAACGTCGTTCTCGCTGACGCAGTTGCTATCGAAAGCAGCGCAACGCCTGATCGCCGACTTGCGCCAGCAGGTACAGGTACATATCTCCCGCCTGCCCATTTCGTTTTATGACGCCAACAAAACCGGGGCTTTGGTGTCGCGCATCATGACCGACGTGGAGGGCGTTCGCAATCTGCTGGGCACGGGACTCGTCGATTTCGCCGGCGGTCTCGTCGCAGCTTGTATTGCTCTGGTATTGCTCCTGCGCACCAGCGTTCCGCTCACGCTGATTGCCGTCGGCTCGCTCAGTACTTTTGCGTTGGTGTTGAACAAAGCTTTTTCAACCATCCGTCCGATTTTTCGGGAACGGGGAAAAATCAACGCGGAGGTCACCGGGCGCCTGACGGAATCGCTCGGCGGGGTGCGCGTGGTCAAGGGATATCACCAGGAAGAACGCGAAGAAAAAGTTTTCGCCTCAGGCGTGCTCCGCCTGCTCGACAACGTGATGCGTACCCTCACCGCGACTTCACTCATGAGCCTCTCCGCCAGTGTGCTGCTCGGCCTGGTGGGCGCTGCCACCATGTATGTGGGCGCGCGGCAGATCATGGCCGGCACGCTGACCAAGGGCGGATTTGTTTCCTATAACTTCCTGCTCGTATTTCTGGTTGCGCCGATCATGCAGATCGTCTCGATCGGCACGCAGCTCACCGAGGCGCTGGCCGGGCTGGAGCGCACGCAGGAGATCATGCACGAGCGCCCTGAAGACCAGGACCCGCGGCGCAAAACTTCGCTGCCCGACATCATCGGCGACGTCGAATTCGAGAAAGTTAACTTCAGTTACGACGGAAATCACGAAGTCCTCCACGACATTTCCTTCCAGTCCGAGCCGGGAACTGTGACCGCTCTTGTCGGCTCTTCTGGCTCGGGCAAATCTACGACCATTGGACTGATCTCCGCTTTTTACGTACCGACCAAAGGCACCATCCGCGTGGATGGCGTCGACCTGAGCACGGTGCGGCTGGACTCGTATCGCACACGCCTGGGCGTTGTACTGCAGGAATCGTTCCTGTTCGACGGCACTATCCGCGAGAACGTGACTTTCTCACGCCCCGATGCGACCGAGGAGGAAGTAATGCGCGCCTGCCGCATTGCCCGTGTGGATGAGTTCGCCGAATCTTTCGTCGACAAATATGAGACCGTCGTCGGCGAGCGCGGTGTGCGGCTTTCCGGCGGCCAGCGGCAACGCATCTCGATTGCGCGCGCCATCCTCGCCGAGCCGCGGATTTTAATCCTGGACGAGGCAACCTCCAGTCTCGACTCGGAGTCCGAACAAATGATCCAGCAGGGTTTGTCTTACCTGATGCAGGGACGGACCACGTTCGTTATTGCGCACCGGCTCTCGACCATCCGCCGCGCCGATCAGATCATGGTTATGGAGCAGGGCAACATCGTCGAGCGCGGCACGCATGCCGAGCTCTATGCCGCGCGCGGCCGCTATTACGATCTCTACACGCGCCAGCACGGCGTGGAAGAAAATCTGTTCCTGGCTCCCGGCGAGGGCGACGCCGTCGTCGTGAACAGCGATGGTGCTGAAAGCCGCAATGGCGAGGTCAAGGCCGATGCCATGCGCGTTCTCCGGGGAGAAATCCGCTAGGCGCCTATGACGACTTCCCCGGTCATTGCCAGCACACGTACCACCGCCGCCATCCGCAGCGAGAATCTCTGCCGCCACTATCGCATGGGCGAGACTTTGATCCGCGCAGTCGACGGCGTCTCGCTTGAAGTTCGGGCCGGAGAATTCGTCGCCTTGCTGGGCAGCTCCGGCTCTGGCAAATCTTCCGTGCTGAATCTGATTGCGGGGCTCGATCACCCAACATCCGGCAGCGTGATCGTCCAGGATCGGGATCTGGCGAAACTCTCGCGCGAAGAATTGGCCAAGTATCGGCTGCATGTTGTTGGCATGGTCTTTCAATCTTTCAACCTGATCGCGAGCATGACGGTCGCGGAAAATGTTGAGCTGCCCTTGCGCTTCGCCGAAGTGAACCGCAGCCGGCGCGAGAGTCTTGCGTGTGAGGCTCTAGCGCGCGTCGGTCTACGCGCTCGCATGAACCACCGTCCCAGCGAACTTTCCGGCGGCGAGCAACAGCGCGCTGCGCTGGCCCGTGCGCTGATCATGCGGCCGCAGCTTTTGCTCGCGGACGAGCCCACCGGCAATCTCGACAGCCACACCGGTACGGAGATCATGGATCTGGTGGGCGAGTTTAATCAGCAGTTGGGAATGACGGTTGTGATGGTGACTCACGAGCGTGCCTTGGCCGAACGCTACGCCCAGCGCATGCTCTTCCTGGCCGATGGAAAGCTTGTCGGCGACGAGCCCAACTTTGCCGTACAGTCCGGGTCAGCGCGAGGGCAGCCATGAAGCTGCCCGATCTCACCGAACTCGCCTTGCGCAACCTGCGCGAGTCGATGCTGCGCAATTCGCTGACTACGGTCGGAATTTCGGTCGGTGTCGCATCGCTCGTGGCCATGCTGTCGCTCGGCATCGGCCTGCAGCAGCTGGTGTCGCGCCGACTGGTGAAGTCCGGTTTGTTCGACACCGTGGTCGTCACCTCACGCCGCGACCTGCGCTTCACCGAGCGCGACCAGGAACGCCCTGCACAGACGCCCGGCGAAAGTCCCGTGCTCGATGAATCTGTGCGGCAGGAAATCGAACGTCTGCCCAACGTGCTCGAAGCCTATCCCGATATCCGTTTCGTCACTGAACTGCGTTTTGACGACAAGCCGCACCTGACTATGATTTCCGGACTGCCATCGTCGGCGAAATCGAATGACGCTTTCGAAGGACTGCAGGGCAGCTTTTTTTCTTCCGACACAGCCGCCGAAGCAATCCTGCAGAAATCATTTGCCGAAGAGCTTCTCGGCAAGACCACCGCTCCCGGCGAAGCCGAGCCGAATGTCGCTGATCTGGCCAAACCGCTTCTGGGCAAAAAACTGATCATGCGCTATGCGCAGCGAGCCGCACCCTCGACGTCTGTGCCGTTGCGGCCCAGCGACGCCTCCTCTGAGAACAGCGCGGTTGCAACGGCTTATTCGGTCATTTCTTCCGAGCAGAAACTGAAGATCGTCGGCATCGCCGATCTCGATCCCGAGACTCTACGCGGCCCCACGCGCGCCAAAGTCTTCTTGCCGCTGAAGCTCGCCGAAAGTCTTCATGTCATGCAACCCTCCGATCTGCGCGAAATTTCGCGCGCGGCGAGCAACCAGCCACTTTATTCCGCGCTCAGCGTGCGAGTGAAAAATCCGGCGCAGGTGCAAATGGTTGAGGACGCGATCAAGAAGATGGGCTTCACCACATTCTCGATTCTCGATGCAACCCGCAATCTGCGGCAGGTCTTTGTGGTGCTCGACATGTTTTTGGGCATCTTCGGCAGTCTCGCGCTCGCTGTGGCGTCGATCGGAATTGTGAACACGCTCGTGATGGCCATTCTCGAGCGTCGCCGCGAGATCGGCATCATGAAGGCGATCGGGGCCAGCGACATCGAGGTGAAAAAGCTTTTCTTCGCCGAAGCCGGCGCCATGGGAGTTCTCGGAGGCATCGTGGGAGTCATCCTGGGATGGGCGATCGGCCAGGTTATCAACTTGGGCACGAATGCTTACCTCAAACGCCAGTCTCTCCCGCCGGAACATTTCTGGGCTGTGCCGTGGTGGCTGGTTTTGTCGGCGATCTCGTTCGCGTTCATCGTGAGCCTGGTTTCGGGTTTGTATCCGGCAGGTCGTGCGGCCAGGCTTGATCCCGTTCAGGCGTTGCGCTACGAATAAGCGATCCTGAATGACACGACCGGTTCAGTCATCTACATGACCGCGACATTCAGAAATTTGACGTGTGCCTTCCGACCTGTCATTCCCTTACTCTTGCTGAACGTGATATTTGCCCCCTCGGCTGGTGCGCAGAGCCGCATTGATTGCAACGCTCTGAACAGCCGCATCCTCAAGCGCGCAGTTCATTACTGCGTCTACTTGCCGTCAGGCTATGACGCGGGCGCGACCCAGCATCCTCCACGACGTTACCCGGTGCTGTATTTTCTGCACGGCCTCGGTGACAACGAGCAGACACTGTTCAACAGCGGAGGCTGGACCCTCCTCGACGATCTCCGGGAGCATCACAAGATGGGCGATTTTCTGATTGCCGCGCCCGAGGGCCGTCGCAGTTTCTACATCAACTCCGCCGACGGCACGGTGCGGTACAGCGATTTCTTTCTGCACGAGTTCATGCCGGAAATCGAGCACAGATACCGCATCCGCGCCGGCCGCGCGGGACGCGCCATCAGCGGAGTCTCCATGGGCGGCTACGGGGCATTGCGGTTCGCATTCGCCCATCCGGAATTGTTTTCCGCCGTGAGCGCACAGAGTGCAGCGCTGATCACTGAATCGCCAAAGGAACTAGACGCCGCTTCCCAGATGGGTATGCCGCTGACGAATGTGCTCGCTCCCGTGTTCGGCAGACCGATCGTTGTGGGGCACTGGCGCGAAAATGACCCATTCATTCTGGCGAAACAAAACGCCGCAGCGCTCCGCAGGCTGGCCATCTACTTCAATTGCGGACAGGACGATAATTACGGCTTCGAAAAAGGCGCGGCGGCGCTGCATCGGGGACTCGATCAAGAAGGCGTGAAGCACGAGTATCACCCTTACCCCGGCGACCACAGCATCACGTACTTCCTGTCTCATTTCGCCGAAGTCATGAAGTTCCACTCGCACGCCTTCGGTCTGCTGGCACCGCAGTAAGGGCTCGACGGCCGTTCGACGCCATTCATCAGAGACTGATGTAAACTAGCGAAAGCGCCGGAGAGGTGGCCGAGTGGTTGATGGCTCCGGTCTTGAAAACCGGCGTGCCCGAAAGGGTACCGGGGGTTCGAATCCCTCCCTCTCCGCCATATTGATTCTAAAGGGAATAAAGTCCAAAAATAGTCGGCTACGTTTTCGGCTACAACGAAAACATTTTAGAATAACTTTCTAATTGGACTTTCAATCCGATTCGGTAGAGCCAGAAAAAGAGGCTATACCGAATGCGCCATATCAAAGTCAGCTTGTACACACGGGAGCCAATCACCCGCCGATACAAGCTGGTCCCACAACGCAACAAGCCAGATTACCCATCGACCACCAGGTTCGTCCTGCGATACGGATCGACGTGGGAGACCCTTAAAGTTGGCAGCGTAGCCGCCGCAACCGCCGAAAAAATCCAGCGCGAACTTGATCTGCTCCGTGGATGGCGTCCGAGTGCCAAGCCCAGGACCGAGAGCGCCAGCAAGGTCAAGATGCTCGATGCCGCCATGGACGAGTACCTTGCCGAGGTCGAGGCGGGCCGTAAGCCGAAGACGCTGTCGGCGTACAAAGTTTCACTCCGTTACTTCTATGAGTGCGTTGGCAACAAACCGCTAAAGGATGTCAACCGTCCCGACATTCTCGATTTCCCCGTCTTCCTGCGTGAAGAGAAGAATCAGGCACCGCGTTCCGTATACAACAAATTCGAGAACCTTATGACGTTCCTGAAACATTTCGACATCACCGGCAAGACGCTAAGAATCCGGGCGCACGACTGGCCGAAGTACGTCGAGGAAGAGCCGGAGATTTATGAGCAGGAAGTCCTCGATAGGTTCTTTGCCGAATGCGATGCCGACGAGCTTCTGCTGTTCGAGTTTTTCGTGATGACCGGGATGCGCGAACAGGAAGTGATCTACGCCACGGACCGCTGCTCGGACTTCTCAGCGTGCACGGTGAGCGTGCGCCACAATCCGAGCCATGGATGGACACCGAAGATCTACAAGGAACGCACCATCCCGGTTCCGGCTGCGCTCATGGCGAAACTCAAAAAGATGCTCGTTGATCGTGGCAAGGGTGGTCTGTTGTTCCCGACCAAGAACGGCCAGCCTAAGTTCGACTTCCTCGACATGGCGAAGCGTATCGCCCGTCGCGCCGAAATCCCGGAGTCCGAAGTCTGGCTCCATAAATTCCGGGCTACATTCGCGACCCGTGCGCTGTGGGCAGGGGTCGATATTCGGACCGTGCAGGCGTGGATGGGCCATACCGACCTTGCCAGCACCATGCGTTATCTCAGACCCCAGAAAGACGCAGCGGTCCGCCAGAAGGTAGAAGCCATCTGGACGGTCTGAACGGTTGGCGTCGGGAAACAAGTTTCTCCACCGTAGGGCGCGACTTCGCCAGAGGCGCGGCTATGGGTAGCTATCCGAGAAGGAAAGATGATCTGGACGGCAAACGATCACCCTAAGACGCCTCACCGTTCCCGTCCTTCATTGACTTGCCTAGGCTGTAGTCCTAAAGGGCTGCGTGGGTGGCCCCTCTAGGAAACCCGGCGCACGTCGTCGTTGCGATCCGTGTGAACTTCACATTGACTCACTAAGAGCGATACGCTTCGTCGTTTCAGCAAATCGTTCAGTGCAGAAAAATCCCGGTTACACTCATTTGACCCATTGCAATAGATGTTACCTGCGGTAGAAGTCACCTGTGCACTTCCAGTAGCACAGGCCGCGCTATCGATGCCACTTCTGGATCGTAATATTCGTAAACGCGTGATTGAAACGTGCGGGCTCTGATGGGATATTTGGCGCGTAACCGGAATTTCAGCGTCACCGTGTCGCCGGGAGCAAAGGCGTCGAAATAGAGAATCGCCTGCGTGGCCGTGAGATTGAACTTGGAAAGATGGCCGCTCTTCAGGTTGGCACTCTTCTGCTGATAGTCCTGCAGGTCCTCACTGAGTAAGTCGAAACCCGGCGGAATGCCCAGGTCCACCATGACCATGTTGGCGGGCTTACTGAGGTTGTTCTTGATGATAGCCGTCGCCGTCGCCAGGTCATCCTGCGCCAAATGCGTGCGGTCGTAGGCCACATCGATGGAAAGTGGCTCCAGAGCAGGCTTTTCGTCCCAGGGCAAGAAGTACTGACCAACCACCTGATAAGCGAGGCCGCCTTTGCCTTCGAAACGAAACTCGACGGTGGTCGGCGCTGACTGTGCGACGTCCTTGAAGACAAACTGATGCAGCAGGTCGTTATTTTCCGCGGTCAGCTGCAGTTTTTGCGCCGATTTCCCGTTGAGCAGCACAATCAGAGTGCCCTGCACATCCGCCACGGATTTCTCGGTAGCCGTCAGCAGCGCGCGAAGCGCCATGATCGTAGCTTGTGTCGTTCCCCAGGTTCCGTTCGCGTCTTTTTTCGAGGCGATGTAGTTAAGGGCCTTGCGAGCCGTGCCCGGGGCTTCGCCGGACTGGAGCAGCGCCTGCACGGCCAGGCCGGTGGTTTCCACGCTTGCGCTTTCGCCTCTTCCGTACACGCCAGTCTCCTCCGCTGTCCACCAAACCTTCTCGTCTTTTTCGATTCGCGCGTCCAGGAGAAGTTTGATTGCTTGATTCGTGAATTCACGGTCCGACCCGTAGCTCGTGGCGAAGTTGGCGATGACTGCCAGCGTGTAGGTGTCCTCCTTCGCCGCCATGTGCTCTTCGACAAATCGTTTGGCTCGTTCCACGGCCTCGCCTTGATACCCCGTGTTCTTGAGCGACCAGGCGATGTAGGCGGTGATGCGCAGCACGTCGGTGTTGTAACGGTTCGTCGCCCCTTCGTTGATGAACTGGGTGTCCGGCTTCCAGCTCCCGTCCTTCTGTTGCTGCCCGGCCAGCCACTGCTGCGTTCTTGAGATGAGTCGCGGGTCCACATCGTGGACCTTCGACATGTCGTAAAACTCCATCAATCCGTAGGCGGTGAGAATCTTGTTCGCGGGCGCATTTCCGAACCACGAGAATCCTCCGCCCGGCACTTCGAACGTCAACAGCCTCTGATACCCATTTGCGATGTACCCCTCTGCCTTGGCGTGAATTTCCGGAGTCAGCTTCTTGGTCCGCTTTATGTAGTCGAGGGCCAAAACATTTGGGTAGGTGCTCGAGGAGGTTTGTTCAAAACATCCATTCGGCATGCGCAGAATGCTGTCCATACCTTCGACCACGTGGCTCATCGGACCGGGATAGAGCCGAACGAAGATTTTGCTCGCTTCCGGAATCGAACTGGGAGGGAAGTCGAGTTCGTGTCGCACGGTACTCTCCAGGCGGCCGTTGAAAACCAGATTCTGCTCGCGCCCGTTGGGAATCACTTCTACTTCCCGCACGACGATGTCTGCCCGCTCCGACGTTCCCTTCATCTGGGCCGCGAGCGTGAGCTTGAATTTGCCGATGCGTCTGGCTTCGAGCGTGAACTGCGCCCCGCCCACACGGGACGAATCGACGGAGATCGATTTTTCCCCGGCGTCGTCGATCAGCGAAAACCAGTCTTCGGATTGCAGTTGCAGCCGTACAGTGCCGGCTGCGCCCGAATAGTTGTAGATCGCCACAGGAATGGAAACGCGATCGCCATGGGTCAGCGTGACCGGCAGATCGAGATCGACAAAGAAGTCCTGGAATACTTTTAGGCTCGAGGTTGCCGTGCCCAGCGCGCCATGCTGCGTGGAAGCGATCATCGCCATGCGCCAGGTGGTGATCGAGTCGGCCATCGGGATCACGATGCTGGCGCGTCCGTCTTTGTCGGTGATGATTTCCGGATTGATATACAGCGCCTCGGGAAAATAGGATCGGACTCGCGCCGCTGGAGCCGCGGATTTGTCTCTTGCCAGCACCCCGTTGCCGGCAAGAGCCTCCAGATCCGTAACGTTGCGGCCATTGACAGGTAAGGTCTGGGCTTGTTTGAGTGCGAAAACGCCACCGCCAATGCCACCGCCAACGCCGCCGACCACTCCCCCCACCATCGCGTTCATAGCCACAGGTCCAGCAACGACCGTCGCGTTTTCGGTCTCTAAAAGCGGAGCCTCTCCGCTCACTTCCACCACAGTCGAGCTTCCACCCACCGCGAGGTTTGCGGAAATAACTGCGCGGTCTCGCGCACGCAGACTGCATTTCCCCGCCGCCATCCGGAAACCAGCCATCGAGACTTCAATTCTGTATTCTCCCGGGGAAACTGCCGACAAAGTGAACTGCCCACGGGCGTCCGTCGTGACTGTCAGCAGCTGATTCTTTGCTGTGTCACGCACTGCGACATTGGCGCCTGGCACGACCGCTCCGCTTGGATCGGTCACCGTCCCGACGATTTGAGCTTTGCCATTCATGGCTCCCCGATCGTGCTCAATAGTGACGCCCAGCTCGGAAGCGTTCGGACCGGGAGTTCCCGCGATCCACGCTCGCTGAAACAGGAGGATGGCTTGCAAATCGTCGCCCGTGTCGAAAACGTGATCCGGGCCGGGGCTGCGCACCACGTAGTATTTGTTGGACGAGTCCCACGACGCGGGCTCAAATCGCAACCGATTACCCCACGAGTCAAGGAAT
The DNA here is from genome assembly GCA_030041475.1 of Candidatus Sulfotelmatobacter sp. Taxonomy (GTDB): domain Bacteria; phylum Acidobacteriota; class Terriglobia; order Terriglobales; family Acidobacteriaceae; genus Sulfotelmatobacter. Next base: position 32,951 of record JASHNU010000074.1, read on the forward strand.
TCCGTGTCTCCTGAGCGAACCAGCATGCGATGGACATGGCTTGGGTCGCCCGCCTTCGGATTCTCCAGGTAAGCCTTCGTCATTTTCTTCGCCAGTTCATTCGCCTGCCCCTGAAAGCGTGTCTGATAACGCTGGCGGTATTCACCATATTTCGTCATCGGCAGGTCTTTGCCGGACTGGGTCTCGAACTTGTTGGCCGACACGATTTCCGTCGCCGAAAACAAAGCTCTGGCGGCCCGATCGTGCTGTTCTACGCGCGATTGTTCAGCTGGTTCGACGACCTCGGACATGCCAATGGAGTGAATCTCGTAGCGCGGCTTCATCACCTCCTGCTCGAGGTAGAAGAACACTTTCGCGAATCCCGGCTGTTTTTCGGCCAGCGCGAACACCGCCTCATCCACAACCTGAAGCCCCAGCGCGGCGTGCACTCCCTGACCGTGCGAATTGGTCACACGAAATTGGATACGCGCATCGCCGCCCGGTTTGTAGCTGGCGGCATCGGCTACTGTTTCAATCTTCAATTCGTCAGCTGGTTGAACGAAGATCAACCGGTGGTCCGCGATGGGCCGGGCGTCGCTCCCGAAAACATACGCCCCCAGGTCGAGCGTGCCCGCCATCTCGGACGTAGCCGGCAGTTCCAGCTCCGCCTGCCCATTTTCGATGTCCAGGTCGCGAGTCACCACGGTCTGCCCCTCTTTTACGACATCCACATAAACAGCCCCGCGAGCATTCGTGGAATAAACTTTAAGATGAATCACTTCCCCCGCGCGATACACCGCCCGCTCGGTTCGCAGCAGGATCTGATCTTCACCCTCCCGAGTCTCGAGTTCCACTTTGTTCGACGCCCGGTTTCCTTCCTGATCCACGGCTTCGACTTCCAGCGTCTGCCTGCCGGCATCCGGCCTGACATGCGCGATGGCCACGCCTCCATCGTCAGTAGAAATCACTTGATCGGCGACGTCGCCAGCGCGGATCGTCAGAGTGGCCCTGGCCGGGTTTCCGTCCGGATAGGCAGCGAGGAGAAACACGTCGTTCTCCAGATGCGGAACCAGCGTTCCTCCCTCAGGGATTGCCGTCACTAATATCGGAGAATCGCTCACCGTAATGGGCTCTCCGCGCGTTTCGGCATGGCCGGCGGAATCCTTGACGGTTGCCTCGATCAGCACGCGCGCCACGCCGTGAGTGAGAGGCCGTCCGGCAAAGTATTTCGGCAACGGAATATCAAAACGGTAGTTTCCTTCTGCGTCGGTTTTCCCCTGAGCGGCTCCCGCTTCGAACACGGTCACATCCATCGCCGAGGCTTTCATGCTCACCTCGCCGTTGTCGACCGGCTTTCCAAAGAAATAGTTGGCTCGCACCTTGCCGATGACGTGATCGCCCGGCAGGTAGCCGCGTTTCTGCTTCTTTCCTTCTTCGCCAAATTCCACCGCGACCTTGAATTTGGGAAGAACATATCGTTCTACATTGACGGCGATCTCGCTGCTATTGGTCGGTGCATCGGCATTTCCCAACAATGCTCGCAGGTGATACGTACCCAGGTTCACCTCGTCGGCTAAAGCAAACTCGGCCGAGGCGACGCCAAACTCATCTGTTTCGGTGGCTTTCTTGAAAACCTTGTTGCCTCGCGAATCCTCGACTTCAAATGTCAGACTGCGTTTTTGGGCTGCCTCATGGTCGGCACGGTTCAATGCCAGCGCCCGCGCATGAATCGTCTGCCCCGGCTGATAGATCGGTTTTTCCGCAGTCAGAAGAATGGAAACCTTGTCTTCCAACCGAACATTCTGGGAAAACTCGGTCGACCCGATGGCCGTGTCGGCGACGTAGTGCAGTTGGTAGTTGCCAATCAGCCCTGCAGGAAGGTGAAACTGCGCCTCCGTCGTTCCCCGGCGATTCAATCTGCCTTGAAAAAGAATTTGCGGCCCTCGGTCTGCCCCGAGCAGTTCGATTTCCACCAACCCGCGGCCCGCGACCGGCTGATCCTGGGAATCTCTGACGATCAGCCGCACCGCCGCCTGCCCACCGGCCAGATACGACTGCTGTCCCAGAATGTGAATCACCGGCCGGCGCAGAATTTGGGAAAGCGACTCCGTGCCCTGCAAAGTGGCAACTTTCTTGTCGTCGTATTCGAAGCGATAGCGCAGCCGGTGCCAGACAAGATCTTCCACGGACAGCGGCTTCTCCAGATGAATTTCTTCCTTCCATCGTCCGGAGCTGGTTTCGATTTCGAGGTGTCGCCCTGCCCAGCCAAGAACATGGTCTTCCGGATCGAGCAATTGCAACGTGAGCTGCCCGGCTCCCGTGCGGAGATCACGATATGGTATGGTGACCTGCAGTTCGCCGTGCACGTAAGTGGCGATGAGCGAAGGCCTGTATCCTCCGGCTTCAGCCGTGTGCAAACTGAAAATGGTGGCGACCGCAGCAAAGGCGGTAACAGAAAAAACCGTGAAACGGACCGCGATCCCATGCGAGTGGCGTCGCGCCATCGGACCCTCCACACAAATAGCCGGTCAACGGGCTGCGCTATCTATTCAGTTGAAGAACGCACAAGAAATACTTTTTTGCACGTACAGGAGAATGAACGGCCACACCTCCAAAGGATGTTCTGCCAGGTTTGAACCTTGCGCCTTGTGGAAGGTTGCACTGCCTCGCAGCAGTGCTTCGAATTTACCGGCGTTTGCCAGGACGTACGCAGTGACCCGGACTTGAAGTCGGCTCTGCGAGGTTTGAACGCGCGATCCGACTTCCCCGAAACGGGCGTTCTGGCCGGGCATAACTTCGGGGTAGCCCGTTATCCAGGAGTTTCTGCGATCGATTCACACAAGCCGGCTTCGCGATACTCATCGTCGGAGCCATGCCAGGTTTCTATTGCATCGCGCCCAACAAGCAGCAGAGGAGATGCAGGGGGTGCGGTTCATTCCATCTCTAAATGAAACTACGAAGCCAGCAGCCGGAACCTGCCCTTCTTGACTTTCGTTTCGTCGGCCTTCGTCGTTAGCTCTGTATTGCAACTTTTTCAAGCACACAGGGCTGTCGCAGAATTTTCTGTCACTGTTTCAAGTAACGAAGCGCAACACATCCGGATTTAAAAACCTTTGACTCAACAAGTTTCAATTGCAATCTCTCCGGCAGGCTGACACCTTCCAACAACCGTCTCCCTTCGCCTGCGACGGTTGGCCCAACGACAAAACGATATTCATCCACCAGGCCAAGCTCGATGAGTTGTGAAGGAACGCTTACGCCGCCCACTAAAATATTTTTGCCTGGTTCTTGTTTTAGCTTAAATATTTCGTCGCGAAGGTTCGTACGAACAATTCTCGTATTTCTATCTTCAGCTCTGTCTAGTGATCGTGAAAAAACAATTTTTTGGACGGAGTCAAATGCTCGGGCAAATTCGTTCTCTGCTTTTGTCATCGACTGATTTTTGGCGACTTCCGGCCAAAAAGGGACCATCAATTGGTAGGTGATACGTCCAAAAACCTGCACGTCGACCTCCCGGATGAGCTGCGTAAAATATTCATGTGTTTCGTCGTCGGCAACTTGCTTGGTGTGGTCGCAGCAGCCATCCAGGGTAGTGTTGATTGCGAAGATTACGTTTCTCATTTGATTGTCCTGACCCCTTTTATATACCAGCGCTTGTGAGAGTTTGCGGGTGTGGTGAACTTGTGGGCGGACGGAGGAAGGGCGTAGTTCAACCCGAGTCCGCGCCGGGCCGCGGAGCAGGCCGAGATGCCTGCCGACTCATCGGAGTCAGACCTTGAATGCTGACCGCACACGACCGATTGGAGTATTTCTATGGGACAATGTCTGGCGAATAAATGCCTAGCGCAAAAACCAAGGCCAACGGCGAAGATGCCCAAAGAGGCGAGTACGCTCAGAGAATCGATCGGGTCATCGACTATCTTCGCGGGAATCTCGATCGGCCGGTGAAGCTGGCTGAGCTCGCGAATGTTGCTTGCTTTTCGGAATTTCACTTCCATCGGATTTTTACCGCGGTTTCGGGTGAAACCCTGAATAACTTTACGAACCGGCTTCGCCTGGAAAAGGCCGCTCGCCTTCTCCGTTATTCCGATCAAAGCCTGACCGATATCGCCCTGGATTGCGGGTTTTCGTCGTCGGCCACGTTTTCACGCGCCTTCCGATCCGGATACGACACTTCGCCAAGCGAGTTTCGCAAAAGCGGCGAGATCAAAAAGAGCAAGATTTGCAAAGAACTCTTCCCGCAAGATGCATATGGTCTTCACGTGATTGGGCAAGATATGAGCGCGGCGGAAAAGCAAGCCGCGTTTCCGGTGAGATTGATTGACATTCCCGAAAGGCAAGTCGCCTATATTCGGGTTACGAATGCGTTCGAACTCGAGAGAGTACTGGCCGCTCTCAAGACCGTGATCGAATGGGCCAAATCCCAGGGTGTTTTTTCGCAAGGAACTCTTTTCGGAATGACGGTAGACGATCCACACGTGACCCCAGCGCATCTTTATCGATACGAGGTCTGTCTTGCATCGTCTCTTCCCTTCAAGTGCAGTGAAGGCATGTCGAAATTGAAAATGCCGGCCATGCGATACGCCGCCATAAAGGTTTCCGGCGATATCCATAAGGTAGCGACTGCTTGGGACTACCTTTACAGAGATTGGCTGATCCACAGTCCGTACGAGCCCGAGCATGCGCCGGCGCTTGAGGTTTTCCTGGACAAAGAAAGCGCAATGGATTGGTCGCACTTTGAATTGGAGCTATGTCTGCCGGTGCGCAAGCCGGCGGAGATCCACAGTTAACAGGAGATTTATGGTCATGATTCCAACTACGGCGACTCGAAAAATCTTTCTTCTGATCCCGCTTCTTTTTCTCTCAGTGGCGGCGTTTGCCCAATCGCCTCCGGCGAAAATACTGTATGTCGGTGCGATCTCGATCAATCCATGCCAGGATGCGAAGGTTCTTGCCGACTGGTATGCGCGCTTTGGAATCGAGACCAAGGAATTCCATGGTGGATATTACGGCAAACTCAACACCGCCGCTGGCCTGTTTGCCTTTGGCATCCATCCTAAGAAGGCTGATGCTCCGGCGAAATGTTCAGCGAGTGTTTCAGTTGTATTTCGCGTCGAAAATTTCGAAGGCAGCTTGTTGGCCATGAAAGGTAAAGGGCTCTTGCCCGATTCGACCGAAAAGGATCCGACGGAAGGCCAATTTGCGCACTTTCACGATCCGGACGGCAACGAGGTTACTATCTGGGAGGGAAAATAATGAGCCTAATTGACGGCATCGGCGGGGTGTTTTTGTTTTCCAACGATACCAAGCGATTGGCGGCCTGGTATCGCGATTGCCTCGGAATCGATGCTGCGGGCCAAGACTCGGAGTGCAATTCAGTCTATGCCACGTTTGACTCTCTGGATGTTGAAAATCCGCAGGTCAAGCGAACCTTGGCGTGGGCCATTATGTCCACGGATCAAGACATCAAAGATAAGCCGCGAACCGGTCAGATTAATTATCGAGTGAAGAGCATGAAAGATGTTCTCAACCATCTGAAGAGCAAAGGCGTGGCGATCGACAAAACTGCGGAATATCCCGATTACGGTTACTTTGCATGGGTGAAAGATCCCGATGGCAACAAGATCGAGCTTTGGGAGCCATCTGCGGGTGAATAGGAACCCCTGATTTGTGAAATTTAACTGCCGAAGCTGTCACAATCATGGGTGCTCGTCCTTCCCGCACGCTTCGAAGGCAGGGTGGCGCCGGGCTGTCCTCGAGCGCGGGTGCCCGGCTCTCCAGCCGAAGGAAAGCTGGGGCAGCCCTCATAGCTGTGCCATAGAGAACGGCAAAGTCGGGGGAGCCCCAATTTCCACTTGACAAAGGCCTACTTTACATCTAGCGTTCGTCCGATACACTGGAAGACAGCAATAATGTCGGGGGAGGTGGTTATGCAGGTGTGGAATTGGGTAGATGTACAGTTTTGGGACGGCGGCCCAGGCACCCAAATATATACCACTGACGTAAACCTTGGAAGCCCAACTAATGTTATTGCGTCTGCTTCTATTACCTCACTTAGCGTTGACGGCACTACTCAAGCATCTGCCGGTGTTACGGAGGTGGACGGGAATGCTCAGTGGTCAGATCTCCCTGACACGTCGAATCCTTGCTACATGGGAAGCGCACAAACAATAACTTTCCAATGCGCGCTAGGTGTGGATCAGGTTTCGTCAGTTGCGATAACAGCGAGTTACACAGTTCTGTCTACGTAGGATCGATCGGTTTCTGCCCAACAATTTAGGAGCACTTACCATGAATAATTCCGCTCGTGACTTCCTCAGTCAAACCTGTGTCGTTTACGATTCACGGGACGGGAAAATAGTACACGTCTACCGGAATGAAACACTTCCCGGGGGACGCAAGAAGACCGATGACGAAATGGCCGCTCGCGCAACTGAGCTGGTTAAGAGGGCCGGATGGGACACAACGCAGCTGGGAGTATTGCATGTCCCACCTAATAACTTGGAATTTGGCAAGGTGTATAAAGTCGACCTGGGCTCGAGAAAACTAATCGGCGCGCCGCACCGCCGCAAGCCACGCTGATATCCCGAGGCCAGTGACTTACAGGCTGATCAACTAGCCCTTGGCCCTATCCTTCATCACCTTTAGGCTCGCCTTCACGAGCTTCTTTACTAACGCCATCGATATCGCGCTGTCTGCCGGGAAACTAACAATAGCCTTTGTTGTGACACAACCTGCGAGCTCCTTTTTGTGGTTTTGTATCACTGGGGGCCGCAAATGTAGTCGTATATGGGGCTTCTTAAAGCTGAACCAGACAAACATCCCATCGTAATCATAGCCCTCATAGGAATACCCAGGCATCTGGAAGTAATCCGTGCGTTCAGTCGCGCCTGATGCCGCCGCGCGAATAGTGGACCTGATCTGCCTCAATTTGGTTTGCACCAGTTTTGGGGTGCCTGCTATGTATTTGTCTACGCCACGCGATGCTGAGAGCTTCGGAGTCACTTTCGTTGCCACATAACCGCCTTTTGAAATCAATGACACCATAGAGCGCAGCATCTCCAAAAGAGTTCGAAAATCGTCGCTAAGGCTGACCATCCACACTAAGATCTGGTTCGCCGTTGATTCGTACCGACGGAGGCCGCTTCCGGGCGGGAAGCCAGCGCGGCCGCGATCGTCTTCCTGGCTTCTACGAGTTCTTCTCCGGTGAGCTCGAGGCGCGGTGGGCGTACGCGCGCGTTCCCCATTCCCACTTCCGCCTGCACCAGCTTGATCAGTTGGACGAAATGCGGCACCGTGTCCATGCGCAGTAACGGCAGGAACCAGCGGTACAACTCGAAGGCTTTCTCCCGCTGGCCGCGCCGGCCGAGCTCGAACAACTCGACCGACTCGCCGGGCAGAGCGTTGGCCAGGCCTGCGATCCATCCGACAGCGCCGGCGTCAATTGCTTCGAGCACAGCATCGTCCACGCCCACGAGAATCTCAAGTCGGCGGTCGAGAAGGGCGCGAATGGCGGTGATGCGCCGTACGTCAGTGCTCGACTCCTTCACGGCGTGGAAATTGTCATGCTCCGCGGCCAGCTCCCTGATCTGCTCCGGCAAAAAATCCGTACCGTAGGCGACCGGATTGTTGTAGAGCATGCAGGAAAGGGGCGTTGCCCGAAAAACGGCGGACATATGCGCCCTCATCTCACGCCAGTCGCCGGGATAGATATAAGGAGGCAGCGCCATCAGGCCGTTGCAACCAAAGTCTGCCGCGGCCTGCGCAAGCCTGATAGCCTCGGCGGTGCTCAGCGCGGAGATTGCTGCCACGGCCGGCCCGCTTCCGGCGACGGCGCGCACGCAGGAGCGCAGGATCCGGAGCTTCTCATCGAACGTGAGCGTCGCCCCCTCGCCGAGTGACCCCAGGGCGACAATTCCCGTGCAGCCGTTCGCGAGCAGCCAGCGGCAGTGATTCTCCATGGCGCCGAGATCGACCTGCAGGTTCTGAGTGAAACAAGTAGTAATGGCCGGAATTACGCCTTTCCAGTTCATGGTTCCCTCGATGTTATTTTCCTGCTTCGGCGGCGACGCAACGATTATATGCGCGGCCTGTCCTGCCTTGACCGGCCCGGACTCGAATGCTAGTTTCGCTTCCACACATGACATCGGGAAAAACAACACGAAGCTGGGCCAGAAAGGAGCTTCCATTCGCCGATTGGCGGGATCTGCTGGGAACTGACCTACAACCTGCCGATCTGCAAAACGGCGGCCCGCAAAATGTTGACCTTGAGCGACGCAAGTTCCTTCTCGGTTTCTGCCGGGGAGCGGGAGCAGCCCTGATCCCCGCGAATTTCTGGGCCTTCACCGCGGCGAAGCCCAAGTTTGCCGCTGTCGGCAACGCGTGGCCTGCTGCTCTGGAATACCATCTTCATCCTCACTATCGAAGCGAGCGCCCGATCGACTCAACACTCGCGAAGGTACAGGCAGGCACGGACGAATTTGTCACAGAAAAATATTGCGACGAACTCGAGGCCATCTTCGGGGAGTGGAGCGCTGCGTTGTTGCGGTCTTCGGGTGCGTTACAGGTGATCGCGAGAAATCTGGCTTCTGATTTTCAGGGCGCCTCAACTCGACCGGCGGAGTCTCGAATCGTGCGCTCAGGTATGCCGATTGAAATCCGCAAGAACAAATTTACAGAACGGCCCACGCTTGGTCACAATGATTTTGTTCGTGAGCTGCAGTCGTCGCTAGGCGTGTTTTCGACCGTCGTTACAGCGGAATTCCAAATCACGTCGATTGATGCGGCCGACGCGGATAAGACTCAGCCACCGACTCAGCTTAAGACCCGCGTGCGCTATGAAATTGTGGGCACCGGCGCCGGCGCCCATCGCGAACAGCGTGTCGGCTTCTGGAATCTCGAATGGATGCGTGCGTCTTCGGACCAATTCCAGATCCGCCGCTGGATCGTGCTCGAAGAAACGCAGGCTCGCTCCGCGGAACCCGTCTACGCGGACATCACCGCTGCAGCGCTGGCCGGAAACTCGTCTTATTCCGCGCAGTTGCTGCACGGCACAGACTACTGGCGCACGATTCTTGATGGTGCCTGTGGCATCGACATCTACGGCCACAATGGCGTTTCGGTCGCCGACATTGATAATGACGGCTTCGACGATCTTTATGTTTGCCAGCCCGCAGGCTTACCCAACCGGCTTTATCGCAATCGCGGAGATGGGACGTTCGAGGACATCACGGAATCTTCGGGACTGGGCGTGCTGGAGAATACGGCGTGCGCTCTTTTCGCCGATCTCACGAACAGCGGCCGGCAGGATGTCATCGTCGTGCGCGCCAGCGGCCCGCTGCTGTTTCTGAATGAAGGCGGAGGAAAATTTCGGGCGAAGCCGGATGCATTTCACTTCGCAACTCCTCCGCAAGGGACATTCACCGGCGCCGCGCTTGCGGACTACGACCGCGACGGCTGGCTCGACGTGTATTTCTGCCAGTACGCGTTTTATCAGGGAACCGGCCAGTACAAATATCCTTCGCCTTACCACGATGCCGAGAATGGACCTCCGAACTTTCTGATGCGCAATCAGCGCGACGGAACATTTCGCGATGTAACCGTCGAGTCTGGCCTTAACCAGAACAATACCCGCTACAGCTTTTGCTGCGGCTGGGGCTGCGCGGGATCGAGCGATACGAAGCGCGAGCCCGGGCCCGATCTTTACGTGGTGAATGATTTTGGCCGCAAGAATCTTTACCGCAACAATGGCGACGGAACCTTTACGGATATCGCGCCACAAGCCGGCGCGGAAGATGTTGGCGCGGGCATGAGCGTCTCCTGGCTTGACTATGACAACGACGGTGGGCAAGACATTTACGTCGCGAACATGTGGACGGCCGCCGGCGAACGCATCTCGACGCAAGAGATCTTCAAGAAAGATTCACCGAAGGAAGTTCGCGCGCTTTATCAGAAGCACGCCATGGGAAATTCTCTGCTACACAACAGGCGTGGGACCTTCGAAGACGTCACGAATGGTGCCGGCGTCGGGATGGGCCGCTGGGCGTGGTCGAGCGACGCTGTCGATTTCGACCATGACGGCTTCCCAGATCTCTACATCACCAATGGAATGGTCTCGGGACCGCCGCCGCAGGAGTTTGCTGAGGATCCGCACAACTGGCGGAGCAACGACCTGAACAGTTTTTTCTGGCGCCAGGTGGTGGCGAAATCGCCGGACGAGGCGCGAGCGTCGAAAGAATATGAGCAGGGATGGAACGCAATCAATGAACTCATCCGCTCCGACGGCACCTGGAGCGGTTACGAGCGCAACGTCTTCTACGCCAACAACCGCGATGGGACATTCTCCGATGTTTCCGCGGTTGTGGGGCTCGACTTCATCGAAGATGGCCGATCGTTCGCGCTCTCGGATTTCGATCACGATGGGCGGTTGGGGATTTTTCTGAAAAATCGCAATGAGCCGCAGCTGCGGCTGCTGAAAAACGTCGCGGGCAGTCTGCCTTCCTCGATTGCATTCCGTCTGCAAGGCACGAAGAGCAATCGCGATGCGATCGGAGCAGCCATCACGATCGAAACTGACGTGGGACATCAGACGCGGACGCTGCAAGCGGGATCGGGATTTCTCGCCCAGCACACCAAAGATGTTTATTTCGGCCTTGGCAGCACTGAGAATTCCGTGCACGCCGAGATTCGCTGGCCCAGCGGCCTGGTGCAGGAACTTCACGAGCTTCCCATCAACCACAGAATCTGGGTGACAGAAGGTTCCGAAGCTGCGCGCTTCGAGCCATTCAAAAAGAGCGAGCCATTCCGGGAGGGTCGCTCCATCAACGTCAGCGAATTTGTTTTCGCTGGAGAGAATCGCACGCAGCCCGAGCCACTTGCGACTCAGGTTGAAACCTGGCTGCTGGCGCCATTTCCCGCGCCGGAGTTCTCCCTTCCTGATGTGATGGGACGAACTCACACGCTGCGTGAGCTTCGCGGAAAACCGGTGCTGCTGAATTTCTGGACTCCGAAGTCAGCGGGTTGCGTCGAGGATCTGGAAACATTCCGGCGAGAGTCGGCCCGCTGGGCAAGCCGGGGTCTGCAGCTGGTCGTCGTGATGATCGACGAGCCGTCTGCCAACACCGACAACGCCTCCGATTTTCACAATCTTTACCCAGCCCTACGCGCGACCGACGACGTCGCTGCGATCTACAACATCGTGTATCGCCAGCTCTTCGATCGGCATCGCGACCTCAGTCTCCCAACATCGTTTCTGATCGACGCTGAGGGCGACATCGTCAAGGTGTACCAAGGTCCAGTCAGCGCCGGGCACATCGAAGAAGATTTTCAGCACATTCCACAGACCGATGCCGAGCGCCTGGCGCGAGCGCTGCCTTTTCCTAGCCCATCGCACACGCTGGAATTCGGCCGCAACTTTCTTTCCTATGGCGCCCTGTTTTTCCAGCGCGGATATCTCGACCAGGCTGAGGCAGCATTCCAGCAAGCTTTACGCGATGATCCGACAAGCGCCGAAGCGTTATACGGCATCGGCAGCGTCTACGTTCATCAGAACAAAAATGCCGCAGCGCGCGAGGTTCTCGAACGCACGGTGAAACTGCAGGCCAGCTATCCAGACACGTTGCCCGACGCCTGGAACAATCTGGGCGTGGTCGCGACGCGGGAGAATCGGATGGCGGATGCCATGGAATGTTTTCGGCAGGCACTCCGGCTGAACGCGCATCATCTGCTCGCCCTCGACAATCTGGGCAACGCGTATCGTCTTGAGAAACGCTGGGATGATGCTCAGGCGGTGTTGGAGCGCGCCCTGCAAGTTGCTCCGGAAGATCCCGAAGCGAACTACGGCCTGGGGATGGTCTTCGCACAGGACGGCGACACCGGACACGCCCACGAATATTTGGAGCGCGCGCTCAAGGCTCGTCCCGCATATCCGGAAGCGCTGAACAATCTTGGTGTTTTGTACATGATGACCGACCGGCCGGATCAGGCGACAGCCAGCTTTCTGGAGTGCATTCGAGTCGCGCCCGGTTTTGATCAGGCCTACTTGAATCTGACTCGCGTTTACGTGCTTCGGGGAGAAAGCGAAAAAGCGCGCGGCGTTCTGCTCGACCTGCTCAAGCAATATCCCGATCACGAGCAGGCCAAACAGATGCTAGAGCAACTCCAGCGCTGAACGCGGTTGCCTTCGGAGCGAAGGGCGCTCAGGAATCGTGCCTCATCTAAGGTTTAGGCGTCTAAGGTTTCGGCGTCGGCGCAGTCAGCAGATCGACGAACAGCTTGTAGAACCGCTCGGTGTCCAGGTCCACCTGCACCTCGACCGGCGGCCCGATGATGCCGGGTTTATTGCTCGCAGTCCAGGCCAACGTGTTTCCGTTGGTCGATCCGCGGTCAAGATCGACATCGAGATAACGCGTCTCCCTCGCCGTGATGAGGCCGGGATCGAGCCATGCCGCCGCGGCCAACTCATCCCACAAAAAGTTGTACTGGCTGTAGAGCCGGCCGTAAGTTCCGATGTAACGCGCCGCCGGCGTGTGGCCTGCCTTCACCCGATCGAGCAAATCCTGTGTCAGGCGCGTCTTCACGGAAATGTCCACCGTGGTACAGACAATCCTTTTCCAGGGAGCACGCAACACGATGTGCGCCGCCTCGGGATCGAACCACAAATTAAATTCCCGGTGAGGGGCGCTGATGAATTCGGGATCGTCGGTCTTGGGATTGATGCTGCCCCCCATGAACACCAGCTCTTTCGCCAGTTCCGCAAATTCCGGTTCGATCGAAATGGCCAGAGCCAGATTTGTCATTGGCCCGCCTTCGTAGATCGTGATTTCGTGCGGATACTTGTGCACCATGCGCACCAGAAAATGCGCGGCGTCTTCGTCGAGAGGCTTCGTGGTGGGCTGGCCCTCTGGCATATCGCCCAATTGATCGTGCGGATGAAAGAAGCGCGGCGTCCACGCTCCAACCCACGCCACCGTGCCATATTGTTTTTCCCAGAGTTCCGTATCTTCCTGTCGCCGTACCAGAGGATATTCCGCTCCTGCGACGACCGGAATGTCAGTACGGCCGATTAGCTCCAGCATGCGCAGCGTGTGCGCGACCTCTGCTTTCAGCCATTGATCGCCCGTCACCATGGTCAGCCCGAGAACTTCAGTCTCAGGAGACTGAATCAGCATCAGGATGGATTGCTGATCGGTTCCCGCCGGCCCCGCGCCATCCTGATCGATGATGATCTTGCGCTTCGCCGGCTGGCACCACGCAGACGCACAGACCAACCACAACAGGGAAATTGCAGCCAGCTTGGTGGCAACAAGAAAGGTACACGCGTGGATGAGCTTATTCTTCATTGTTGCTCTCGGGAATTCCGCAGTCTCAGGACCGTCGTTAGAAACCCAAAGGATTAGAATTCAAACTGCAGTCTTCGTTCAAGTTGAGTGCGAGTCGGCGGCAAAGGGCCGGGAGTCTGGTCGATCAGGGACACCCAAGCCTAGGAGTTCGGATCCAAGAATGAAAGTCGAGGAGTACAACCGCCGCCAACGCTCCACTGCCCGCATCGCAGGGACGCTCGTTTTTTTGCTGGCGCTTACTCCGCTTGCGCGATCGCAGGCAGCGGTGGATGCCGCGTCGCTGCGCGTGGCCGTTCATGATTCGAGCGGCAAACCCGCTGTGGATGCAACACTGTACCTGCAGTTTCAACCGTTCAGCGCCACCAAGGCTGCCCAAACACTCTCACTCCGCACCGATGCCCAGGGAAATTGCAGTTTCTCGAATCTCGCTCCAGGTGCCTACGCTCTTCGAGTCGAGAAGGCCGGCTACGCTGCCTCAACCCTGACCGCTCTTTCTCTCGCTGCAAATGAAACGAGGAGCGTCGACATCACGCTCAGTGCCGAGAAAACGACAGCGCCTGCGGTGGGTGCGGAGTTCTTCGACACGCCACATTTCGTCGTATCGGGAGTTACGGACACGACCAGCATCGGCGGCCATGGCTCCGACGCCGTGGTGCGCAGCAGGGAGTCACTGGCGAAGGAGACGGTTGCTTTTGGTGACACCAACCCCGCGCCCCCAACCCCCGAATCCACTGCTGAAAAGCGACTACGAGAAAAAGTGGAGCGCGAGCCCACGAGCTTTGAAGCCAACCGCGACCTCGGCAAGCTACTCCTGGCCGCAGGCAAGCCGCGCGATGCGCTCAACTATCTCGAACGCGCTGCAAAGAGCGCTCGCGATCAGACGCAGCCTGACCAATCCCTTCACGATCAGGCTGAACTGCATCACCTGCTGGCGAGTGCGGAGGAACAACTTGGCGATCCGCTCGACGCAGTACACGAATATCAACGCGCCGCCGAACTCGATCCCAGCGAAGGCCATCTTTTCGATTGGGGTTCGGAGCTACTGCTGCATCACGCGCCGGAACCCGCCGTGGAGGTTTTCAGCAAGGGAAATGATCTGTTTCCGCAGTCTGTCCGCATGCTCATGGGGCTCGGGGCGGCATGGTTTGCGAGCGGATCTTTTGATCAGGCGGTCGGGCTGATTTGCCGGGCGTCCGATCGGAATCCCGCCGATCCCGTCCCGTACAGGTTTCTGGCGACGATGCAGAGCACCCAGACTCTGACTTCGGACGCGCTCGTGGAGAGGCTGAGGCGCTTCGTTACTCTGTATCCGGAAAACGCCGCTGCCAACTATTATCTGGCAGTTGGACTCTGGAAGCAGCGCAAGAATTCCCCCAGGATTTCCGAGGACGCCATGTTTGTGGCGCAGGTGGATTCGCTGCTCCAAACTGCGCTTCGCCTGGAACCGGCGTTCGGCGCCGCGTACCTGCAGCTCGGGATTTTGCATGCGGAGGAAAAAGATTTTTCGCAGGCTATCACGGACTATCGGCAAGCGTTGCACGCTACTTCTTCAATCGCTGATCTGAAGATGACAGACGTCCAGATCGAAGAGACCCACTACCGCCTCGCCCAGGCGTATCGCGAGATGGGAGAGACCGATAAGGCGAGGACCGAACTGGGGCTCTACGACCAGATCATGAAGCGCTCGGCCGAGCAGACCGCGCGCCAGCGGCGCGAAGTCGGCCAGTTTGTCTATAGCTTGCGGGATCAGGCTTCCCCTTCGCATTGACGGCGGCCTTTCGTCTCATACGTTCCCGACTTCATCGCTCTAAACATGATCGCTCTAACCATGCTGGCTCTACCTGGGTGCGCGTTTTCCCCCGTTCCCCAAAACCGTTCTGGTGTGCGAAATTAAATGTGTGCCTCTAGTCGTTCGTCCCTCACCCATTCACGCAGTCGGGGTTTACACCACGACTCCTATCCGCAAAGGGGCGCGCGTGGTCGAATATGCCGGCCCACGCATCACTCCCCAGGAGGCCGATCGCCTGTACGACGGTGCGGGCCGCACCTACCTGTATGGCCTGGAAGACGGCAAGACTGTGATTGACGGCGAGGGTCTGGGTGCGTACCTGAATCACTCCTGCGATCCCAATTGCGAGGCGGACGAGATTCAAGGCCGGGTGTGGCTCTTTGCTCTGCGTGACATCGCCGCCGGCGAGGAACTGGTGTGGGACTACAACCTCTACGACGACGAAGCACCGGCTCCGTGCCACTGTGGCTCGCGCAAATGCCGCGGCACCATGTATTCGCGGGAGTGGATGGCCGAGATGCGCCGCCGCGAAGCCCGCAAGAAAAAACTTGAGGTCGGCCAAGACCGGGAAAGCAAGACCGGGGGAACGACTTCAAGCCCTGGCGATTCCGACGGGATAGGCAGGTCGGCCTAAGCAGCCGTGGCTCTCTAGGCCCTGGCCTTTTTCCGCGAATGTCTGTCCTATTACCGGTGCACCGGCGCTTTTCCGTGCTCGCGCCATCCCTCAACGATCAGATACAGCACGGGAATGAAAAGCAGATTCAACACCGTCGACATGATCATCCCGCCGAATACCGTGGTTCCCACCGAATGCCGGCCATTCTCGCCAGCGCCCCCGGCGAAAACCAGCGGCACGACGCCAAGAATGAAAGCCAGAGAAGTCATCAGAATGGGCCGGAGTCGAATTGTGGCCGCCTGCACTGCCGATTCCACCAGCGGCATTCCACGTTCGCGCAGCTGCTCGGCAAATTCGACGATCAGAATCGCGTTCTTGCTCGCCAGTCCAACCAGCATCACCAATCCAACCTGGCAGAACACATCGTTCTGCAGACCTCGCGTCCATTGCGCCCCCAGCGCTCCCAGCAGGGCCATCGGCACCGCCAACAGCACGATGAAGGGCAGCACGAAGCTCTCATACTGTGCGGAAAGCGTCAGGTAAACGACCAGGGTTCCCAGGCCGAACAGAATCAGAGACGTTCCCCCGGCCTGCAATTCTTCGAGCGTAACCCCGGTCCAGCTGAAGGAGAACCCTTGCGGCATTTTCGCGGCCAATTGCTCCATCGCTGCGATGGCCTGACCGGAGCTGAATCCCGGCGCTGCGGAGCCATCGATCTCCGCCGAACGGAACAGGTTGTAGTGGCTGATCACCTGCGGGGTGGTCGTTTGGGTGATGCTGATCAGATTCTCGAGCGGCACCATCGCGCCGCTGTCGGAGCGCACATAAAACTGCTTCATGTCTTGCGCTTTCGCCCGGAATTGCTTGTCGGCCTGAACATACACGCGATACGAACGATTGTTGAAGTCAAAGTCGTTCACATAGGCCGATCCCATATACACGCCCAGCGTGTCGGTGATCTGCGAAAGGGGCACGTGCAGGCTCTTCGCCTTTTCCCGATCAATGGTGATCAGATATTGCGGGTCGTTCGCCGTAAACGGTGTGAAGAGCCCGACCAGGTCTTTGTGCTCTCCCGCACCGCGCACGATGCCTTGCGTTGCTCCCGCCAGCTCGTCCAGTTTGTGCGCCGTCCGATCCTGCACGATGAACTGGAATCCCCCAAATGCACCTAATCCGTTGATCGCCGGAGGCAGTGTGGCAAACACAATCGCTCCCGGAACTCCGAACAGCCGCGGACGAACGCGATTCAGAATCGCCGTCGCCGAATGCTGTTCCCCTTTACGTTGCGAGTAGGGTTTCAGCGGCACGAAAATGATTCCCTGATTGGACGCCGACCCGGCAAAACTGAATCCGGCTACCGAGAACGTTCCTTCCGACTCCGGAACGTCCACCAACAGGTTGGAGACCTGCGTTCCGATGGCCTTCGTGTACTCGAGAGAGGCACCGGATGGCGCCTGAATAATGATCATGAAATAACCCTGATCCTCGTCGGGCACGAATCCGGTGGGCACGCGGGTAAACACCCAATAGGTCAGCGCCAGGCCGGCGAAGAAAAGCATCGCCATGGCAAACTTGTATTCCAGGACGTGATAAAGCAGGGCGCGATACGCGCGCGTGAGTCGCACCACGCCGTCGTCAAACTTCTGCAGCCACCACCACTTTTTTCCGTGAGGGCCAGCCAGGAAAATAGCCGCCAGCGCCGGCGCCAGCGTGAGCGCGTTGAACGCCGAGATGGCGATGGAAAATGCGATGGTCAGCGCAAACTGCCGGAACAGGATGCCGGTCGTGCCGGGAAAGAAGGCAACCGGCACAAACACTGCAACCAGCACCAGCGAGGTGGCGATCACGGCGCTGGTAATTTCGACAGTGGCCGCCACGGCCGCTTTGTGGGAGTCGTGCTCGCCTCCAGCGATATGGCGCTCGATGTTTTCAATCACGACAATCGCGTCGTCCACGACCAGCCCGGTCGCCAGCGTGATGCCAAACAGCGTCAGCGTGTTGATGGAGAAGCCGAGCAACTTCACGAAGGCGAATGTACCGATCAGCGAAACCGGAGTGGCGATGAAGTGAATCATCGTGGTTCTCCAGTCGCCGAGAAAAATGAAGATCACCAGGATGACCAGAAAGATCGCCAAACCTACGGTGAAGATCACATCGCGGATGGACTCTCCCACGGCGTCTGTGACATCGAAGGCCAGCTTGTAATGCATTCCCGGCGGGAAGCTCTTCGAGAGCCGTTCCAGTTCGGCAATCGCGCGCCGGTCGACTTCAATCGCGTTCGCGGTGGAAAGTTGGGTCACGCCAATTCCCACCGCATCCTGCCCGTTGTATTGCAGATCGGACGAATAATCCTCAGCGCCCAGCTCCGCGTGCCCGACGTCCCTCAACCGGACGAGCGTTCCGTCGTTGTTCGTTTTCAGAATGATGTCGTCGAACTGCGCAGCTTCGCTGAGCCGTCCCACGGCGCGCACACTGATTTGATACTGCTGTCCGCCGATGGCCGGCTGCTGGCCCACCTGTCCTGCCGCAACTTCAACGTTTTGCTCCGACAGAGCACTCACCACGTCCGGCGCGGTCAGGCCGCGTCCCGCCATCCGCACGGGGTCCAGCCACAGCCGCATCGAGTACTTGCGCTCGCCGAAAATCAGCACGTCGGCCACGCCCGGAACTCGCTTCAGGGCGTCGCGGACGTAGACGTCGAGGTAGTTGCTCATGAACAGCGTGGAGTATTTGTTGTTGTCGGAAATCACGGCCGCGCCGAACACGAAATTCAGCGACGTCTTCTGCGTGGTGATGCCCACGGCTTTCACCGCGCTCGGAAGCCGTCCCTGCGCCGTGTTGACGCGGTTCTGGATGTCGACCGTCGCCAGATCGGGATTGCGCGTCAGATCGAACGTGACCGTAATGTTGCTCGACCCGTCATTCCCGCTGGTCGAGGTCATGTACTTCATTCCCTCGGCGCCATTGATCTGCTGCTCGAGCGGGATCGTGACCGCACTCTCGACCGTCTGCGCGCTTGCCCCGGTGTAAAAGCTGCTGACGCCTACTTGCGGAGGAGCGAGATCAGGAAACTGCGCGATCGGTAACGTGGGAATTACAGCCGCACCTGCCAAAATGATCAGCAGCGCGCAGACGCTGGCAAACACCGGACGACGAATGAAGAATTCAGCGAACATAGGTATCTGATGCGGGAGCGACTTACCCGTCGCCGGAAGTCTGTTGCTATGCCTGGAAAACTTCGATTCGAGCTGCGAATTCTGAACAGCCTGCCGCTCATCTCGCAGCTCGCTAGGTTTGCGGAATTACCGGCGCCCCATCCAGCAGAAACTGCGTACCCGAAATAATCACTTTGTCTCCGGGCTTGATGCCCTCCTGCACTTCGTAATCGTTCCCGACGGTTTGCCCGATCTTCAAGGGTTTCTGCCGCGCCACGTACGAGCCGCCGTTCGGCTCGGCGACGAAGGCGAAGTACTGCCCGGCCAGCCGCGATACCGCTAGAATCGGGACTTTCGGGTTCTGGTGCGTTCCAAAAACTACGCGCGCCCGCACAAACTGCGACTGCCGCAAGGCGTCATTGCTATTGGCGATGCGCGCTTTCACCAGCACCGTCTGCGTCGTGTTGTCGACTTGCGGAGAAATGAAGCTGACCTTTGTGTCGGTTAGCACCCTGCCCGCGCCATCCACGATCTGGACGGGCAGATTCATCCGCAATTGGGTGGAGTGCTCGATGGGCACGTAGACGTAGGCCTCAAGGCTTCCTGGCTCATCGACCGTCGTGAGCTGCGTCGAGGTGGTCACACGATCACCGACGCGGACCGGAATGTCGCCTACAATGCCCGCCCGCGGCGCCACGACTTTGTAGTAGTGCAGTTGCACCTGCTGCTCACGCACCTGGGCATCGAGGGAATCCATCTGCGCCTGCGCCGCATCCAGAGTCGACTTGGCCTGATCGAGATCCTGCTTGCTGACAACGCCCGCTGAGTAAAGCCCCTGAGCGCGGTCATATTGCTGCTTCGACCAGGCTAGCTGTGCCTCCTGGGCCGCCCGCGCACTTTCCTGGCTCTTCACCGTGGCTTGCTGTTTGAGCGGATCGATTTCCATCAAGGCCGCTCCTGTTTCAACCCGGTCGCCCGAATGCACGAAAATCTGCGTGATCTGCCCCTCGACCTGCGGCATCAGGACGGCGGAGTCGCGCGACTTGAGAGTCGCCACGTAATCCGTGGAGTCGTCAATCGGCACTGCCCGGGCTTCTAAAACCTTCACCGGCATGGCGCCGGGTCCGCCCGCTTGCGGATTCTGCTCGGCGCGACTGGAGCAGGCGAGCATCAAGCCGACTGCCGCGAGGCTCATCATGAGAAGGCTTCTTACCGCATATCTTTGATAATTGTTCGCCATACCGAAACACCGCTACTCATACTGTAACCAACCCTGGGCCAAGCGGGGAAGCGGCTCAGACTCTATTAGAACAGAGACACCCTCTTGCTCAACCGGAGCCGATACTACAGATTCCCCTCCCCGGTTCCCAGACTCAAAAAAACCAGACGCAAAATAATAGGCCTCTTTCCCCGCTGAATTCATCCGCTGATCATCTTTCCCAGGATCTCCTTGAGGACTTTTGCCCCTGCCGTCGCGGTTACTCCTGCAAGATCCTGCACCGGGTTGTACTCCACCACATCCGCCCCGACGATTTCTCCTTCGATCGCGTGCAAATGCGCGATGGCCTCCCGCACCGACATCCCGCCCGGCTCGCGATGCGAGACTCCAGGGGCAAATGCAGGATCCAGAACGTCCATGTCGAACGAGATGTAGACCGGTCCCGCCTGTTTCAACCTGTCATAGGCCGGCAAGGAACTCATCTCCATGACTTCGACTCCGAATCTGTGTGCCTGTTCGCGCTGATGCCCGTTGATCGTGCGAATGCCCACCTGCACCAGCCTTTTCGCCAAGCCCGCTTCCATGATCCGCGCAAACGGGCAGGCATGCGACAGCCGGCTTCCCTCGAACTCGTCATACAAATCCGGATGCGCGTCAAAATGGAAAATCGTCAGTCGCGGATAATGCCGCCCCACTGCTTTGATGATCGGATAGGTAATCGAGTGGTCTCCGCCCAACGAAACCGGGCGCTTTCCGCGATCGAGCAGCGCAGCGATGCTGTTCTCGATGACCGCGAACGCAATGGTCTCGCTAAACGCCAGATCTCCCGCGTCTTCGTAAGCTCCCGCCCGGCCGAGGTCCACTCTCCCCTCCGTCCAATGATTAGAGGCGTCACAGTGCAGAGCGGCACGAATCTTCCCCGGAGCCTCGCCGGCTCCGCGCAGGTACGAGGAGTGGCCGTCAAACGGAATCCCCAAAATTGTCGGTACGCCTAGCTTCGTCATCGGGATTTTAGTGACTGGGACCCTTGGGAACTGTCGTGAATTTCCGCGACTGTCATAAACAAAACACGCGACAACTGTGAAGAGCGTCTAACGGTGCTGCCACATTATCTCCGCTTCGGTCGCAACTTCACAACGACGCTTAGTCCTACGAATCCAGGTCTCGACCGCACTGAGCACCGCGCTGAACCTCGACCGGCTAGTTCGATCGCGCTCAAAAGCGCGTGGTTCACTTGTTTTTCGCTCAGGAAGATGCCGCGTTCGGGTTGTCCCGCCATTCCTGCCCCGAATCTCGCCCTCACTGCCCCGCATCCTTTATCCTAGTACCACTCATATGGCCCCGAAATCCAAGACTTCCGGCGCGGTCATCGACGCCGCCTCGACCAACGGTTCCAACCCCGAGCGAGACCGCGTGTTCAGCGCGTACCGCCAGTGGGGATACCTTGAGGGCGACCTCGATCCGCTCGGCTTCCTCCGCCCGCGCTACACTCCGGAACTCGAGCGCGATGGCGAATATGCGAAGCAGGCCCGCGCCATCTACTCCAGCACCATCGGGGTGGAGATCAATCATATCTACTCTCCGGTTCGGCGCGGCTGGATCTACGAGCGTATGGAATCGCCTGACCAGGGTTACGAGGTTACGGAGCAAGATCGGAAACGCATCCTCGACCTCCTCATCCGCGCCGACATTTTCGAGCAGGTCGTGCAGCAACGTTATCTCGGCTCGAAGCGTTTTTCACTCGAAGGCGTCACGGCAATGATTCCGCTGGTCGACGAGGTTCTCGATGCAAGCTCGCGCCTCGGCGCCATTGAGCTGGTCATGGGCATGAGCCATCGCGGAAGACTGAACGTGATTGCCCACGTGGCGCGGCGTCCGGCGGAAGAAATTTTCGCCGGTTTTGAAGATGTTGATCCGCGCAGCGTTCTCGGCTCGGGCGATGTGAAATATCACATGGGCGCGACCGGCGAGTATTCAACGTACAGCGGCCGCAAGGTCCATATACATCTGGTTTCGAATCCCAGCCATCTCGAAGCGGTTGATCCCGTCACCATCGGCCGCACTCGCGCCAAGCAGGACCGCACCGGCGAGGGCGGACGCGAGAAATATCTTCCGCTCGTCGTTCACGGGGATGCCGCGTTCGCGGGACAGGGAATTCTGGCCGAGACAATGAACTACGCCGACCTTCCGGGCTATACCGTGGGCGGGACGATCCACGTCGTAGTCAACAATCTTCTGGGATTTACCACCAACTACACCGAAGAGCATTCCACGCGCTTTGCCGCCTGCATCGCCCGACGACAATCGATTCCCATCTTCCACGTCAACGGCGAGGACGTCGACGCGGTCGTGCGCGTCGCTCGAATGGCTACTGAGTATCGGTACAAATTCGGCACTGACGTGGTCATCGATCTCATCGGTTATCGCCGCCACGGCCACAGCGAAGTCGACGACCCGACCATCACGCAGCCCCTGCTCTACAAGAAAATCAAGGAGCATCCGCCGCTCTGGGAGATCTATGCCGACGACATCGGCGCCACAGACGCGCAGGCGCAGGCTGACGCGATCAGGGGCGAATTCGAAGCCGCACAGAAAAAAGCAGGCAGTATCACCACGAAGCCCACTCTGCGCGAGCTCCCCAAATATTGGGATGGATACTTCGGTGGCCTGCACCAGGAGACTTTCGAAATCGAAACCGGCGTGACGTCGGAAGCGTTAGCGGAACTGACCGCGCGCTTGACCACGTATCCCGACTGGTTTCACATTCACCCCAAAGTCAAAAAGCTGCTCGAGCAGCGCGCCGAAATGGGCACGGGTAAACGGCCAGTCGATTACGGCATGGCCGAAGCGCTCGCCTTCGCGAGCCTGGTGAAGGCCGGCACGAACGTGCGCATGTCCGGCCAGGACTCCCGCCGCGGCACTTTCAATCAGCGCCATTCCGTGCTGATCGACGTCGAGAACGAAAACGAATACGTGCCGCTGGAAAACATCGCGCCGGGCCAGGCGCGCTGCGAAATCTACAATTCAACCCTTTCAGAAGCGGGCGTTCTCGGCTTCGAATACGGGTACTCGCGCGACTATCCGGAATCCTTGGTTCTGTGGGAGGCGCAGTTCGGCGACTTTTCCAACGTGGCCCAGGCCATCATCGATCAGTTCATCGCCGCGGGCGAAGCGAAATGGAACCTGCTCTCCGGCCTCGTCATGCTCCTGCCGCACGGCTACGAAGGCCAGGGGCCTGAACATTCCAGCGCGCGCATCGAACGCTTCATTCAGCTGGCGGCGAAGCACAACCTGCAGATCGCGCAGCCTTCGAATGCCGCGCAATATTTCCATCTTCTGCGCCGCCAGGCCTTGCGCCACTGGCGCAAGCCGTTGATCGTCTTCACACCGAAGAGCATGCTGCGCCATCCCGATGCGAGTTCACCGATCGAGGATTTCGCGCACAAGAAATTTCTCAATGTGATTCCTGACGCTGAGGTTGGAGTAGCAGAGCGCATCCTGATTTGCACGGGAAAAGTCGGCCACGAACTGCAGGCGGAACGCAAGAAACGAAAAGAGACATCAACCGCGATCGTTTTCCTGGAGCAGATCTACCCGTTCCCCGAAGACGAAGTCGTCGCGGAATTCGACCGCCACGGTACTCACGCCGACATTGTCTGGGTGCAGGAGGAACCGGCGAACATGGGCGCCATGTTCAACATGCTCCCACGCCTGAAGCGCATCGCAGGAGACAGGCCCGTGTTGAGCGTGAAGCGCAGCTCCAGCCCCAGTCCCGCCACCGGCAGCTCCAAAGCGCACGAGGTGGAACAGAAAACCCTGCTCACGCTCGCGTTCACGACAAAATAGCCGGCTCATGCAGGGACAACCGCTGCCCGCTCAATAAATTCCTGGATCTCAGGACTCATCATCGCCACGATCGTATCGCACTAGCGTCCAGCCGCGTAAGTCTCTTCTGGAATGCGTACGTCATAACCGCGAATGTTACTCTTATCGCTCTCACCATGCCCCGCCCTCGCCAAACTCTTCGTATCGCCATCGACACCGGCGGCACCTTCACCGATTGCGTCTGGATCGATCCCGCGACCCACCGATTACGGATGCTGAAAGTCTTCTCTACGCCTGCCGATCCGTCGCAGGCCATCGTCGAGGCGGTACGGAAGATTGCAGCCACGAATGACGCCATGGACGTCGTTCTCCTCCATGGCACGACCGTCGGCACCAACACACTGCTCGAACGCAAGGGCGCGCGCACCGCGCTTGTCACTACAGCCGGTTTCGAGGATGCGATCGAAATCGGACGCCAGGCTCGCAGCAAGCTGTATGACCTCTTCTTCGATCGCGTCGAGCCGCTGGTCGCGAAGAATCTTCGCTTTGGGGTTGTCGAACGCACGGCCGCGGATGGCGAAATTCTGATCGCGCCCACCCCCCAGCAGTTGCAGTCGTTGGCGGATCGCGTCTCAGCTGCCAAACCGCAAGCGATAGCGATCTCGCTGCTGTTCTCTTTCGCGAATCGAGCCAATGAGCAAGGTGTCGCCGGCGCGCTGAGGCCTTTGGCCATGCCGCTCTCGATCTCCCATGAAATCCTGCCGGAGTTCCGCGAGTATGAGCGCACATCGACGGTCGTTATCAATGCCTATTTGCAGCCGGTGATGCGGACGTATTTGGAGAACCTCCAGACCAGCGTGCAGACAAGCCCGCAGCGGCGAAGGCCGAATCGCGGGCCGCGGATCTTCGTGATGCAATCCTCCGGAGGCATCACTGCACTCTCGACCGCAACGCGCGAACCAGTTCGCACCGTTCTCTCCGGGCCGGCGGGAGGCGTAGTTGGAGCCGCAGCTACCGCTCGGGCCAGCGGATTCGATCACATCGTTGCGTTCGACATGGGCGGCACATCAACGGACGTTTCGCTTGTCGAAGGCAAAATCACCACGGCGAACGATGCGCAGATCGCGGGCTTTCCGGTGAGCGTGCCCATGCTCGACATTCACACCGTGGGCGCAGGCGGAGGCTCGCTCGCGCGCTTTGATGCCGCCGGAGTTCTGCGCGTCGGGCCTGAGTCCGCCGGCGCCGATCCCGGCCCCATTTGCTACGGACGCGGCACGCAGCCCACCGTCACCGACGCCAATCTTCTTCTCGGCCGCCTGCAGCCCACGCGGTTTCTCGGCGGCGAGTTCGTGCTCGATTTCGAGTGCACGCGCCGCGTTACGCAAGATTGGCTGAAGAAGAACAAATCAGATCTCACTCTGGAGCAATTTGCCGCCGGCGTCATCCGCGTGGTGAATTCCACCATGGAAAAAGCGATCCGCGTCGTTTCTATCGAGCGCGGCCGCGATCCCCGCCAGTTCGCGCTTGTCGCTTTCGGCGGCGCGGGAGGCCTCCACGCGTGCGCCCTCGCCGAGGCGCTCAACATCCCGGAGGTGATTGTTCCGGCTCTTCCCGGAGCGCTCTCCGCGCTCGGCATTCTCGCCAGCGATGTGGTCAAGGATTATTCGCGTACGGTCCTGTGGCGCGTGAAGGACGATGTTCCGCATACCCGTTTGGATCGCGAATTCTCCGCGCTCGAAGCGGCCGCGTCGCGGGACTTTCGTCACGAATCGTGGCCGGGCACGCCGCACTTTGATCGCAGCGCCGACCTGCGCTACCGCGGCCAGGGATACGAACTCAATATTCCACTCACGAAAAATCTTCTCGCCGATTTCCAGCAGGAACATCAGCGCCGCTACGGCTACGTGCATCCCAATCGCGAGGCCGAGATCGTCACGGTCCGCCTTCGCGCGATCTTGAAATCGCGTGGAGCGGCCAACACGCCCGTCCGCCGAGGCCGCGCGAAGCTCGGCATGCGTTCAACCACCTCAGCCCAAGTCCTTTTTGATGGAAGGACACTTCCTACGAAGATTTATGTGCGCGACGATCTGCGCTCCGGCAAGACATATTCCGGCCCGGCCGTTATCACGGAGTACAGCGCCACCACGGTGATCCCGCCCGGCAGAAGCTTCCACGTGGACCACGCCTCGAATCTGATTGTTAAAATCCGATGAAATCTGCCGCCCGCGCACCGAAACGGACTAGAGAACGCTAGGTCCCCGCAACCGCGTTCGCTACAATATGCTTGTGAAACCGAGCATTTTCGTTGTTGAAGACGATCCGGACATTTCGCGCCTCGTTCGCCACCACCTGGAGAACGAAGGCTTCACGGTGCGCGTCTATCCCACCGGAGCCAACGTTATCGCCGACGCGGAGCGCCAGCGCCCTGCGCTTTTCGTGCTCGACATCATGGTTCCGGGCAAAGATGGACTCGAACTCTGCCGCACGGTTCGCCAGACCATTGGGCTGGCCTCCGTTCCCGTGATTTTTCTGACGGCCAAAAGCAGCGAAGCCGACCGCGTTCTCGGGCTGGAACTCGGAGCCGATGACTATATCGCCAAGCCTTTCAGTCCGCGCGAACTGGTGGCCCGTGTCAAGGCCGTGCTGCGTCGTTTTGAACGCCCGCTGCCGCCAAGCCCCATGAAAGTTGGTGAAATCGAAATCGATCCTTCGGCGATGACCCTTAGCGTGCGCGGCACTCCTGTTCCCACCACGGCCACCGAGTTCCGCCTGCTCGATTATTTTGCGCGCCATAGCGGACGCGTCTTCACCCGCGATCATTTGCTCGACTCGGTCTGGCGCGACACGGCCTACGTGACTCCGCGTTCGGTGGACGTCTACGTCCGCCGCATCCGCGAGAAGATTGAACCTGATCCTGAGAACCCTCGCTACCTTAAAACCGTGCGCGGAGCCGGCTATCGATTCGAAGCCCCGAAATAACTGGCTGAGACGAGGCAAGACAAGAATGATGACGGGCAGAAGATGAAGAACCGCATTTTCTTCAAACTGCTGGCTGCATTTCTGATTGTGATCGCGGCCGCCGCGGCGACTCTGGATCTGGTCGTCGGGGGTGCGTGGGAAGCCTCTCTGCGCACCGAAATCGAACGCAATCTAACGCAAAAAACGCTGTTGTTCGCACATCGTGTCGAGAGCGACCACACCCGCTCCCTCGCTGAAATTGTTGCCCAGGAGGGCCAGGCCGCAGGGGCCCGCGCCACGGTCATTGACGCTTCTGGCAAAGTGCTGGCGGACTCGGAGTCGAATCTCTCCCCCGACGAGAATGACGCCGGACAGGCCGAGTTCGCCGCGGCACTGAAGGGCGAGACCAGTTCGAGTGAGCGCCGCAGCGAGAACGTGGGCATTCCATTTCTTTATGTGGCTGCTCCTATCACGGGAGGCGCCGTTCGGCTGGCTTATCCTCTGTCAGACATCCAGGCCGTGCAGGCCGAGGTGCATCGCCGCATGTTCTGGGGGTTGGCTATCGCGCTGGTCATCGCACTGCTGGTAGCCGCAACGGCTTCGGTCATAACTGCCCGCCGTCTGGAGCGCATTGTGGATGTCGCCGCCCGCATTGAGCGAGGCGATTTGCGAGCCCGCGTGGATGATCCCTCGGTCGACGAAATTGGCCGCGTGGCCGTGGCCATCGACCGCACGGCCGGCCAGGTGGAACGCAGTTTTGCCGCCGTGCGTTCCAGCCAGCGCCAGCTCGAGACTCTGCTGAACAGCATGCAGGATGCCGTCATCGCCGTCAGCGCCGATGGCCTGGTGCAGTGGGCCAATCAACCCATGGACCGCCTGGTTCCGCAGCGCACGCGGCTCAATGCGCCCATGGTCGAAACGATTCGCGATCCTGACTTTCTGGCTACAGTCAAGGCCGCTACGGCCACAAAACGAGTCTGCACAGGCCGCGCCACCTCAATCGTTCCCGGTCGCGCCTATGACGTGACCGCCGCGCCGCTGCCCGACGGCGGAGCTGTCGCTGTTCTCCGTGATCTCACCGAAACCGAGCGCGTCGAAAAGACCCGCCGGGACTTCATCGCCAATGTCTCACACGAGCTGCGCACACCGCTCACTTCGATCCAGGGGTACTCCGAAACTCTTCTCGACAGCATTCCCGAGAACTCCGGCCACAACCGCGATTTCCTGGAGATCATCCGCAAGAACGCCGCGCGCATGTCACGCTTGACCGAAGACCTGCTGACGCTGGCGCGGGTCGAATCGGGCGAAACCCGGTTTGAGCCCGAACCGGTTCCGCCCATCGAGCTTTTGAACGATGCCGAAGAGAGCTTCCGCGAGATCGCCCGCGGACAGGGCGTGGAACTGCAGATCGACGGAGTGGGCAAGAACGGTCAGAAATCTACAACCGCGTCATTGAAGGCGCCGGACTTGCCCTCGGGTGACGGCTCCGTCGAATCGCTACCACAGGTCCTGGCCGATCGCGAGGCCATCCACCAGGTTTTTTCCAACCTGATCGACAACGCCATGAAATACGGCCGTTCCGGAGGCTGCATCGTGCTCGGCGCGCGCCATGCCCCGCGCGGCATCGAGTTCTATGTGCAGGATTTTGGAGCCGGTATCTCATCCGAGCACCTGCCGCGCCTTTTCGAACGCTTCTATCGCGTCGACAAAGCCCGCTCCCGCGAATCGGGCGGCACGGGCCTGGGACTCGCCATTGCCAAGCACATCATGCTGGCCCACCGCGGTTCTATCCGCGCCGAAAGCGAACTCAACCACGGCAGCACGTTTCTGTTTACCCTCCCTTTTGCCTGAATTTTGGCTGCTTTGTATCCAATAAATTTGGGTTGACAGTGGCCACGACGGAATCGCAAACTTCCCCAATCCCGCCGGTGGCCCTGTATCCGGCCTTTTTCACCGCCGGCGAGCTGTAGTCTGCACACGCAGCTCGCTCCAAGAGCTGCGGTCGAGGAAAACACCATGTCGCCGAATCGTCTGCTCGCAGTTCTTGCTTTTTCATTGATCATGGCAGCCAGCGCCTGGGCGCAGGGCGGAGCTACCGGAGCCATCAGCGGTACTGTGCAGGATCCCTCGGGGGCCGCGGTTTCGGGCGCGAAAATAGACATCATCAGCGAAGCGACGGGCCAGTCTATCCGCCAGGTGACGGCAGACTCTGCCGGCCTGTTTACCGCGCCGCTGTTGCCGGTGGGCAGCTACACCGTAGAAGTCATGGCAGCGGGATTCGCTACCACCAAGTTTCCGGGCGTGATCGTGCGCATCACCGAAACCACGCGCATGACTGCTAGCGTAAAACCGGCGACGATCAAAGAAGTGGTCGAAGTGCAGTATGAAGTTCCTCCGGTGGAGACGACGGCGGCGACGACAGGAGAGTCCCTCGGCAACACGACCATCACAGAGCTTCCGCTCGCCACGCGAAACTTTCAGCAACTGCTGACCCTCTCGGCGGGCGCTTCGTCCGATCTCAACGGCGCGTCACAGCTTGGCCGGGGTGCCGTCTATATGCACGTCAATGGCGGACGGGAAGACAACAACAACTATCTGATCGAAGGCATCTCCGCCTCCGACTATGCATTCGGGGAACTTACCTACACTCCTCTGCCGAATCCCGACTCCATTCAGGAGTTTAAGGTTTCCACCAGCCTTTATGACGCCAGCCAGGGACGCAACGGCGGCGGCAACATCAACGCCACGCTGAAAACCGGCACCTCCGGCTTCCATGGCGATCTTTGGGAGTATTTCCGCAACACATCGCTCGACGCACACGACTATTTTCTGGGCAAATTCGATCTGAAGCAGAATATCTTTGGCGGCGATCTTGGCGGCCCGGTCGGCAACAAAGCCAAGCTAGGATTCTTCTACGTGAACTACCAAGGTACGCGCCAGCGTAGCGGCGATTCCCCCGGCACCTACATCAACACCAGCATTCCCGTGCTTCCTGCCGACCGCAGCCAAGCGAACCTCATCACTTACTTCTTCTGCGGCGCCAACTGCGGGGGCGCCACTCCTCCAATCTGCACGGGCCTTCCCGGAAGCCCGCCTTGCCTTGACTCAGTCGCCCTCGCCTTGTTGGAAATCCCCGGCACTCAGTTCGGCAATTCCGGCACCGGTTGCGGATCCTCCGGTGACCAGCCCTGCCTTATCCCAACCGTTCCCGGCACACCCGGCTTCACGAATGGCCAGCTCAATTACGGGCCTCTCGTACTCACCAATCCCGGAAAGTTCCGAGACGACCAATTCACCGCCAACTGGGACCGCGACTTCCGCGGGGGGAGAGACCATCTCGCGGAGCGCTTCTTCTGGTCCGATTCTGATACGTTCGAGCCTTTCGGCGCCGATTCTTTCGGCATCCAGACCGGCGGCCAGCCGGGCACGAACAATCTCGATTTCCCGCTCGATATCCCCCTGCACAGCCGCTTTGGCAGCATTACCGAAACTCACACGTTCAGCAATGCGCTAATCAACGAATTCCGCTTCGGCATCAACATCATCAGCGATCGGCTGAGCAACGAAGCGCCCATCACCAATACGCAGGTCGGCATTAATCTTCCCACGGCAGTCGGCGTGAATGGCTTCGCCGGTGATCCCAACATCTACCACCTGCAATTCGGAACCTGGAGCTTCGGAGCTTATCCCACACAACTACAATCGGCTCTTTCCGACAACTTGACCTGGATTGACACGTTGAGCTGGACCCGCGGGCCGCACCAGTTCCGTTTCGGTGGAGAGCTGGATCACATCGCCATGCGCCGCAGCCTGCCGATCGCGGACAATGGTTTGGTGTATTTCACCCCTCCACCGTCGAACACGGACTTCCAAAGTTTCCTGGCGGGTTCTCCATTCTTCGGCGAAGGTGGAGGCGGCCTGGGCGATCACGACTATCGCATCCCCAGTTATTCCTGGTTCGTTCAGGACGACTATCGCGTCCGCAGGGACTTGACCCTGAATCTCGGCCTGCGGAATGAATTTGACGGCGCCCCGTACGATTTGCTGTGCCACACTGGCAACACCAACCCTGAGGAAGCCAATGTTACCGGCCAGCCGTATGTATGGCCGAAGTGCGTCGACAAGTTTGGCTTGACTGGCGTGACAGGAACACTGAATGCCGCCGGACTCAACAACGAATATGCCACAGTATTTGAGCCCCGCATCGGCTTCGCCTACGATGTCGGCGGACATCACACGACCTCAATTCGCGGCGGCTATGGCATTTACTCGGTGCGCGAAGATTTGGGAGCGGCTGATAATCTGGCTATCACCCCGCCGGCCTATCCATTTGGCGTAAACTTTGAGCCGGCGGTGATTGGCACCTGCTCCGCTACTGCAAGCTGCCTGGCGGATTTGTTTGCCGCCAACAATGGCAACCCCATCTTTCCCCTTCCGGGCATTCCCGCGCTGGGTGCAAACCCTGCGCAGGCTTACGCTCCGGTCGCCTCGCAGTTCGCGGGCTTTCCAACTGGAGCGTGCACGCTCGCAAACGGAGTTGTGGCCAGCAATAACGATATGTGTGGCCCGGCATATACCGGCACCGTCAACAGCCTGATCGAGCTGGCAGTTCCTCTGCACTGGGTGGTAGGAACCACGCAGCAGTGGAACATCACTATCCAGCGCGCGCTGGGGCATGAGTGGTTTGCGGAAGTCGGCTATGTGGGCACAAAAGGCTCACGACTGCGTTCCACCTATGATCCCGATCAAGCAACTTTGGCAACCACTGCGAACCCAGTCATCATTCCCATCACCGCCCCCGGAGCTATTCCCGGCTACGTATGTCCTCCGGCCGACACCGTCGGCAACACCTGCAAGATCGTCGATTCCACCAGCGACAACGTTAGCGCCCGCGCACCGTACCAGGGCATCGCGCCCGGGGATTTCGAAGACTTCGCTCCCAACTCCGATTCCCATTACAGCGCGTTGCAAACCACCCTCGCTCACCACTTTTCCAAGGGTCTTTATTTCCAAAGCGCCTACACCTATGCGAAATCGATTGACGACGTTTCGACCGCGTCCGTCGCTTTCGTCACCCGCGTGAACGACCAGAACAACCCGCGTGCCTCTCGCGGACTTTCCGATTTCGATCGCCGCCAGCGCTTCGTCGCCAGCGCCGTCTACCAGTTGCCATTTTTCTCCGGTGCCCACGGCCTAGAACACGCTGCCCTCGGCGGATGGGAAGCCAGTGGCGTGGTCATCCTGCAATCGGGTACGCCTTTCTCGGTCTACGATCCCGCCGGCGGAGGTGCCTACGCTCTTGCCAGTCCGTCAGCAACCGCGACATTTGTCCCTGGCTACAGTTGTGCCAACGCTGCCAGCTCGGGCAGCACCACATCCCGGCTCAGCAACTGGGTTAACGCCGCCGCTTTTCAGCCCGACCCGGCCGCTACTCTGTCCGACGGCACTATGAGCGATGGGACTCTCTACGGCAACACGCCCCGCAACTGCATCATTGGACCGCCGCAGAAGAACCTCGATCTCACCGTTGGCAAAGTATTCAAAATCACCGAGAGACAGAATCTTCGCTTCCGCGCTGACTTCTTCAATCTGTTCAACCATCCGTCGTTCAACAATCCCCAACTAGTGAACAACGACGGCGCGGCCGTGGGCTCAGCGCCCGGGACTGGTGCGGCGCCAATTACTACTGTCGTCGGTACGCCCCGCCTGATTCAGCTCTCTTTGAAGTACGCCTTCTGACGCTTGGGTTTAGCAAGACAAGCGCAACAAGCTGGACGTGCCCTGGAAAAGGGCCGTCCAGCATCCTTTTATCTCCGCGGCACACACTGCACAACAAGCCGGCATCGAAAAATCACCGAAAATTCACAGCTTTTTAATCACTTTGGACATCAAAAAATGTATGGTGAGTTGTTGGCGATCCCATCCCATGAGCGGCCGAACCGCGGCGACGGGCCCTCTCGATCTCCGCGTCGACAGCGTTCTCGTCCGCCGGATAAGTCGATGAGTAGCGCGATCAAAAGCCCCCACCCAGAACCCGCCCATCACTACATCGTGCGCCGCACCATCGAGGCCTGTCGCGTGGCCAAGGAAGCTGCAGGCGCCGCTGCCGAAGGGATCGCCACCGGTTCCAGCGCTCTGCTCAATTCACTCCGCCAACGCGAGCGCGAGCTCGATACCCTTGACATGGAAATTGACGGTGGCGTGACCACCGCGATCACCGAAGTCGGTCCCGCCGAGGCCCGCGAACTGCTGGCTTGCATGAAGTTCATGATCGGGCTGGAGCGCATCGGCGATCTGCTGCTCAGCTTCGGTACCAGTGCGCAGGCGGCCGGCGGCCGCATCGATTCCGAGGACACGCGCGACCTGACGCAGATGGCTACGATCCTCGAAAAGATGCTGACTGATTGCGGCGAAGCCTTTTCCACCCGAGAGATCGCCAAGGCGATCGATGTGCTTCGGGCCGATGCCGAGATGGATCGCCTGCGCAATCTCATTTTCCTGCGCCACATCGAAAATCCCGAAAACGTCGCTCGTCAGGCCAGCCTGCAAGTCATTTTCATGACGCAATCTCTCGAACGTGCGGGCGACCATGCCAAGAATCTGGCGGAAGAAGTGTGTCACTTCGTCAGCGGACACACCGTCCGCCACGTTCTGATGGCTTACGATAAGCCGGTCGAACAAATGTTCATCGACTACCTGCGCCGCCGCGACCAGCACCGCTAGCTCCACCAAGGTTTTGATAACGACATTCCGGATCACGACGCGGGCTCGTATGATAAATACAGCTGTTCCGAGACAACCGCTTGTCTGACTTCGTCAATTGCTACGAAAGCGCTACCCGCGCCGAAGCGTACTCGAAGCTGGAGTTCGCCAACACCTACCATCTCGCATTCCGCGACTTGCCGGAGATTTTTCGCGCCCACGTCAAAGGAACTGCGGCTCTTGATTTCGGTTGTGGCACCGGCCGTTCCACCAGATTCCTAGTCAGCCTTGGTTTTGCGGTTGTGGGAGTGGACATTTCACAAGACATGGTGGGCAAGGCGCGCCAAATCGACCCTAAGGGCGATTACCGGCTGATTCCGGGCGACGACATGAGCGCCCTGCAGCGTGAAGGCTTTTCTCTCATCCTGTCGGCCTTCACCTTCGACAACATTCCTGGCATGGAAACGAAGCTCCGCTTGTTTGGCGGCCTATGCGAGCTGCTAAAGAAGGATGGAATCCTGGTGAACATCGTTTCTACGCCTGAGATTTACTTGAACGAATGGGCTTCGTTCACCACCAGAGATTTCCCGGAAAACCGCAATGCCGGCCCGGGAGACGAAGTGAGAATCATCACCACGGATTTCGAGGATCGCTCGCCTGCCGTCGACATTCTTTGGCCCCACGAGTCGTACCTCGAGGTTTATCGCCGGGCAAGTCTGGAAATGGTGGAAGTGCGCAGGCCGTTAGCCAAAGGTGACGAGCCTTACCGCTGGATCAGCGAAACGCGCATAGCGCCGTGGGCCATCTACGTGCTGCGTCGGTCGAGCTAACAGAGGCGGCAACCTTGATCGCTAAGGTGTGAACTCAGCCGAACCTCTGGTGATCCTTCCAGAACTCCGGCCAGGGCTGCTTCGGTCCGCGACAAACGAAAATGTCGGGATGATCCCTGCTCTCTTCATTCTCCAGGCCGTAGGGATTCCCGTTGTGTCCCGCCACCCGGCATCCAGTAAATGCCTCGTCCAGTTGGTCACGCGACCACCCCACCACAATCAGCGTCGAGGGCGGCGTTGTGGGATATCCGCGCAGCCATCCCGAGTTTGTCAGTTGAATTGGTGGCGGCAGGTGGTAGGCCGGCCCTAGAATCTCGATTGCCCCGCCCTCACCATAGTTTCCCACCAGGACGCCAAAATTCGCCCGCTGTTCTGCCGGTAGCGCATCCCGCACGCCCGTGACGGCCTTGACCAGATCGTCCCAGCCGATCTCTTCGCGGAGATCGCCGTTATGCTTGAGCGCGAAATCTCTGAGCGGTCCGCTGGAAGCAAAAGGAACGATAATCGCCGCGAAGAACAACCCACATGCTGCGAGCGCGGTGAAAAAGATACCCTCGACTGCCCACCGCCATCCCCACGCCAGCGATTTAACCCAGTCTTCTGCCGCCGCTGAGCCCCTTGCCAACAGCATGGGATAAGCCGCAGCCAGATAATAAAATCTTCCCTTTGACACTACGAACAGCACAAACGGAATCACGTACATCCAAGCCAGCATCCGGTATCGGCTGTCGCGGAAGAAACAAATCAGCCCCACGATCCACAGTGGCGCAGAAACATAGTTCGTGCAGATGCGAAACTGCAGGCGAAAAAATCCGTCGGCGCGCCCTTCGCCGACGTCGCGCACGTGAATGTGGTGCAGGAAGTGGTACGAGATGAAATCGTGCTGCACCTGCCACAACATGTTGGGCAGGCAAATCACCAAAGCAAGCCCAATTCCGCTCCAAAACCAGGGACTCGTCAGGAATCGCCGTGCTCGTGTGAGCACCAGCCCGCCGACAATTCCGGCCATATAGAAAGCCATCGTGTACTTGGTCAGCACTCCCACGCCCATGGTCGCGCCGATCGCGAGCCACCATCGCGGATTGTCTGACTTAAGCATTCGGACGATGAAATACGCAATCAGCACCCACCACAAATAATCGAATGACGAATACTGAAATTCAGTTCCCTCAAACAACGAGAGCGGTGAAAGTGCGATCGCAAGCGCGGCGGTTGCCTGCGCCAACCGTCCGCCGCCCAACTCTCTTGCCATCAGGCCAGTCACCACAATGACCGCCGCCTGCGCGATCACCGAAGCCAGGCGCAGTCCGATCAGCCAGTGGCCAAAGATGGCCAGACTGATTCGTTCTACAAATGGCGTGAACGGCGGGTAGGCCACAAATCCCCAATCCATGTGCAGAGCATCCGTCAGCGTCTGCAGCTCATCGCGGTGCAAGCCATACCGCCCGTTGGTCAGAACATGCACCAGTGTTACCCCGCCCGCTATAGCGAACACCACCATGGTGTCGCTGCGTCTGCTTGTTGGGAGGATTACGCGCTCCGATGCTGATTGTTGATCCATGCAGTTTTTCCCTTGGCAGTGTTACGCGCAGGCCGGCGGGTAAGTTCCGTCTTCGGCGAGCCATGGTATCCCATTCGTGTTAGAACGAGCTAACCGATAAGCGAAGCTTCCCGATTGTGATGCGTCTGTACATGTGCCGCCATTGTTTTACGCATTCCGTTTAGAATCTCGGTCAGCCCATCACACAGATTAGGGAGGCCCTCCGTGATTCTTCGTTCACGTTCGATTCCTCGTGCATTTGTTTTTCTGCTGCTGGCCAGCGCAGGTCTGGCGCAGACTCCGGCGCAACCAAACACGATTCAACCAAACATCGTTCACTACACCACCACGACGGCCAACGTGAAGTATCTGTTTGCCACGGCGGAGCCGGTGGCGCGGCTCAAGTCGGGGGATATTCTCGACACCAACACGCTCGACTGCTTCGGCAACGGCATCAAGAAGCCCGGCGATACCCTGAGCATGGCCACGGGAGACAACCCGCTGGCGGGGCCGTTTTACGTGGAGGGCGCTGAACCCGGCGACACGCTCGCCGTGAAGATTCTCGACCTCCAGGTGGATGGAGATCAGGGCGTGGGCGCCTTCGCGCCCGGATTTGGCGCCATCAATGAAACCAGCTACACGCCCATGCTGCATGCGCCGCTGCCGGAGCGAATCTGGTTTTATCCCATCGATCACGCCGGCAACACCGCGACATTCAAGGCGATCGACTCCGACTTCAAGGTGAAAATTCCCGTGCATCCCTTCTTCGGATGCATTGGCGTCGCACCGGCGGACGGCGAGGCGCGAAGCTCCATCGTGCCGGCCGAGTTTGGTGGGAACATGGATTCTCCGGAAGCGAGCGTCGGCAACACGGTTTATTTTCCGGTAAATGTGAAGGGAGGGCTGTTGTATATCGGCGATGGCCACGCGGCCATGGGCGACGGCGAGGTGGCGGGCACCGCAATCGAAGTGCCGCTGAAGGCGCGACTGCAGCTCAGTGTAATCAAAGGGCGCACCATCGCGTGGCCGCAATTTGAAAACGACGATGCGATCATGACGGTGGGAGCCTATCGCCCGCTGGACGATTGTGTGCGTATTGCCTTCACCGAACTGGTGAAGTGGATCCACAAGGACTACGGCTTGTCGGAGTTGGATGCGTACGAGCTGCTCTCGAAGGTGGCGAGAATTCACCTGAACGAAATGGTGGATCCGAATTACGTGGTCGTCGCGTCGATTGAGAAGAAATATTTGCCGAAGAAGAAACCGTAGGGATTTCGAGAGAGAGAGCGGTTTGGAATTGCAAGAATCCTTGCGAAAGAGTTCATAACGCCAGCTCCCAAACCTCGGCGCGGAAGCTTCCACTCTCACTTCAGGCTATTTCTTCGCTGCAGCTGAGAGCAATCCGAAGATCTGCAGTTGTCCGCTGCTGGCGACGAAGACCTGGCCGTTGGCCACGACCGGTACGATGTTGGCATCGTTCGGGGGATTGGGCCACGTTCCGGCGGGCGAGCGGTAAAGAAGCTTCATCGTCTTGCCGCCGGCGTCGGGCGTAAAAGCGTAGAGATGCACGGTGGGACCTGAGTAGGGGCGCGACACGGTCCAGATGATCGCATTGGATGTGCCGCTTGAGGAGATCGTAGTGAACAGGCCCGGATTCTGTCCGGTCGGGATGGTCGGCGATGCGCTAACCAGCGCCAACGCCGGTTTTGGGGAAGTCGCCAGCTTCCAAACTTTAATTGACTTTCCGCCGCTTGAGACGACGCGCGCTGCCCCATCGGTATCCACGAAATACGATTGGCCACACCAGCATCCGCCCACCGGATAGATGCCGAGCACATCGTTCTTCGAAGTCGAGTGACCGCCGAGGTTGTCTTCGTTCATCAGGAACATGTTGCCGTCTTTGCCGGCGGCGACAGCAAGATGCGGCGTGGCGCCGGGCTGGTCAGGAAGGACCATGACGCCGCCCGCTCCGATTTCCCAGTCGTCGAGATCGAGCGTGTCCTGATCGTCGGGCGTAAACAGGTCGAGCACGCCGCTCAGTGTGGGCGAGACTTTCACCACGCTCTCTTGGATGTTGGTCACGCCGTCGTAGGTCTGGTATTGCGAGTTTCCGGTTACGAAGAGGACGTTGCCGGAGTCGTCGGCGGCGGGGCCGTAGCCGGACATCCAGATGGAGGAGAGAAAAAAATTATCTGGGGCAGTCGCAAGCATGTCCACCAGTTCATTCGGGACGATCGGAGCCAGGGACGACGCGGTCCAGCCGAGCA
Source organism: Candidatus Sulfotelmatobacter sp. (assembly GCA_030041475.1). GTDB lineage: Bacteria > Acidobacteriota > Terriglobia > Terriglobales > Acidobacteriaceae > Sulfotelmatobacter. The sequence continues at coordinate 71,171 of JASHNU010000074.1, forward strand.
CCCAGCCGCGAGAGTTGGCGGCCTGGCCATCGCAGAAGCTGCCGAAGGCGGCGTAGAGATTGCCGTTGTTGAGAAGCAGGGCCGGACGCTGGCGCTGATAGAGAGGGTTGAAGTTAAGCGTTGTGCCGTTCGTGAGCGTGTGCGAGGCGCTGACGACCTGCGGCGTGACTTTGTCCGTGAGACTGCCGAGATCGAGCGCGTGAACCGTGTAGACGGGCGCGGCCGCACCCTGCGTGTAGGTGATCGCGTAGAGCGTGTTGCTGGTGGGATCGATCACCGGAGTCGAGTGAATGCCGAGGTTGGGCGACTTGCCGCACATCGTGGGCGTCGCGACCGAAGGACCGAAATTCGGGTTGAGCAGCACTACCCCGCTGTTGTAGTCAATGGCGTAGACGGTGTTGTTCTCCGTGGCTACGTAAACTACGTTGTGCACTCCGGGGCTGCTGCCGGCGGTAATCAGAACGTTCGGAACCACGAGCGGCTGGCCGTCCACCTGAGCGTCGAGGGAGATGGTATAGAGAAGGCCGAAAGTCTTCGTGTTGACGCTGGCCGGCGTGAGCGCAGTTTCGGTCTGGTTCCAGCCGGTGCGGTAGTTGTCGTAGTGGTAGGTGTAGATCCCAGTTTGCGCATGCACGGAAAGCGCAGCCAAGGCGACTAAGGCCGCTGGCGCGAAACGGCGCGCCGCGAGGCGCACAAAGTGATGCTGCAGAGCCGGGAAGCGGCGCAACAAAGCGAAGAACATTACGATCCCCCGTGGAGGGCGCATCGTCAGTCCGGTCGACGAGATTGGGGGAGGGGTTCGCCGGGCGCCCGAGATACTTACGATGCGGGCCAGAGCGGCAAATCTACGCGAAACCGCACAGGTTGTAAAGAGAGATCACGGATTAGCCTCAACGCACTAGCCCGAGGTTCGAGCCTTCGAACTCCTTCAGCGGACACCCAACCCGCTCCTCTCAAAAGATTCGGGGGAATTGTACCTCTCTCCAACATGACTCTGGCGGAGCACTACCCGGTTACACGCATTGCCCCATTGACCGCTATCGGAATTTTCGCCAAGTTAAGACCAGAGGCCAAACCCGCGAGGCGCTATAACTTGTCGGTGTGAAAAAGGAGACGCGAATCCGATTGGTGTCCCCTATGTGTGACAGCCCGGGAAGGGCGAGGTCATGGTAGCGGCTGTAAGGTTGCATTCACCAGACGCGAATCGTCAAACTCTGTTTTTTCTCCCGCTTCCTTTCCAGCAGCTGGCTGCAGACGGGCGGTGAGTGGTTTATGCCACTTCACTGCCAGCGACGCCACATCGCCGATGATGCGCGCCAGTTGGTCCTCGCTAACACTCCCGGGAAGCGGCACAGCGTCCAGGCCCGTCCCGCAAACGGCTGAGTATGAGAGCAGCGAATCGAGGTGGTAGCTGCCTTGACTCCAGCGCTCAGCCAGACGTTTGTCTTCCATCACCGGAACCATAAGCCCTGAGTAGCCAACCTGCTTCACCGGAACTGCCTTTACCGCTTGCGTGATGAGGGAGGCGGCCGTCAGCGTTCCGCTGCTGCCAAACGGTGCCCCCAAGTAGCTCTCGATCGCGGCCCCGATCGAAATGTCTCCTAGAGGTGCCGGCGTAAGGTCAACGCCGAGGAACTCCCACCCCGTTTCTTTTTGAATTGCCTGGCCTACTTCTTCAGCCACCCGCGCGTGCTGGGTGAGCGCGGCCGAAAGTTCATGCACCAGCTCCTCGGCATTCCTGCGCCCAGAACCGAGAACCTGACCAACGACGTTGGCTCCCTCGAACCCGACCGAAAACTTGTCACCGCGGCCGGTGTGGTAGGAGCCCGGAAAGAAGGGCGCGTACGGCGCGAGCATGGCGGTCGCCGCGAAACTAAAAGTGGCCTGACTGTGCGGGCTGTGCTCGGAGAGATATTTGATGAGATGCGCAGCAGCGCCGATCGCCTTCCAGTGAATGCCGTCATCGGCAGCAACAATTGTGCTGGCATTGGAATGTTGAGCGTTCAGGAGAGCTTCGCCCAAGAGTTCCACGGCACCTGGGTTGTCATCGTCTCGCAACATCGCAGGACCCAGGCTCAGCGAGAACTGTTCGCGGGCGGCCAGGCTATCCAGCTGCTTCAGGAATCTCAGCGCTTGCTCCCGCGGGAGCTCGGCCGTGTATTCGGGGAACGGCTGCGTCGTAATCCGGATCGTCTGCACCTCATAGCCGCGGCTCTCAAAAGCAGTCCGGGTCTTCCGCAGCACCGTGAGGGCGCCGGCGATTTGGGCATTGTAGTCGGACCTGTCGATCCTGACGAAGGCCGTAATCGCTCTGACCTTGGGGTTGGAGGAGGGCGCGCCGAAAAGAAGATGGGGAATCGCAACCCATGCCAGCAAGACAAGCAGTGACGGTCTGTGTGGCATTATTGGCCTCTCATGCAGCGGCGGTCGCTTCTAGCTTTTCACGATCTTTCTCGCCACGCCGTCCCAGACTGCGGCTGAGCGGTTGAAATACGAGAAGTTTGACAGGTGGCAGCCGATAGCCGCATGGTTGCCAAAAACTTCGTTCTCGGTCACCGGCTTCCGGTTGCGGATGGCGTTAAAGAAGTTGGCCTGATGATCGACCGTGTCGTTGTAGTCGGGCGGCGGGGCATAGGATTCGCTTTCGGCATCAACGGTAGAAGTCAGGGCAGCCGGTTCAGGATACTCCTTGTGCCATTGCTCCAGGTACTTCTCCCGGAGTTCCTTCGGCCAGCCGTGGATGGAGTAGCCCTCGGGCTGCGGACGCGTATCCTGCGGGATGTAGCTCAGGCTTGAATCTTTGATGACCATCGTACCCTTCGTGCCGTAGAAGCCGATAAATTCACCGCCATCGTTGTTCAGGTTGCAGCGCAGCGTGACTTTGAAGTTGGGATAATCGTAGAGCGTTTCGATCAGGTCGGGAAATTCGCGGCCGTCTTTGAAGTGATACAGGCCTCCGCTGGACTGCGCGCGCTGCGCCACTAGGTTGGTGCCCGTGATGAAGTGAATGCCAGAAATAAGGTGGACGAACAGATCGCCGGCCAGTCCCTCGCCGTAATCCTCATAACAGCGCCAGCGGAAAAAGCGTACGGGATCGAAGGCGCGCTTGGGCGCACCGCCAAGAAACGTATTCCAGTCGATGGTCTTCTCGCTGGCATCAGGAGGAATGGGGTACACCCACGCGCCGCTCGGAGAATTGCGGTCCCAGTACGCGTTGATGGAGAAAACTTCGCCCAGCTTGCCAGAGTCGTAAATTTCCTTCGCCTTAAGGTAAAGAACGGAGCTCACGCGCTGGCTGCCGATCTGCACAATGCGGTTGTTTTTCTGCGCCGCCTCGATCATGGCGAAGCCGTCCTCGACCGTGTGCGACATCGGCTTCTCGCAGTAGACGTCTTTGCCGGCGGCGCAGGCGTCCTCGAAGATGTGGCGATGTTGATGGTCAGTAACGGCAATGATGACCGCGTCAACGTCTTTGCGGTCCAGAATGCTGCGATATTCGCGCGTTGCGGTCACGCCGGGATTCTTGACCGCTTCGCGCGCGGCGGTGTGCCGGCTGTCGTAGAGGTCGCAGACCGCCGCGCATTCCACTCCCGGCAGGTGCGTGGTGGCTTCGAGAAGTTCACATCCGCGAACCCCGGTTCCGATGGAAGCGAAGCGGATCGTGTCGCTGGCCGGGACATCACCCGATAAGCCGCGCGGAGAGGCAAAGAGCACCTGCGGCTGGAGGAGAGTCTTCACAAATGACGCGGCTGCCATAGCGCCGCTGCCGAGTTGGATAAATTGCCGTCGAGTAAAAGGATTGCGAGCCATGGAATTTGCCGCCCTCGTGAGAAAACTGGAATTGTCCGACGGTTGTGAGCTGATCGGAGTGGAAAATTATCCCACAGGCGGGGAGGGACAGCATGAATCGATTTTGGCCGGGTCGCGTGGTCAGGGGTTTAACCGCGAACTGCACAAAAGATTCGCATAGCGCCCGGCGAACCTTCTGGACTCACGAAGATGTACAGGGAGAAAGAGTGGAGGGAAAAATTAAAAGGGCCGTGACATTGGTTATGCCCTAGCCAGCGGCTCCTGCGAGGGAGCCAATAGCGTGGAAGCATGTACCGTCACAGCCCCTTGATGTAATCACTGCTTTCGCAGTCCCAAACCCCGGCTGCCCCTCGCAGAGCTGTCGGTTTTTTCAGGTCTGGTCGCCCCGCAGGTTGCCCCGCTTGGCTGATCACCCAGCCTACTTCGGACTGGCTCAGTGTTATTGTGCCAACCCTTTCGACCGTCGACGATGCCAAGTTAACAGAGCATTCATAAAAGTCAACGCAAACTTTCGGTGCAACCGCGTTTTCAAAACCTGTGCATAACCAGTAACGTAAATGGTTGTGATGGCGAAGCTTACTAAAAATGGAATTTGATCCGGCCTGGTTTTGCACAAATGTTGCACAGTAGTACAAAAAATTCGGAAACTCTTGAAAGGGAACCAAATAATTCAACTTGACCCGGAATCATAATGGGGGCATCTTACAACAAGCGCGTCCACCAGCGAACTGATGTCTGAACTTGTGGCTTACGTAGACGGGGGTAGCCTGGGAAATCCGGGGCCTTCCGGTATTGGCGTAGTAATCAATGGCAGCGCGGCGGAACCGGTGCGCATCGCCAAATGGATTGGGCACCAAGATAACAACGTCGCAGAATACGCCGCGCTCATGGAGGCGCTGCAATACGCCGTGGCGCGCAAGGCCCACAAGCTTCATGTCTTTTCCGATTCGCAAGTTGTAGTCAAGCAGATGACGGGCGAATATACCTGCCGCAGCCCGCGCCTCTACTCCCTGCACTGGACCTGCCGCAAGCTGGCGCGAGCGCTGAAGTTCTCCATCTCGCACGTTCCCCGCGAGGATAATGCCGAGGCCAATCGCCTGGCGCAGTCGGCGCTGCGCAAACGTAGTCGCTCCGCGGCCAGCAATTAGCCGACGCACCGCAGCCCCTAAACTTTTGTCTTAGTACCTCCGAGGTTCCTCTGTGACCGTGAATTCTTGACACTGCCAGTTGTGCGGGCGAGACTCCAGATATTGCACCCCAACGTCCGAAGTGGCTGCGGACGATTGCGCCCGAGCCATTCTTGCTATCGGAGCTCGCCAGGTGCAGAACAGAAGCTGAAAAGGAAGATCTCTGCGGCACGACAGCACAACTCACAGCAGCGTATCGACGAGGCTCGCCGCCTCCAATGCGGGTATTCCAACCGTTCTTGGCGCCCGTTTTCCCGGCGAGGATGGCGGCCGCTCCCTGGCGCAGATGGCCCAGCTAGATCTGGATGCCGCCCTGCAATTGCTCGCTGACCGTGCCCAGTACATTACAGGAGCGAACGGAGCCGCCATCGCTCTGCGCCGCAGCGGAAAACAAGACCTGCTCTGCCGCGCGAGCATCGGGCCGAACGCGCCGGAGCTGGGAGCTTTGCTCTCCACCGAATTCGGTCTGTCCGGCGAAAGCGTTCGCACCCGCAAGGCGTTGCGCTGCGACGATGCGGAACGCGATGCGCGCGTTAATCGCGAAGTGTGCCGCCAGCTGGGAATCGCTTCGGTGGTCGTGATGCCGGTCGTCCACGACGACGAAGTGCTCGGCGTCTTCGAACTCTTTTCGGGCAAGGCTCATGCTTTCGGCGAACGCGATCTTTCCGCGCTCGAACGCCTCAGCGAGATGGTCGAAACCGCCGTGCGGCTGGCCCTTGCCGCCGAGCAGGTTCCCGAACCGCTGATACAGGGGAAACCTCCGGTCCAGGCTGAGGCTGCGCCGACGGAAGCGACGAGCGGGGCGGCGACGCAGATTCCGGGTCCCTCGCCAGCTGCACAGTCCGGCGCAATTAAGCCCGAACTGCCAGCAGTGTCCAAGCCAGCGGCGCCGAAGAAGCTGCTTCTGTGGTCGGCTCCCGTTCACGCGGGAGCAGTGGTTCACGAGCCCACGGAATCTGACCGCAGCACTGTGCCTCCAGTGTTGCGCACCCTGCGCAAGTGCGAGGCGTGCGGCTTCCCCATCTCCGCGGGCCGGGCGCTGTGCGTGGAGTGCGAAGAGAAGAGATGGCGCGGGCAACTGAAGCGGCCACAGGCATTCCCGTTCCCTGCTACCCCGCAGGGGACTGGCTCCCCTGCGACTTCCGCACCCGCAGCGGCACCGCCGGCGCGAGCGTTTGCGGCGGCAGCACAGTCCGCGCCGGCTGGGGTCACCGGGCAGGCAGCTCTGCAGCCCCTAGCGAAGGCGAGCAGCGCTACAATTGTGCCGGAAGTAACTGAATCTAAAAACATTACGGCCGACGCCGTTGCGCCGGCCTCGATTTCTGCCGGCCCGCAACAAATGGTGCCTGAGACGGCCAGGAACGCATCTTCCCCCGCCTTCACACTGAGCGCTGGCCTCGAACCGTCGCAATCCTTGTTTTCTCGATCATGGTTCTCGGCCAACAAGTACATTCTTGGGGCAATTCTGGCGGTCGCAGCGACGGTCGCCGCCATCCTGCTATTGCGGTAGTTACATTGCTGGAGAAGGCATCAGTGGTCCAAATCATACAACTCCCGAATCGCCGGAAATCCTTGACAACACAGGCAACTCTGCTAAAGTGCGAAGGAAAGGTTTCGATGACACAATCCGCAGGTGCCCCGGTTATGAAGAATGTCTACGAAGTGTTGCGGCAGAAAGAGATGGAACTAACCCGTTTGGAGAAGGAAGTCGAGGCCCTGCGCCTGGTGGCCCCGCTTCTCTCCGAGGAAAAAGAGCCTATTTCCGACATGGCGAAGCCGACCCTGGCCGCGGCCGTGAATGGTCCGCAAGCTACGGCGCGGATTCCGATTCCGAGCTCGCCTGCAATGCCCGCGCCGCAGCCGGTGCGCGCTGCGGGATGGGAAGACGGCGCGAAGCGCTGGCCGTAAACACTCGCGGAAACTGGCGAGCTGAAGGCTGTGCGCACGGCTCTGGAGTTTTTCTCTCAGCCCGGGACTCGAGTCCCGGGCTGACGTGTTTGTTGAGTTATGGGGATGACGTTTGTCGGATGACGTTTGGCATCTGGCGCAGTGACCCAGATTCGAAGCACCATCAACAAAATGATCAGGAGAATGGTCGGGGGAATTCCTATGAATATGAAGAAAATGTCGTTGGGGCTGGCAGTCGTCGCAATTTGCCTAAGCGCGGCATGGGCCAAGGACAAAGAACAGATGCAGGGCACGGTCGTTTCGGAGAATTCCGTTGCCTGCGGGTCGCAGAGCAAGGGCAAGAAAAGCTCTGACATCATGTGCCAGGAATATGTGATTCGCACCGACTCGACCGAGTATCACGTGCGGCAGGAAAAAGAAGCGCACAAAGAACTGCTGCCGGTGAACGCACCCGTAGAGCTGAGCATCAGCAAGGACAAAATGAAGTTCAAAGTGAACGGCAAGAGCTATGAGATGCTGGTCGTTTCTGAATCCGCGGTGACCGCGCCGCCGGCGCAGCCTCCAGCCCCGGAAGCACCAAAGCAGTAGTCATACGGCTGAAGCGCTTCTGCGCCTCGCCCGTGATTCACCCGCCGACGATTTCCCTGAGCGCCGCCACGAGTCTGTCGACTTCTTCCGCGGTGTTGTAGTGCACGAGGCCGATGCGCAGAAAACCGCCTGACTTTTCGACGTCGAGGTGCTCGGTGAGGTTGAGCGCGTAGTAGTTGCCGTCCCAGGTGAAAATGCCGCGTTCGCCGAGCTTCGATGCGAGCTCCATCGGCGAGTGATTTTCGATTCTCACCGCCAAGGTTCCGCAGCGTTCATCGAAGCGTGCAGGATCGGTGATCCCATAAATCTTAAGGCCAGGGATTTTCTTCAGGCCGGCAAACGCGCGTTCCAGCAGCGCGCGCTCGTGCCGGTGGATGAGCTCATACGCGGCTTCGATGGCTGCGCGGCGAGAGGATTGTTGGGTTTCGCCATTCCCACCCAACGAAAACCGCGTTGGGTGGGGCACCCGCGTTCCGGATTGGCGCCCCAGATCAGCGATGTACTCGACACACGCCGTGATGCCGGCGATGCACTCGTGGTTGAGCGTTCCGTACTCCCAGCGAAACGGAATCGCGTCGGTGAGCGGGCGAACTTTGTACGGGCGAAAGCGCTTGAGGTGCTCGCGCTTGCCGAAGAGCACGCCCATGTGCGGCCCGAAAAATTTGTACGTCGAGCAAACGAGAAAATCGCAATCGAGTGCGGCCACGTCGATCAGGCCATGTGGCGCATAGTGCACGGCGTCCACGTAGGCGAGCGCCCCGGCGGCATGGGCAAGGCGCACGATTTCGCGCACCGGATTGATCGTGCCCACAGCATTCGAGGCATAGCCGACTGCGACCAGCTTCGTCTTCGAGTTGATTTTCGCCGCCAGGTCGGTCATGTCGAGCGTGCAGTCTTCGTCGTGGATCTCAGCCCAGCGCACGGTGACGTCCCGGCCGCTTTTGTTGCAATCTTCTGCCATCGCGAGCCACGGAGAAACGTTGGCGTCGTGATCGAGACGCGTGACGACGATTTCATCGCCTGCCTTGAGTTCGCGTCCGATCGCGCGCGATATGGAAAACGTCAGGGCAGTCATGTTCAGCCCGAAGACCACTTCGTCCGCGGCGCAGTGAAAGAAATCGGCCATGGCCTCGCGGGCCGCGGCGATGACGGCATCGGTACGGCGGCTGGTCGGGTAGTTTCCGCCAGAGTTCGCGTTGTCGCGGCGCAGGTAGTCGGAAATGGCGTCGATCACTCGCTGCGGAACCTGTGTTCCGCCGGGGCCGTCGAAGAATATGACCGGATGGCCGTTGACAGTCTGCGCAAGGGATGGAAATTGCGCGCGAATTTGCGTTAGATCAAAATGTGCCAGGTCGAATGAAGTAGATACGGGCTGTTCGGTCGTCGACATACGAGGTCTATTTTAGAACCTTAATTTTAGAACGCCTTCTTCGAATCCAGAAGAATCGTCACCGGACCTTCATTCACCAGTTCCACCTGCATCATCTCCTGAAAGCGTCCGGTCTCGCAGCGCAGCCCGAGATCCTGAACACGCGCCACAAAAAACTCATAAAGGCGCCGAGCCTGGTCCGGCGGCGCGGCGTCGTCGAACGACGGCCGCTTGCCGCGCCGGGTGTCGCCGTAAAGCGTGAATTGCGACACTGCCAGCACGCTGCCGCCGACCTGCTGCACGCTTAAGTTCATCTTGCCGTCCTCGTCCTCAAAAATTCGAAGTCCGGCGATCTTTTCGGCCAGATAGGTCGCGTCGGCTTCGGTGTCCTCATGTGCGACGCCGAGCAGAACCAGCAATCCAAGCCCAATTTCGCCGCTCGTCCATTCGTCGACGCTGACTTTGGCGCGGCTCACGCGCTGCACAACGGCACGCATAATCTCGTCTCGCCTTAAGTGTTAGGCCGCGGGAAACTGGACTCATGCGCTGCCACGCACTGCCAGCGCCCGTCGCGATAAACATAGACATCGGTAAAGCGAACCTTGTTGTTGAGCGGCCCATGGGCCGTAATTGCGGTCGCGACCCCGCGAATGTAACCGAAATCGCCAAAGACATGCGCGTGCAACTCTGACAGCTCGTGGTACACGCCTTTGTGGTCCGCGGCACGGACCAAGATCGTGTGCTTGTCCGCCAATGCGCCGGTCGGGCCGGCATCCTCGAATTCATCCGCCAGAATGCACATGAGCGCCTGCACGTCCTGCTCTTCCAGCGCCCGCGCCCAGGTCTGCTCGATCAGGACGAGGGCAGCCTCGTTCTTGGCCTGCCCCGTGGGACACGCCGCAGCACAGAACGCCGGGCACATCAGCGGCAACCACAGCAGCAACCACAACAACTGTTTCACGCCGGACTCCTTTCGCGTGGCCGCCGCACCATCATAACCTGCTGGACGTTTGACCCCGGCAACGCCAACCTTTAGGATTCAGGAGTAGCCAGAGCAGGTATTCCGAAATAGATGCGGTCGCAGTTCAACCTTTGCGTCGCCGGAACCAGCGCCGCTGTTTCTTTACACTGATTCACCAGGACCATTACACTACACACTCGCCATTTTCTGTACAGCAGTGCAACATAACCCGGAACGCAAACCGAAGACAACCGCAACCGTAATACCGAATTCAAATCTAATTCTGAGGCAAGCGAGGAGACACATGGCAGCCGTAGACGAGAAGGTAAAGCAGATTATCGTGGAGCAGCTTGGAGTGGATGAGGGCGAAGTCACATCGAGCGCGTCCTTCGTCGACGACCTGGGCGCCGATTCGCTCGACACAGTTGAGCTGGTGATGGCCTTCGAAGAGGCCTTCGATATCGAGATTCCCGACGAGGACGCCGAAAAGATCCGCACCGTGCAGGATGCCGTGGACTACATCGGCAAGCACGCAAAGGCGAGCAAGTAATTGGGACGCAGGGTCGTAGTCACGGGGCTCGGCTTGATCTGCGGCGTGGGCAACTCCACCGAAGAGGTGTGGAAGGGCTTACTCGCGGGCAAGAGTGGTGTAGGCCGCATCACACAGTTCGACTCCTCGAACTTTGCCTGCCAGATCGCCGCCGAGGTCAAAGGCTTCGACCCGCTCCAGTACATCGAGAAGAAAGAAGTCAAAAAGATGGCTCGCTTCATCCATTTGGCGATCGCCGCCACCGATGAAGCCATGAAGATGTCGGGCCTGAAGATCACGCCCGAAAATGACGAGCGCGTCGGCGTGCACATCGGCTCGGGCATTGGCGGATTCGACATCATTGAGCGCGAGCACGAAGAACTTCTCAAGGGCGGCCCGCGCAAGATCTCTCCTTTCTTTATTCCGTCTGCCATCATCAACCTGGCTGCCGGGCAGGTCTCCATGCGCTACGGCGCCAAGGGACCGAACGAAGCCACGGCGACCGCCTGTACCACCAGCGCCCACTCCATCGGCGATTCCTTCCGGATCATTCAGCACAATGACGCCGACGTCATGATCGCCGGCGGCTCCGAGGCGGCCATTACTCCCATGGGCGTGGGCGGATTCGCCGCCATGCGCGCGCTTTCCACGCGCAACGAAGAGCCGGAGAAGGCGAGCCGTCCCTGGGACCAGGCCCGCGACGGCTTCGTGATCGGTGAAGGCGCCGGCATCATGATCCTCGAAGAGCTCGACCATGCCCGCAAGCGCGGCGCGCCCATTCTGGCCGAGCTCGCCGGATACGGCATGTCGGGCGACGCCTACCACATCACCCAGCCCGCGCCCGAGCACGAGGGCGGATTCCGCGTGATGCGCAACGCCGTGCGGGATGCCGGTGTCATGCCCAACGTGGTCAACTACGTCAACGCCCACGGCACGTCCACACCGATCGGCGACACGCTCGAGGCGCACGCCATCCGCAACTTTTTTGGCGCGCACAAACTGGCTGTGAGTTCCACGAAATCCATGACTGGCCATCTGCTCGGCGGCGCGGGCGGTCTCGAAGCCGGCATCACTGTGCTGGCCCTGCGCGACCAGATGCTGCCGCCCACCATTAATCTCGAAAACCCCGACCCCGACACAGCCGGCATGGACCTGGTGCCCAACCACTCGCGCAAGGCTAAGATCGAATATGCCATGACGAACTCGTTTGGCTTCGGCGGGACGAATGGTGCGCTGCTGTTCCGGCGCTGGAGAGGATAGTCATGTAGGGACAGCCGCCTCGGCTGTCCGGCGGCGCAGACGTATCGCGCCGCAGCGATTTTTGCTTCCCGTTGTCATTCCTAGCGAAGCGAGGAATACCGTCCGTCTCTACACGGACCGTGTTGCGAGCCTGGCCTGGTGACCTTCGGTTTCTGCAGGCTGTAATCGACTGATTTCAGAGCAGATCGCTACGTAATGTCCTTTCTCGCGTAACCAGCCAAAAAGTAATGAACGTCCGCACTCATCCGAGTTGCACTTTGGGACTTTGCCTACCGCGGGAGGAGACCCCACAATGATTTTGAAAGTGGAGTCTAAGAGTTTTTCCCCGACCTATGGATAAAGCTTTCGCTTCTGCCAAGTCTGCTCCTATACTTCCTCCTCTTAATCCAGCTCGCGTTAACGCAGTCGTCTCCGCGCGCAAGGCGACGGCGCGTACGGCGCTGGTCGGGCTGAGTGAGCCGGCGCGGGCGCTGCTCGACGAGTGCTTCCGCCAGTTCGGCATTGAGCCGGTCGTGGTCTCGGCCGACGCGGAGGAGCGTCTAAGCAAGGAAAAATTTGAAGCCTGCGTACTCGGCCTGGGCACGGGCGCCGACATGCTGATGGAAGCGGCGCGCAGTTCGCGCTCAAACAGCCGTTGCGTGCTGTATGGCGTGGGCGGCAACGCGCAGCAGGCGATGAAGTACTCGAAGTACGGCATCAACGCCATGTTCCAGGAGCCGCTGGAGCGGCAGGCGGCGCTGAAGCTGATCCGGGCAACGCGCATGCTGGTGCTGCATGAGTTCCGGCGTTACGTGCGCATTCCGGTGATGACCGAGGTGTCGGTGATCGGCGAGAAAGTGCGCTTCAGCGCCACTAGCATTGAGATGAGCACGGGTGGAATGTCGCTGCGCACGCCGGAGGACGTTTCGGTGGGAACAAACGTGGAAGTGTCATTCTCGTTGCTGACCTTGCCGCGGATGGCGATGAAGGGCGTGATCAGCTGGCGCAAGCCGAAGCTGATTGGCGTGCGGTTTGATCAGACGGATGAGCGGCGCAAGAAAGTGAAAGTGTGGATCGATTCCTATTTGGAGAATTAGCGGCGCGAGGTGCCGTCCCGACCGGACTCATTCATAAATCATTCGGTAGAAAGTCGTTGGTCAAACCCCGGCACGACCGTGCCGGGCTTTTTTATTGGGCCGCTGCGCGGCTGGCGCGGTCCCTCAGCGGCTAAAGCCGCGCTCTTCTCCCTGCTCTGGACGCGGCCCTGAAGGGCCGCTCTTCCACGGTGGCGCAAGGATGAGATTTCGCTTCCCGCGGCTTGAGTTCCCGCCTCTGGCAAAGGTGGCCAGAAGTGGGGCACCCCACTTTCAATGATGGCTTGAAGCCGGCGAGCGGCGCTCGACCGGACCCGTTTGACTCCTCTTCGCGTCGCTCAGAGTCGCTCGGGGCAGGCTCACGAATGCGGGCTGCCCGTGCATGGACCTTGCCGATCGAGGGCGCAGGTTCTTCCGCATCCTCATGCTATAATCGTTCATTCTCAGTTGTTTAGCAGGGAGGACTGTATCGACAAGCGTTTTATCCGCACCAACGATCGCATTCGGGCGCGCGAAATTCGGGTGATTGACGACGAAGGCAATCAGCTGGGCATCATGCCGCCCTACGAAGCGCTCAAGAAAGCCCGCGAGAAGAACTTAGACCTGGTTGAGATTTCGCCCACCGCGCAGCCTCCCGTGTGCCGCATCATGGACTACGGGAAGTATCTTTACCAGCAGGAGAAGAAAGAGCGCGAAGCCAAGAAACACCAGAAGACGATTACGGTCAAAGAGGTCAAGTTCCGTATCAATGTGGACGACCACGATTACGAGACCAAGAAGAATCACGTGCTGCGGTTTCTGGGCGAAGGCGACAAGGTCAAGGCGACGATTTTCTTTCGCGGACGCGAGATGACGCGGACCGGCCTGGGACGGCAGATTCTGGAGCGGTTAATTAAGGATGTAGAGTCGCAGAGTATTGTGGAGTTTCGTCCGCGGCAGGAAGGCAACACGCTGCACGCGATTCTGGCGCCGAAAAAAGTAGAGCCCGGGCACAAGCCGAAGCCTCCGCAGCAGCCTCCGCAGGGCGGACAGCCCCGGCCGGCGGGCACTTCGCCGAGTCCGCAGCCGGTGGCTCCGGCGGTGGCCAAGCCGGCGTCGTAAGCGGCGCAGACAAGAAGCAGGTTCCTCCTCGCTTCGCTCGTCGGAATGACAAGGTTGTTTTGACGAGCGATCCTCTGAAATCAGAAGCGAGAGTAGAAAACTGACAGCTGACGGCTGAGAGCTGACAGCTGCTTTTGAGGATTTATGCCGAAACTGAAAACGCACAAGGGCGCGTCGAAGCGCTTCAAGAAGACGGCGACGGGAAAGGTGAAGCGGGGACATACGAAACTGCGTCACATCCTGACGTCGAAGGAACATAAAACGAAACGGAAGCTGCGCAAGGCGACTTTGGTCAGTGATGGCGATCTGGCCAAGGTTTTGCGGATGATTCCGTATCAGTGAAGCAGAGATCAGAGGACAGGGACCAGGGGTCAGAGATCAAACGAACGGTTTTCTGACGCCTAGCCTCTGGCCCCTGACCCCTGTAGGCGTGTGAAGAGGCCGGGCGCCGCACGGCGAGTGCTCCTTACCTCCAGCCGCCATAAAACGAAAGTAAAAAGGAGAAAACCATGCCTCGTGTAAAGCGCGGCACCAAACGCCGCGCAAAACGCAAGAAGATACTGGACCGCGCCAGCGGTTATTTCCTGACAAAATCAAAACTGTACCGCTCGGCCAAAGAAGCCGTGGAGCGCGGGCTGAAGTTCGCCTACTCGGGCCGCAAGCAGCGCAAGCGCCAGTTCCGCTCGCTCTGGATCGTACGCATCGGCGCGGCCGCCAAGCTGAACGGGATGAGCTACAACCAGTTCATCCACGGGCTGAAGAAGGCGGGCGTGGAGCTGGATCGCAAGATTCTGGCGGATCTGGCGGTGAACGATCCGTCGGGGTTTGCCAGCCTGGCGACGCAGGCGAAGTCGGCGCTGGGGTAAAGCAGCCGTCAGCACTCAGCTTTCAGCCTTCAGCGAAGTCAAGAAGGGCACGGCTTCAGCCGTGCCGACAGGCACTCCTTTCTTGTATAACTGTCATTCCGAGCGCAGCGAGGAATCTGCTTCTCGCGGCCGCGGTGAGAATTCCCGCATGCGCCGCCGGATGTGTCTAGCTGAAAGGGATCCTTCGACTGCGGAACCGATTCGCACCGCGAATCGGTTCCCTTCGCTCAGGATGACATTGTAAGAAATCACTGTGGCTTACACCGTTCCCAAACTGACGGATTATTCGGAGGCGATGCTTCAACGCGTTCGGGACGAACTCTTGTCTGCGCTCGAGTATCAGGCTGAGGAAACCGAAAGTGAAGCGGACCTAAAGAATTTTCGGGACACATGGGTAGGTCGAAAGAATGGCGTCGTAACGCAGATCAATGAACTATGGCTGAAAGCTGCACCTAAAGAAGCTAAGAAGGCCGTAGGACAGGTAGTCAACGAACTGAAAACCAGTATCGAGAGATACGCGGAGCAGGCTGCGCTCTTACTCAGCGGAATCACCCTTGATCGTGCCTTGGATGCCGCAACACGGCAAGGCGAAACTCCCTTGCCCGTACCGTACTTCGGCTATCAGGAAATAGTTGAAAGCGAGAAACCCTCTGAGTCGGTCGACATCACGCTTCCCGGCGTTCGCCGCCCGCTCGGCGCGGAGCATCCCGTCATCAAGACGATGCACGAGATTGTCGGTGTGTTTCAGAAGCTTGGCTATTCGGTCGCTGAGGGGCCGGTCGTCGAGACGGACTATTACAACTTCGAGGCGCTGAATTTTCCTCCGAACCATCCGGCGCGGGACACGCAGGACACACTGTTCATCGCGGGGCAGCAGGCGAAGCCGCTACGCGAGCGGCTGCTGCTGCGCACGCACACGTCTCCAGTGCAGATTCGCACCATGGAGAAGATGCAGCCGCCGATCCGCATTGTGATTCCCGGCGTCGTGCATCGCAATGATCCTCCCGATGCGAGCCACTCGCCGATGTTTCATCAGATTGAAGGGCTGGCCGTGGATACGAACATTACCTTCGGTGATCTGAAGGGCACGCTTGATCACGCCATGAAGGCGCTCTACGGGTCGAGCGTGAAAACGCATTTCCGGCCGTCGTTCTTTCCGTTCACGGAGCCGAGTGCGGAGTTGTACGTGACCTGCTTCATTTGCGGTGGAAGCGGGAAGCGCGGAAGTGATCCTTGCCGTCCGTGCAAGCAGACAGGATGGATCGAAGTGCTCGGCTGCGGCATGGTCGATCCGAACGTGTTCGAGTTCGTGAAGGATAACGGTTACGATCCGAAAAAAGTTTCGGGATTCGCCTTCGGGGCGGGCATCGACCGGCTCGCGCTGTTGAAGTATGGGGTGGATGATCTGCAGTATTTCTTTCAGGGAGATGTGAGGTTTTTGGAGCAGTGGGCTTGAGGCTGGCGTCAGATCGAATGAGACCGGAACGAAGAATCACGCTTGTTTTGTTGTCCATATGCTTCGCCTATGTTCTCTGCGCGGGCAGCGTCTTATTCCTCTACGTTCACGCGCACCCTGGGGCGCCAGTTCCGCGGTTCATCTCCGTGCCCATACTCTGTCTCTTCGTCCTCACCATAGGTGGGGGAGCGTTTGTTACGAATCGTATGGCCCGCCGGCTGCTCAGAACTGAGACAGCAGAACAAGGTCATCTTCGCCGGCTTCGAGCGATTAAGGGATTGAAAGTGGGGTTGATCGTTTGGGGCCTGATACTTCTGAACGACGTCAGAATGCTCGCGGAGGGTTCGATCCCCTGGAAATACGCGATTCCTGGGCTGATCGTCGTGGCGCTGATAGTCGCGGTATGCTGGAAATCTCTGATGCGGCTCAAAAGAATCGAAGCGACCGGATCAGAACCTGATCATAGTCACACACCCCGGCCATGAAACTTTCTGCCAATTGGATTCGCGATTTCGTTGATCTCGCCGTCGACGACCGTCGGCTGGCTGAGGATCTGACCAACGTTGGAATTTCGGTCGAAGGCATTAGCGGGACGGGTGCCGACACGGTGTTTGAAGTTGAGATCGGGACAAATCGTCCGGATGCGATGAATCATTACGGCGTGGCGCGCGAGGCGGCGGCGATTTACGACCTGCCGTTGAAGCTGACGCCGGAGTTGCCCTCAGCGGCTAAAGCCGCTTCTCTTCAAGGTGCGAGCGACGCGGGCCTGAAGGCCCGCTCTTCCACGGTTGCGCACGCGGCCTCCTCGTCGGCACGCTCTTCCACGGCTGCGAAGGCAGCATCCGCGTCGGCACGCTCTTCCACGATGAGGGATGCGTCCGGGCATGCGTCGTCCTCAGCATCGCAGGACGACGCATTTCCTATCACGGTCGAGGAGCCGGAGCTTTGCCCGCGGTTCTCGGCGCGGGTGATTCGCAACGCTCGCATCAAGCCGTCGCCGGAGAAGGTGGCGCATCGGCTGCAACTGCTCGACCAGCGGCCGATTTCGAATGCGGTCGATGCGACGAACTATGTGCTGTGGGAGATCGGCAAGCCGACGCACGTTTTCGACATGGATCTGCTCGAGGGCAGAAAGATCGTCGTCCGC
The DNA here is from genome assembly GCA_030041475.1 of Candidatus Sulfotelmatobacter sp. Taxonomy (GTDB): domain Bacteria; phylum Acidobacteriota; class Terriglobia; order Terriglobales; family Acidobacteriaceae; genus Sulfotelmatobacter. Next base: position 88,426 of record JASHNU010000074.1, read on the forward strand.
AAGGCGCGCGCCGGTGAGATTCTGAAAACGCTCGATGGTGTGGAGCGCAAGCTGACGACGGAAGATCTGGTTGTTTGCGATGCGAAGAAGCCTGTCGGGCTGGCCGGAGTGATGGGCGGCTATGACACGATGATCACGGAAAAGACGCGGAACATCGTAATCGAGTCGGCGTGGTGGGATCCGCTGACCATCCGGAAAATGTCGCGGCGCCACGGACTGCACACCGACGCTTCGCATCGCTTCGAGCGAGGTGCGGATTTCGAATCGTGCCCGCTGTCATGCGATCTGGTGGCGGAGCTGATTGTGAAATCGGGCGGCGGGGAACTTATCGGCGGCGTGGTCGATGTCGTTTCGAAGCGCATGGAGCAGGCTCCCGTGGTGCTGCACGTCTCGGAGGTGCGGCGGATTTTAGGCCGCGATGTGGACGGCCGCTATCTCGATGCCGGACAGATTTTCCGCCTGCTGAAGCGGCTTGGATTCGCGCTGGTTCCCGAGGGTCAGGACGAAGAAAAGTTTCGCGTGCATATTCCCAGCTGGCGCCTCGATGTGGAGCGCGAGATTGATGTGATCGAGGAAGTCGCGCGGCTGTATGGCTATAACAAGTTCGCGAACACGCTGCCGGCCTATAGTGGAGCGGTGGTGGAGCTGCCGCATGCGGCGATGGATGCGGCGTTCCGCCAGCGCGCGCTGGCACTGGGATATAACGAGGCGATTTCGCTGACGTTCATTTCGCACGCGGATGCCGAGGAATTTTCAGGGCGCGCAAAAGTGCTGGAGCTGGAGAATCCGCTCAGCGAAGAAGCCAGCGTGATGCGCACTTCGCTTGTGCCCGGCATGCTGGGCATGCTGGCGTGGAATTTGAATCGTGATGTGGCCGAGGCGCGGCTCTTTGAAATGGGCAGCGGGTATGAGTACGTGGACGGCGAGCGCCTGGAGCCGCGGCGTGTCTGTCTGGGCGCGACAGCAGCAGCGGTGCGGAGCGCGTTGCCGGCGGGCGGGGCTTTGGACGTCAGCAAAGGCGAGCAGGCGGCGGCAGCGGAGGCGTTCCGCGGGTTCAAGGGCGACGTGGAGAATTTGCTGGCTGCATTTGCAAGTGAAGTTACGTACGACCGGGAAACGCCGGAGTATTTTCATCCCAGACGTTCGGCGCGGGCGCGGGTGAATGATGCGGTGGTGGCCCAGTTTGGGCAGATTCATCCCGACGTAGCTGTGGCACGCAAGCTGCGTCAGGACGTGTTTCTCGCGGAATTCGATCTGGAACAGTTGCACAAAGTGGGCCTGCGGCCAGTGCACTTTGCGCCGCTCCCAAAATACCCGGCGGTGGAACGGGATTTCTCGTTCGTTTTCGCCGATCATGTTTCATTCGAGCAAATCAAGAGGGCAGTTGAGGCGCTGGGAGTCGTCGAATTGAGCGAGTTCCGTCCAGTGGAGATTTTCCGCGGTCCAGCGATTGGAGCCGGAAAATATTCAGTTTTGCTGCGAGTGAAGTTTCAGTCTGACGAGCGAACACTCCGCGACGACGAGGTAGCCTTGTGGTCGGCGAAGATTGTGGAAGCGCTGACCAAGCTTGGTGGAATGCAGAGAGCATGACTCGGAGTCCCCACCCTGTCGCAAAAGGCGCGACAAGGGTGGGGCAACTGGCAGCGGGAAATACTTCTTCCAGAGTGCGTGCTGGGTTTATCATTCCCTCGCCCAAGGAGGGGAAAATGGCGTCCTCGCGTCGACAAGTTCTCACCTACCTTGTTCTCGTCTTTCTGTTCTCTTCCTGTTTTTACTTTCTAATCATTTATTCGAAGCATCTGAGCGCCGGTGCTGGACATTACGTTTTTGGCATTATGTGGTGCCCGGCGCTGGCGGCATTCGCCACGCTCAAGCTGAATGGCCGAAGCCTGGGCGATCTCGGCTGGAAGTGGCCGACTGCGAACTATGCGCTAATGAGCTGGTATGTGCCGCTGACCTATGCGGCGATTGCATACGCGGTCGTGTGGGCAAGCGGGCTTGGCGGATTTCCCAACCGCGATTTCATTGCGACGCTGGCGGCGCGCATGGGCTTGCGCACCACACCAGCAGTATCGACGGTTGTGTATGTCTTGCTGGCCGGAAGTTTTGGCATGGTGCGCAGTCTTTCGAGCGCGCTGGGAGAGGAAATCGGGTGGCGCGGCTTCCTGGTCCCTGAACTGTCGAAGACGGTGAGCTTCACGGGGACGGCTCTCATCAGCGGTCTCGTATGGTCGCTGTGGCACTATCCCATCTTGATTTTTGCCGATTACAACGCCGGCACCGCGACCTGGTACGCGCTGAGCTGCTTCACGGTCATGGTCGTCTCCATTTCGTTCGTGTTTGCGTGGCTGCGGTTGAAGTCGGGCAGCCTGTGGACAGGTGCACTGCTGCATGCCAGTCACAATCTCTACGTGCAAGCCATCTTCACCCCGCTGACGAAAGATACCGGGAAGACGGCGTGGTACATCGATGAGTTCGGCGCGGTTCTTCCTTTGGTGGCGCTGGCGTTTGGCATCTATTTCTGGACGCGACGAGGAGAGCTGGCCGCCCTGCGACAGACGTTGAGCCCGGCTGCCGATTAAATTGAAGACGATCCGGCGTTCTTTCTGAGCGAGTTCTTATTCTCCTCGAATGCAGTCGTAATTTCTGCGGAATCGGTTCGGCCCAAACGTCCTTCACGCTTTTAGATTGGCTGCCGATATTAGAAAACGTGGGAAACGTTTCTGCTGGACAAGCGGCGGCACAAGCACCCGCGAACGCAGCCAAACCCCTGCGCTACGTGGCGCGGCAGCCCATCTTCGACCGCGAAGAAAAAGTATTCGGATACGAACTGCTGTTTCGCGACGGGCTGGAGAATGCGTTCACCGGCGACTCGGATGAGGCGTCGCGGGCGACGCTGGATCGCTCGCTGCTGATGGGGCTGGACGTGTTGTGCGACGGGCGGCGCGCCTTCGTGAATTGCACCCGCGACACCCTGACCAAGGGGTTGGTCATGCTGTTGCCCTCAACGACGACCGTTGTGGAAGTGCTGGAAAACGTGCCAGCGGATTCGGAAGTGATCGCTGCTTGCCAAAGCCTGAAGGAAGCTGGGTACCTGGTCGCGCTCGATGACTATGTGGCGGATGATCAGCGGGAAGCGCTGGCCGAAATCGCCGACATCATTAAGGTGGACATTCAGCTGACCACCGAGGAACAGAGATCGGATCTGATCGGGCGCTACGGGCCGTGGCGTTGCCGGATGCTGGCGGAGAAGATCGAAACGCAAACCGATTTTCAGCGGGCGCGTGAGCAGGGATTCGTGTATTTCCAGGGGTACTTCTTCCGCCGTCCGGAAATGATGAACACGCGCGACCTTCCGGCGAACCGGCTGCACTTTCTGAAGATGCTGCATGAGGTGTCACAGCCCGAGCTGAATGTGGCCGGGCTGGAGAAGCTGATCAAGTCGGAAGCATCGGTATGCTACCGGCTGCTGCGCTATCTGAATTCCGCGGTGTTTGGGCTGAAGAACGAGATCCATTCGGTGAGGCATGCATTATCGATGCTGGGCGAGCGGGAGGTGCGGCGCTGGGTGCGCCTAGTGGCCGCGGTGGGCGCAGGGCAGGAGAAAAGCAGCGATCTGGTGTTGTCAGCGCTGGTGCGGGGGCGCTTCGGTGAATTGCTGGCGCCGCGCGTGCCGCACGGAGAATCGGATTTGTTTCTGCTGGGGCTATTGTCGCTGATCGATGCCATGCTGGAAGTGCCGATGTCGGAAGTGCTGGAGAAAATTCCACTCGATCTTGAAACCAAGGCCGTGCTGCTGGGCCAGCCCAGCGTTCTGCGCCCCGTCTACCAGCTGATGCTGGCGCATGAAAGCGGCGAGTGGGATGCCGCGTCGAACCTGTGTCAGAGTCTGCGGCTGAACTCCGAAGAAGTGGCCAGCTGGTACTGGCAGGCACAGCAATGGGCGCGCCAGGTCTCGGCCGGGATTTGAGCTTGTCGCCTGTAGCGGCGAATAACCGCGAAAAATCTTTCAGTCATGTCCTCCTGTGCAAAAGACGGGCGGGAGGGGGCCTTGCGCCGCGAGGCGGGTACGAGTACCATAACTGTGTTCTCATTTGTTAGGCCTCGTTCCCGCGCAGGCCTTCCGCGCCAGCCGTTCCGAGGCGGCGCCCACGGATCCGATAAACGGAAAACCGAAACTGAATGCGTAATTTCGTTCTCTAGTAATCAGGGTACGTTCAGGGATTGGGGTTCGTTTCAGCGTGTGTCCAGCCGCAAGTACGCAGACCGTATGGGAAGTTGTGCTTCCCGCTCGTCGCTGAAACCACGCGTGTCAAGCAGGCCTTGCCGATACAAAAGAATTTGTTCGCAGCTTCGAACAGCTTGAGAGGACTATGAACGCAGGACCAGGGAAAGCCTCCGGAGGCGGAGGAAGAAGGCGGCGGCGCGGACGCCGGCCGCACAATCAGAGACACGGCCACGGACAGAATCGCCAGAACCCGGACGGAATCTATACCGCTCCAATGGACCACAGCTATCGCGCGGCCCTTGCCGGAGACAACAACAACGGCCGCGGCGGCCGCCACCGGCCGGGGTTTGCACCGCAATACCCGCAGCCGGAGCCGGAACCATTGCCGGCGGGCGAGGACGCCAACTCGCGGATCTTTGCCTTTGTTGAAGACTTATTCTTCCTGGCGAAAATTCAGGAGACCGCGCGCAAACTCAACGTGAAGGTTGAGTTCGTGAAGAACGACAAGGATTGGGCGGAGAAGATGGAGCAGAACGGCGAAGACAAGCCGTCTCTGATCATTTTCGATTTGAACAATAACGGCGCCAAGCCGCTCACGCTGATCCCGAAGCTGAAGAGCAAACTGAAGAAAGGCACGTCAATTATCGGATTCCTGTCTCATGTGCAAGGCGACCTGAAGCAGAAAGCGCACGAGGTAGGATGCGATATGGTGCTGCCGCGGTCAGCGTTCTCCCAGAACCTGCCGCAACTGCTGCGGCGCCACGGCGCACCGGAAGGTCAGGAACCGACGGTTCAGTAGCCGGGTTTCCAACAGCCAATTCTGCCTGCTCGAGCTGGACCGTGCTCTACTTTGCGGCAGCGGTTAAAACTGCCGGGTCAATCTCCACAATCAGCCTGTAGGGCACCTTGGGCGGTGCGGGAAATGGTGTCTCTTTCTTGAGATGTGCCGCATAGATTCCCTTCATCATGCACATGGCGAAGGCATTGGGCTGCCTTTCGGTGTGAGCGTCATTAGCCTCACCATGCTCGCCTACTTCGACAAAAAACTCGAACTTCGACGGATCGCTATTGATCTCGTTGGTGCAGGGCTGCTCAAAGGCGGCTAACTTGGGATCGAAGGCCATGCGGTAGGCCTTGCCTTCGGCGGTCTTCATGTTGGCCTCGGCTTCAGCGCGAAAGGCACGCGCCTTTAGCTGGAAGGGAGCGAACTGGGCAGCGATGGTACGCTGCCCCTGGAAGAAGCCCTCCGAGACCCACTTATCTTCGTTCCATTCGTTTCCGATGCGTTTGAAAGCGGAGTCCGCATCGACCCAGTCCTGCGACTTCGTCGCCATGAGGGCGTAGGAATTCACCATTACCATGGACGGGCCGTATTTCTTTTCGAGAGCGGCGAATCCCTTCTGTGCGCGTGGCCAGGAGAAGTGGCTGAACTCACGATCATCCTGGCAAGCACAGACAATCACGTCGGCGATCAAGAAGTAAAGAGTGTCGCCGGCATCGCCCCCAACGTTGTTGGCGGCTTCTTCGGCGAAGCGCGCGGCGTCGCCTTCCTTCCCGCTCCACTTAGGCTGCAAGTATTCGGCGAAGGTCCGGTAGTAGTACTGGTAGTCCGGTTCGAATGCGACCGCCCTTTCGTAGAGCGCTCTGGCCTGGGCGACGTTCCAGCCCTGTGCCTGAGCGACCTCTTGCATAGCGAAGTACCAGTCGGGGCACTTGCGCGCCGTTTCGGAGGCGGCATCGAGGATCGCTTTCGCTCTCGCGGCGCGCTCGCTCAGGAGCTTCCACCCGCTTTCGCTGACATTGTCCGAGTATCCATTGCCGCGGGCGTCCCAGCCGTACTGGACGTATGACTCGGCCAGGGCGATGCGGGCCGTGACGGAATGAGGATTCTGCTTGATCCAGCGGTCCATGAGGCCAAAATGCTGGCGCCAGTCCTCCTGCGTAGGATGACCGGGCCGGGGCGAATCCAGTCCGAGGTAGATGTAGCGCAGCTTCCACGCGCCTCCGGAGAACCGGGACTTGCCCGCCCGGGCGGCGTCGGCCAGGCAGTCCAGTTCCCCGAACTTTTCTTGCTTCAGCAACTGGGCGATCGCGACGCCATACTTATACCAGGCATGAACATCGCTAGCCGGATCGAAAACGGCGTCAGAATAACCGCAGGGCGCGGCGGCTTTTGCAATCTCCTCGGCGACAGCGTCAGTGGCGTGCGAAAGAAGAAGAAACAGTACCGCAACGGTTGTACCGACAAGAGCAAATGTCCGCGGAGCACGGCGAAGACGGGTCGAAATGAGGGTGCGGGCGCGAGCAATCATGGTGGTGTCCAGTCTGGACGGCAGGCCTCTCCTGAAGAGTCTGGAAACAGATTGATGCTAGCGAGGCTGGTATCGCATGTCGACGTTACCTTGGTGAAGGGGGCTGAGAATCGGCGGGAAACTAGAGCGCTGCCATCGCGTTCCCTGCCGTCGACTCGGTGGAAAGTGGAGCCCTCATCCCGGCGGCCAGGTGAGCGTACGTCCGCCGAGAAGGTGCACGTGCAAGTGGAATACTGACTGGCCGGCGCCCGGGCCGACGTTGAGCACAGTGCGATAACCGTTCTCGATCTTGCGCTGGCGGGCGATCAGGGCGGCAGCGAGATGGCAGCGCCCGATGATCTCGGCATCGGAAGACTGCGCTTCCTTTAATCCCGCAAAATGTTTCTTGGGAATCACGAGCACGTGAGTGGGGGCTTTGGGGGAGATGTCCTCGAAAGCGTAGACGTGTTCGTCCTCGTAAATTCTCTTCGACGGAATCTCGCCGCGCATGATGCGGCAGAACAGGCAAGAGGCAGTTTCGTCAGGCATGATTCGAAAACGATAGCACCGCACGCGGAGGAATGTCAGCAGAGGCGGTATCATGCTCGATGAAGTCGCCGCCGATGAGCTGAGAGGATTGCGTTGAACTTTCTGATTGCAGTGATGCGGGCCATTCTGATCGCCACGGGCATCACGCCGCCGACGCCTGAAAAGGAGCGCAAGGTCTTGCTGATTCTGGTTGTGATTCTTCTCGCACTCGTCGTGGGGAGCTGGCTGACGTTCGAGTATTTGGTTCCGCTATGGGCGGGATAGATCTTGTGTTAAAGCCGCAACCCGCTGCAGCCAGTTAATCCAATCGCACCACAAAAACCGCGCCTTCGGGAGTTTCGGTTTCCTTGGCGAGTTGCTGGGCGCGGTCATGGTCGTCATCGAGTACGCGGACGCGAATCCACCAGTCTCCGGCGGGACTGGCGAAGCGCAGGACTTTGGCCGTGTGGTATCGGCGGGTGAGGTGATCGGCCAGTTTCGCGGCACTGTCCTCGTCGGAGAATCCGCCGATTTGCACCGCCCACTTTCCGCCAGCATCGAGCGGAGTTGGAGACTGCATCAACTCAACTTTCACCTCAGCCACGCCGGGCTGGACAACGTCGAGTTTGCGAGCCGCAGCGAGCGAAAGATCGACGACGCGGCCCGGGATGAACGGCCCGCGATCTGTAATGCGAACCAGCGCGCTGGAGCCGGTCTTTACGTTGGTGACGCGCAGGATCGAGCCCAGCGGAAATGTGCGATGGGCCGCAGTCATGGCGTGCATGTTGTAGACTTCGCCGTTCGATCCGCGGCGGTTGTGATACGGCGGCCCGTACCAGCTGGCGAGCCCACTCTCGACCGCGAGGGGCTTTGTGCCGGCGGGGAGGGTCGGCTCGGCCAGTTCGGCATCTTTGTTGGAACTCGCGCGTCGTTCAGTTGCGGGCGGGATGTTTGCGGAGGTCTCGGGCTGCGCGGGCTCAGATGTCGCCGGCTGAGGAGGCGGCGGGACGTTAACATGCGCCTGTTTCGGATGTCCGCAAGCGGTGAGAAACAGAAGCGTAAGCAGGAGGATCAGGCTCATTGCGTTAACTGCCGACGAGGGCGTGAAGCTGGCTGCTGACGAAGCGTGCCGGGCTCGAGCTTGGATGCAGTTCTGCGACGCAGAGACTACTTCGTCGGATGCTGCTCCATGTAATCGGCCAAGTCTTTCAACTTTTGTGAAGCGGTGCGCAGGGCCTTGGTGGAGTGCGAGCGCACGGCGGGAACGACCTCGTCGTTCAGGTACTTGATGAATTCGGGGATCTCTTTTTCCAGGCGTTGGGTCGCGTCGTTGATGGTCTGACTGACGCGCGCCGATGCGTCTTCCACCTTGCGGTTGAAGTCGTTCATGCTGCTCCTTGCGAGACTGTGGCGTGAGACGGCTCACGCGCGGGATGCGGATGCCAGGCCCGCCTATTATTTCGCGGCCGGGGAGCGGGGTCAATGGCGAGCGCTGATGCCGGTGGTTCGGGATACGTTGGCCGTGGGCGTCTTTTGTACAATGCGATCTTCTGCGCTGCGATGGAACCTCCCATGAACTTCGGGTCGAATGAAAACGGCGCCGGCGTGCGGGCGTTTCGCGAGCGATTGCTTGCCTGGTACAACGCGAATGCGCGCGACTTGCCGTGGCGGGCGCGGCCGAATGCGACGAAAAAGCGCGATCCCTATCGCGTCTGGGTATCGGAGATCATGCTCCAGCAGACGCGCGTGTCGGCCGTGATTGAGCACTACCACGAGTTTCTGCGGCGGTTTCCAACCGTGCAAAAGCTGGCGAAGGCGCGGGAGGCGAGTGTGCTGGCGGCGTGGAGCGGACTCGGATATTACCGGCGGGCACGCATGCTGCACGCGGCGGCGAAGGTGGTCGTGCGGGAGCGGGACGGCGAGTTCCCCACAACTGCAGCGGGATGGCGGGAGTTGCCGGGCATTGGGCGATATACGGCCGCGGCGATTGCGAGCATTGCATTCGATGAGGCGGCCGCAGTGGTGGATGGGAACGTCGAGCGCGTGCTGCAGCGGACTGCGGGCGAGCGGATGGCTGCAAAAGACTTGTGGCGGGCGGCAGAGGAATTGCTCGATCGCACGCGGCCGGGGGATTTCAACCAGGCCATGATGGAGTTGGGAGCGATGGTCTGCACGCCGCGCGCTCCGGCTTGTTTGAAGTGTCCGGTGGTCGAGTTGTGCGCGACGCGGGGAGAGATGAAGAGCGCGTCGAAGCTGCCGCGCCAGAAAAAGCGGGAGATCGATTATGCGCTGGATGTGCGTGACGGCGCGGTGTTTCTGGTGCAGCGGGCGGGCGATGCGCGGTTGATGGCGGGGATGTGGGAGCTGCCGGAGATTACTCCGGGGGCTCAAGCCCCATCCCGAAAAGATGAATGGATCGCGGCGTTGAAGCGCCGCGCCACCCAAAAGCGCACTCAAGAGCAGATTCCCCCCGCGCACTCGCCGCGTGCGCGGCTGCGAGTGGGTCGGAACGACAAAGCGAATGGAGGCTCTCAGAATGGAAAAATGAATGGACGCAACCCCCAAGGGCCTCTCCTCACGTTGCGGCATTCGATTACTGTGACGGATTACACCGTACGGGTGTGGCGTCGACCTGCGCCAAAGGGAGCGATCGGGGAGTGGATATCAGTAGAGAAACTGACGAAATTACCGCTGACGGGTCTAACGCGGAAGATTCTACGTGGGGCGAACATGGCAGAGACGACGGCGACGGGTCCATCACCGGTAGTGTCTGAAAAGTGCCTTTCAGACACTACCCCATCACCTTCTTCATCCCGGAACGGACCTCACTCATCTAAAATGGATAACAATACGGAGGGTCAGTAATGCCTGCTTTAGCCACGGGAACGAAGGCTCCCGCATTTGAGTTGAAGACGTTGGAGGGCAAGACATTTTCCCTGCGCGACGAACTGGCTCGGGGGCCGGTGGTGCTGGCGTTTTTCAAAGTGTCGTGCCCGGTGTGTCAGTTTGCGTTTCCCTACCTGGAGCGGCTGCATGAGGCGTACAAGCAGACGGGTTACACGCTGTTGGGAGTTTCGCAGAACGATGCCAAAGAAACGGCGGCATTCGATAAGGAATTTGGCGTGACATTTCCAGTGCTGCTTGACGAACTGGGGCGATATCCGGTTTCGAATGCTTATGGGCTGACCAATGTGCCGACCGTGTTCTGGATCGCGCAGGATGGCGAGATTGAACTTTCCAGCGTGGGTTGGCTGAAGGCCGACCTTGAAGAGCTGAATCGACGGATGAGCGAAGCGGGAAAGATCAAACCGATGCCGTTGTTCGCATCCGGTGAAAGCGTGCCCGATTTCCGCGCGGGTTGAAGCTCGAAAAACTAGCCGCCGGTCCGGCGGGTGGAAAGCGAGAACGCCAACCACAGGGGACCCCGAGGATGACAGGGTGGTGCCGTCCGGGCACGTCCAGATGGTCGCCTGTTTTCCGGGGGTGGTTGCACTCTCGTGCTCCCGAGACCCATTACTTCTCATACAACGGCGCGATTCCCTCCGTTACAATCCATGCAGACTTACATAATCAGACCGGCTTCTGACGAGCGCCGCTTCGTTGGGGGAGAGACCTGTCCATGCAAGGACTGTCCGTGCGGGGAGTGGTAAGAGCTATTTCTGCGTTTCTGGCTTTGAGCCTGGTGCTGGGCTGCAGTGTGCTTGCCTGGGCTGGAAGTGCTGCGGGGTCGAGTGCTTCCACAAAGGCGAAGAGCGCGCCTTCGATCCGCCTGCCGGGTGCGGCTTATAACGCGCTGGAGACGATCAATCCCGAACGCATTCGCTGGCACGTGCGCTACCTGTCGCACGATCTTCTGGAGGGCCGCGGCACGGGACAGCGCGGCGGCGACATCGCCGCCGAATACATGGCCACGCAATTTGCCGAAGCCGGATTGAAGCCGGCCGGCGATCACGGGACGTTCATGCAGAAGATTCCGCTGGTGGGCGTCACGACTCTGCCCGAGACCCAGTTTTCGCTCGTGCCCAAGCAGGGCGAGACCATGAATTTGAAGCCCCTCGACGAATATGTGGCCTACGATCAGACGCAGCAACCGCAATCGGAAGTTGATGCCGAGATTGTGTACGTGGGCTACGGCATCGAGGCGCCCGAATACAACTGGGACGACTACAAGGGCACGGACGTTCACGGCAAAGTTTTGCTGATGCTGGTGAACGAGCCGCCGTCGGATGATCCGAAGTTTTTCAAGGGCAAGGCGCTCACCTACTACGGACGCTGGACGTACAAGTATGAAGAAGCCGTCCGCAGGGGCGCGGTGGGCGCGATCTTGGTGCATCAGACGGAGATGGCGAGTTATCCGTGGGAAGTGGTGCGGAACTCGAATTCCGGGGAGAAGTCGTATCTAAAGCTGGAAGGGCCGGCGTTGAAGGTTGCGTCGTGGGTTCACTTCGATGTGGGGAAACGGCTGGCGCTGGCCTCGGGGATGAATCTCGACAAGATGATGCAGGATGCGCGGACACGGGATTTTCACCCGGTCGTTCTGGGGGCGCGGCTCAAGGCGCACATGGTGAGCAAGGTTCGTAGTTTTGAGTCGAACAACGTGCTGGCGATTCTGCCGGGATCAGATAAGCGGGTCGCGGATGAGGCCGTGATCTACACGGCGCACTACGATCATTTCGGAATTCGTCCGGACATGCCGGGCGACAATATTTTCAACGGCGCCAACGATAACGCCACCGGCTGCGGCATCCTGCTGGAACTGGCGCGCGCGTTCGGGACGGCGGCGGCGCGGCCGCGGCGTTCGATTATTTTTGCCGCCGTGACGGCAGAGGAGCAGGGATTGCTCGGGTCCGAATACTTGGGGAAGCATCCGCCGGTTCCGGCTGGGAAAATCTCTCTCGACCTGAATTACGACGATGTGAAGCCGTTGGGAGCGCCCGAAGAGGTTGAGGTTTCCGGCGCGGAGCGGACGACGTTTTATCCGATCGTGGAGGCGATGGCGAAGGAATTCCGGCTGGCGATTCGTCCCGATGCGCGGCCGGAGGCGGGACATTTTTACCGCTCTGATCATTTCAGCCTGGCGCGCGTTGGGATCCCGTCGTTCTCGATCAACGAAGGCATGAAGTACAAGGGGCACACCGAGGCGTGGGGCGTGCAGCAGGAGAAGGAGTACGTCGAGAAGCACTACCACCAGCCGAGCGATGAATATCACCCGGAGATGGACTTTGTCGGCGACTCGGCAATGGCGCGCTTCGGATTTGCTTTGGGATGGGAAGCGGCGAGCCAGGCCAAGCTGATTGGTTGGCAGCACGGCGATGAATTCGAGTCGGCGAGAGTGAAGAGCCAGCAGTAAGCGGTGGCAGAGTGAATGCGATTATCCCCTGACATCTCATGTCGTCCTCCACGCAGCCGCGCATAAGTCGTCTACTTTTGTGGCTGTCAGTGGTTGTGGCAGCGCTTCCCGCCTTCGAGCTTCCGAAGAATTGGATCGCGTACAGCGACCGCCAAGTCCATTCGAGCCCCTTCCTCAACTTCCATCCGCTGTTTGCATTTCTGTATGTCCCCCTGGCGTTCGGACTTTTCTGGCCAATCCTGATCGCAATCGCTGCCTGGGCGACGCGGCGCCCGGGGCAGCCGCTGGTGTGGCCGGCGAAGGCCGCTCTCATCGTGTTCATTCTTTCCGCCTGTTGTTCAGCTCCGCTGGTAGTCCTCGAACATCGCCGCTATGTCTATGGACTGGAGGCAGTACGCGCGGAACAGCAGCGCATGGACACATTTCGCGCCGAGCAGGAACAAGAGAAGCAAAAGGCACTGACGCAGCTGAAGACCAACGGTTTGGCGTCTCTCAGTGAACCGCTACCGGACCTCAGGTCGACGCCGTGAACAACTACCTGGACGCTCATTCCCGGAGCCCACTAGAACTTGAGAACGCGGCGCGACACTATCGAACCAGTGTGGCAGTGATGAAACACCTGGCCGGTAAGCGTTATTGCCCCGGCCCAGTGCTGGAAATTGTCTTCGACAACGTCCTCGAACTGCAAAAAGACCCGCCTCCTCAGGTGGCGTTCACTCTGTACGAGGCGCTGTACTACCTTGCCTGGAATCCGAATGTTCCAGATTCGGTACTGGTTCGAATGCTAGAGAACTCGAACGCCCAGGCACGCACGGCAGCGGCGGCGAGTCTAGCGACGCGTCAAAAAAATCTGCACTGAAAGGCCGGCTGGCGCTGGCCTCCTGTTTCAACCCGCAAAGGGAATTCAGACCCTGTAACCTAGGTAACTTTAGCCGGCCGCGGGTGCATGCTAGCCTCCATATGTAGGTGTGTAATCAGTAACTTCCCAACAGAACCCTGTCTTACCGATGCCGAGAATACCCATTTTTCGTCTAGGCGGGACGCCGGAGAAGCCTGAGCTGCCGGAACTGGCGGCATCGGCGCCGAGCCTCTCGCTGGAAGGCTTGTCGCTGGGCGTGGACAATGTGCGCCACGACGTGGTGCTAAGCCCGCGGTTTGTCGAGGTGGCGCGGGCGCAGATCGCGCGCCTTGTGGCGCGGCATGGAGAACTGGAGGGGTTGCTTGCCGCCGATGCGGGCCCGGCCGGTCAGGGGCCGTCCTGGATGCGGAACATGGCGGGAAAGATTGCCAGGCCGAAGACGGACCCGGGCGAGTGGAAGGCTCTCCTGACGGAGTTGCAGGTGAGCTCGCTCAATCGGGCGAAGAAGCAATCGCGCCTGGCGGTCGACATGCTGGCGCGGCTGGCGATCGTAAAATTTCTGCGCGCAGAGTTGAGCCAGCAATTCGCGCAGGTGGTGGAGCGCTGCCGGGTGCTGCTCAAGACCTACGACAATGTTCGCCAGCAGAAAGCCCTCGAGTACCGCGAAAAATTGGCGACCTTCCAGGTACGGAAGAAAATTATTCTGCGCAAGGCCGGGCAGGAGATTTTTGAAACCCTGCGCGAAGTGGAGAAAAGCACGTTGGCGCGCACGCGGCGCTCACTGTTCGGCGCAGACGCCGCGGAGGGACTGGCGGCATATCCGCTGTTCGTGAACCGGTTGCTGTTTTCTGAAGACGGCCGCGACGACTACCTGTGCGCCGAGCACTATGTCATGCTGGGCAACTGGGACCGCGATCCCGACCGCTATACCCGCCTGCGGGACGTGGCCTCTGCCTTTCTGCGCTCACTTTATGGCGAGGAAGTCATCGCCGGAACTCTGGACGCCTGGATGAGCGTGCCGGAGAATGCCCGGCTGCTGGTCGGAACCGGCACGCCGGAAGATTCCACGGAAGGATTGGAGCAGCAGGAGCGGCTGGCGGCGTGGGTGCGCCTGCTCGAGGATGAGCACGTCATGGAAAACGTGATCGCCTCCTACAATGTGGTGCCCCTGCTCAACGAATATGCGCCGCGGATCAATCCGCAGCAGCTGAAGAATGCGCTCATTGACCGCACCGAATGCGATCGCGTGGAGCGAATGATTCAGGAGTTCGGGAAACTCTCGCCCAACAGCCTTTACACCGCGGTGGCAAAAGTGGCGAGTTGCCGCGGGGCGGAACGAGCCAAGGTGGCTGCGCGGTTCCTCGCCGATTTTTTTCACTATCACCGCGATCTGCGGCGCCTGGAGACGGTGAGCGCCGCCCTGGACACGGTGAGCCTGGCGGCCAACGAACGGTTGCAGGAACTGTCGCGCGTGAACGGTACGCTCTATGAATTCCTTCTCCCCGAGGAACAGCGCGAGGAGGAATCCGACCGCGTGCTGCGCCATGTGGTGCTGAAGGCCGACGTGCGCGACTCGACCCGGCTGACGCAGACCATGATGGAAAAGGGGCTGAATCCCGCGTCGTACTTCAGTTTGAATTTTTACGATCCGGTCAATAAGCTGCTGGAGAAATACGGCGCGCAGAAAGTCTTTCTCGAAGGCGATGCCATCATTCTCGCCATTCTCGAGCGCGAGGGCGCGCCCGGGCTGTGCGTAAGCCGCATGTGCGTGCTGGCCCGGGAAATCATCGAAATTGTGCGCGGATACAACGAATTGATGCAGCGCTCGGGCATGCCCCAGCTGGAACTCGGCTTGGGCATTACGCTGCAGGAATCGGCGCCCCTCTATCTGATGGATGGCGAGCACCAGATCATGATTTCCGAGGCACTGAATGAGAGCGACCGGCTGTCGTCGTGCAACAAGCGCGCCCGCAAGGTGATGGAGCCGCAGGCCGGGCCATTCCACGTCTATGCTTTTCAGTCGGCCGAGCCAGATGAAGAAGGCAACTTCGAGGGCGTGATTCTCAACTTCAACCTCGGCGGAATCCGCATGAACGAGGCTGCATTTCGCAAGTTGCAGCAGGAGATCACTTTGGAGCCGCTGAAGGTGCGGCTGCCGCCGCAGCTGGCGTCGTCGGACAAGGGCGAGTACCGGCTATTCATCGCCACGGTGCCGGTGGACCGCGACATCTTCCGCAAGATCGTGGTGCGCGAGAGCCGTATTCCGCGCGTCGACCCATCGGACTTTTCACTCAAGGGATGGACTGAGCGGCCCTACTACGAAGTCTGCACCGATTCGGCGATCTACGCGGCGCTGGAGAAGAAAAAAGGCGCCGGTGGATAGCCTCTGACGGAAGTTCCCTGGGCCTTCCCTGATCCCTCCGAAGTGTTCAGAATCGGTCGAGCGGCAACGGCTTGAACGGAATCTGGAACGTGGCCTCCACCTCGACGGGAATGCCATTCCTGGTTGCGGGCTGGAATTGCCACTCGGAGACAGCCTGGCTGGCGCGCTGGTCGAGGCGCGGATCGAGACTGCGCAGCACGCGGATATTGCCTACCGTGCCATCGGTGTGAATGATGGCGTAGAGAATCACGGTGCCCGTCACGTTCTGGCGCATCAGCTGCAAGGGGTAGCCAGGATCGACTTTGACCTTGGCGACGGGCGCCGAAAGCTCGCCAGAGGAATTCGGATCGGGATGAAGCTCGGCAAAGCGCACCACCCAGCTTCCTCCTGCTGAGTTCAGGTTCGGCATGTTGAGTGTGAGCGAGAAGAACTGGCGGCCGAGAAAAATGCTGCGCTCGACATCCGATAGTTTGGCCGTGCTCTCTGAGCGAAGGGATGCAGGAGCACCGGCATTGGCGTGCGGCAGGCTGGCGCTGGCGACGACAGCCGGATTCAGTGCGGTATTGCCTGAAGGCGCGTTTTCTGACGAGGGATCGCCTGCGACTGAGGCAGTTTTTCTCGAGGCGGGAGCGCTACCCACATAAAGCCCCGCGGGGAGATCGCTGTTTCCGTTCCGGTTCGTCCCAGCCCCACCGCCGTTGCCCGCCGCTGACCCACCCTCCGCTGAACCACCCCCGGCTGAACCAGGCAAGCCCGAAGCGCCGACACGACCCTCGGGAGTCGCCGCGAATATGCCTCGGCGGTTTCCCACGGGCGGGTCCGGTGGCGGGTCGACGGCAGGATGCAAATTCAGAGCGACAACGCGGCCTGGCGATCCGAGCGAATCGCCCGCTGATGTAGACCCGGAGAGCGCTGGCGGCGGAGGGACAACCTGCGGGGCAGCGGCTATTCCGATGGCAGACCATGCTCCCTGCTCTTCTACTGCAAGTTGCGGAGCGGGAGCGATCACAGAGCTGCGCCCCATGTTGATGTCTCCAATCGCTCGGCTGGCCATTGGCGTTGCATCGACGCTGGGCGGAGGAGCGATCACCGCGAGCTGCTTCTTCGGCAGGGAGACCGTGGCAGGAGATACGCGAACTTCGGGCGGCGGCGCCACGACAGAGGCCTGCAAGGTGGGCGAGGCGATTCGCGAAAGCTCCGCGGCTGGGGTCAGGGGTGCGGCAGGAATGGCGAGGCGCGGCTTCTGCGCAGCGTCCGGCCAGGCAACTACATTCGGCAGCGCGACGTCGTGCTTCAGCTTCACATTCGGCGGAGTGACGATGGTCTGCGAGCGGTTGTCAGCCTCCGGCGGAAGCGAAATGATCGGCTGGCGCGAAAACTCCGGGTCGGCCGGCTTAGGTTCATCTGCCTTCTGCTTATCAAAGCTTGGAGGGTCCTCCTGCGCAACTCGCGTATCAAGCGGCGGCAGATATTCCTCCGCCGAGTAGTAGATTAGCTGCGAACGATCGAAGACCGGCCGCGGGACGGGTGGCGGCTGCAGCGCAAGGAATTGGATGACTTCCACGAGCAGCAGAAACGCCGCGCAATGCCAGGCACACGACTGGAGAAACCCGAACCAGGGCAGCCCGCGCTTCACAAACACGTCGGGCCAGAACGGAGCGGGAGCGGAGCGAAGCTCAAGCCGGGCGAGGCGGCGCGGAAAAATCAAGTCGCGCAGGTTGCTGAAGAAAACCCGCGGACGGGACGGCAACTCGACCAGCAGGCGCGGGATGGGCGCCGGCTGCAGCGTTTCCGCCGAGACTCGGGCTGCGGTCATTCTGCCTATAGTAGATGCATGCGGGCGAGTTGGGTAGACCGAAAGGACATCGGCTTCCCGTTCTGGGCAGGCCCGGGTTTTCCCGAAACGCGTTTATAATCTGTGGTTCAGCATTCAATCGCATTCCTACTGTAAGGATTCAATTTTGCTCGATTTTCTGGGAGATTTACGACGCACGCACATGTGCGGCACGCTGCGTTCCTCCGACGCCGGCAAGAAGGCCGTGCTCATGGGCTGGGTGAACAAGCGGCGTGACCACGGCAGCCTGCTCTTCATCGACCTGCGCGACCGCACGGGCATCATGCAGGTCGTGGTTAACGCCGAACGCAACGCGGCCATCCATGAAAAGGCGGAAACGCTGCGCAACGAATACGTCATCGCCGCGATTGGCACGGTGAAGTTGCGCGACGCCAACACGATCAATCCCAACATGTCCACGGGCGAAGTGGAGCTGGTCGCCGACGACATTCGCATTCTGAACGAATCGAAGCTCCCGCCGTTCCTGCCTTCCGACACGGCGCTCACCAACGAAGAGACGCGGCTGAAGTACCGGTACATCGACCTGCGGCGCGACGTGATGCAGTTCAACATTGAGACGCGGCACAAAGTGGCCAAGGCGATTCGCGACTACCTTTCGGGACAGGGATTTTTCGAGATCGAGACGCCGTTTATGACGCGGTCCACGCCCGAGGGCGCGCGTGATTATCTCGTGCCCAGCCGCGTGCAGCCGGGAACGTTCTACGCCCTGCCGCAGTCGCCGCAGATGTTCAAACAGATTCTGATGATTTCGGGATTCGACAAATATTTCCAGATCGTGCGCTGCTTCCGCGACGAGGACCTGCGCGCCGACCGCCAGCCTGAGTTCACGCAGATCGATCTTGAGATTTCCTATCCGCAGCCGGAGCGGGTGTGGGAGGTGGTGGAAGGATTTTTGACCGCGGCGTTCAAGGCTGCCGGATTCGAGATCAAGACGCCGTTTCCGCGCATGGACTATGACGAGGGCATCCGTCAGTTCGGCATCGACAAGCCCGATCTGCGGTTGCCTGCGTTCACGGATGTGCGCGACTGTTTCAGCGCGGAAAATCTGCAGGAACTGGCAATCAACGCGAATCTGCCGGTGATCGCGATCCGCACGCCGAAGGTCGGCGAGTTGTCACGCAAGGAGCGGGATGACATCAAGCCGATGTTCCACTCCAAGGGTGGCGCTCGCGTGTATGAAGATTTCAAGCGCATCGGCAATAAGTATCCCGAGGCTGCGACTGCGATTACGAAGAAATGTGGCGCGCAAGATGGCGACCTGATCGTGTTGGTGGCCGGGTCGGCGCAGGCCGGGCCGCAGACGGCAATGCCGGCGCATCGCAAGGTGACGCCGGCGGAGCTTTTGATCTACGCCTCGGCGGGCCTGCTGCGGCTGGCGCTGGGGCAGAAATACGCCGAGCGGCACAAGTGTTTTCAGCGGGGCGATTTCCGTTTTATGTGGGTCACGAATTTTCCTATGTTCGAATGGGACCAGGACGAAGGGCAGTGGATGGCGGCGCACCATCCGTTTACTTCGCCGCACGAAGAGGACATGGGCCTGCTGGAAGCGGGAGTGGACTCAGTGAAGGATCCGCAGTCGCCTCTGAGCGCCGTGCGGGCACTGGCCTACGATGTGGTTCTGAACGGTACCGAACTCGGCTCGGGATCGATTCGTATTCATCGGCAGGATATTCAGCGCAAGATCTTCAAGGCCCTGGGCATGAGCGACGAAGAAGCAAAGTCGCGCTTTGGATTCTTCCTGGAAGCGCTGGAATATGGCACGCCTCCGCATGGGGGCATTGCGCTTGGCCTGGACCGCATCGTCATGATTCTGGCCGGGGCGGAGAGTCTGCGCGAAGTCATTCCGTTCCCCAAGACCGCGCGCGCGGTGGATTTGATGGTCGATGCGCCGACAAGCGTTGCCGTCACACAGGAGGAGCAAGTCGAACTCATGGCGGCGTGGTCCGAGCTTTCAGATCAGGAGTGGAGGCTGGCCCATGTCTGCGACGAGCTTCTAGGGATTACTCGCGAGACGATTTCTGAGAATCCGCTTTCAGTGGACGCACTTCATCGGAGAGCTACATCTCTTATCCTTGGAAAGGCATTTAACGACGCCCGTAGCGCGATTAAGTTGGCGAAGGCGGGCTATGGCGTTCAAGCTGCTGCCTTAGCCCGCTCTCTTGTTGAGGCATCCATCAATCTACAGTACATAGAAAAGGACCCTGAACCCCGATCGGCCGAGTTCCTTGACCTTGGGAGCGACGAACGGAGAAAGCTCTTTTCGCGGGTGAAGAGTCACCCGCACACTCAAGAAGTTGCGGATGCCTTTAGTCGCTTCCAGTTCATTTCCCAGAAAAGCGCGTGGCCCAAGACGTTGTCCGAAAGGGCCTATGCGGTTGACAATCCTTCCTACGATTACGATGTAGTTTTTCTCCTCCTATCGCAACTTATACATTCATCTCCTTCGGGCTTGGTAGGGCAATTGAGCACGCTTGATGGCCGGAGCTTCGAAATACAGATCGGCAGGTCTCATGAGTGGATTGATACCGCTCTTGCACTTGTTTTTATGTATTTCGCACAGATTTCGCAAACTGCGTTCAATACATTTGGCCTGGACTGCCAAGGGCTACAGCCGACGTTCGATGCCTTTAGGAAGCTTCATCCCCAGGGTATGTGAGCTGTGTGAAACAGCTTTGTTTTCTTGTTCGGGGAAGGGACCCACTCTCACCAGCGTCGCCATGATGGTGCTGCCATTGATACCTCGGCGGCTAAAGCCACTGTTTCCATGGCCACTCTATCGCAGCGCTGGAAGCGCTGCGCCACCCAAGAGCACTCTTTGTTTAGCGGATTTCCGTTTTGAAACTTCTGATGGCGCAGCCTGTGCTAGTCTGCCTGCTATGACGGACGGCATTTCGACGCACTCTTCCGGTGCTCCCATCACGCACCGCAAGCACTTCCTCAGCGACAAGGTTGCGCACTTCACTGAATCCGTCATCCGTGAGATGACGCGGCAGGCCATGCTGCATGGCGCCGTCAATCTTGCGCAGGGATTTCCCGACTTCCCCGCTCCTGCCGAGATCAAACAGGCCGCGCAGCAGGCCATCGCCGCGGACGTGAATCAGTACGCCATCACCTGGGGCGCGAAGAACCTGCGCAACGCGATCGCGCGACAGATGCTGGCCGCGCATGGGATGGAAGTCGATCCCGAGAAGGAAATTACGGTCTGCTGCGGGTCAACCGAGGCGATGATTTCAACTCTGCTAGCCTGCTGCAACGCGGGCGACGAAGTCGTAATCTTTGAGCCGTTCTATGAGAACTACGGGCCGGACTCGGTGCTGAGCGGGGCAAAGCCGAAGTTTGTGAAGCTGCGTCCGCCGAAGGATCAGAACGGTGAGTGGACGTTCGACGAAAAAGAATTGCGCCGCACTTTCGACAAGCATACGAAAGCGATCATTCTGAATACCCCGAACAACCCAACCGGCAAGGTTTTCACACGGGGCGAGCTGGAGCTAATCCGCGACCTGTGCGTCGAGTTCGATGTGCTGGCGATTACCGACGAGATTTACGAGCACATTCTTTACGATGGGACGAAGCATATTTCGATGGCGTCGCTCGAAGGCATGCGTGAGCGGACGGTGACCATCAACGGCATGTCGAAGACCTACAGTGTGACGGGATGGCGCGTGGGATGGACCGTGGCGCCGGAGAAGATCACGACGGCGATCCGCAAGGTGCACGATTTTCTGACGGTGGGCGCGCCCGCTCCGCTGCAAGAGGCGGGCGCGGCGGCGCTCAGCCTGCCCGCCGAATATTATGCGAGGCTCGCCGAGGGATATCGCGTTCGCCGTGATCATCTCGTGCCGGCGCTGGCTGCGGCCGGTTTCAAGTGCTTCCTGCCGCGCGGGGCGTATTACGTGATGACCGACATTTCGGCCTTCGGCTACAGCGACGATGTTTCTTTCGCGCGTTATCTGGTGCAGGAAATTGGCGTGGCAACCGTGCCGGGATCGAGTTTCTACCGCGATCCGCGCGATGGAGCGCAGCAGATTCGATTCGCGTTCTGCAAGAGGCCGGAGACGCTGGATGAGGCGGTGCGACGGCTGGGGAAGTTGCGCCGGTCGAAATGAACCAAATTAAGTGCCGTCCCTGCCCGGGACTCTTCTTGTAGCCATCCACCCTACCCGGCACTGCCGTGCCGGGCTGTCACATTCCGCCGCTTCGCGGCTGGCCGCTACTTCGTGAGCACGCCGCAGGCGATGCGATCTCCGGAGTTGCCGGAAGGGTCGGTTTTGTAATCGTCGGCTTTGGCGTGGACGACGATCGCGGCGCCGCTCGTCAATAGAGAGTGCGGGCCATCCTTAAGCGTGACATCGGTGTTTTCCAACCTGCCTTCTGCCTTGCCGTCCGCGGCAACCGTAAAGTTCTTCATGTCGCCGGCGTGATGGCCGTCGGGGTTGTCGAAGCCGTGCTTCTTGCCTTCCGGATTGAAGTGGCCGCCTGCAGACTTGAAATCGGGCGCTTCACACTTCGGCGTCTGGTGGAAGTGAATCGCGTGCTCCCCTGGAGGTAGATCATGAAGATTCAGCTGAAGTCCGACCCCGCTGTCGGTATCCCAGAGAATCACGCTGCCGACAGATTTTCCCTGAGCATCTTTGAGTTCCACGTTGGTCTTGGCGGCGCTCCGCGATGAGAGGGCGATTACCGCGAAGCACAATCCGAGGGTTAGAAAGGCAAGGTGTCTCATATTTCAGGCCTCCTGGCGATCAGCGGAAATTATAGCCAAACTCTGACCGCAACTGGGGCATCTCAACTGCCAATGCCGAGTTCTCCACAAAAATCTGGAGTATACTGCGAGAAAGTTCCCGAAATTCGGTCAGGAAGAGTGCACTTATGGCGTTGAATGCAGTGGGGCAGGTAGCAGACCAGGTTCCCGCGGACGATTTTCAGGCTCTGGAAGAGAAAGTTTATCGCACCATAGAAATGTACAAGGCGGCGCGGCAGTCGCAGGCTGCGGCCGAGCGCGATGCGCAGCGTCTGCGGCAGCAACTGGAAGAGCGCGAAGAGGAATTGATCGCGCTGCGGCGCGAGGCGGTCCAGTTAAAGAAAGAAAGGGAAGTCATCCGCGGGCGCGTGGAGAAAATGCTGGAGCAGATCGAGTCGATTGCCGAAGCCAGCTGACGCGGGCTGAAGCGCACCCAACATCAGCGCAAGTCGTGCGAGGAGAGTTGTGGCTACAGCGACGAAAAATCAGGCGGTAAAGGACGCGCAAAACGCCAGCGTGCGGGTGGAAATCTTCGACCAGGCTTACAACCTGCGCGGCACCGACCCCGAATACATTCTGAAACTCGCCGAATATGTCGATTCCAAGATGCGGGCCGTTGCTGAAGCGACCAATACGATTGACACGGTGCGGCTGGCGGTACTGGCGGCGCTCAATATTGCGGACGAATATCACCTGCTCAAACGAAAGCAGGACAGCGGAGCAACCGACTACCAGAGGCGCGCGCATCTATTAGCAGATGCGCTGGATAAAGTACTGGGTGACGACCGCAAGGCGGGATAGGCTGCGCGCTGCGACATTTCTCTTCTTCTTTACGCTGCTTTCTGTCAGCGTACTCTCCCGGGAAGCGACTTCGCAGGAAACGACTCTTCGCACTCAATCCAATGTGGTGCTGATTCCGGCGCTGGTTAAGGATCAGCAGGGCGGAATCGTGTATGGACTGCCGGCCAGCGACTTCGTAGTTGAAGACGACGGAGTCGAGCAGACTGTGCGTCTGGACGAAGTTCCTGAAGTGCAACCCATCTCGCTGGTCATCGCTATCCAGCGCGGGCGCCGAGCCTACTATGAATTCCCGCGCATGTCGGGCTTGAAGTCCATGCTGGACCCGCTGTTCAGCCTGGGAACGGTGCGAGTGGCGCTGGTGGAGTTCGACCGCGAGGTTGACCTTACGCGGGACTTCACAAGTGACGGCAACCTGATCACCGTTGACCTGAACCATCTGCAGGCGGGAAATGGAGGCGCGGCAATTCTCGATGCCATCGACTATTCGGTCAGCCTGCTCAAGAAGGAACCGGAAGGCCGGGAGCGAGTTCTCTTGCTGATCAGCGAGACTCGCGACCATGCCAGCATCCTGCGGAACAAGTTGGATGCTGTCGTGGCTGCGGTCGGCGGAAGCAACACGCTGGTTTATACGCTCACATTTTCGCCCGCCCTCTCGAATATTTTTGATACTGAGCGCGGCACGAACATGGAAGAAATGCATGCCTCGCCCGATCTGCTCGCACCGATGCTGATGGCCGTTCAGGCTATGCGGAAGAACATTCCCAAAACCGTGGCCGAGCTAACCGGTGGCGAATACGAGATGTTCGAGACCAGGAAGAAATTCGACGTGCGCATGAACGACTTCACCAACCACCTGCACAGCCGCTACATGCTGAGTATAGCGCCGAAGAATCCGCATCCCGGGCTGCACCAGATTCGAGTGCGGCTGAAAGATGCGCGAAATAAAACCGTGCTGGCACGCAGCAGCTATTGGGCTGAAGGGAACCGCTAAAGGTTCCTACGGAGTGCGCTCGCTTTGAAAAGTGGCTGCAGGCGCGTCCAGAACTTCGCGCACTTTGGCGATCAGTGCGGAGAGAGTGAACGGCTTGGGCAGAAACCACAGTCCCTCATCGAGCACGCCGAAGTGGGCGATGGCGTTGTTCGTGTAACCGGAAATATAGAGCACTCGCGTTTTCGGAGAAATTTGCAGAATTTTTTCCGCCAGCTGTCGGCCGTTCATGGTCGGCATGATCACGTCGGTGACGAGCAGGCGCAGGTCACGATGGTTCGATTGTGCGACCGTCAACGCTTCCTCAGGCCCGCCGGCGACCAGAACCTTGTAGCCGCAATGCGCCAGAACCGAGGAGCTGAGCTGGCGAAGTTGCGGATCGTCTTCCACGAGCAGAATGGTTTCGGTGCCGCGCTGCACGCCGCCCGGTCTGCGATCCGATCCGAGCGTTTGCGCGGTCTGATCCACGCGGGGGAAATAAATTTTGAAACTGGTTCCGCGGCCCGGCTCGCTGTAGACCCAAATGTAGCCGCCGCTCTGCTTGATGATCCCATACACGGTCGAAAGGCCAAGACCAGTTCCTTTACCCACTTCCTTGGTAGTGAAGAAAGGTTCGAAGACGCGAGCCCGCACCTCCGGCGTCATGCCGTGCCCGTTGTCACTAACGACCAGCATCACGTAATGCCCCGGGCCGATCGGCTGATGTTCACCGGCATAGGCTTCATCGAGATCAACGTTGGCAGTTTCCAGAGTCAGTGTGCCGCCCTGCGGCATGGCGTCGCGGGCATTCAAGGCCAGGTTCATCAGCACCTGCTCAATCTGTCCAGGATCAGCCCGGACTGAGCCCAGGCCGTTAGCAGGCATCGTAATCACTTCGATGTCTTCGCCGATGAGCCGGCGCAGAAGCGAGTCCAGGTTCAGCACGATGTCATTCAAGTTGATGATGCGAGGCGAGAGCACCTGCTTGCGGCTGAACGCCAGCAACTGGCGGGTGATGCCGGCGGCACGGTCTGCCGCCGATTTGATCTGTGCGGCGCTCTCCGCCAGCCGGCTGCCGGAAGGAACACCATCGGCCAGAATTTGCGTGTAGCCGATGATGACGGTCAGAAGGTTGTTGAAGTCGTGAGCCACACCGCCAGCCAGGCGCCCGACCGCCTCCATCTTTTGCGACTGCCGCAGTCTTTCTTCGAGCCCCACGCGTTCGCTGACGTCCTGCACCAGCGAGGCGACACCGAGCACTCGTCCCGCATCGTCGATCAGCGGCGTGTTATACCACTCGCAGGAGATCAGGCGGCCGTCTTTGGTCACGTTGTCGTTGGCGGCGCCGCGCTTCCCACCTTTCTTCGTGGTCAGCAGATCTTGCCAGACGCGGTCCACCGCGGGGCGAACATCGGGCGGGACAATGAAATGCCCGTGCTGACCGATGGCCTCTGTTCGCGTGTAGCCGAAGATGCGCTCAGCAGCGGGATTCCAGGTGACCACGCGGAAGTCGAGATCCCATTCCACGACCGCGAGGGGCGTGTTCTCGATATGCATCTGAAGTTTCTGTTCCGATTGGCGAATTTCTTCTTCGGCCCGCTTGCGATCTGTAATGTCGCGGCAAATGCCGAGCAACCCCACAACAAGACCGCTAGGATCGTGAAAGGGCCCCTTTGTCGCCGAGTACAACCGTGTAACGCCCGCGGCGGTGCCGAATTCCTCATAAGTCTGAACCCCCCCGGACTCGATCACCTTGCGGTCACGCTCCATGATGTCGCGGCCGACCTCCGGAACGAACAGCTCCGCATCTGTCCGGCCGATCACCTCATCCACCGTGTGTCCGAGGAAGCGGGCGCCGGCGGAATTGATCATTAGGTAGCGGCCCTCAAGATCCTTCACGAACACGGCGTCGGTTGTGCCCTCGGTGATTCCCTGCAGCAGCGTAAGGTTTCTCTCCAGTGCGCGCGAACTGACCAGCATTTGACTCTGCACCAGGACCAGGCGCGCACTGGCGGCGGCAAAGGATGCGGTTACCAAAATCACCGACCAGAGAAACTGTTCCTGAGCAATGCGCAAAGCCAGCGCAAACACAATTGCAGGAATGAAGAGCGGAAGAAACTGAGCTAACAAATCTGCCATGCGCGAGCGGGGAGGGAGGGTTTCGCCCACATCTCGCGAGGGATCCTTCCAGGTTGCGGCCAGCACCGCGAGCAGGCAATAGGTGATGGTCCACGAAAGGTCGAGCCAGGTGCCCTGCTTGTAGTTGCCCGCAGCGTAGCCATAGAGGGTGGCATTGGTAGTGATGCTGAAGGCAACGAGGAATACGCCCGCTCGGAGAAAGAAGCGGCGAGCAGGACGAAAAGTCGTGAACAACCCGCGGGCAATAAAACTGAGTGCAAGGAGTCCGAAGAAAACGATCCCAGCCTTAAGGGCGCGGGTCTGCATGAAATTGGTCGAAGTTCCCCAGCGCGACGGAACGTACAACTGCGAAAGCTCAACCGCGAGCACCAGCGCGCTGACCTGCACGAAGTCGCAGATGCGCAGCCAGCGAAACCCGCTGTTTGGATCCCGTG
Organism: Candidatus Sulfotelmatobacter sp.; assembly: GCA_030041475.1. GTDB lineage: Bacteria > Acidobacteriota > Terriglobia > Terriglobales > Acidobacteriaceae > Sulfotelmatobacter. Next base: position 115,002 of record JASHNU010000074.1, read on the forward strand.
GGCTCAGAAACAGCGTCATCATCGCCGGCACGGCCCAGAAGAAAACAAAGATGTCGCTGGGGAAAAAGCCTCTGGCCGACGTTCCAGCGTAGTCGTAGAGATAGGTGTAATAGGCTCCGCCGATGGCGGCCAGGAGAAGCGAGAGCGATACCAATCGCCAGACGCGCCGGCCGAAAGTGGCGGAATCGCGAGCGGCAAACCACGCGGCAACCGACGCTAGTAGAGGGGCGAGCGCCGCGCCGATTATGTCGCCCCAAAGTGACGCGGACGAACTACCGTACCGGGCGACCAGCACAAAGACGTGCGCGCCGACAAGCGTTCCGGCCGCTGCCAGCACGAACGCACGAATTTTGAACATCTGTGAGACTTCTCCAGCGCCTCGCGGAGACGCCTGCGAGCTCGCTTTGGGCCCGATGTTGTGTTTCCAGAGTATACACGCACCGTCCAGCAACAGAATCAATTACTTCGGGATCTTCACCCGCGAGAACCCAGCGCCCGGGGGAGGCAACGGGCGCAGAAATTCGCAAGCGCTTCCTTAAACGCAGCATTACTTTAGTAGCAAACTACCTGCCAACTTTTTGTGCGCATCCACTTGCCAATCCCGCGCGATTTGCCTAGCATCCGAATTGAAAGCCGGCCTGCCAGGTTGGTGATGGCGGGTCACCGATATTTGAACCAATGCAGAATGAACGGGTGCTTGACTCGAACTAGGATCCGGTGAGCGACGCTGCGCCATGCGCAGATGCCTAAAGGGTCTCGGCGGGCGCCCAACGTCTACCGACGGGTTCATTCTCGGCCCCGTCACACGGCACAGCGGGTCGGCTTGA